>JBBEWH010000085.1:0-95893 GCA_037414955.1 Actinomycetes bacterium KLBMP 9797
CACCCGGGGCGGCGCCCCGTTTCTGCCGGATGGGGGGGCCCCTGTAGTCGTTCTACCGACTACGGGGACGCCCTGATCATGGGGTCGTGACGAAGTCGATCAGGCGCTCCATCGCGTTGATCAAGGGCGTCTCGACGTGCTGGAAGCCATCCACGGTGGACAGGATCCGGCGCCACATCTCGGCCGGCTCGGCCACCCCCAGCGCCCGGCACACGCCCTCTTTCCACGGCTGACCCGGCGGGATCACCGGCCACGCCTCGATGCCGAGCCGGGCCGGCTTCACCGCCTGCCACACGTCGACGTACGGGTGGCCGGTGACCAGCACGTAGGGCGACGTGACCGCGGCGACCAGCCGGCTCTCCTTAGAACCGGGCACCAGGTGGTCGACGAGCACGCCCAACCGCCGCCCCGGCCCCGGCTCGAACTCCCGCACCGCGTCGGCCAGTGCGTCGATGCCGTCGAGCGGCTCCACCACCACACCCTCGATGCGCAGGTCGTCGCCCCAGATCCGCTCCACCAGGGCGGCGTCGTGGATACCCTCGACCCAGATGCGGCTGGCGCGCGCCACCCGCGCCCGCACCCCGTCGACCGCGACCGACCCGGATGCCGTGCGCCGCCGCGGCGCCGGACCGGACGGCGCCGCCGGCTTGCGCAGCGTCACCGGCTGCCCGTCGAGCAGGAACGCGGCCGGCGCCAACGGGAAGTTGCGCCGCTTGCCGTGCCGGTCTTCCAGCACGACGGCGCCGAACTCGAAGCCCACCACGGCGCCGCAGAAGCCGGAGTCGGCGTCCTCCACCACCAGGTCGAGCTCCGCGTCGACCTGCGCAATCGTCTTACGGCGACGCCAGTCGCCCGCCAACACGTCCTCCCCATACATGGTTCCGGACGGTAGCGCCGTGGGCGCGGCGGACCACGCAGACGCGCCGCACCCGAGACAGGGCAGCGGTCAGCACGTACTCTTGCCGCATGTCTTCCGCAGCAGCGGCGACGTTGGTAGCGCGCCGGTCGAGCCGGTTCGTGGCCTGGGTGCGCGCGTGGCGCGCCGGCCTCGTGCCGTTCGACGAGGTGGCCGACGAGATCGCGGGCGACGAGGAGCACCTCGTGGCCGACGCCCCCGGCACCTGGACCGACGTGCCGCTCGGCGCCGCGCTGCCGACACTGTCCAAACTGACGCCCGACGAGATCCGGCTGGCGCTGCCCGCACCCGGCGACCCGCGCGGGTTGCCCGCGGCCGGGGCGTTCACCGGCGCGGCCCTGCTCGCCGGCGAGGCCGTGGTGGCCCGCGGGCTGGGCCTCATTCCCGAGGTGCGCAGCCACACCTCCGGCTCGGGGATGACCTTCGAGACCGTGCTCTGGCGGGTCCACCCGCTGCCGGACGGGCCACTGCCGGCCGGCGATCCCACCGCCGCCGAGGCCGAGGCCGACCTGTCCACGGCGCTGGCCGAGGCCACCGCCACGCTCACCCGGCTCGACATCGCCCAGTGGCGGCCCGAGCTGGCCGGCGCGCTGGCGGCCATCCGCCGGCCGGACGCCGGCATCGACCTGCCGCCCGGCTTCGAGCCGCGGGCCCGGCGACTGTTCGCCCGGGCGACCGTGCTCGACCGGGTGCTCGCACTGGCCGAGCACGCCGCACCCGGCGGCGCGGTGAACGGATACGAGGCACAGCAGCGCGACGCCGCCCTCCGCCCCCTGATGACGGCCTGCCGCCGCGCCCTCGTCGCCGCCTGCAACTCCCCCCTCCGCCCCGAATAACCCCTTTCCAGGATCAGGGCGCGTCCGTCAAGCAGCCATAACGCAATGCCCGTTTGCCCCCCGGCGGGGGCCGCCCGCCGTTCAGGCCCTGCCCGCCGTTCAGGCCCTGCCCGCCGATCAAGGGCTCCGGCACATGGTTTGATCTCGGATCCAGGTGCCCGAGCCCTTGATCGACGTGGTTCTCCTTGATCGGCGCGGCGCGGCGGCGAGATGACGCTCCACGCCGACCAGACGGCGTGCCGGTTCCTGGTCGGTTCCTGGTGGTGAATCTTGACGAGAAACGGTCCGAATCGCACCGTTTCTCGTCAAGATTCGCATCGGGGGTGGGCGCTGCGGAGACTAGCGCCGGGCCGCCTACCGCGCCACATTTGTTGCAATTCTCCCAACAAAGACTCCAACGTTTCGGGGCAGCGCCAACCCACTCTTATGTGTTACCAATCAAGGGTTATTCTCGATCGACGTAAGAGGGCGGCAGAGCCGTGCGGTAACACGCATTCACAGATGAGACGAAGGAGCACGGATTCGTCATGGTCACCGCACTGGTGCCATCAACAAAGTTGGCGTCTGCCCGCCAATCGATAAGATCGCTCATCATGCCCAGGCAAGCGCCGGATCCACTTCCACAAGGATGGCAACGGGCGCCGTAAGCCAGACAAAGCCGCGCGGGGTGCCCGCCTGGCTAGGCTGGTCACTGACCTTGCGGAACTCGATGTAGCGCGCCTCGTGCCGGAGACTGAGGACTTCGCGCTCACGTTCGACAAGAGGCGGTCACTGGCGAACGCGCGTGAGCGACCTTATCACCGAGGTGCGGAAGGTGTGAGCTGCCGCCGCCACCCCCGTCAACCACAAGCCCTGATCATGAAGGGGTTAGATTTCGTCGAGGAGGTCGACGACGGAATTGACGATGCGCGATGGACGATAGGGATAGCGATGGGCCTCGACGCGCGAACTGATGCCGGTCAGCACCAGAATCGTTTCCAGGCCGGCCTCGAGCCCGCACAGCACGTCGGTGTCCATCCGGTCGCCGATCATCGCGGTGGTCTCGGAGTGCGCCTCGATGGTGTTGAGCGCCGACCGCATCATCATCGGATTGGGCTTGCCCACGAAGTACGGCTCGACGCCGGTCGCCTTGGAGATCATGGCGGCCACCGAGCCGGCCGCCGGCAGCGCGCCCTCGGTGGACGGCCCGGTGGGGTCGGGGTTGGTGCAGATGAACCGGGCGCCGCCGTTGATCAGCCGGACCGCCTTGGTGATCGCCTCGAAGCTGTACGTCCGGGTCTCGCCCAGTACCACGTAGTCCGGCGCGAAGTCGGTGAGGATGTAGCCGACCGCGTGCATCGCGGTGGTCAGCCCGGCCTCCCCGATCACGTACGCCGTGCCGCCCGGCCGCTGGTCCGCGAGGAACTGGGCGGTGGCGAGCGCGGCGGTCCAGATCGCGTGCTCGGGCACCTCGAAGCCCATCCGGGTCAGCCGGGCCTGCAGGTCGCGCGGCGTGTAGATGGAGTTGTTGGTCAGGATCAGGAACGGCTTGCCGGACGCGCGCAGCCGGTTGACGAACTCGGTGGCGCCGGGCACCGGCTGGCCCTCGTGCACCAGCACGCCGTCCATGTCGGTCAGCCAGCTCTCGACCGGCTTACGGCGGTCTGTCACGAACCCACCCCTTTCCGCGGTGCGCAGCATCCGACCTGACACGTCACCGTATCCAACCGGGATGGCCCGCCGGTGACGCGCTCGGCCACCAGGTCGCGCACCATGGCCACGAACCGCGGGTCGGTGCCCGGGGTGCCGGCGCGCGCGTAGTCGAGCCCGAGCCGCTTGGCGGTGCCGGCGGCCTCGTTGTCGAGGTCCCAGATCACCTCCAGGTGGTCGGAGACGAAGCCGATCGGGCTCACCACCACCCCGGTCACGCCCCGCTCGCGCAGGGTCGCGAGGTGGTCGTTCACGTCGGGCTCCAGCCACGGCACGTGCGGCGGACCGCTGCGGCTCTGCCACACCAGGTCCCACGGCAGGTCGGGAGCTCCGGCGGCGGCCACCAGGGCGGCCGTCTCGCGAAGCTGGGCCTCGTAGAGGCCACCCTCCGGACCGGCGGTCGCGGCCATCGACGCGGGGATGGAGTGGGCGGTGAAGACCAGCCGCACGTCGCCGCCGGCCGGCAGGGTGTCGCGGGCGGCCCGGACCGCGTCGGCGTGCGGCGCGACGAATCCCGGGTGGTCGTGGAAGTGGCGCAGCTTCTCGATCACCGGAGCGTCCGGACCGACCGCCGCCCGCGCCGCCGCGATGTCCTCGAGGTACTGCCGGCAGGACGAATAACCCCCGTACGCGCTGGTGACGAACGCGAGCGCGGTGCGCACGCCGTCGTCGCGCATCGTCGCCACGGTGTCGGCGAGCATCGGGTGCCAGTTGCGATTGCCCCAGTAGACCGGAAGGTCGAAGCCCTCCCGGACGGCCGCGAGCAGATCGCGGCACTGCTGGTTGATCGGCGACACCCCACCGAAGTGCTGATAGTGCTCGGCCACCTCGGCCAGCCGCTCGGGCGGCACGTTGCGGCCGCGGGTGACGTTGGCGAGGAAGGGCAGCACGTCGTCGGGGCGCTCGGGCCCCCCGAACGACACCAGGAGCAACGCGTCGTACGCCATGCCCCTATCCTGCCTTCTCGCGGCCGGCGGCGCGGCACCGCCCGTCAGCGCCGCGACCACCGCGGCGGCCGGGCCGGGACCCGCTACGCCCCGACGGCGTGGAACCCCCCGTCGACGTGGACGATCTCACCCGTGGTGGCCGGGAACCAGTCGGACAGCAGGGCCAGGCAGGCCTTGGCCGCCGACTCCTGGTCCGCGAGGTCCCAGCCGAGCGGCGCGCGCTTGACCCACTCATCTTCGAACTGGTCGAACCCGGGGATCGACTTGGCCGCCATCGTGCGCAGCGGGCCGGCCGAGACCAGGTTGCTGCGGATCCCCTGGCGACCGAGGTGCAGCGCCAGGTAGCGGGACGCCGACTCCAGGCCCGCCTTGGCCACACCCATCCAGTCGTACACCGGCCACGCGAGCTGCGCGTCGAAGGTCAGGCCGACGAACGCGCCGCCCGGTCCCATCAGCGGCAGCACCGCCGAGGCCAGGGCTTTATAGGAGTACGTGGACACGTGCAGCGCCGTCGCCACGTCTTCCCACGGCGCCGTCATGAAGCCGCCGCCGAGGCAGCTCTGCGGCGCGAAGCCGATGGAGTGCACCACGCCGTCGAGCCCGTCGACGTGCGCGCGCACCTGGTCGGCGAGGCCGGCGAGCTGCTCCGCGTTCTGCACGTCGAGCTCGATGACCGGTGCCGGGGCGGGCAGCCGCTTGGCGATCCGCTCGACCAGCGACAGCCGGCCGAAGCCGGTGAGCACGACCGTCGCGCCCTGCTCCTGCGCGAGCTTGGCGACCGAGAACGCGATCGACTGGTCGGTGATGATGCCGGTGACGAGCAGCCGCTTGCCGGCCAGCAGTCCAGACAACGTGAACCCTCCGTCAGTTAGTGCCCCATACCTCAGTGACATCACAGCCGCCGTCGACCGGGCCTCCGTACGGACCTAGTGCCCCATACCCAGACCGCCGTCGACCGGGATGACCGCGCCGGAGATGTATCCGGCACCGTCGCCGGCCAGCCAGGTCACCACGCCGGCCACCTCGTCGGCGGCGCCGAACCGCCCGGCCGGGATGGCCTTCAGGTACT
Source organism: Actinomycetes bacterium KLBMP 9797 (assembly GCA_037414955.1). Classification (GTDB taxonomy): domain Bacteria; phylum Actinomycetota; class Actinomycetes; order Mycobacteriales; family Micromonosporaceae; genus Phytohabitans. Next base: position 5,458 of record JBBEWH010000085.1, read on the forward strand.
CGGCCTTGCGCTCCTCGGGCAGCGCCGCGGTCATGTCGGTCTCGACGAAGCCGGGCGCCACCACGTTGGCCGTGATGTTACGGGTGCCGAGCTCCCGGGTGATCGACCGGGCGACGCCGACCAGGCCGGCCTTGCTCGCCGCGTAGTTCACCTGGCCCGCCGACCCGTACAGCCCGACGACCGACGAGATGAAGATCATGCGGCCCCACTTGGCGCGGAGCATCAGCTTCGCGGCCCGCCGGGCGACCCGGAAGGCGCCGGTGAGGTTCGTGTCGAGGACCCGGGTGAACTGCTCCTCGGACATCCGCAGCAGCAGCGTGTCGTCGGTGATGCCCGCGTTGGCGATCAGCACCTCGACCGGCCCCAGCTCGGCCTCGACCGTCGCGAACGCCGCGTCGACGGACGCCGCGTCGGTGATGTCGCACTGGACGCCGAACAGACCGTCGGGCGCACCCGATCCGCGGTGCGTGACCGCCACCCGGTCGCCCTGCTTGGCGAACGCCTGCGCGATCGCCAGCCCGATCCCCCGGTTGCCGCCGGTCACCAGCACGGTGCGCGCCATCAGACCCCCTACCTCGTCGTTCGCCTGCCGCACAGACCATACCGGGGTACGACATCGCGGTAGTACCGTGGCGGGACGTCGCTGTCGGTGGCGCGTCGTAGCCTTCGGTCGTGAGGTCGTTCGCGCGCGGGGCCTGGCGGGGCCTGCGCCGTTTCCTGGCCGGGCCGGAATATCCCCCGGTCCGGCTGCCGCGCGGGCGGGCCTGGCTGGCGAGCGCCGGCGTACTGCTGCTGATCGCGCTGGCGGCGGTCACCGCGCAGGGCCTGGTCGATGGCCGGCGCCTGCCCATGCTCAGCTCGATCACGCTGGCGCTGCTGGCGGTCGCGCCGCTGCCGTTCCTGCTGAGCCGGCCGCTGGTCGCGGCGCGGCTCGTGGTGCTGGGCGAGTTCTTCGGCACGTTCAACCGCGAGCCCGACGAGGCGTGGCCGTGGGCGCCGGTCCAGGTGCTCGTCATCATCCTGGTGCTGCTGGTGGTGGCCGCCCGGGTCGACCGCCCGGTCCTGGTGTGGTTCGGGCTGTTCAGCCTCATCCCGGTGTGGATCTTCGTGCGGCCCCACAACGTGGCCGGCATCACGCTGCTGTTCGCGGCCCTGCTGATCGTCGGCGACCTGCTCGGACGCACCGCGCGCATCCAGCGGGCACTCGCCGAGCAGTCCCGCGCGCTCGCCGAGCAGTCCGAGATCAGCGAGCTGGAGAAGGCGCGCCGGGCGGTGCTGGAGGAGCGCGCCCGCATCGCCCGCGAGCTGCACGACGTGGTCGCCCACCACATGTCCATGATCGCCGTGCGGGCGGAGACCGCGCCCTACCGGTTGGCGGAGCTGCCCGACCCGGTGCGTGAGGAGTTCACCGGCATCGCCGGCGCGGCGCGCGGCGCGCTCACCGACATGCGCCGCCTGCTGGGCGTGTTGCGCAGCGAGGGCGCCGATCCGCCGAAGGCGCCGCAGCCGGGCCTGCCCGACGTGCCCGAGCTGGTGGCGAACGCCCAGCAGGCCGGGGTCACCGCCACGCTCGACGTGGCCGGCGGGCCGGATCCGCCCGAGGCGGTCGGCCTGGCGGCGTACCGGATCGTGCAGGAAGCCCTCGCGAACGCGAGCCGGCACGCGCCGGGCGCGGCCGTGCGGGTCGAGATCAGGCCGTGGCGCCAGCAGCTCTTCGTGCGGATCCATAATGGGCCGGCGGCGCAGCCGCCAGCCGGCCGCGCGCCCGGCACCGGTCACGGGCTGGCCGGGATGCGCGAGCGCACGGGGCTGCTCGGCGGCGAGTTCGCCGCCGGACCGACCGGCGAGGGCGGGTTCGAGGTCGAGGCACGATTGCCGTACCACGCGGGAGGGCCATGATCCGGGTACTGATCGCGGACGACCAGGCGATGGTGCGGCAGGGCTTCGGCGCGCTGCTGGCCGCCCAGCCCGACCTGCTCGTGGTCGGCGACGCGGCGAACGGCGCCGACGCGGTCACCGCCGCCCGCCGGCTCGACCCCGACGTGGTGCTCATGGACGTGCGCATGCCGGTGCTCGACGGGCTCGCCGCGACCCGGCGCCTCATCGGCGACCGCCCGCCGGGGCACGAGCGACCACGGGTGCTCATCCTGACCACGTTCGACCTCGACGACTACGTCTACGAGGCGCTGCGGGCCGGCGCCAGCGGGTTCCTGCTCAAGGACGCGCCGGCCGCCGACCTGGTGCACGCGGTGCGGGTCGTGGCGTCCGGCGAGGCGCTGCTCGCGCCGTCGGTGACGCGGCGGCTGATCGCCGAATTCGCCGCCCGGCCCACCCGCGAGCGGCCGCGCCCGTCCGCGCTGAACGCGCTCACCCCGCGCGAGACCGACGTGCTGCGGCTGATCGCACGTGGACGGTCCAATCAGGAGATCGCCACCGACCTGGTGGTGGCCGAGCAGACCGTGAAGACCCACGTCGGGCGGATCCTGGCCAAGCTGGACCTGCGCGACCGGGCCCAGGCGGTGGTGCTGGCGTACGAGACCGGGCTGGTCGCCGCCGGCGAATAGCCCGGTCCCCCGTGTGCTTCTCCCCATGATCAAGGCGTCCCTCACGTCGTTCTAGCGAGGTGAGGGACGCCTTGATCATGGGATCGTGCCCGCTTACCTGTAGCTCCGTGTTACCTGTAGCTCCGTGGTAGCACGCGGAAGTGCGCTCCGCGGCGGGACGCCCGTGCGGCCACCTTGGACACACGCTGGTGGGCATGCTCCGGTACGCCATCGCGGTCAGCACGCTGACCCTCGCCCTCTCCCCCACGCCGCTGCCGACCGCGGCGACGCCCCTCGTCACGTACCCGGTCGGCGACGTCACGACCGCGGACCGCATCGTCGTGTACGTGCCCGGTGTCGGCACGGAGCCGGGCGACCTGGCGCGCCCGGCCCGCGCGCTGCACGCCGCCACCGGGGTCCCGGTGGTGGCGTGGCTGGGCTACCACCCGCCCGACGGCCTCGGCCCGGAGACCGCGCGCGAGCGCCGGGCCCGCGCGGGCGTGGCGTCCCTTGTGGAGTACGTCGACAGCCTCCCACCCACCGCCACGGTGACCCTGGTCGGCCACAGCTACGGCGCGCTGGTGATCGGGCTCGCGGCCGCGCGGCTGCCGGACACGGTCACCGATGTGGTCGCTCTCGGCGCCCCCGGCATGGGCGCCGACCGGGTCGCCGACCTACACACCCGGGCCCGGGTGTGGGCCGCTGAGGCGCCCGACGACTGGATCCACTGGGTGCCGTCGGTGCGGCTGCTCGGCCTCGGCCACGGCGTCCGCCCGTCCGACCCCGACTTCGGCGCCCAGGCGCTGCCGACCCGCGCCGGTGTCGGCGGCCACGACGGCTACCTGGCCCCCCACTCCCCCACTCTCGCGGCCCTGGCGGCGATCGCGACGGGCGCAGCCGACGTGCCGGACCCCGCGGCCACGGCGAACCCATCGGAGGCGGCGGGCGCGACCGGCGCGACCGAGGCGGCGGGCACGGCAAGCACGACCGGCGCGACCGGCGCGACCGGCGCGGCAGGCGCGAGCGGCGCGGCAGGCGCGAGCGGCGCGGCAGGCGCGAGCGGCGCGGCAGGCGCGAGCGGCGCGGCAGGCGCGAGCGGCGCGGCAGGCGCGGCGATGACGACGGGCCTGCCGGGGGCGGCGGGCGGGGCGGGTGCGTCATGAGCGCCGGTGTCGTCGTGGCCCGCGACCAGTCGGGCGTCGCTCGTGACGGCGGCCGCCAGCAGCCAAGCGACGCGGGCCGCGGCCGCCACCAGCCAGGCGACGCGGGTCGCGACCGGGCGATCGATGCGGTGCGGGCCATCGCGATCGGCGGCGTGGTGCTCGGGCACTGGCTGGTCACCGGCCTGGTGCTCACCGCCGACGGGCTGGCGCAGTCCAGCCCGCTGCGGGCGATGCCATGGCTGGCGCCGGCCAGCTGGCTCTTCCAGACGCTGGGGCTGTTCTTCTTCGCGGCGGGGTACGCGGCCGCGCGCTCACGGTCGTCCGGCCCGCGCGGCCTCGCCGGCCTGCTGCGCCCGCTCGCCGGGTTCGTGGCACTGTGGACGGTGGCGCTGATCGCCGCCGCGGTGGCCGGCGCCCCCGACCGCACGCTGCGCACCGTCGCCATGCTCGCCATCAGTCCACTGTGGTTTCTCCTGCCATTCGCGGTGCTGCGGTCGCTGACCGGGCCGCTGCGCTGGGCGGTGCGCCGCTGGGGCTTGGTCGTGGCGCTGCCCGCGGTGGCGGTCCTGGCCCTGTCGGACGCCGGCGTGCGACTGCTTCCGCTCACCGTCGTGTCCGCCTGGCTCGTCCCGTACGTCTTCGGCCTCGCCCTGCACGAGCGCCGGCTGCACCGGGGCGGCGCGCTGCTGCTGACCGGCGCCATCGGGATGGCGGTGCTCGTGCTGGTCTTCGGGTACCCGGCGAGCGCGGTGGGCGTACCCGGCGCCGGACGGTCCAACCTGGACCCGCCGTCACTGTTCGCGCTGGCGCTCGGCACCGCGCAGGTGGGCGTCGCACTGCTGTCGCGCTCCTGGCTGAACCGCCGGCCATCGCCACGGCCGGTGCGACTGCTGAACACGCACGCGCTGCCCATCTACCTGTGGCATCAGAGCGCGCTCGTCGCGGTGGTCGGCTTGGCGGCGGTGGCGGCCGGCGGCGCCGTGCTCGGCCTGCACACCACACCGGACGGACCACTGTGGGTGACCGCACGGATGGCCTGGCTACCCGCCTTCGGGGTGATTCTCATCGCGGCGTGCCACCTGGGATCGCGTCGTGGGTATACGATGTCGGACGGTTCTGAGCGGGAACGGCCGAAGGAGGTGATCGCTGTGCGACGAGATAGCGATCCCCCTAGTCATAGCCGGGCCGTGCGCCCTCCCTCTTAGCCGCCCAGGTGGTCAGCCGGGCGTGCTCGTCGTGTGCCCTGCCACCACGGGAGAACCGCCATGAACCGCTTCTTCGCTCCGCTGGGCTTCACCCTCGCCGCCGTCTGGGTGCTCGTCGTCTTCGTCCTCGTCTAAGTCTCCTTGAGGATGTACACCGCCACCTTCTCACCGGCGCACGTCTTCGGCCGCGCGGTGGCCACAATGCCGTCGATCGCCCGGGTCTCCCGGATGACGTGCGGGTCGGGATGCTGTCACGGCCTTGCTGGCCGGACTCGACCGCCGCGCTGCCGTGCAGTGGCGCGACGTCCACACCTTCGGCGTACAACAGCGGTGTCCACGCGGCATAGGAGGCGCACAGCGCCACGTTGGCCTCCGCGACGGCCCCGGCCGGGGGATATTTCATGCGCGAGACGCTAGCGCCCCTAAACCGTTGGCGTCGACCCTCCAAATCCCATTACCCGCGTGTCGCACTAACAATTTCCTCGCCTCATGATCAAGGCGTCCGTCAAGTAGTTCTAACTACTTGTAGGACGGCTTGTTAATGGACAGGGGCGGATGACATGAGCACGGCGACCTACAGGCCGTCCTCCCGCCTTGACGCACGCCTTGATCATGGACTGGGCCTCATTCGATTGATCGCAATAATGGAAACATCGCCATTATGCGAGGCCCACCTTCTACGCCGTCACATCGCAACAGCGAACGCCCGCCCGCGCGGCGTTCGCGGTCGAAGCGGAGCAAGCGTGCTCGATCAAGGAAAACCGCGTGGATCAAGGGCATAGGCACGCGGATTAGAGATCAAACCACGTGCCTATGCCCTTGATCGACGTGCAGAAAGACGCGGGGGCGGGAGGGGTTAGGGGAGGCGGGAGGTCCAGATTAGGCTCATGGCGCCTGCCGCGAGCGCGAACAACAACGCCACGCCCGCGTACCACTGGGTGATTTCGCGGGGTTGGATGCGGTGGCCGATCGAGCTGCCCATGTCTTCGTATACCTGCTTCAGCTCGGTCACCGAGGCCGCCTCGTAGAAGTATCCCCGCGTGGTCTCCGCCAGCTCGGCCAGCGCGAGCCGGTCGACCGGTACCGGCTGGAGCTGGCCGCCGATGTCCACCGTGCCCGCGTCGGTGCCGAACGCGATCGTGGAGACCGGCACGTTGGCCGAGGCGGCGGCCGAGCCGGCCTCTTCCACCGACCGGCCCGACGTGCGATAGCCGTCGGAGAGCAGCACGATGCGGGCCGGCGGGGCGCCGGCGGCGCCGTCGGCGGGCACCGAGCGGATCGCCTCCAGGCAGGTGAAGACGGCCTCGCCGGTCGCGGTGGCCTCGGCGAGCGTGAGCCCGTCGATGGCGGCGGTCACCGCCTCCCGGTCCTTCGACGGCGGCACCAGCACGTTGGCCGACTTGGCGAACGACACGAGCCCGAGGTTGTACGTCGGCGGCAGCTCGGTGACGAACTGCTTGGCCGCCTCCTGCGCCGCCTCGATGCGGCTGGGCGCCACGTCGTCGGCCTCCATCGACAGCGACACGTCGATGGCGAGCATGACGGTGGCGCGTTCCAGCGGCTCCTCGCGATCGACCGAGGGCCGGGCCATCGCGGTGGCCAGCGCCATCAGGCTGATGAGGAACGCGCCCGCCGCGACGTGCCGGCGCCAGCCGATGCCCTTCGGCGCGAGCGTCCGCAGCAGGTCGACGTTGGTGAACCGCATCGCGTAGTGCCGGCGGCGGAACTGACGCCACACGTAGGCGCCGGCGATCGCCAGCACCGGCACCAGCGCCAGCAGCCACCACGGTTGCAGAAAACGAATCATCGTGTGGTTCCTCGGGTGCGTGCGTGCCGCTGGGCGGCGACGAACCGGACCATGTCGAGCAGCCAGTCGGAGTCGGTGCGCAGCCGCAGGTGGGCGGCGCCGGCGGCGCGCAGCGCCTGGGCAATGGCCGCGCGCTGGGCGGAGGCGGCCTCCGCGTACCGGTGGCGCAGCCGGGGGTCGGCGGTCTGCACCTCGTGCAGCCGGCCGCTCTCCGGGTCGACGAGGGTGAGCACACCGACGTCGGGCAGTTCCAGCTCGCGCGGGTCGACGATCTCGATGGCGAGCACGTCGTGCCGGACGCCGAGCTTGCGCACCGGCCGCGCCCACTGCTCGGGCGGTGCCAGGAAATCGGAGATCACCACCGCGACGCCGCGCCGGCGCGGTGGGCGGTTGAGCTTGTCGATCAGGTCGCCCAGGTCGCTGCGTCCGGGTGCGACCTGGGTGCGGGCGATGGCGCGCAGCAGCCCCTGTGCTTCCTTGCGGCCGGGGCGGGCCGGCATGCGGACCGTGCTGGCACCGGTGCCCACGACCGCGCCGATGCGGTTGCCCCCGCGCACCGTCAGGTAGGTCAACGCGGTGGCGGCGGCGACCGCGACCTCCCGCTTGAGGTACTTGGCGGTGCCGAAGTCGAGGCTCGCGGAGAGGTCGACGGCGAGCCAGGTCTCCAGCTCCCGGTCGGCCACGGTCTGGCGGACGTGCGGCATCGTGGTGCGGGCGGTGACCGGCCAGTCCATGCGGCGGACGTCGTCGCCGGGCCGGTACTCGCGGGACTCCCCCGCCTCCGTGCCGGGCCCCGGCAGCAGCCCGACGTAGTCGCCCTGGAGCAGGCCGTCGAGCTTGCGGGTGACCATGAGCTGGAGGCGCGACAGGACCGCGTCCGCCCGCGCGCCGCGTTGCGCCTCCGGAGCCGTCATGCGCGGTCCTCGCGCGGCGGGGCCGTCATTGGAGCGTCCCGGGCCAGGCGCCGGCCGGCTGCGGCGTGCCGGCGGCTGGGCTCGCCGGCGCGGGCACCGCCGGCACCGCGTGCTGGCGGGGCGCCACGCTGGGCAGCGGCACGTTCGCCATCACGCGCGCCACGATGTGGTCGGCGGGGATGTCATCGGCCAGCGCGTCGTAGCTGAGCACCAGCCGGTGCCGCAGGATGTCGGGGGCGATGTCCTGGACGTCCTGCGGCAGGGCGTAGTCGCGGCCGCGCATGAGGGCGAGCGCGCGGGTGGCCCGCACGATGCCGAGCGAGGCGCGCGGGCTGGCACCGTACTGGATGAGCTGCGCCACGTCCGGGATGCCGTGCTCGGCGGGTGCGCGGGTGGCGAGCACCAGCCGCACCGTGTAGTCGACCAGCGCGTTGTGCACGAACACCTGGTCCGCCTTGCGCTGCAGGGCGAGCAGGTCGGCCGGGGTGAACACGGGGTTCGGCTCCGGCGCGCTGACCCCCATCCGGTAGACGATCTCGCGCTCCTCGGCGTCGGTCGGGTAGCCGACCACGATCTTCATGAGGAAGCGGTCGCGCTGCGCCTCGGGCAGCGGGTAGACACCCTCCTGCTCGATCGGGTTCTGGGTGGCCATGACCAGGAACGGGTTGGGCACCTCGTGGGTCTCGCCGCCGATCGACACCTGCTGCTCGGACATCACCTCCAGCAGCGCGGACTGCACCTTGGCCGGCGCCCGGTTGATCTCGTCGGCGAGCAGGAAGTTGACGAACACCGGCCCCAGCTCGACGTCGAACTTCTCGGTGGACTGCCGGTAGATCCGGGTGCCGACGATGTCGGCCGGCACCAGGTCGGGCGTGAACTGGACGCGGGCGAACGTGCCGCCGACGACCCGGGCGAGCGTCTCCACCGCGAGCGTCTTGGCGACCCCGGGAACGCCCTCCAGGAGGCAGTGACCGCGGGCCAGGAGCGCGACGAACATCCGCTCCACCATGCGATCCTGCCCGACGATCACCCGCTTGACCTCGAACAGCGCGCGCTCCAGCGACGTCGCGTCTTGGGCGGGGGTGGTGCTCGAAGCCGAGGTGGCCTGGGCCGGCACGTCGGCGGGCTCAGGGGTCACAGGGGTCTCGGGCGTGGTCGGCTGGGCCACCGGTCCTCCACAGCGGGTAAGCATCGTCGGCTGAGGCGGCCGGACGCCGCCCCACCTAGCGTTACACGCCAACCTATCCAGCCGGGCGGCACGACCGAAATCCGGCATCGGGTACACCGCCGGTCCGGCCGCCCTGATCACTGTCCGGCGCGCCGCGTCGCGCCAGGTGAAAACAGGGCGGCCAACGGGTAGACACAGTGGGGCTGTGCACGTGTACGATTCAGCCGTCGCCGGGCGGCTTCCCCCGTGGCCGCCCGGCGCTCTTACACTTCCGGTGTGAAGTGCTCCGCCCGCGGCTGTCAGGCGACAGCCGTCTGGGCCCTCCAGTGGAACAATCCGAAGCTCCACGACCCCGAGCGCCGCAAGACCTGGCTGGCGTGCGACACCCACCGGGAAACCCTCGGCGAGTTCCTGACCCTGCGCGGCTTCCTGCGCGAGGTGACTGTGCTTGGTGAGACTGGGCCTGGTGACGCTGGGCCTGGTGACGCTGGGCCTGGTGAGACTGGGCCTGATGAGGATCGTGCCACTGCCCCGTAGCCTGGAGCCGTGACGCACCCCGTCGACGCGCTGGAACCATGGCCGGACACCGTGGACTGGCGGCCGGTCTCCCGTGATCTCATCTGGGTCGAACTGATCCGCGCCGGCATCACCGCGCTCATCGCGGCCGCCGCCCTGGCCGTCGGGTGGATCCTCAGCGGCCACTGGATCTTCGGCCTCGGCCTCCTCCTGACCGCCGCGCTGTACGCCTGGAGCGCCGCCGTCAGCATCCGCTCGGTGCGCTCCTGGGGATACGCCGAACGCGACAACGACCTGCTGGTGCGGCACGGGCTGCTGGTGCGGCGGCTCTCCATCGTGCCGTACGCGCGGATGCAGTTCGTCGACGTGACCGCCGGGCCGCTGGAGCGCGCGTTCACGCTCGCGACCGTGCAGCTGCACACCGCGGCGGCGGCGAGCGACGCCCGCGTACCCGGCCTGCGCCCGCCGGAAGCGGCCCGGCTGCGCGACCGCCTGACCGCGCTCGGCGAAGACCGCGCGGAGGGCCTGTGAGCGAGGTGCAAGGAAGGGACCCTTTATCCGCGGAAAGCGATAACCAGGGGCCCTTCCTCACAACGCACGGCGAGAGCGACGCGCAGGGCGCGGCCGCGGAGCCGCGGAAGCGGCTGCACCCGCTCACCCCGCTGCTGCGCGGCGGCCGCGCCCTGGTCGTGATCATCGCGGCGCTGTCCTGGCAGACGCTCGGCCAGGTGGGGCTGGGCTGGTTCGCGGTCATGGTGCTGGCGCTGGTGGTCGGCCAGGTCGTCCTGGCGCTGGTGAGCTGGTACAACACCGGCTACCACGTGGTCGGGCGGGAACTGCGGGTGCACGAGGGGCTGCTGTGGCGGCGCACCCGGGCGATCCCGCTGGAGCGGCTGCAGGCGGTCGAGGTGGTCCGCCCGCTGCTCGCCCAGCTCACCGGCCTCGCCGAGCTGCGGCTGGAGGTGGTGGGCGGCAGCAAGACGGAGGCGCCGCTGGCGTACCTGACGGTGGCCGACGCGGTCGCCCTGCGCGCGCGCCTCCTCGCCCTCGCGGGGCAGGCCCCGGCGGCCGCCGCCGGAACCGAGAGCGCCGAGCGCGCGGCGGCGCCCGCCGAGCGCCCCATCCACGCGGTCGTCAACCGGGAACTGCTGGTCAGCCAGCTCCTCACGCCGCAGGCGCTGACCATCCCGTTCGGCGTGGCGGGGGTCACGGCGCAGTTCGTGTACGACCCGACGTTCTCGTTCATCGGCATCGCCAGCACCGTCACCGCGATGGCCGGCATCCTGCTCCAGCCGGTCCGCCGGGTACTCGCGGACTGGAACTTCCGGCTCGCCCGCGGCGACGCGGGCCTGCGCCTGCGCGGCGGCCTGCTGGAGACCCGCAGCCAGACCATCCCGCTGGTCCGGGTGCAGGCCGTCCGGGTGACCTGGCCGCTGCTGTGGCGGGCGAAGGGGTGGCTCCGGATGCGCCTCGACGTGGCCGGGATGACCGGCGCCGGCGTCGAGGACGGCAAGGCGTTCGACCGCCTGCTGCCGGTCGGCGACGCGGCCACCAGCGAGCGGGTACTGGCCGAGACGCTGCCCGGCGTCTCGCTGGCCGGGCTGCCGAACGCCGCGCCGCCGGCGCGGGCCCGGTGGTTCCACCCGTTCGCGCTGCCGGTGATGGGCGTCGGGCTGACCGCCGACGTCATGGTCGCCCGGGACGGCCGGCTGACCCGCCAGCTGGTGATCGTGCCGTACGCGCGGATGCAGAGCGTCCGGGTCGTGCAGGGGCCGCTGCAGCGCCGGCTCGGCCTCGCCACCGTGTACGCGGACACCGCCGGCGGGTTGCCGGCCGCCGCCCGCGACCGCGACCTCAGCGAGGCGTGGTGGCTGGCGGCGGAGCTGGTGCGGCGCTCTCGGGAGGCGCGGGAGGCGCGGGATACGGAGACGCGGGAGACCCGGGAGACGGAAGCGCGGGAGACGCCCGCCGGCGTGCCCACCACCGCTCCGCCAGTCCCACCACCAGGAACGTGATCCCCACGTACGCCCAGCCGACCAGCACGTCGATCACGTAGTGCTCGCCGGTGTAGACCAGCGTGAACGTCATCGCCAGCGGATACGCCAGCAGCAGCGGCCACCACCGCTTGCGCACCGAGTTCAGGAAGAACACGACGACGAACAGCGCGAACGCGGTGTGCAGGGACGGCATCGCGGCGACCGGGTTCGCGGCCATCTGGCCGAAGTTCAGCATGTTGCCGGCGCCGTGCATGCCGATCGCGCGCCAGCCCCGGGTGGAGATGCGCACCACGTCGGGCAGCAGGCCGTACTGCCCGGCCCACCACGGCGGCGCCGCCGGGTACAGGAAGTACGTGACCAGGCCGAACATGAACAGGAAGATCCACCGGCGCATGAACGCGATCCAGCGCGGCCGGGAGGTCAGCCACAGCACCACGGCGGCCACGAAGGCCGTCACGAAGTGCGAGAAGTACACCCAGCTGGCCAGCACGTCCCACCAGTGCACCCGGTCGGCGTCGTAGAAGTGCTGCTGTAGCCACACGGTGGGCACCTCGCCGCCGGTGGCCCAGCCGAACATCCACCGGTCGGCGGCGACCAGCTCCAGCGCGTGCGGCGTGGCGCCGTTGTCCGCGAACCCGCGGGACAGGTTGTAGACGATCAACACCAGCACCACCGGCAGCCAGTCCCGGGCGAACCCGAGGTGGGCGCGCCACGGCTGCTCGATCCGCCACACGATGGTCGCCGTCCACAGCCAACCGAACGCGTACAGCGGGTCGGTGGGCAGGCCGATGACGAACCAGCCGGCCACGAACGCCGCCACCCACACGGAGATGGCGATGAACCGGCGCCGGCGGGCGCGCTCCGGCGACGGGTCGGAAGGCGGCGCGCCGGGCGCCGGCGAGGTCGTCGTGGCCATCCGCACCAGGTTAGGCGACCAGGTCCGCCCCGCCTGGCACCGCCCCATCGGCGGTCTCAGCGCATACGCTTGATGACATGGAGCAACAGCCCGATCCCGGCATCGCAGCCGGCCTCACGGCCCGCGTGGAACTCACCGTCACCGACGCCGACACCGCCCAGGCGGTCGGCTCCGGCGACGTGCCGGTGCTGGGTACGCCGCGGGTGCTCGCCCTCGCCGAAGCCGCCACGGTGGCCGCGACCGCCAGCCGGATGGCCCCGGGCATGACGACCGTGGGCGTGCGGGTGGAGCTGGACCACAAGCTGCCGACCCCGGTCGGCCGCACGGTGGCGGCGCTGGCCCGGCTGGCCAAGGTCGACGGGCGGCGCCTGCTCTTCGAGGTGATCGTCGCCGAAGGGTCGGTCACGGTGGCCGAGGGCCGCATCGAGCGGATGCTGGTGGACCGCCAGCGGTTCGTGGCGAAGGCGTTCGACGAGCGTGGCTGACTCGTCCTCGGCTGACTTCGCCGAGGTCGGCGACCGCGTCTTCGTGATGCGATACCCGGTGCTCGACGTCAACGCCACGCTCGTCGTGGGCGACGGCGCGGCGCTGCTGGTCGACACGCTCGCCACCGCCGCGCAGGCCCGCGAGCTGGCCGCGGCGGCGCGCCGGATCACCGGCGCCGCCTGGACGGTGGTGCACACCCACCACCACTTCGACCACACGTTCGGCACCGCGACGCTGACCGCGCCGCCGGGGGCGGTCTGGGCACACACCGAGGCGGCCGCGCGGCTGCGCGACCATCCCGAGGCGGTGCGCCGCGCGGCCTACGACGAAGCGTCACGGCTCGCCCCGGAGATCGCCGAAGACCTGCTGACGGTACCGGTGGTAGCGCCCACCCAGACCGTGCGCCACGAGGCGGCGCTCCGGGTCGGCGGCCGCCCGGTCCTGCTGCGCCACCTCGGCCGCGGGCACACCGCCGGCGACCTGGTCGTGCACGTGCCCGACGCGGACGTGGTGATCGCCGGAGACCTGGTCGAGGAGAGCGCCGCACCGGCCTTCGACGAGGCGTACCCGCTGGAATGGCCGGAGACGGTCGCCGCGCTGCTGCGCCTCACCACGCCCGCGACGACGGTCGTGCCGGGCCACGGCGCCGCCGTGGGTCAGAACTTCGTGCGCGGCCAGCACGAGGAGCTGGCCGCCCTGGCGTGGGTGATCCGCGACGGGCACGCGGACGGCGCCCCGGCCGCCGCCGTCGCGGCCAAGGCGCCGTTCGGCCCGGACGCGGCGCTGCTCGCCGTCCGCCGCGGCTACGCCGAACTCTCCGGCCGCACCTGACCCTCTGGGCGCGCTATCCCCAGAGGGCAGCCCTGTGGGGCGTGAATTCCGAAGAGAGCTCCCCTATCCCCGCGCAGAGCGTGAGAGGGCTCCCCTGTGGGGTTCCACCACGCACATCGACGGGCAGCTATTGCTCCGGTAATCGATTCATGGTGCAATATCGATGCCGGACGGCGCGGGGGCTGACGCGCCGCCACGGAGTCGCCGGGCACGAGGGTCACGTGAGAGTTCCGTGCGTCCCTTGATCCCCTACGCCGCGTCCCGTGCGGCGCTCTTCCTCCGAAAAGGAGACTCAAAGGTGAAACTCCTACGCAGGGCAGCGGCCACCGCCGCGGCCGCTGTAGTGGCCGCCGGCGTCCTCACCGTGATCGCGCCGGATGCCGCCGAGGCCCACGGCGCCGCGATCATTCCGGGTAGCCGCACCTACAACTGCTGGAAGGACGGCCTCTCGTCCACCGGCCAGATCATCCCCAACAACCCCGCGTGCCAGGCGGCGGTCGCCCAGGGCGGCGCCAATCCGCTCTACAACTGGTTCGGCGTGCTGCGCTCCGACGCGGCCGGCCGCACCACGGGCTTCGTGCCGGACGGCCAGCTGTGCAGCGGCGGCAACACGACGTACTCGGCCTACAACCTGGCCCGGACCGACTGGCCGCTGACCCACCTGACGGCCGGCCGCTCGATCGAGTTCCGGTACAGCAACTGGGCCCACCACCCGGGCACGTGGTACTTCTACGTGACCAACAACAACTGGAGCCCGACCCGGCCGCTCGCGTGGAGCGACCTGGAGGCGACACCATTCCTGACGGTGACCAACCCGCCGCAGCGCGGCGCGGTCGGCACCAACGAAGGTCACTACTACTTCAACGGGACCCTGCCGTCCGGCAAGAGCGGCCGGCACATCATCTACTCCCGGTGGGTGCGCTCGGACAGCGCCGAGAACTTCTTCGGCTGCTCCGACGTGACCTTCGACGGCGGCAACGGTGAGGTCACCGGCATCGGCCCCGGCCAGGGCACCCAGTCGCCGCCCCCGGGCGGCTCCACCAGCCCGCCCCCGCAGGGCAACGGCGCCTGCTCGGCCACCTACCGCACCACCAGCAGCTGGAACGGCGGCTACCAGGGTGAGGTGACCGTCACCAACACCGGCACCGCCGCGATCGGCAGCTGGCGGGTCGGACTCACCGTGCCCAGCGGTCACACCGTCACCCAGGCGTGGAACGGCACGCTGAGCGGCAGCGCACCGAACTACACGGTGGCGAACGCCGGGCACAACGGTTCGGTGAACGCCGGCTCGTCGACATCGTTCGGCTTCCTCAGCAACAGCTCCGCCGCCGGCACCCCGACGGTAACCTGCTCCACCTAAGCCCCACCCCCTCCAAGATCAAGGCGTCCTTCACGTAGTGAGAACTACGTGAAGGACGCCGTGATCATGCGTGTGTCGCGCGGACGAGCGCGAGGACATCGAACGCGCAGCCCCATGACAGGGTCACCCCGGATCCACTGTGGCCGTAGTTGTGGATCACGGCACGGCTGTCGATCTCGACGCGCTCCAGTCGCACCCGAGGGCGGCTCGGCCGCACCCCCACCCGCACACCGTGCACACGCACGCCCGCGAGCGCCGGCTCGACGGCGGCGCACCGCCGCAAGATGCCCTGGGTGGCGCGCGGATCCGGCGTCGTGTCGGCGCGGCCGCGCACTGCCGTGCCGCCGAGTACCACATGCTCTCCTTGCGGAAAGATATACGTAAGATCAGGAGAATCGTCATGGTCGTACCCGGCGAAGAAGTGCTCAATGCCGGGATTGTCGACCACGACCAGTTGTCCCTTGATCGGCGTCACTTCGCCATCGGGTACGAGATCGCACGCGCCGAATCCGGTGCAGTTCACCGCGACCGGCGCTCGATCGTGTGCCTCGTCGAGCGACGTGACCGCGCCGATCTCTATTTTCCCACCCCGATCCGCTAACCGGCTGGTCAGATAGCGCAGATAGTGAGGCATATCGACGATCGGCGCCCGGTACCACCAGCCGCTCCGATACCCGGACGGCATTTCGTGCGGACGTCCGACCGCGAAGCCATCCAGGCGGGTCACCCAGGCCGGAGGGTCCACAGTGATGCGTGCCGCTTCGAGGCCGTGCACCAAGCGGACACCGGTGTCCTTGCCCTGATCGCGGGCGAGTCTCTCCAGCACGACGCGGGTGGTGTCACTCCAGCGGGCCACCCGGTCATCGTCGATGAGGTACGGGCCCCACAATGCGCCAGCGGCGCACGAGGTGGTGTCCAGCGGCGGACGCATCGCACGCACCCGTACCGCGTACCCGGCCTCGGCCAGGCACACCGCAGTGGTCAGGCCGGATACACCAGCGCCAATAACAAGCACATCGGGTAGGCGGGAAGTCACGCGATTGACGTTAACGGATACGGAGCGTGCCGAGAAGGTTGCGCAACGGGCATACCATACGGTGAAATCGATGGGTTGCCGGCAGCCATAGTGGTGGTGCGAATGCTGACGTTGGGCGAGGTCCACACCGGATTCCTGCGAAATTCGACGTCGGTGTCGCGAGAGCGATGCGCCCAGGTCCTGGCCTTGATCCGCGGCGAACGGGTACGCCGTTCCGAGCGCCCACAGGCCTACGCGGTCTCGCCGGAGAAGCTACGCGGCGTCGACTGCCGGCTGGTCGCGGCGTCGCGGTCCCGGCACCGGGTCATCGGCACAGTCACCGCGCGGGCCGCGATCACCGGTGGGCACGCCCTCCAGGCCTCCGCGTACGCCCAGATCACGAGCAGCCCGGCCGACCGGCGGCTGCCGTGGGCCCACTACCTGACCCGGCCCGGCGTCCTCGAACTGCTGGGCAAAGTGGACTGGGAGGACGCCGCCGACGGGTTCCTCTCCGAGGCGCACCCGCCGGAGGGCCTGGACCTGGGCGGCGTCTGCGCGGACGTCACGCACGCCGTCCAGACGTCGGCCCTCCTGGACCAGAAGGCGCCGGTCCGCACCGGCCGGACCCGGCTGCGATGGGCGGCGTTCACCCCGACCGGCGGGAACGCCATCGTGCGATTCGGCATCGAGGAGCGCGGCCTGCGTACCCTTCGACTGTCGGCCGACGGCCGCGACCCGGCCGCGATGGCCGCGGTGTGCGAAGACCTCGCCCTGCACGACTGGTTGCTCGCCTGCCTGCAGGCGCTGATCGAGGGCAGCGACATCGGTGCCGTCGACCGGGCGCAACTCGTGCGCCGGTTCGGGCCGGCCATCGACCACCTCCTGCATCTGTGGATGCCCGCCGCCCGCGTGGACCGGACGATCTGGGATGCGCTGGAGCACCGGCCGGGGCTGACCCGCCAGTGGAACGCGTCGGTCAGCCGCATCCGCGATCAGGTCGCGGTGGCGACCGTCGCGCTGCTGAGCGACGCCGCGCGCGTGGGGACGTGAGAGCCATGGCCACGGTCGATGTCCGGGGACGGATCATCCGGAAGGTCATCCTGACCCTGATGACGGGTGGCTTCGCGTACTTCCTGACCAGCCTCGCCGATCAGCCCGAGATGTACGCGATCCTGTTCTCGGTGTTCGTCGGCGGCGTCACGCTCGTGGTGGACTTCCTCGCCGAGTTCGACAACCGGCTGAAGGCGGTGGAGGACGGGCTGGTCGCCCACTCCGCGCGCACCGAGGCGTTCGTCCGGGACAAGTTCCTGACCATCGAACGGATGGTCGAGGAGAAATTCTCGAAGATCAACGAGGCGACCGAACTCTTCGGGCTCGTCGAGGCCTCCGCCGTCCGCACGGATCTGGTCACGCAATTGGTGCGGCATTCCACCCGGATCGACCCGGACTCCCCGCCGATCGTCTACGAGTTCGCGCAGTCGGAGATCAGCCGGATCTCCGCCTTCCTGCGGGAGTTGGGCGCCGGCTCGGACGTCACCTACGACGGTGAGGACCGGGACTGGCTGCTCGGCCTCGCCCGCAACGCACGGTCCACGATCGACGCCACCAGCTTGACCACAGTGGACGCCGGCGGCGCCCGGTACACCGACGACGGACTGTGGGTCAGCGACCTCGGGCAGCGCTACCTGGAGGCTCAGCGGGACGCGATCCGGCGCGGCGTCGGCGTCCGGCGGGTCTTCATCGTCGACCAACCCGACCTGGCCAAGGACTCCGGGCTGCTGGCCGAGTGCGCCCGCCAGCACGAGATCGGCATCGAGGTGCGGGTGTTGGACCCGACCAGCAACCCCCGGCTGCGCAAGAGCTCGCTCTTCGACTTCGTGCTCTTCGACAAGGAGATCAGCTACGAGACCACGCCGGCCAGCCGGATGGAAGGCGACCACCGGCCGACCATCGTCAACACCCGCCTCGTCCGCCGCCGCAGCCGGGTGCAAGACCTCATCAAACAGTACGAGGACCTGTGGAACTCCGCCGCCGAAGTCACATGAAGACGTACTGGATCCGGCCCTCCAGCTCCGCGGGAAGCGCGACGCCGTCGCGCCGCGCGGCCTCCTGGGTCTGATCGGTCACCTGCGGGTCGGCCCACACCTGGCCCAGGATGGTACGCACCGCGGCCTCGATCGGCAGGAACCGGCTCGCGAGCACCGACAGCGTGCGGTACGCGCTGAACGGCGCCGCCTTCCCGGTCAGCCGGACCACGGCAGGCAGCCGGTCCCAGTCGTCCGGGAACGGGCCCTCCCACGATTCTGGGGCGGCGACCGGCTCGCCGTCGGCGCGCAGCATGCCGAGCCGCAGCAGCTGCCACACGGCAGCGAGATAGGGGCACGACCAGGTGCGCCCGTCCGGCCCTTCGTCCCACAGCTCGACGTCGATGAAGATGGAGTGCCGGTTGGCGGCGTTCTGCGCCGGCGGCGCCCACTTCTGGAAGCCACCCATCGCCTCCAGCGCGCCACTCACCGGCGACCGCTGCCCGTTGCACAGCCATCCGCTCTCGCTGACCGGCGGCCGGGATCCGTTCGTCTCCGGCGGCGGGTCCGGCACCAAGCGATCCTCGACCAGCCGCGCGAGCGGCACGTCGCCGGCTTGGGCACACCCGGACTCGCGGGCCAGATAGTCGATCTCCAACCCGCATTCGCCCGCCGCTGCCAGCACCTCCGGGATCACCTCGGCCGGCGACTTGAAGCGGGTGAAGTAGTCGTCGACCAGGAAGCACGTGCTAATCCTTGGTCTGCCCGGCAGGCCCCGCGCGGCTGCCACCCGGGCCGCCGCGGCCCACGGCGCCACCTGGGCGAACAGCTCACGCAGCCGCTCCGGCCCGGCCGCGAAGTCCTCCATGTACAGATGGCCGAGCTCGATCGACAGATGCGCCAGTGGCACCCGCTTGACCCGCCGCTCGGCGGCCGCCTCCCGGAACACCGCGCCGGCTACAACCTCTGCCACGCCGCGTCCTCCGTCAACCGCTTCGCGAGGGACTCGAACGCGTCAATGGTCTTGAGGTTGGCGATCTGGCGCGCGTAGACGTCGTTGTCAGAGATCAGTTGCTCGCGCCACTGCAGCACCGGGTCGAGCGGGACAGACCCGAGCCGCGCCGTGCGGCCCACCCTGCGCTCGCTGGCCAGCAAGCGCAGGTCACGGTTGCAGTCGCGCAGCCACGCCACCTGAGACGGGCTCAGGCCGGCCAGCTCGTCGGAATCGGGCTCGACCACCGCCGTGCGCACGAACCCGATGGAGCCGAGCAGCTCCTGCGGGTCGTGTCCCCACACCCGGCCGGCCTCGAGGATGCCGCGCTCGCCGTAGACGAGGCCGGACGCCGCGATGAGGTGCTGGCGGGTCCAGCGGTGGAAAACCAGCCAGCGGGCCTTCACCGCCCGCATCTCGGGCTGCGCCGTCGCGGCCAACACCATCTCGGTCGCGTACGACCGGCCGGCGCTGAGATCCAGCAGACAGATTTCGAATTCCGCGTCGAGGTCGCGTAGCAGGCGGACGCAGCGCCGCACCACGTCCTCGTTGACGGCGAATTCGCCGCCGCCGCTGTCGCCGGGCAGCAGCACCAACCGCCCCGCGCCCGGCGGCCGGTGCCGCAGGCTGGGCCGATCCGACTCGGTCCACACATCCAGATCCACCGGCGCGGAGACTCTGCCCTGCAGGTACGAGTGCAGTCCTCCCTTGGTGGTGCCCCGGGCCGCCGCGTCGACGTGGAAGATGGTGCCGGCGGTGGGCGAGCCGAAGTCGAAGTCGAGGTAGCAGACGTCGCTGCCCTGCAGCGAACGCCGGTACGCGACGTTGCTGCTGGTCACCGAGCGGCCCGTGCCGCCCTTGTCGGAGGTGGCGAAGACCAGCACGTCAGTCCACCTCGACGACGTTCTGCCGCGCCGCGGAAAGCTGCTCCAGCTCCCGGAGCACATCACTGGCGAGGACGAACGCGGTGCCCGGCCGATCGCCCAGCACGTCTCGGGCCCGCCGCAGGTTGGCGCGCGCCGTCTGCAACGAGTGCCGCAGCGCGCGGCCGGCCTCGCTGGCGCCGCCCAACAGCTCCCGGTCGAAGAGGTGCTCGGCCTCGTTGAGCAGCTCGGCGGCCAGGTCGGTGAGCGCCTCGCTGCGCAGCGGCGGCGCGCTGACCAGGTTGGCCGCGGTGACCAGGCACTCGACGACCCGCGCGGTGTAATACCAGGACGGCTGGTCCTCGGTGGTATCGACGTGCGGGAAGGCGCCGGACGCCTGGTCCCACAGGTCGCGGCCGTGCCCCTCCTTCAGGCGCCGCCGCTGCAGGTGGTCCCAGATCAGGTCGGCCTGGGTGAGTAGCCGGCCACGCAGCTCGGTGTCGCCGACCAGACCGGCGATCTGGATCGTGCGCTTCAGCAGCAGCGGCGAGAAGTCGGACACCACCCAGGTGAGCGTCCGGTCGCCAAGGGCCTCGCTGCCGAGCAGGTCGAACACGACGCCCGGAGCGTGCATCGTCATGGCCTCATCGCCCTTCAGCGCGCGGCGCGTGATGCGGCCCCGCTTGGCGAGCTCGTCGAGCACCCAGCCGACCCGGCTCAGCTCCACATCGGACTCCCGGCGGCTGACCAGGTCCTGCACGGTTACCGCGGAGACGAGGAGACTGAAGTAGTCGTTTTCCAACTCGTCGTTGGTGCGCCAGGGGATGTCCTCCAGCGGCCACCTCACCGGGTCGAAGCTCGCGATCGTCGACCAGTACTGCTGAGTGAGGTCCCACCGGATCTGGAGGGAACGCGCCAGCCGCTGCTGCTCCTCACTGAGCAGGCCCAGGATGCGGGTGCGCTCGCTGAACAGGGCCGCGATGCCGTCGAGCGCGACCACCGTGAAGTACAGGTAGGGCTTGGCCTCCGCCACGCCGTCCCGCTGGCCCCCGACCTCCTCGGCGACCTCGACGGCCGGCGCATCCTTGGCGATGCCCCAGGACCAGCCGCACTCGAAGAGCCGGTTGGGATTGTCGAGGTCGAGCACCTGCTCGGTGCCGGAACCGATGGTGAGCTCGCGGAGCGTGGCGCTGACCTGCTGCAGCGCCCGGCGCAGCCGCTCGACCACCTGCCGGGTCGGCTGTCCACTCTGGTTGGCCGTGCGGATCAGCGCTTGGCCCTCGCGGGACTCGGCGTCGAAGACGTTGACCGTGAAGCTACGCAGCAAACCCACCATGGCGGCGGTGAGCCGCTTGCTGGCCAGCGCCTCCAGCCGATCGACGTCGCGCCGGAGATCCTCGCGCCGCAACTCGGCCCGGAACACCCGCAGGAAGCCGATCGTGGCCAGGGTCAGCGTCACCGACGTGGCGAACGAGTCGACCACATCGAGGGCTAGCTGCGCCTTGGTGGGCTCGCTGGCGTCGCTGGTGCGGAAGTAGCTGTCGCCCGCGAAGATCGGCGTGCCGTCGGGATCGCTGTAGCGCTCCATGTATTCCGTCAGGACGCGGACGAGCCGCTGCGGGATCTCGATCGGGTCACCGAGCGCGCGCAGCGCCGCCGCCACGTGCTCGTCCGTGGCGTTGGGCTGATCGATCTTGAATGACGGAACAGCCGTGGCGGGCGTCATCAGACACAGGAGTTGCTCGGCATCGCTGATCGCGTTGGCGCCCGCGCGACCGCCCCACTGCCACTTGCCGTTTTGCGCAGACGACCGGGCCGTCGCCCGCCACACTTCAAGAAGCTGCTGTCGCGGCTGCATCCTCATCTGTCGCGACCACCATCCCGGCGAGGCGTGCCCTGGTCAAATGCCTATTTGGCGACCCCCAACGCCAAGAGCATCGTGCCGCTGTATCCCTCGCGCAGGGGGTGCTCACTCTTGATCGGCACGACGCTGAAGTCAGTATCAACCAGGTCAGACAGGCATTCGTGTATGTCGTCGATGGTAACTGGAACGGCGGGATAGCGGTATGACCCAACGAGGTAACCCTCGGACTTCTCCATGAAGGCGGCGGCGAACGGGGCACCTGCCTTCAGCGATTGCACAAAGTGCCTGGTCGCGCGCTTGAACTCAGCATAATCGCTGGTGATCGACTCAGCGACGAAGAACATCGTGCCGAGGTCCCAGTGCTGTACCGGCAGCTCGAAGATGTTGCCTCGGCACACCATCGCGCTCGCGGCCAGCCGCTTGCGGGCGTTGCCCGCTGCGCCACGGCTTCGGCCGAGCCGGCTGAGCTGGCGCCAGAACGCGTCCCAAGACGGGCGGAACGACTTGATCTCGCGGTGCAGCCACGCGATATTGGCAGCTGACCGCTCCCAGAGCGTGATGCTCTGGCAGAACGGCAGCATAGTGAGTGCCGGATAAAGGTTAGTGCCCGACCCCACGTCGACGCCATGTTGCGATCGAGTGTCCTTGAGATGGTCAGCGAAGAACTGGCTCATCTGGGCAAGAATCTGCCGGTCGTCATCGCGGACCGAAGCATAATTATGGTTGAAATACCAGTTAGAGTCGAATTTATCCCACTCACACTGATCATTTCGCATGCCCACCCCAACGTGGGTCATGGACACGACCCCCTCACCACGCACGGCGGCGCCGCCGGAGCCTTCATAATGAGCACCCTCGGGGTCGTGTCTGAGTAACCATCCCACCCTACTACGGACTAGCTAACGGCGCGGCTCAACCTCGGGTAACGTTGATCTTCAAGCCACCATCGAGCCGACGACGGGCTTGGTGAGCAGGGCGGATTGGTTTCGGGGGATGCCCGGATCGAGCGATCGCGCCACGAAAATCGCGTGCCAGACGCAGAAGACCAGCACCGTCCACACCTTCCGTGAGTGATCGATTGCGCCACGCTTGTGTTCTTCCAACAACCGCAAGGCGTACGAGAGATCCAGCAACTCCCCCGCCTGCGACGTGGCCAGGATGTCGCGCGCCCACTCGTACATCTCGCCGCGCAGCCACACCCGTGTCGGTGTGGGGAAGCCCAGCTTGCGACGGTCCACGATGGCCGGCGGCACCACGCCGCGCAGGGCCTGCCGCATGGCGTACTTGGTGGCGTCGGAGCGTGGCGGCAGCTTCAGGTCCACCGGGAGGGTGGCGGCCACGTCGAAGACGGCGCGGTCCAGGTACGGCACCCGCACCTCCAGCGAGTGCGCCATCGAGATCCGGTCGGCCTTGACCAGGATGTCGCCGCGCAGCCAGGTGAACAGGTCGACGTACTGCATCTTGGTCACGTCGTCCAGGTCGGTGCACTCGGCGTAGATCGGCGCGGTCACGTCGGTGTACCGCACCGACCCGTCGTTGCGGCGCAGCAGCCCGCGCTTCTCCCGCTCGTCGAACATGCGCGCGTTGCCGTAGTAGCGCTCCTCGATGCGAGTGGTGCCGCGTTCCAGGAAGCTCTTGCCCTTCACGCCGCGCGGGATGACCCGGGACACCGCGCGCAGGCCGCGCTGCATCGAGTTGGGCAGGCTGCGTACCGCGTGCAGCGACAGCGGCTCCCGGTAGATCGTGTACCCGCCGAAGAACTCGTCGGCGCCCTCGCCGGACAGCACCACGGTGACGTGCTCGGCGGCTTTCTTGGCGACGAAGTACAGCGGCACCAGCGACGGGTCGGCCACCGGGTCGTCGAGGTGCCAGACGATCTTCGGTAGCGCGTCCATCATCTCCCGCGGCCCGATCGTGGTCGGGATCGTGGTGACGCCGAGGTGCCGCGCGGAGTCCTGGGCCACCTCGATCTCGGAGTACCCGGACACGTCGTATCCGACCGTGAAGGTGAGAATGTCCGGGTTGACCTCGCGGGCGAGCGCGACCACGGCGGTGGAGTCGATGCCGCTGGACAGGAACGCGCCGACCGGCACGTCGGAGCGCATGTGCAGGCGCACGCTCTCGCGCAGCGTGTCCCGGATCTCGTCGTAGACGCGCTGCCGGTCGGTGACCGGCGTGGGCCGGAACGCGGGCCGGTACCACCGGCGCAGCCGCAACCCGTCGGCGCGGTCCCAGGTGAAGGACTCGCCGGAGCCGACCCGCTTGATCTCCTGGTGCAGCGTGGCGGGCTCCGGCACGTACTGCAGCGTGAGGTAGTGCGACAGGCTGCACGCGTCGAGGGTGCCGCTGGCCAGGAATGGCAGCAGCGCCTTCTTCTCCGAGGCGAGGTACAGGCCGTCGGCGGCCTGGAGGTAGTGCAGCGGCTTGATGCCGAAGTAGTCGCGGGCGCCGAACGCGCGCCGCTCTTGCCGGTCCCAGATGACGAACGCGAACATGCCGCGCATCCGGGCCAGCGTCTCGTCGGGCCCCCAGTGGTGGTACCCGGCGACGATCACCTCGGCGTCGCCCTCGGTGGCGAAGGCCGCGCCGTGTGACCGGATCAGCTCGGCGCGCAGCTCGACGTAGTTGTAGATCTCGCCGTTGAAGATGAGCAGGTAGCGGCCGTCCGCGTAGGTGAGCGGCTCCCGGCTGTTCGCCACGTCGATGATCGCCAACCGCTTGTGCGCCAGGACGGCGTCGTCGTCGACCATTTCCACGCCGGTTTCGTCCGGCCCCCGGTGGTGCAGGCTCTCCAGCGCGCTCGCGATCGCGTCTCGCCGGTTGCCCGCATCGCCGCTATTCGCAAAAAACGCTAAAAGTCCACACATAACCTGATTCTCCCACGAGGTACCGTCGGAGCCGGGCAAGAACGCGGGATTGGGAGGATGCGGGGTCATGGCCGACGAGGACGCCAAGGCAGCAGAGGTACGCACGGAATCGCACGACCCGGACTATCCGGAGGCGTTCCTGGCGTTCATGCGCACCGGCTGGCGCGACGATCCGCTCGACGTGGCGCGGCGGCCGGAGGCCGACAACCACGCCCAACGCCGCGCCGCGCTGTCCGCCGCCTTCCCGGGCGAGACCCTCATCATCCCCACCGGCCACGAGAAGGTCCGCGCCAACGACACGACGTACCCCTTCCGGCCGGGCAGCGACTTCGCGTACCTCACCGGCGACCACGACCCCGGCGGCGTCCTGGTCGTGCGCCCGGACGGCGACGCCGTCCTCTACCGGCGGGCCCGCACCTCCCGCGAGTCGGACGAGTTCTTCCGCAGCCGCGACGGCGAGCTGTGGGTCGGCCGCCGCCACTCGCTCGAGGAGAAGGCCACCGAGCTGGGCGTCCGGACCGCGTCGCGGGCCGACCTGCCCGGCGTCCTCGCCGGGTGCGCGCCCGCGCGCACCCGCGTGCTGCGCGGGTTCGACGCCGAGGTGGACGCGGGCGTCGCGGCCTACGACGCCGCGGACCCCGGCACCCGCGACCGCGCGCTGGCCGAGGTGATCGCGGAGCTCAAGCTGGTCAAGGACGACTGGGAGATCGCGCAGCTCCAGGCCGCGATCGACGCCACGGTCCGCGGCTTCGAGGACGTCGCCCGGGCGCTCCCGGCCGACCGCGCCGTGTCCGAACGGCTCCTGGAGGGCCTGTTCGCCCTGCGGGCGCGGCACGACGGCAACGACGTCGGGTACGGCTCGATCGTCGGCGCGGGCGCCAACGCGACGACCCTGCACTGGGTACGCAACGACGGCGCGACCCGGCCCGGTGAGCTGCTGCTGATGGACATGGGCGTGGAGGGCCACCACCTCTACACCGCGGACGTGACCCGGGTGCTGCCGGTCACCGGCGCGTTCTCCCCGCTGCAGCGCCAGGTCTACGACATCGTGTACGCGTCGCAGCAGGCCGGCATCGACATCATCAAGCCCGGCGTGAAGTTCCGCGAGGTGCACCAGACCTGCATGCGCGTGCTCGCGGAGGGCCTTTCCGACCTCGGCGTGCTGCCGGTCAGCGTCGACGAGGCGATGTCCCCGGAGTCCACTGTGTACCGCCGCTGGACGCTGCACGGCTTCGGGCACATGCTCGGCATCGACGTGCACGACTGCTCACGGGCCCGCAAGGAGAAGTACCGGGACGGCGAGCTCGGCGAGGGCTACGTGCTGACCGTCGAGCCCGGCCTGTACTTCCAGCCGGACGACGACCTGGTGCCGGCCGAGCTGCGCGGCATCGGCGTCCGCATCGAAGACGACGTGCTGGTGACGTCGGCCGGCGCGCAGGTCCTCTCCGCGGCTCTCCCCCGCCAGGCGGCGGACGTGGAATCCTGGCTAGCCGCCCTACGCGACGAGGGCCTTCACCTCCCCTGACGCAAGGAAGGGCCCCTTCCTATCGCTTTTCGCATAGGAAGGGGCCCTTCCTAACCTCAGCCCACGAAGACCGCCACGCTGCGGCCCGGCACCGTGAAGGTGCCGGTCGTCGCGTCGAAGGACGCGGTGCGGAGCACCGGGTCGGCGGATTCCCGCAGCACCGGGTGCAGGCTGACATCCGCCCCGCGTAGCGCCGGCAGCCTCTGGGTGGCGGTGTCCGGCGTGGCGTTGAAGACCACGGTGAGCTCGTCGCCGAGCCGCATCGTGAGGACGCCGGGCGTCTCGTCCGGCCCCGACAGCGGGAACGACAGCTCGCGCTGCACCGATGCCGCGTCCCCGAGCGAGAAGAGCGGCGACGACGCCCGGATCCGCAGCAGTTCGGCGTATCGGGCGGACGCCAGCCCGATCGCCGCGCAGTCCGGCACGAGCGCCGGGTCGGCGAGCAACGGCCGGGCGTACGGCCACTTGTCCTCGTTGTCGGCGGCCGGCGGAAGCCCGAGACCGAAGCCGTTGCCCTGCGCGCAGTCCCAGCGGATCTGGTTGAACCAGTCCCCCGAGTTGTACGAGTTGCGGTCCAGCGACTTGGACCGCAGCCGCTCGGAGCCCGCCGTCACGAACCCGACGCCCTGACCGAGGACCACTGTGGACAGCGCGAGCACCTGCATCCGCGCCCGGTCCGCCGGGCCGGTGGCAGCGGGCAGCTTGTACGCCAGCGCGTCGTACAGGATCTCGTTGTCGTGGGCGTCCACATAGGTGACCGCCTCGCCCGGCGCGGCCGTGTAGCCGGCCGGCGAGCCGTTGTAGTCGACGTCCGACCCCGTCACGACCGAGCCCGAGGAGGACGTGAACCGGTACCCGGCGAGGTTGCCGGTCAGCCCCACCTTGATGAGGTCATGCTGATGCAGCAGCCGGGCCCGCTGCTCGTTCAAAGGCCCGTTGACCGGGTCGCCGTTCGGGTCGGTGTAGAGCCCGGACGCGAAGCCCTGCAGGCGCGGGTTGGCGTCGAACGGGCCGCCGCCGCGCACAGCGTCCCGCAGCCGGTCGTTGAACGTGGCGATCCCGGTGCCGGCCATATTGGCCTGGGTGGCCTGGACGAAGCGCGCGTCGCCGGCCACCTCGCCGAAGTCCCACCCCTCGCCGTAGAGCAGGATCGCCTTGCCGTCGACACCATCGCGCGCCACCGTCAGCGCGTCCAAGGCGCGACGGACGGCCAGGATGTTGGCGCGCGGGTGGTGACCCATGAGGTCGAAGCGGAAACCGTCCACCTTGTACTGCCGGGCCCAGGTCACCACCGAGTCGACCACGAGCTTGCTCATCATCGCGTGTTCCGGTGCGGTGTTGGCGCAGCACGTCGACGTGGCCACCGCGCCGTCCGCCAGCAGCCGGTGGTAGTAGCCGGGCACGATCTGGTCGAGCACCGAGCCGCGGTCCACACCGGACGCCGACGTGTGGTTGTAGACCACGTCCATCACGACCCGGAGGCCTGCGCGGTTGAGCGCGGCCACCATCCCGCGGAATTCCTGGGTACGCCTGGCGGGATCCACCGCGTACCCGCCCTCGGGCACCGTGTAATGCAGCGGGTCGTAGCCCCAGTTGTAGCCGTCCCGGTCGGCCACCCGCGCGATACACGCCTGCTGCCGGTCCGAGTCGGGCGGCAGGGCGGCCAGGTCGCACGGCGGGCTCGCCTGGTCGGCCCGGCGCTCCGGGATCGTGGCGAAGTCGAACGCCGGCAACAGGTGCAGGTGGGTCACGCCGGCGGCGGACAGCGAACGCAGGTGGCGCATCCCGGCGCCGTCCGCACTGAACGCCGCGTAGGTTCCGCGGTCTTCCGGGGGCAGCGCGGCGTCGGCGATGGAGAAGTCCCGGATGGACACCTCCTGGATGTGGCTACGGGTCGGCGGCACCGCTGCCGGCTTGCGCAGCCGCGCCCAGCCGGCCGGCGCGAGCGCCGGGTCGCTCAGGTCGGCGACCAGGCTGTGCGTGGAATCGGCTGTCAACGCCACCGAATAGGGGTCGGTGACGGACGCCGTCCGCACCGAACGGGTCGCGGGCTGCCAGGCGGTCACCCGGTACCGGTAGTAGCGCCCCGTGAACGCGCCGGTGGCCGACCACACGCCGGTGCGGTCGTCGCGGCGCATGTCGACCAGTCGTGGCGCGGACGTGGGCGAGTCGAACAGCTCCAGCGCCACCGACCGCGCGGTCGGCGCCCAGACCGCCAGCCGCGCGCGTCCACCCTGGAACGTCGGGCCGAGCGCGGCGTCGACGGCCGGCGCGTACAGGTCGTCGAGCACGCCGGGGATCTGCACACCGGTCGCGGCCAGCAGGGTGCCCTCGTGGTCCCGCTCGGTCACCACGAGCTGGCCGCGCAGCGCGTCCTTCACCGCGGACAGCCGCGCGAGCGTGAAGGCGCGGTAGTTCCACAGATGCGGGAACCGCTCGCGCTGCGCCTCGGTGAGCCCGTTGCGCTGCGCTGCCAAGGGAATTTCCCGGTACGAACCCACGAGGGCGCCATCCACGATAGACAGGCCACCGTCCGGGGCGACCACCAGGTCATAGCGCTTGCCGTCGGTCGGCCCGGTCTGCCACGCCACCGTGGACCGGTCGATCCAGTGCGCCCGGGACTTCGTGATGTCGAGGTCGCGGCCGGTCGAGACGGGCACCGGCAGCAGCCGCCCCGGGCTCCCGGCGAGCAGCCACGTTTCCCGGCCGGCGGTGGCGAAGTCGAGGCGCTGGTCGTCGGGCAAGTCCTTGGCGTCTCCCTTGTGGATGATGTAGCTGAGCCCGGTGGCATCGGCGGCGAGCGGCACCCGGAACGTCACGCCGAACGCGTCCCGCCCGGCCGGCGCGAGCGGCGCCGCCCAGTCGGTGGGGTTGGCGGCGCCGTCCCACACATGCAGTCCCCAGCCGGTGTAGTCACCATCGGCCCGCCGGTAGTGCAGCACGGCCACGCCGTCTTCGGGCGGCGGCGCGCGGTACGAGGTGTCGACCGCCGGGTCACCCTGTTTCAGCCACACCTCACCGTGCCGGGTGACGTCGACGAACCGGTCGGCGTCGACATCCTTGACGCCGGCCGAGTTCACCACGAGGAAGCCCACGTTCTTCGCGCCCGGCTTCAGCTTCACCCAGGCGAACCGCCCGTATGCGTCCTCGCCCGCGAACGGCTGCCCCGCCGGCCAGGTCGTCTGCCACGCCGGGTCGATGTCGCCCCAGGCGTAGAGGCCCCAGTCGTCGTAGTCACCAGCCGGCCGCTGGTAGTGCACGACCAGCCAGTCGCGGCTCGCGCCCTGCGGCGGCGTGCCAACGGTGGCTGTCGACGTCACCGTCGCGGTTCGCCCCCTACTGTCCCGCACCGTCGCCCGGTACTCCAGCTTCGCACCCGCCGGCAGGCCGGTCAGGTCGTGGTAGACCCGGTATGGCGCCCGGTCGGCCACGCCCAGCTGCTGCCACCGTCCATTGTTCACCCGCGCCGCGAACGCCACCCGGGCGAGCGGGTCGCCGGTGACCTCGGCCACCACCTCGGCCCGGGTGGCGGTCGGCCCGCGCGGGCTGGTGAGGCTGATCGTCGGGTCAGCACCGGCCGGGATCGGCGCGCCCGCGCGGAAGGCGACCGCCGACAGCGGCGGCACGGTGACCGTCAACCGTTCGCCGCCGGTCGCGCTCCCGTTCCCGTACACCTTCGTGAACCCGCGGGACCACGTGTCGACGGTGACGGTCCGCGCGGTGCTCGCGTTGTTGACCGCGGCGACGTATTCGACCCGCTCGCGCGGGTCGACCCGGGAGAACGCGAACACGCCGGGCCCGTCGTCGGCGTGCCGCGTCACCTGTACGCCGTCGCGCAGCGCCGGGTGCGCCCGGCGCAGCGCGCTCAGGTCGGCGATGGCCCGGTAGACCGGATGTCCGGTGTCGTACTGGTCGCTGGCGTGTGTGCGGTCGGTGCCCAGCAGGTCGTCGTCGAGGTAGTCGGGCGTCCGCGACGCGAACATGTCCTGGCGCGCGTCCTTGTCGCCGCCCGGGCCGGTGAAGCCCTGCTCGTCGCCCGAATACACCACCGGCTGGCCGCGGGTGAGGAACATCAGCTCGTGCGCGAGCACGTCCCGGCGCAGGTGGCTGGCCGGGTCGGTGCCGCTGTTCGCGACGAACGACCCGATGCGGCCCATGTCGTGGTTGCCGAGGAAGGTGGGCAGCCGCGTCGGCCCGGTGTCGCGCGCGGTGTAGAGGTCGTCGGCGGCGTACAGGTCGGCGAGCGACCGGGCCGAGCCGTTCGCCGCGACGTAGCCGCGCGCCGTCTCCTGGAACGGGAAGTCCAATGTGGCCGGCAGCTGTCCCTGCCGCACGTAGGTCGACGTGAAGTTCGGATCGGCGCTGTACACCTCGCCGAACATGAAGAAGTCCCGGTTCCGGGTGACGTCGGCGATGCCGCGCGCGAACCGGGGCCAGAACTCCATGTTGACGTGCTTGGTGGTGTCGATCCGGAAACCGTCCACACCGGTCGAGACGATCCAGTCGGCGTATATCTTCGTCATGCCGGCGACCACCTCCGGCCGCTCGGTCCACAGGTCGTCGAGGCCGAAGAAGTCGCCGTACTCGCTGTTCTCACCGGCGAATGTGGAGTCACCGCGGTTGTGGTACATGGTGGGATCGTTCAGCCACGCCGGCTTCTTGACCGTCGCGTCGGCCGGGCTAGGGAAGACCGGCGTGTACGGGAAACTGCCGGTGTCGACGCGCGGGAACGGCCGGGTGCCGTCGGCGTAGTCGCGGTCCTCGAAGGGGCGCCCGCGCGCGTCCCGGTACGGCTCGGTCGCCTTGTCGATATACCCGTACTCGCCCTCGGCGTACCGGATGATGTCGGCGGTATGGTTGGTGATGATGTCGAAATAGACCTTGATGCCGCGGCCGTG
This sequence comes from Actinomycetes bacterium KLBMP 9797, assembly GCA_037414955.1. Lineage (GTDB taxonomy): Bacteria > Actinomycetota > Actinomycetes > Mycobacteriales > Micromonosporaceae > Phytohabitans. The sequence continues at coordinate 36,411 of JBBEWH010000085.1, forward strand.
CGCCTTGCGCACCAGCTCGCGCAGGTCGGCCTTGGTGCCGAAGTGCGGGTCCAGGTCGGTGAAGTCGGTGATCCAGTACCCGTGGTAGCCGGCGGAGACGTCGGCGCCGCTGCCCTGCACCGGGCGGTTCTTGAACAGCGGCGCCATCCAGATGGCCGTGGTGCCCAGGCCCTGGATGTAGTCCAGCTTGTCGATCAGGCCGCGCAGGTCGCCGCCGTGGTAGAACCCTTTGTCGGCGGGATCGTGGCCGGTGGCGAGCCGGTCGCCGGCGAGCCCGCCGCGGTCGTTGCGCGGGTCGCCGTTGGCGAACCGGTCGGGCAGGACGAAATAGAACTGTTCGGCGGGCGCCCGGTCCGTCCACTGTGGCGGCGGCGCGGCCACCGCCGTCGCCTGCGGGGTAACCGCGAGGGTCGGCAGGAGGAGGGCGAGCACGGCGGCGAAGGTGCGAAGCTTCATCGACGGCCTTCCAGGGTCGTGGGTGCCCGCACGCTATTCCTTGCAGAAAGATTCTGCAAGACCTTGCAATCCCTCCCCATGATCAAGGCGTCCTTCACGTAGTTATAGAGCTACGTGAAGGACGCCTTGATCATGGGCGGAACCTCGTCCAGGTCGTCGACGATGGCGTCCGGCGCGGGCGCCAGCGGGTTCCACTGTCGACCGCGACGCATCCAGATCGTGCGCAGGCCCACGCCCTGCCCACCGGCGATGTCCCGGTCCGCGCAGTCGCCGACCATCCAGGCGCCGCCGGCCAGCGTCGCCCCACACCGCCGCGCCGCGACCTCGAACATCCGCCGGTCCGGCTTGGACGCGCCGACCTCCTCCGAGACGGCGACCCCATCCACGTGCCTGTCCAGCCCGGCACGCCGGATCTTCGCCCGTTGCTGGTCCGCGGCGCCGTTCGTCGCGATGGCGACCCGCCACCCGGCCGCGCGCAAGCCGTCCAGTACCGGCGGCACCCGCGGGTCGGGCTCGGTCAACGCCACGATCTCGTCCCGGAAGCGCGTCAACAGCGCGTCGACGGACTCCCGCAGGCCGTAGCGGTCGCGCACCGCCGACAGGAACTCCGGACGCGGCGTGAACCCGTCGCCGTCCCGGGCCTCCAGCCACGCGACCTCGCTCGCGTCCAAGCCATGGCGGGCGGCGAACGACGTGGCCCAGCGCCGAAACGGGACCGCGCGGTCGAGGAGGGTGTTGTCGAGATCGAAGATCGCCAGCATCACGGCACGATGGTAGCCATGATCAAGGCGTCCTTCATGCGGTTATAGCTACCTGAAGGACGCCTTGATCACGGGAGGGTCAGGACTCGGGGATGACCGCGCAGATGGCCGGGCCGTCGTTGGTCAGGCGCAGGAGGTACCGGTACCCGCGGCCGGGCACGGCGTGGCCCTGGCTGTCGAGGTACTCCCAGTCGACCGCCACCAGCGCGAGCGCTGCCGTCAGCCGCTGCACGTCGCGGATCTGGGCGTGCGCCGCGACCAACTGCCGCTCCTGGTAGTCGGGCGCCGCGCCGACGAACGAGAGCGCCACGGCGGCCGCCGAACTGAAGGAGAAGCTGTACCCGTCGGCGACCACCATCCCGGGCATCGCGTAACAGTTGGCGATGGCCGGCACGTCCCCCGCGACCAGTGCCGCACCGTACCGGTCGAAGAACTCCGTCACCGCGTCGAGTTCCGTCTTCACGCCCCGAGGATTGCCAATTGCCCGCGCTCCCAAACATGATCAGGGCGTCCCTCACGATCGTTGTGGCGCCGCTCATCCCGCCCGTCGCCGCCGTCGCCGCCATCGCCGCCCGTCGCCGCCATCGCCGCCCGTCGCCGCTCGTCGATCAAGGCCCACCCCGCCGATCAAGGGCTAAGGCACGTGGAATAGAGATCGAACCATGTGCCCGAGCCCTAGATCGACGCGGTGGGCCTTGATCGACGGGCGCGGGCGCGGGCGCGGGGCGCGGGCGCGCGCGGGGCGCGGGGCGCGGGCGCGCGCGGGGCGCGGGCCTTAACGGACGGTATTGCGGGATAACGACTTGAGGGACGCCTTGATCATGGGGAGGATCCGGACATGACGGAGTACACGCCGACCGTGTCGGCGGCGGACGCCGAGCGGATCCGGCGGTGGCACGAGAACGCGTACGCCTCGGCCCGGGCCGAGGCCGGCACCCAGGGGCAGACGTTCGAGTACCTCGGCCGGACGCTCGTCGTGCCGCCCGACGTGCAGCCGATCAACGCGATGTCCGACCTGCTCGGCACGGCCGTGCTCGCGGAGGTGCGGCCGGGCGACCGGGTGCTCGACATGGGCACCGGCTGCGGCGTCAACGCGATCCTCGCTGCCTCGACCGCCACGGATGTGCTGGCCGTGGACATCAACCCGCACGCGGTCGAGGCGGCGCGGCGCAACGCCGCGCGCAACGGCGTCGCCGACCGCGTCACGGTGCGCGAGAGCGACGTGTTCAGCGCCGTCGACGGCGCGTTCGACCTCATAGTCTTCGACCCGCCGTTCCGCTGGTTCGCGCCCCGCGACCTGCTCGAACAGGCGCACACGGACGAGAACTACCGCGCGCTGACCACGTTCTTCCGCGAGGTCCGCGGCCGGTTGCGCCCCGGAGGGCGCCTGCTGCTCTTCTTCGGCACCTCCGGCGACCTGGGGTACCTGGAACGGCTGGCCGCCGAGGAGGGCTTCACCACCACCGTGGTGGCCCACCGCGACCTCGTCAAGGACGGCTGGCGGGTGGACTACTACACGTTCCGGCTGCGTTTCTCTTCATGATCAGGGCGTCCTCCACGTCGTGAGAACTACGTGAAGGACGCCCTGATCATGGGTGAAGCGGGCTGAGGAACTCGAGGCGGTTGCCGTGCACGTCCTCGGTGTGGAAGCGGCGCATGCCGGGCAACTCGTCGTTGCCCCAGGTCACCGGATAGCCGGCCGACACCAACCTCTCGGCGAGGCCGTCGAGGTCGGGCCACAGCAGGCCGGGGTGCGCCTTGCGCGCCGGTTGGAAGCCGTCCTCCACGCCGAGATGCAGCTCCACGCCGTACCCCACGAACCAGCAACCACCGCGCGCCGCGAGCGGCGCGGGCTTCTCCTTCTCGACCAGACCCAGTACGCCGACATAGAAAACCCGCAGCGCGTCTTCCGATCCACGCGGGCAGGCAAGTTGCACGTGGTGAATCATGGTGTCAGAATAACAAGACGGACGTACGGTTTATATCTAAGCCTTACCTTACCCCGACCGGGTGATGCCGGATGCGAAAGACTGTCGGGGGAACGACGGCGGGAAGGAGTGCCACGTGGCGAGTCTCGACACCTTCGGGGCGAGGAGCGAGCTGCGCGTCGGAGACGCGAGCTACGAGATCTTCCGGATCGAGACGGTGGAGGGGCACGCCCGCCTGCCGTACAGCCTGAAGATCCTGCTGGAAAACCTGCTGCGCACCGAAGACGGTGCCAACATCACGGCGGACCACATCCGGGCGCTGGGCGGCTGGGAGCCGACCGCCGAGCCCAGCGTCGAAATCCAGTTCACGCCCAGCCGGGTGCTCATGCAGGACTTCACCGGCGTGCCGTGCGTGGTCGACCTGGCCACCATGCGCGAGGCCGTGCGCGACCTGGGCGGCGACCCCACCAAGGTGAACCCGCTCGCCCCCGCCGAGCTGGTCATCGACCACTCGGTGATCGCCGACCTGTTCGGCCGGGCGGACGCGTTCACGCGCAACGTCGAGCTGGAGTACGAGCGCAACCGGGAGCGCTACCAGTTCCTGCGCTGGGGGCAGACGGCCTTCAACGAGTTCAAGGTGGTGCCGCCCGGCACGGGCATCGTCCACCAGGTCAACATCGAATACCTCGCGCGCACCATCATGGAGCGCGGCGGCCAGGCATACCCGGACACGGTTGTCGGCACGGACTCGCACACGACGATGGTCAACGGTCTCGGCGTGCTCGGCTGGGGTGTCGGTGGCATCGAAGCGGAAGCGGCGATGCTCGGCCAGCCGGTCTCGATGCTCATCCCCCGGGTGGTGGGTTTCAAGCTGCACGGCGAGATGCCCGCCGGCACCACGGCGACCGACCTGGTGCTGACCATCACCGAGATGCTGCGCCAGCACGGCGTGGTCGGGAAGTTCGTCGAGTTCTACGGGCCGGGCGTGAGCGCGGTGCCGCTGGCCAACCGGGCCACGATCGGCAACATGTCCCCGGAGTACGGGTCCACTGTGGCCATCTTCCCGATCGACGCGGAGACCGTGCGCTACCTGGAGCTGACCGGCCGCACGCCGGAGCAGGTCGCGCTCGTCGAGGCGTACGCGAAGGCGCAGGGCCTCTGGCACGACCCCGCCGCGGAGCCGGACTACTCCGAGCGGCTCGAGCTGGATCTGTCCACTATCGAGCCGTCGCTGGCCGGGCCGAAGCGCCCGCAGGACCGGGTGCCGCTCGCCAACGCGAAGACGCTCTTCCGCGGCGTGCTCGGCAACTACGTCGACGTGGAGGGTCCTTCCGACGAGGCGTCCGCCGAGTCGTTCCCCGCCAGCGACTCCCCCACGCCGGGCCACGCCGACGACCCGGCCGACAAGCCGCGCGACCTCATCTCGGCCGCCATCGGTGCGAATGGCCGTCCGTCCAACCCGGTCCGGGTGACCGACGAGAACGGCACCGAGTTCGAGCTGGACCACGGCGCGGTGGTGATCGCCGCGATCACCTCGTGCACCAACACGTCCAACCCGCAGGTCATGCTCGGCGCCGCGCTGCTGGCGCGCAACGCCGTCGACAAGGGACTGTCCCGCAAGCCGTGGGTGAAGACCACGCTCGCGCCCGGGTCCAAAGTGGTCATGGACTACTACGAGCGGGCCGGCCTGACGCCCTACCTGGAGAAGCTCGGCTTCCACCTGGTCGGCTACGGCTGCACCACGTGCATCGGCAACTCCGGGCCGCTGCCCGAGGCGATCTCCGCCGCCGTCAACGAGGCCGACCTGTCCGTCGTCTCGGTCCTGTCCGGCAACCGCAACTTCGAGGGCCGGATCAACCCGGACGTGAAGATGAACTACCTCGCGTCGCCGCCGCTGGTCGTGGCGTACGCGCTGGCCGGCACGATGGACATCGACCTCGCCAACGAGCCGCTCGGCACCGGCACCGACGGCGAACCGGTCTACCTGCGTGACATCTGGCCCAGCGCCACCGAGATCGAAGACGTCATCGCCAAGGCGATCGCCAGCGAGATGTTCACCCGCGACTACGCCGACGTGTTCGCCGGCGACGAGCGGTGGCAGTCGCTGCCCACGCCGACCGGTGACACGTTCGCGTGGGCCGGCGACTCGACGTACGTGCGCAAGCCTCCGTACTTCGAGGGCATGGCCCCCGAGCCGCGCCCGGTCGCGGACATCGCCGGCGCCCGCGTGCTGGCCAAGCTGGGTGACTCGGTGACCACCGACCACATCTCGCCGGCCGGCTCGATCAAGCCGGACTCCCCCGCGGGGCGGTATCTGGCGGAGCACGGGGTGGCCCGGCACGAGTTCAACTCGTACGGCTCGCGGCGCGGCAACCACGAGGTGATGATCCGCGGCACGTTCGCCAACATCCGGCTACGCAACCAGCTCGTGCCGGGTGTGGAGGGCGGCTTCACGGTCAACCACCTCACCGGCGAGCAGACCACGATCTACGACGCCGCGGTCGCGTACGCCGAGTCCGAGGTGCCGCTGGTGATCCTGTCCGGCAAGGAGTACGGGTCGGGCTCGTCGCGGGACTGGGCCGCCAAGGGCACGATGCTGCTGGGCGTCAAGGCGGTGATCGCCGAGTCGTACGAGCGGATCCACCGGTCCAATCTCATCGGCATGGGCGTGCTGCCGCTGCAGTACCCGGCCGGCGAGACGGCCGACTCGCTGGGCCTGTCCGGCACGGAGACGTTCACCATCACCGGGGTCACCGCGCTCAACGACGGCACCACGCCGCGCACCGTGCGGGTCAGCACCGACACCGGCGTCGAGTTCGACGCGGTGGTCCGGATCGACACGCCCGGTGAGGCCGACTACTACCGGCACGGCGGCATCCTCCAGTACGTCCTCCGCAAGATGCTCGCCGCCTAACCCCTCTTCATGATCAAGGCGTCCTTCACGTCGTTCTAACGACGTGGAGGACGCCTTGATCATGGGGGCTACAGTGTGCGCCGACCACATTGGATGTCCTTTGGGGAGGCACACGAATCCATGTCACTCAAACGTAGAACCGCGCTGCTGGGCGTCGTCGCGGCCAGTCTCGTGGTTTCCGGTTCCGTCCACCCGGCGCGCGCGGCCGGACCGGTGGCGTTCGCGCCGGTCGCCGCATGGGGCGGTAACAACTTCGGTCAGGTCGGTGACGGCACGACCACGAACCGGACCAATCCGGTAGCGGTGAGCGGCCTCGACCGCGTCACGCAGGTATCCGCGGGGCGCCTCCACAACCTCGCGGTCCGCCAGGACGGCACGGTCGCGGCCTGGGGCCGCAACCAGTCGGGCGAACTCGGCGATGGCACCACCACGAACCGGAGCACGCCGGTCACGGTGGCCGGCGCGACGTCCGTGGTGGCGGTCAGCGGGGGCAACACGTTCAGCCTCGCGCTCCGCTCGGACGGCACGGTCCTGTCGTGGGGCACCGGTGGCCTGCTCGGTGACGGCACCTCGACCTCCCGGTCGACACCGGCCGCGATACCGGGACTGACCGATGTGGTCGCCGTCGATGCCGGCACCGACCACAGCCTCGCCCTGCGCTCCGACGGGACGGTGTGGGCCTGGGGTTCGAACGGCAACGGCACGATCGGCGACGGTACGACGACGGCTCGGCGTTCGCCGGTGGCCGTCCCGGGCCTGACCGACGTGCGCGCCATCTCGGCCGGCACCTACCACAGCATGGCGGTACGCGCCGACGGGACGGTGTGGGCCTGGGGATACAACGGCCACTACGAGTTGGGTGACGGCACCACGACCACGCGGCTCACGCCGGGTCAGGTCCCCGGGATGGCCGGGGTCACGGCGGTCTCCGCGGGCGGCGGCCACAGCCTCGCACTGACCGCCGACCGGAAGGTGCTGGCCTGGGGGTACAACCCCAACGGCCAGGTCGGCAACGGCACGACGACGTCCCAGCGGACGCCGGTCGAGGTGCTCGCCGGCGTGCTCACCGTGTCCGGCGGGGACAACCACACGGTCGCCGCCAAGGCGGACGGCTCGATCGTGGCGTGGGGCTACAACGGGTACGGCCAGCTCGGCGACGGCACGACGATCCAGCGGTTGACGCCGGTGCGCAGCAACCTCCCGGCCCGTACCGGCGTCGCGGTCAGCGCGGGCAGCCAGCAGACGGTCGCCGCGCCGGCCTGGATCGGCACGCCACCGAACGGCCCGGCCCGCGCGTGGGGATGGAACTGGCATGGCCAGCTCGGTGAGGCCACCGAGCGGGACCAGCGCACGCCGGTCGCGGTGCCGGACGTGCCCGACGCCGTGGCGGTGGCGGCCGGATACGACCACAGCCTGGCGCTGCGCGCCGACGGCACGGTGTGGGCCTGGGGCTCGAACGACGAGGGCCAGATCGGCGACGGTACCCCGAACGACCGCCTGCGTCCCGTGCAGGTGCGCGGGCTCACCAACGTCGTCGCCGTCGAGGCCGGGGCGTACCACAGCATGGCGCTGACCGCGAACGGCCAGGTGTACGCCTGGGGCGACAACCACTTCGGCCAGGTCGGCAACGGCCAGCAGGCCGATCAGAGCACCCCGGTGATCGTCGCCTTCCAGGCGGTCCGCATCGCGGCGGGCGACAACCACAGCCTGGCGCTCACCAGCGGCGGTGGGGTACAGGCGTGGGGTGCCAACAACGTCGGCCAGCTCGGCGACGGCACCACCACGGAACGCTCCACACCGGTCGGCGTCGACGTGTCCGGGGTGGTGGCGGTCGCCGCCGGCGGCGGGCACAGCCTCGCGGTCCGCGCCGACGGCCGCGTTCTGGCCTGGGGCTACAACGTCCAAGGCCAGCTCGGCGACGGCACCACGACCAACCGGTCCACTCCGGACCTGGTCACCGATCTGTCCGATGTGGTCAGCGTCGCGGCGGGCGGGCATCACAGCCTGGCGCTGCGCGCGGACGGCACCGTGGTCGCGTTCGGCCTCAACGGGTACGGGCAGCTCGGCGACGGCACGACCGAGCAGCGGACCACTCCGGTGGCCGTCGCGGACCTGACCGGCGTCGCGGCCATCGAGGCGGGCGACTCACACAACCTCGCGCTGCGCCGGGACGGCACGGTGGCCAGCTGGGGCTTCAACCAGTACGGCGCCCTGGGTGACGGGACCACCACGAGCCGCAACCGTCCGGTGGCGGTGCCGGGCCTGTCCGCCGGGGTCGCCATCTCGGCGGGCTGGCAGCACAGCCTGGTCGCCGAGATCGCCAGCTAGCGCCCCTCCATGATCAAGGCGTCCCTGTAGTCGCTAGAACTACGTGAGGGACGCCTTGATCATGGGGACTACTGGAGGTAGCCCTCGACCTCGGCGCGGGGGCGGGCCTGCTCGGCGCCGGGGTTCCCGCCCGCGTCCCGGGCGGCGCGCCGGCGGCGCAGCAGGTCCCAGCACTGGTCGAGCGACTCCTCCAGCTCCCGCAGCCGGGCGTGCTCCTCGTCCGAGGAGATGGCGCCGGCCTGGAGCTGCGACCGGAGCTGGTGCTCCTCGTCGACGAGCCGGTTGATCTGGGACAGGATCTGGGTGTCTTCCATACCCCGAGCCTAAGCCGCCCCTCATGGGTGGGTGGTTAGGCGTAGCGGGCGGGGACGTCGCGGGCGGCGGCGAGCACGGTGGCGACCGCGGGGATCAGGCCGTCCGCCACCCGCGTCGGCCGGTACCGCGACTCCAGCCAGGTGCGTCCCCGGTGCAGCCAGACGCTGGGCAGGCCCATCGCGGCCGCCCCACCGATGTCCGCCTCCGGGCTGTCGCCGACGATCCACGCGCCGTGCAGCCGCATCCGCACCCGCTGGGCGGCCAGCGCGAAGATCCGCGGGTTCGGCTTGCTGACGCCGGCCTCCTCGGAGATCACCCAGTCAGCGACGTACCGGTCCAGGCCGGTGCGCCTGATCTTGGCGTCCTGCTGCCGCATCGACCCGTTGGTCACCACCACCGGGATCCAGCCCGCGTCGTCGGCGATCCGCAACGCGCACGCCACCAGCGGGTCGAGGGTGAGGCGCTGGGCCAGCCCGTCCGTCAGCTCGTCGACCAGGTCGATCGACGGGATCCGCAACTGGTACTTGTCGCGGATGGCGTCCGCCACGTCCCACCGGTCGGTGAGGCCGTCCGCGTCGATGGCCAGCAGCCAGTCGACGTCTTCCGGCGGGGCACCGATCTCGGCCAGGAATCCCTTCGCCCAACCCCGGAACGCCCCTGTCCGGTCCAGCAGGGTGTTGTCCAGATTGAGGAACAGGAGGGGCACCCGCGCACCCTACGTGACCGAATGGTGGGGACAACAGGTGCCAGGTGTAAACAAGCTGTGTAGCGACTCAGCCCTCAGATCGATCCCGCTTTCCAAGCCGTACGTACGGATTGCCTGACGTCGGGTCGCCGTGACACGATCAATTCCGTGCCCAGGGTGAGTCAGGACCAACTCGACGCGCGCCGCCAGGAGATCCTCACCGCGGCGCGTGGCTGCTTCGCCCGGCACGGATACGAGGGTGCCACGGTGCGCCGGCTGGAGGAAGCCACCGGGCTGTCGCGGGGGGCCATCTTCCATCATTTCCGCGACAAGGACTCGCTTTTCCTCGCCGTCGCCGAGGACGACGCCGCCGCCATGGTCGAGACCGTGGCCCGCAACGGCCTCGTCCAGGTCATGCGTGACCTGCTCGCGCGCGCCGACTCCACCGACACCGCCGGCTGGCTCGGCAGCCAGCTCGAGGTCTCGCGGCGGCTGCGCACCGACCCGGAGTTCGCCACGCGATGGGCCCAACGGTCGGCGGCTATCACCGACGCCACCCACGAGCGCCTGCGCCGCCAACGGGACGCCGGGGTGCTGCGCGACGACGTACCCCTCGAGGTGTTGACCCAGTTCCTGGAGCTGGCGTATGACGGCCTGGTCCTCCACCTCGCCATGGGCCGCCCCGCCGGCGAGCTCGGCCAGGTCCTCGACCTGGTCGAGGACGCCGTCCGCCGCCCACCCTCTCCATGATCAAGGCGTCCTTCACGTAGTTCTAACGACGTGAAGGACGCCTTGATCATGGAGAGGGCAGCGGCGTGGGTAGGGTGGCGCGGTGAGGCCGACCAAGACGGAGATCGCGGCGGCGGCTGGGCACACCATCCCCGACGTGATCGGCCGCGACCTGGCCGTCCTCTTCTGCGGGATCAACCCCAGCCTCTACTCCGCGGCGACCGGCCACCACTTCGCGCGCCCCGGCAACCGCTTCTGGCCGGCGCTGCACCGGGCCGGGTTCACCACGGTCCAACTCGCGCCGGCCGAGCAGGAGAAGTTGCTCGGGTATGGGCTGGGCATCACCAACCTCGTGGCGCGCGCCACCGCCCGGGCCGACGAGCTGACCCCGGACGAACTGCTGGCCGGCGCCGAGATTCTCGCGACCAAGGCGGCCCAGTGCCGGCCGCGGTGGATCGCGGTGGCGGGTGTGACGGCGTATCGCACGGCGTTCGCGCGACCGAAGGCGCGGCTCGGACGCCAGGACGAGACGCTCGGACCGGCCGGCCTCTGGGTGCTGCCCAACCCGAGCGGCTTGAACGCCCACTTCCAGCTCGACACGCTGGCCGCCGAGTTCGCCGCCCTGCGGGCCGCGGCTCATGCGCCATGATCAAGGCGTCCCATCAGTAGCTATAACGACTTGAGGGACGCCCTGATCATGGGTTCGGGGTCGATGTCGGCGTCGGCGTACGGCGGTGCCGGCGAGTCGGTGACGGCGAACTGGGTGCGGTAGAGCTCGGCGTAGAGCCCGCCGATCGCCACCAGCTCCTCGTGCTTGCCGTGCTCGACGATCTTGCCGCCGTCGAGGACCAGGATCTGGTCGGCGTGCCGCACGGTGGAGAGCCGGTGCGCGATCACCAGCGCGGTGCGGCCGCTGAGCGCGACCGACAGCGCGCGCTGCACGGCGGCCTCGGACTCGGAGTCGAGGTGGGCGGTCGCCTCGTCGAGGATCACGATCGAGGGCGCCTTGAGCAGCAGCCGGGCGATCGCGATGCGCTGTTTCTCGCCGCCGGAGAACCGGTAGCCACGCTCGCCGACCACCGTGTCGAGCCCGTCGGGCAGCGACCGCACCAGCTCCTCGACCTGGGCGCCGCGCAGCGCGGCCCACAGCTCCTCGTCGGAGGCGGCGGGCTTGGCGTATCGCAGGTTTTCCGCGATGGTCTCGTGGAACAGATGCGCGTCCTGGGTGACGACGCCGATCGTGTCGCGCAGCGAGGCCAGCGTGGCGTCGCGGACGTCGACGCCGCCGACCAGCACCTCGCCGTCGGTCACGTCGTAGACCCGGGTGACCAGCATCGACGTCGTGGACTTGCCGGCGCCGGACGGGCCGACCAGCGCCACCATCTGGCCGGGCTCGACGGTGAACGAGACGCCCCGCAGCACCGGCTCGGTCGCGGTGCGGTCGAGCGCCGCCACGTCTTCCAGGGACGCGAGCGAGACATCGGCCGCCGTCGGGTATCGGAAGTGGACGTCGCGGAACTCCAGCCGCCCGGACCCGGGCGGGATCCGCACGGCCGTGGGCTTCTCCGCGATGGCGGGCGCGAGGTCGAGCACCTCGAAGACCCGGTCGAAGGAGACCAGCGCGCTCATCACGTCGACCCGGACGTTGGACAGCGCGGTCAACGGACCGTAGAGCCGGGTGAGCAGCAGCGCGAGGGTGACGACGGTGCCGGCGCTGACCGCGCCGGTGACGGCGAGCCAGCCGCCCAGCCCGTAGGTGAGCGCCTGCGCCAGCGACGCCACCAGCAGCATCGCGACGAAGAACGTGCGCGAATACATCGCCTGCTGGATCCCGATGTCGCGGACCCGGGCGGCGCGGTCGCCGAAGCGCCGGGCCTCGGCGTCGGGCTGGCCGAACAGCTTGACCAGCAGGGCGCCGGCCACGCCGAACCGCTCGGTCATGGTGGCGTTCATCTTCGCGTCGAGGTCGTAGCCCTCGCGGGTGATCTCGGCGAGCCGCTTACCGACCCGGCGCGCCGGGATGATGAACAGCGGCAGCATGACCAGCGACAGCGCGGTGATCTGCCACGACAGGGTGAACATGACCACCGCGGTGAGCAGCAGCTGGATGACGTTGCTGACCACGCCGGAGAGCGTGGAGGTGAACGCCCGCTGGGCCCCGAGCACGTCGTTGTTGAGCCGGCTCACCAGCGCACCGGTCTGGGTGCGGGTGAAGAACTGCAGCGGCATGCGCTGCACGTGGTCGTAGACCCGCGTGCGCAGGTCGAGGATGATCCCTTCGCCGATACGCGCGGAATACCACCGTTGGGCGAGTTGCAGCAGGGCGTCGACGACGGCCAAGCCGGCGATCATGAACGCCAACTCGATAACCCGGCGACCTGCGCCGGAACCGCCCCCCGTAATTGAGTTGACAACATCACCGGCGAGCACCGGCGTAGCCACCCCGATACCCGCTGAGATCACCACAGTGATCAAAAAGACAACGATGTCGCGCCGGTACGGCCGCGCGAATGCCAAGATCCGCCGGCCGGTGCCGCTCCGGAGCCGGCGGCCCACGATCTCGTCGCGGTCGCGTATCGACCGCAACATCGACCAGCCCCCCATGTACGACACCCGCCACCTCCGTCCGTCGAGCGGTCACAGCAAGTCTGCACCGCCCGTATGACAAGAACTCAGGACGTAAGCGGGATCTTCCCGATCGACCCCTTACTCGTCGAGCCCGGCCAGGTCGCGGAACCGGCGCACCTGGGCCTCGCGCTCGGCGCGGTCCTGATCCGGGTACGACCGGTCGGCCGCGCCGCTGAGCAGGGCCTTGAGCTCGATGATCGCGTTGCGGGGGGCCGCGAGCACCGCCGCGGCGAGGTCGCGGGCGGCCGCGTCGAGCGAGGCGGCGGGCACGACGACATTCGCCAGCCCGATCCGCTCGGCCTCGACCGCGCCAACCCGCCGCGCGGTGGCGCACAGCTCCAGCGCCCGGCCGTACCCGACCAGTTCCACGAGCCGTTTGGTGCCGCCGAGATCCGGTACCAGACCGAGCGTCACCTCCGCCATGGACAGTCGCGCGTCGTCGGCGAGCACACGCAGATCACAGGCGAGCGCGAGTTGGAACCCGGCGCCGATCGCGTGCCCTTGGACCGCCGCGATGCTAACGATGTCATTGCGCCGCAACCATGTGAATGCCATTTGAAACGCGTGAATGCGATCGACGCTTTCCGCGGGATCGAGACGAGACATCTCCGTGAAAGAATTCGCCCCGTCCTGAGTCGCGACTGAAAGGTCTAACCCGGACGAGAAGGCCCGGCCTTCCCCGCGCACGACAACGACCCGCACATCGGCGGGTAGCTCTCGGGAGAAGTCGCGCAGCGCGAGCCACATCTCGGGCGTTTGGGCGTTGAGGACGTCGGGCCGGCACAACGTCACCGTTGCGACCGGCCCGTCGCATTCCAGCCGTACGCCGCCGCTGGCGGTCATCCGGGGTGCCCGGCGGCGGCCCGATACGAAGGAGTGGTCACGCCTTCTTGCGACGCCGCGCCCCGCCACGCTGGCGGAGCTGCACGCCCGACTCGGTGAGCACGCGGTGGACGAACCCGTACGAGCGACCGGTGGAGGCCGCCAGGGCGCGAATGCTCTCGCCCGACGTATACCTCTTGACCAGGTCCTTGGCTAGCGTCTGACGCTCGGCTCCGACGATCCGGCGACCCTTCTCTGTGCTGGTGGCTGTGCCGGTGGCTGCCATGTTGATTCCTCACGTCCCAGACTGTGCGGTTTCTATGCGGTCCCCACTATTAGACCGCCTCGGACGATCATGCGCTAGATATCTTCTCTTCGCCAACCGACACGCACGCCCACTTGTCGGCAACCCGACCGTCCGGAATTGGTGACTCAGTCGCACGAAACGGGATCCCATCCCGCACGCTGACGTTAGCCGGAACGTTCCGAATGAGCGGCCAACCGCGCTATGCGAGCTCGACAAGCTCCAGCAGGTCGTCGCTCCAGGCGTCCTCATCACCATCCGGAAGGAGGATCGCCCGATCGGGTTTGAGTGCCTGCACAGCGCCCGGATCGTGCGTGACCAGGACGATCGCCCCGGGGTACCGCGCGATCGCGTCGAGCACCTGCTCCCGGCTGACCGGGTCGAGGTTGTTCGTCGGCTCGTCGAGCAGCAATACGTTCGCGCCGGAGCAGACCAGCGTCGCGAGCGCCAGCCGGGTCTTCTCGCCGCCGGAGAGCACGCCCGCCGGCTTCTCGACGTCGTCACCCGAAAAGAGGAACGCCCCGAGGATCTTGCGCAGTTCGGTGTCGGACTGCTCCGACGCGGCGCTGCGCATGTGGTCGAGCACGCTGCGCTCGACGTCGAGCGTCTCGTGCTCCTGCGCGTAGTACCCGATCCGCAGCCCGTGCCCGGCCTGGACCTCACCGGTGTCCGGCGTCAGGTGGCCGCCCAGGATGCGCAGCAGCGTGGTCTTGCCGGCGCCGTTCAGCCCCAGGATCGCCACCCGGGAGCCCCGGTCGACCGCCACGTCGACGTCGACGAAGATTTCCAGCGACCCGTACGACTTGGACAAACCGGACGCGGTGAGCGGGGTACGCCCGCACGGCGCCGGCGCCGGGAACCGCACCTTCGCCACCTTGTCGCCGACCCGCTGCTCGTCCAGGCCGGACATCAGCCGCTCGGCCCGCCGTACCATGTTCTGCGCCGCCGTGGCCTTCGTGGCCTTCGCGCGCATCTTGTCGGCCTGCGCCATCAGGGCGCCGGCCTTCTTCTCCGCGTTCGCCCGCTCGCGGCGGCGCCGCCGCTCGTCGGTCTCCCGCTGATCCAGGTAGGTCTTCCAGCCGACGTTGTAGATGTCGACGACCGACCGGTTCGCGTCCAGGTACCAGACCTTGTTGACCACCGCGTCGAGCAGCGACACGTCGTGGCTGATCACGACGAGGCCGCCGCGGTGGCTCGCCATGTATCCCCGGAGCCACGCGATCGAGTCGGCGTCCAGGTGGTTGGTGGGCTCGTCGAGCAGCAGGATGCCGGCGCCGTCCTCGCCCGCGTCCCGGAACAGGATGCGGGCCAGCTCGACCCGGCGCCGCTGCCCGCCGGAGAGCGTGCCGATGGTCTGGGCGAGCACCCGGTCGGGCAGGCCCAGGTTGGCACAGATGCGGGCGGCTTCCGCCTCCGCGGCGTATCCACCCAGGGAGGCGAACTGGTCCTCCAGCGCGCCGTAGCGGCGCAGCGCGCGCTCGTCGTCGGCCAGTCGCCCTTCCAGGGCCTGCATCTCCGCGAGCAGCGCGTCCAGGCCGCGCGCGGACAGCACCCGGTCGCGGGCGGTGACCTCGAGATCGCCGGTGCGGGGGTCCTGCGGCAGGTATCCGACGGCGGCGCCGCGCCGGTCGACCTGTCCCGCGTAGGGCTGACCCTCGCCCGCCAGCACCTTGAGCGTGGTGGTCTTGCCGGCGCCGTTGCGCCCGACCAGGCCGATCCGGTCGCCCGGCTGCACCCGGAGGGTGGCGCCGGACAGCAGCACGCGGGCGCCCGCGCGCAGTTCCAAGCCAGTAGTGGTGATCATCTCTCTCCCCGGTCGAAGACTGAGCTGAAGACACGCCGAAGCACCGGCCGGGCCACTTCACCGGTCGGTGCGGGACACTCAGTCTTCGCAGAGCAGCACGCGGCGAGTCTACCCGGCGTCGCGCGGCGTCCCAACCGAGTAAGGACCGGGCTCAGCGGGTAACGGGTATGGCGTGGAACTCAACGAAGATGCCCGGATCGACACCAGCCAGGTCGAAGACCGGCGCGGTGCCGGTGGCGGTGGCGGCCGCGGGCTGCCGATCCCCCTGCCGAGCAGCGGCGGCGGCTGGGTGGGTCTCATCGTTTCGCTGCTCGTGGTGCTCGCCGGCGGTGGGCTGGGCATCAACGCGGCCACCGACGGCGGTGGCGACAACACGGCGCTGGAGCAGAAGTGCGCCGCGGAGACCGCACTCGACCAGCTCGACTGCCGCAACACGCTGTACGTCAACTCCATCCAGGCGTATTGGCAGACCGCCCTGCCGCAGAGCTTCGGACAGGCGTACCAGCCGGCCGACACCGTGCTGTTCAGCCAGGGCGTGAGCACCGGCTGCGGCGCGGCCGACTCCGGCGTCGGGCCGTTCTACTGCCCTGCCGACGACCACGTGTACATCGACCTGACGTTCTACGAGGTGCTCGCCCAGCAGCTCGGGGCGTCCGGCGAGTTCGCCCAGCCGTACGTGCTGGCCCACGAGTACGGGCACCACGTGCAGGACCTGCTCGGCACCGAGGCCCAGGTGCGCCGCCAGCAGCAGCGGGACCCCGGCGACGCCAACGAGCTGTCGGTGCGGATGGAGTTGCAGGCCGACTGCTACGCCGGGGCGTGGGCGAAGAACGCGGTCGGCACCACCGACGAGAGCGGCCAGAAAATTTTCACCAGCATCACGCCGCAGGACATCCAGCAGGGCCTGGACACGGCGGCGGCGATCGGCGACGACACGATCCAGAGCAAGTCGGGCGGGCGCATCGACGAGTCGAAGTTCACGCACGGCACGTCGGCCCAGCGCCAGAAGTGGTTCGGCCAGGGCTACCAGACCGGCGACCCCAAGACCTGCGACACGTTCTCCGGCGCGATCTAGCGGCACCCCGCTCCCACTCCGCCGATCTTGCACTTATCAGGTTCCATATCGGACATCTGGGCATGACAACCGCAAGATCGGCGGGTTTAGGTGACGAGGATGGGGACGGCGCGGGCCGCCGTCACCGCGGCGACGAGGACGGCGTGGCGGGGCTCGGGGACGTCGAGGAAGCGCGGTGCGCGCAGATCGCCCAGCGGCGCGAGCCTGCGGTCGGCGAGGACCGCGTCGACGGTACGGCGGTCGCCGCCGCATACCAGCGCGGCGAGTTCCGGTGTCACCGGGAGCAGCACCCGCGCGGCCAGGTCGGACCCCTCCGCCGCGGACGCCTTGGCCTGATTGGCGCGCCGCCGGGCGAACCGCTGCTGCGACCAGCCGCCGGCCGCGGTGCGACCCTGCACGTACCGGGTCTCCACCTTGGACGCGATCAGCCGCTCGCCCTCGGCGACGCCCACCGCGACCGCCCCGGCGCGGGCGAGCAGCAGCCCGAGCCGGCGGGGCGCGGCGACGGCGGCGAGGAAGCCGGGCAGGTCGGCGAAGCCGGTGACGCCGGGCGGCGCGTGCAGCTCGGCGCTCGCCCCGTCCTCGGCGTCCAGCCGGACGGCGTACTCGATCATGCTGGTCCGCGGCGGGCCGTGCCGTTCGGCGAAGCCGTCGATCCAGCGCGCCAGGCGCGCGGGGTCGACCTCGACCCAGCGCCCGCCGCCCGCGGCCGGTCGCCCACTCATGCGCCGACCGTACCCGTTCCCATGATCAAGGCGTCCCTCACGGCGTTGTAGCGGCGTGTGGGGCGCCCTGTTCATGGCGTGTACATTTATCCATGTTACTATCCGGTACACGAATGTTCCTCACATATTCACAATCATGAGGATCGCCATGCGCCGACCCGCCCTCCTGCCGGCCGCTACCACGGTGCTACTCACCGCCGCTGCCGGTCTCGTCGTCCTCGCCGCACCTACCCCGCCGGTGAGCGCCGCCGTCCTGGCGCCCAACGACTACTGCCTGGAACAGTGTTCCGGCATCCTGCCGCCGGGCCAGAACGGCCACGCCACGCTCGTCGACATCCTCGGCCACCAAGCCTTCGGCACCCGGCCGGCGCACTCCGCCGACCAGCTCGACGAGTACGCCAACCTCGTCTACAACTACGCCGGACTCACCGACGAACAGATCCCGAGCTACTTCAACACCGCCTCGTTCGGCGTGCCCGCCGGCCAGGTCGAGCGGAGCTACCAGCCGCGCTCGGACGTGACGGTGGTGCGGGACACCGCCACCGGCACCCCGCACATCACCGGCACCACCCGCGCCGGCACGATGTTCGGCGCGGGATACGCCGGCGCGGAGGACCGGCTGTTCACCATGGACCTGCTCCGGCACGTCGGTCGGGGCACGCTCACCGCGTTCGCCGGGGGCGCCGGCGGCAACCGCGCGCTCGAGCAGAGTGTCTGGCGCAACTCCCCCTACACCGAGGCCGACCTGCAGGCCCAGATCGCCGCACTGCGCAGCCAGGGCGGCCGCGCCGAGCAGCTCTACTCCGATGTGGAGAGCTACATCGCCGGCGTGAACGCGTACATCGCGGCGTGCATGGCCGCCCGCAACTGTCCCGGCGAATACGTCCTCACCGGACACCTCGACTCCGTCACCAACGCCGGCGGCCCGGTGCGGTTCACGATGACCGACCTCATCGCGATCGCGGGCGTCATCGGCGGGCTGTTCGGCGGGGGCGGCGGCACCGAGATGCAGTCCGCGCTGGTGCGGATCGCCGCGCGGGCGAAGTACGGCGCGACCGAGGGCGACGCGGTCTGGACCGCGTTCCGGTCGCAGAACGACCCCGAGCAGGTGCTCACGCTCCACAACGGGCAGAGCTTCCCGTACGGCTCGGCACCGGCCAGCGCCGCGAGCGTGGTGATGCCCGACGCCGGATCGGCGCGGGTGGAGCCGATCGTCACCGACCAGACCGGCTCGGCGCTGTCGAACTCGGACGCCGCCGCGGCGCTCGCCGGACTCACCATCGGCGCCGCCCACCGCGGCATGTCGAACGCGGTCGTCATCTCCGGGGCGCACACCACCAGCGGCAACCCGATCGCCGTGTTCGGCCCGCAGACCGGCTACTTCACGCCGCAGCTGCTGATGATGCAGGAGCTGCAGGGGCCGGGCATCAGCGCCCGGGGGGTGGCGTTCGCCGGAATCAACCTCTACGTGCTGCTGGGCCGCGGCCAGGACTACGCGTGGAGCGCCACGTCGTCGGTCCACGACATCACCGACACGTACGCCCTGCCACTGTGCACGGTGGACGGCAGCGCGCCGACGCTGGCGAGCAACCGGTACCTCCACAACGGCCAGTGCGTGGCGATGGAGGAGCTGTCGCACGTCAACTCGTGGAAGCCGACCACGGCGGACGCGACGCCGGCCGGCTCGTACAAGATCGTCGCGTGGCGCACCGCGCGCGGCCTGGTCGGCTGGCGGGGCACCGTCGGTGGCGCGCCCTACGCGTTCGCCCAGCTCCGGTCCACGTACGGCCGGGAGGCGCAGTCCGCGATCGGGTTCCAGATGTTCAACGACCCGTCGGCGATGGGCTCGGCGAGCGCGTTCCTCAGCTCGGCGTCCAGTGTGGAGTTCGCGTTCAACTGGTTCTACGTCAACTCCACCGAGACGGGATACTTCAACTCCGGGCGGAACCCGGTGCGGGCCAGCGGATCCAACCCCAACCTGCCGATGGCCGCGTCGTACGCGTGGACCGGGTTCGCCCCGGCCAGCGCCCATCCCCAGTCGGTCAACCAGGATTACTACATCTCCTGGAACAACAAGTCGGCGGCCGACTTCGGCGCGGCGGACGGCAACTTCAGCTTCGGCTCGGTGCACCGCGGCGAGCTGCTCGACACCCCGCTCAAGACCGCCATCGCGGCGGGGCAGAAGTTCGACCGCGCCGCCGTGGTGCGGCTCGTCGAGCACGCGGGCACCGTGGACCTGCGCGGCAAGGAGGTGCTCGACGAGCTGATCCGGGTGCTGGAGAGCCAGCCGGTCACCGACGGCGCGCTGTCCACGGTGGTCGGTCAGCTCAAGGCCTGGCAGCAAGCGGGCGCGTTCCGCAAGGAGACGGCGGCCGGCTCGAAGACGTACCAGCACGCCGCCGCGATCCGCGTCTTCGACGCGTGGTGGCCGCTGCTGGTGCGGGGCCAGTTCAAGGCCGGCCTCGGCGACGACCTGTACCAGGCGCTAGTCAACACGCTCCAGGTCAACGAGTCGCCGTCCGGCGGCCAGGCCGGTGACGTGTCCAACCTGCCGTCCTCGGCGAACAGCGCGCAGACGCACAAGGGCTCGTCGTTCCAATATGGCTGGTGGGGATATGTCGACAAGGACATCCGGACGGTCCTCGGCGACCCGGTGTCCGGTGGGCTCGGCCGCACGTACTGCGGCGGCGGCGTCCTCTCCGCGTGCCGCACGACGCTGCTCGACACCCTGCGCGCGGCGAACGCGCAGACGGCCGCGCAGGTGTACCCGGCGGACGACCACTGCGCCGCCGGCGACCAGTGGTGCGCCGACGCGATCGTGCAGTCGCCGCTCGGCGGCATCACGTCACCGCTGATCGCCTGGCAGAACCGGCCCACCTACCAGCAGGTGGTCTCGTTCCCCGCGAAGCGCGGGCAGGACATCAGCAACCTCGCGGCCGGGCGGGCCGTCACCGCGACCGGCACCGAGGGGTCCTATGTGGCCGGCCGGGCCGTCGACGGCGATCCCACCAGCCGGTGGGCCAGCGCCCAGAACGACAACCAGAGCATCACCGTCGACCTCGGCGCCGCGCGCACCGTGGGGCGTGCGGTGCTGCGCTGGGAGGCCGCGTACGG
This sequence comes from Actinomycetes bacterium KLBMP 9797, assembly GCA_037414955.1. GTDB lineage: Bacteria > Actinomycetota > Actinomycetes > Mycobacteriales > Micromonosporaceae > Phytohabitans. The sequence continues at coordinate 56,999 of JBBEWH010000085.1, forward strand.
CCGGGCGTACCGGATCGACGTGTCGAGCGACGGCACCACGTGGCGCACGGCGTGGTCGACGTCGACCGGCAACGGCGCCACCGACGTCGCGGCGTTCACCCCGACCACCGCCCGCTACGTGCGCATGCAGGGCGTCACCCGCGCCACCTCGCACGGCTACTCGCTGTACGAGTTCGAGGTCTATCCGCGCTAACTCCCCCCATGATCAAGGCGTCCTTCAAGTAGTTATAGCTACGTGAAGGACGCCTTGATCATGAGAGGGTGGTGACGGCGAGGACGAGGATGAGGGCGCTCGACGCCAGCGCGGTGATGAGGCGGCCGCGCCTGCCGGACAGGAGCCGACCCACCAGCGTGCCGCCGCCCGCGATCAGCAGTTGCCAGCTCGCGGAGGCCACGAACGCGCCGGTCACGAACAGCGCCTCGCCCGCCGGACTCAGCCCGTCGGACGCCTGCCGGCCCAGCACGAGCGCGCCGAAGTAGACGATCGTCATCGGGTTGAGGATCGTGAGGGCGAGCAGCCCGCCATACGCCCGCGCGGGCGTCGCCAGGCCCGCGTCGGACCGGGCCACCGCGCGGGCCGGGTCGCGGTGGTGCCGGATCGCGCCGACCACCGTGTGGGCGGCCAGTCCGAGCAGCACCACGGCCGCTACCCACCGCATCGGGGTCGCGATCGGCTCGATCAGGCCGGCCAGCGCGGCGCCACCGGCCACGGCGACCGCCGCGTAGAGGCCGTCGGCGGTGGCCACGCCGAGCGCCGCGGCGGCGCCGATCCGGAACGAGGTGCGGGCAGCCAGGCCCATGATCAGGATGGCGATGGCACCGACGGGCACGGCAACGCCGTACCCAGCGATCATGCCATCGACGAACGCCGCGCTCACCGTCGGCGCGGGGATATCGCTGCTGGCCGTCGCCCGCCGCGCTGCTGTCGCGCGCCGGCGAGGTCGGCGGCGACAGAGACGCGGGTACGAAGGCTCGGTGCGATCATGTGACGGATTGTGACCCGGTGCCCGCGCCCGCCGCCACCGATTTTCTCAAGATCAAGGCGTCCTTCAAGTCGCTCTAACGACTTGAAGGACGCCTTGATCATGGGGACGGCGTAGGTGGAAATACGCCACCGGTGTCAAGGATTGGTCAACCTCTTGTCCGGCCGGCGTACGCGGTGTCCCGTGGGTCTGTGACCCGGTTTCGCGTCCTCGGGCCGTTGGAGGCGCGCGGCGACGACGGCCGGCCGGTCCGGCTCGCCGGGAAGCCGCGCACCGTGCTCGCGCTGCTCCTGTTGCACGCCAACCAGCCGGTGAGCACGGCGGTGCTGACCGACGCGCTGTGGCCGCTGAAGCCGCCCCGCGCGGCGGCCGGCGCGCTGCGCACGCATGTCTGGGAGGTGCGCCGGACGCTGCGGCTCACCGGGCTCACGGCCGCGCCGCCCGGGTACCGGCTGGAGGTCGCCGCGTCCGACCTCGACCTGCTGCTCTTCGACCGGCTGACCGAGGCCGGCCGGCGCGCCGCGGCCCGGGGTGACCTCGCGGCGGCCGCCGACGCCTGGGAGGAGGCCCTGGCATTGTGGCGCGGTCCGCCGTTCGACGGCATCGCGCTGGGCGCCGTCGCGGAGTCCACAGTGGCGGATCTGGCCGAGCGGCGGTTCGCGGTGCTCGAAGAATGGGCGGAGGCGCGGCTGGCGCTCGGTCAGCACGCCGGCACGCTGCCCGCGCTGACGGCGGCGGCCACCGAGCAGCCACTCCGGGAGCGGTTGCACGAGCTGGCGATGCTCGCGCTGTACCGGTCCGGACGGCAGGCGGAGGCCCTCGGCGTGTTCCGGCGGCTGCGCGACGGTCTCGTGGCCGAGCTCGGCGTCGAGCCCGGCACGTCGGTGCAGCGGACACACCGGCGGATCCTGGCCGCCGACCCCGAGCTGGGGTCCGCTGTGGACCGCCGGGCGGCACCCCGCCAGTTGCCGCCGGACGCCGGCGAGTTCACCGGGCGGCACCGCGAGCTGGCCGAGGCGTGCACCCGGCTGGTCGCGACGTCCCGGTTACGCACGGCGCCGGTGGTGGCGATCGCGGGGCTGGGCGGCGTCGGCAAGTCCAGCCTCGCCGTGCGCGCCGCGCACCGCCTGGCCCACCGGTTCCCGGACGGCCAGCTCTATGTGGACCTCCAGGGCGCCACCGCCGGGCTACGGCCGCTGGCACCGCTCGAGGTGCTCGGCCGGTTCCTGCGCGCGCTCGGCGTCCGGGACAGCGACGCGCCGACGGTCGCGGAGGCGAGCGCCGCGTTCCGGGCCGCCGCGGCGCCGCGGCGGCTGCTCGTGGTGCTGGACAACGCGTACGACGCCGCGCAGGTGCGCCCCTTGCTCCCCGCCGGTCCGGAGGCGGCCACGGTGGTCACCAGCCGGCGCGTGCTGTCCACGCTGGACGGCGCGAGCCACGTGCACCTGGACGTGCTGCCGGAGCGCGAGGCGGTGCTGTTACTGGGCCGGATCGCCGGGCCCGCGCGGATCGCCGCTGACCCGGGTGCCGCCCGGTTGCTGGTCGGATGGTGCGGGTGCCTGCCGCTGGCCGTACGGATCGCCGGCGCCCGGCTGGCCGCGCGTCCACAGTGGCCGGTACGCGCGCTGGCGGACCGGCTCGCGGACGCCCGCCGCCGCCTCGATGAGCTGCGGGTGGCCGAGCTGGGCGTGCGCCCCAGCTTCCAGGTCGGGTACGAGCTGCTGCGGGACGCCGCCGACCCGGACGAGCGGGCGGCGGCGCGCGCGTTCCCGCTGCTGTCCCTTCCGGACGGTCCGGACCTCAGCCTGGCGGCCGCCGCGGCGCTGCTCGACCAGCCGGAAGCGGTCGCCGAGCGCCTCCTGGACCGGCTCGCCGACGGCCAGCTCCTGTCCTGCCCGGCGCCCGGCCGGTACCGGCAGCACGACCTGCTGCGCCTGTACGGCCGGGAGCTGCCGGCCGACCGGTCCGCCCTCACCCGGCTCCTCGCGTGGTACGCGGCCACCGCGTGGCAGGCGTTCCGGCGGTTGCGGCCCGCCGACCCGCGACCCACCACGGCCGGCGCGTGGGCGGACGGCGGCGCGGGGTTCGCCGGCGTCCCCGACGCGCTGGCCTGGCTGGAGGCGGAACGCCCGAACCTGCTCGCCGCCGTCCGCCAGGTCGCCGCCGATCCCGCGCTGCCCGCCGCCGCGGCCACCACGCTCGCCCGCGCGCTGTTCGCGTTCTTCCACGTGCGCGGCTACCTCAACGACTGGGTGGAGATCAACGAGACCGCGCGGACGGTCGCCCGCCGGGCGGGCGACCGGCTCGCCGAGGCGCACGCGTGCCGCGACCTGGGCGCCGCGCGCGAACTGCGTGGGGAGTACCGGGACGCGCTGTCCTGCTTGCGGGACGGGCTCACCGCGTACACCGAAGCGGGTGACCTGCCCGGCCAGGCCGCGTGCCTCAACAGCATCGGGCTGGTGCACGACAGCCTCGGCCAGCTCGCCGACGCGGCGTCCTATCTGGAGCGCAGCCTGGCGATCAGCCGCGGCCTCGCCGACCGGCACAGCCAGGCGATCAGCCTCAACAACCTCGGCGAGGTGTACGGCCGGCTCGGTGCGCACGCGCGCGCCGAGCGCTGCCTGCGCGAGGCCCTGGAGATCTTCCGCGACAACGGGAACCGCACGTTCGAGGCGGCCTGCCTCACCACGCTGGGCGAGGTGCACGAGCGGCACGGCGCGGACGCTTCCGCGCGGGCCTGCTACGAGCGCGCGCTGGCGCTGTTCCAGGAGCTGGACACGCCGCTCGGCGAGCCGACGCTGCGCACCGCGCTGGGCCGGATCGACCGGCGCGCGGGGCACCACGAGCGCGCGCTGGCGCAACTGACCGCGTCGCTGGCGGTCGCGGAGCGGCTGGGCGAGCGCCGCGAGGTCGCCGCCTGCCTCCGCGAGCTGGGCACCACCCGGCACGAGCTGGGCGACGTGGACGCGGCCCGCGACCTGTGGCGGCGGGCGCTCGCGATCTTCGAGGAGCTGGACGTCCCCGAAGCCGCCGAGGTGAGCACCATGATCAGGGCGTCCTTGACGTAGTCCTCACCACTTCAAGGACGCCCTGATCATGGGGTGGCGGAGAAGGCGCCATTGCAGCAGCACCGCGCCGACCGTGAGGAGGAGCATGACGAGGGTGGCGGCGGCCGCGTAGCCGTAGCGCAGATACTCGAACGCGTTGCGGTAGACGAAGAGCGACAGGTACGTCGTCGCGTACGGTGGTGGGCCGCCGTCCGTCACCACCAACGCGGGCACGAACGACATCTGGAAGCTGAGGATCGTGTCCCGCAACAACAGCAGCCCGATCACGGGGGCGAGCAGCGGCAGCGTGATCCGGCGGAAGACGTCCCAGCCGGTGGCGTCCTCGATCGCCGCCAGCTCGTACACCTCGGGCGGCAGGGCGATACGCGCGGCGAGCAGCACGACGAACGACTCGCCGATCGTGAACAGGCTCATCACGATGATCGCGGCCCGCGCGTCGGTCGGGTCGGTGAGCCACTGTGGCGGGGTGCCGCCGAGAGCGGTCAGCCCGTTCTCGCCGCCGATCCGCAGCAGCTGGTTGACCGGGCCGTAGAGCGGGTTGAACAGCCACAACCACAACAGGCCGTAGGCCACCTCGGGCACCGCGGTCGGCAGCACCGCCGACGTCCGGGCGGCGCCGACCCCGGGCGCCCGGCGGTGCAGCAACAGCGCCAGGCCGAGGGCCACGACCAAGCGCAGGGGGACGGCCACGGCCGCAAACCCGAGCGAGTTGAGCAACGCGGTACGGAAGATGTCGTCGCCGGCCAGCTCCGTGAAGTTCTCGGTACCCTGCCACTGCGGCGGCCGGACGAGGTCGTACTCGGTGAAGGCCAGCGCGAGCGTGGCGGCCGCCGGCAGGAAGACGAGCAGCACGAGGCCCACGACGTAGGGCGCGAGCATCAGGCCGAGCTGCCGCCTCACAAGCGCCGGCCGGTGGTGGCGTCGAAGTGGTGCATGTCGGACTCGGCGATCGCGACGGCCATGGCGTCCCCTATGGACGGCCGACGGTCGGCCGGAACCCGGGCCACCAGCGGGTGGCCGTCGAGGCGCAGATACACGTGAGCGTCCTCGCCGACCACCTCGATCCGTTCCACGATGGCCGACGACGCGAGGGACGGGTCCTTCCGTGCGTCCGGACCCAGGCGGACGGCGCCGGGGCGCGCGCCGGCCAGGACACCGTCGCGAAGACCGAGCACGGGGCCGGGTAGCAGCGTCATGGCGGGCGACCCGACAAATCGGGCCACGAACATGGTGGCCGGCGTGCGCCAGATCTGGTCCGGCGTGCCGATCTGCTCGACCCGACCGTCGCGGAGCACGACGATCCGGTCGCCGAGCACCAGCGCCTCCACCTGGTCGTGGGTGACGTGCACCATCGTGCGACGGACTCGAGCATGCAGCGCCTTCAGCTCGCCGCGCATCTCGACCCGCAACTCCGCGTCCAGGTTGGACAGCGGCTCGTCGAGCAGGCACACGTCCGGCTCCCGCACGAGTGCGCGGGCCAGCGCCACGCGTTGCCGCTCACCGCCGGAGAGCTGGCCGGGCCGGCGGTCCAGCAGGTGCGCGCAGCCCACGGTGGCGGCGGCCGCCGCGGCGCGCTCGCGGGCGACGGCGCGCGGCACGTCGCGCACGATCGGCCCGAACGCGATGTTCTCCGCGACGGTGAGGTGCGGGAACAGCGCGTACGACTGGAACACCATCGACACGTTTCGGCGCCCGGGGCGCAGCCGGGTCACGTCCCGGCCGCCGATCAGCACCCGGCCGCCGCTGACCGGCTGCAACCCGGCGATGGCGCGCAGCACGGTCGACTTCCCGGCGCCGGACGGGCCGAGCACCACGAGCAGCTCGCCCGCGGCGACGGTGAGGTCGACCCCGTGCAACACCTCGGTCTCGCCGTGCGCGACCCGCACGCCGTCGAGAACCACACCACCATCCATGATCAGGGCGTCCTTCATGTAGCTATACCGACGTAAGGGACGCCTTGATCATGGGGTCTCACCCCGAGCGAACAGGGGGCGGGTCTGGTCGTCGAGCTGCCGGACCACGTCGTCGAGCTTGTCGCCGCGGTAGAGGGCGTTCTCCAGGATGCCCTCGGTGGCGTCCTCGATCTCCGGCCAGGTGGAGATGGTCGGCACCCGGCGGATCGTCGGGATCGCGTCGAGGAACACCTGCGCGTTGCGGGGCGGCTTCGACGGGTCCAGGAACGCCGGCGACCGGGACACCTCCATGTTGGACGGCACGGTGCGGCCGGTGCCGGCGATGATGCGCTGCCCCTCGGGGCTCTCCGCGTACTCGACGAACCGCCACGCCGCGTCCTTCTGCTTCGAGCCGCTGGTGATGCAGTACGCGTCGGAGTGCAGGATGCCGGCCGGCTTCCCATAGACCGGCAGCGGCGCCACGTCCCAGTCGAGCCCCTTGACGGTGCGGAAGGTGGTGGTGACCCGGCGGGATGACAGCAGCATCGCGAGCCGCCCGTTGGCGAACCGGGACTCGTCGTCCTCCGCCTCCACCTCCTCGTCGGTGGGCACCACGCCGTACGCCAACCGAAGGTCGAAAAAGTCGCGCAGCGCCTGCTTCGCGGGCGCGGAGTCCAATGTGAACCGCGTGGGTTTGCGCTCGTCGTCGACGATCTCACCGCCGTTGGACCAGACGAACGGCGCGACCCGGATCATCGTCGGCTCGACGCCCAGGCCGTACACGGCGACCGGCGCGGCGGCGCCCTCGCTCTCCGCGCCCTTGACGACGGCGCCGGACGCGGTGCGGGTCAGCGCGGAGGCCGTGGTGATGAGATCGGTCCAGGTCCACCCGGCCTTCGGCTCGGCCACGCCGTACTTCTGGAACAGGCCGCGGTTGACGTAGACGGCGAGGCTGGACACGTTCTGCGGCATGCACAGCTGCTGCCCGCGCCACTGGAACGCGGTCATCGCCTCCGGGTAGAAGTCACCAGGGTCCAGCTTGGATGATTCACGCAGCCGCGCGTCGAGCGGCTCGATCGCGTTCTTCGCGGCGAACTGCCCGTAGAAGCGGTAGTTCATGAGGAACACGTCTGGCGGCGAGCCGCCCGCGATCGACGTGGAAAGCCGGGTGATGAGATCTTCCCGGTCGCTGGCCTCCACAAGGGACACCTTGCTGCCTGGCGCGGCCTTCTCGTACGCGGTCACCAGCGTGCGGTATGCGGCCAGCTCCTCGGGGTCGCCGAAGACCAGCAGGCGGACGTCACCGCCCGCCGTCGACTCCGAGCTGTCCAATGACGAGCCGCACCCCGCTGCCGCGAGCACAGTGGACATGAGGAGAGCGAGCAGGCGCATTCAGGACCCCCCGAATCGATGCAAGAAGCGCCGCTGCGCGAGGAAGACCACGAGCAACGGCGGGATCGTCGCGACCACGGCCCCGGCCAGGAAGACCGGGAAGTTGGTGGGATCGAGCGTGGCCAGCGACCGCAGCGCCAGCGGCAGCGTGAAGAGGTCACGGTCGTAGATGTAGACGAGCGGATCGAAAAGGTTCGACCAGGTGAGCACGAACGTCAGCGCCCCGATCGCCGCGGTCACCGGCCAGACCATCGGCATGGCCACCCGCCACCAGGTGCGCAGCGGCGACAGGTCTTCCAGACGGCACAGGTCGTAGAGGTCGGCGGGCAGCGCCCGGAACGCCAGGTAGTAGACCAGCGGGTAGAGCGGCGACGTGGCGATGAGGGCCGGCGCGATCAGGGGTACCAGGGTGTCGGTGAGGCCGAGCACGCGGAACAGCGCGAATCGGGGTACCAGCAGCGCGGTCACGGGCGCCATCAGGGCGACCAGCGACGCCGCCGCGACAGCGGCGGCCAGCCGCCGCGAGAGCTGGGTGAGCGCGAAGCCGGCCAGCGCCGCGACGACGACGCTGAGGGGTACGGCGACCGCCGCCACGAGGGTCGAGTTGAGCGTGGCCCGCGCCAGCCCACCGAGCCGGCCCGCCGTGGTGTACCCCTCCAGCGAGACCGGGTCGGGCAGGAACTGCGGACCCTGCGGGGGCGGCAGCCCGGGCTGGCGCAGCGACCCGGCCACCAGCATGAGCAGCGGTGGCAGGAACGCGGCCAGCACGGCCACCGCCCCGACAGTGCGGAACAACCTCACTCAACGAAAACTAGTCGATCCGGAGCCGCCAGGCGGACAAACCATGCGTGGCGGCGTACAGAATCCGCTTGCCCGGCACGATGGTCAGGCCCGCGATCTCCACATTGGGCATGCCCCGTGCCGCGTTGGTCCACGTCGTCGTGCCGGCGGCGAGCCGCAGGACACCGAAGTCGGTGCCCGCGTACAGGTCGCCGGTGCGGTCGTCGCGCACCAGGTCGGTGATCGGGATGTCGCCCAGGTCGTACGACCGGTCGGCCCAGACGGACGTGCCGCTGCCCGGGTCGAACCGCACCTCGAAGACGTGGCCCGGCGTGGTGGGCGTGTTGACGTTGTAGCCGCTGTACGAGATCCAGGCGTGGTTGCCGTCCCGCGGGTCGACGTAGATGCTGCTGACGAACCGGTTCGGCGTCGTCGGGTTGTCCAGCCGGGTCCACCGCACCGCCGACGCCGGCTCGGCGTCCACATTGGTGGAGATGAAGACCCGGCCGGTGACGGTCGCGGCCCAGGCGCTGGACGCGTTCGCGGTGGTGCGCTCGATCGCGGCCACGCCGGCGCCGGCCCGGTCGCCCCAGAAGGCGTCGGTCAACCGGTTCGGGCCGAGCTCCTCCCAGTCACCGCAGGTCGCCTCGAACGTGCCGGTCCACTGGTTGCAGATCCGGTTCGCCTCTTCGATCGTGCGGTCACCGAGCCCGAAGGTCTTGGTGCGGTACGCCGTGCGCCCGGTGCCGGCGAACATCGTGCCGCTCACCTTCGGGTCGCTGATCACCGGCGAGTAGAACTGCGAGCCGGCCTGGCCGGCCAGCGGGTCGGCCGTCCAGATCCAGTCCTTGGTGGCGCCGTTGTTGAAGTTCACCTCGGGCGTCGTGTCGTTGAACGTGTGGAAGCGGAAGTTCTTGTTCGCCACGTCGAACCCGGACTGCCCGCCGTCACCGATCATCGTGTTCACCCAGGTGCGCTTCTGGCCCTTGTTCTCCCAGGTGCCGTTGTCCTGCGTGCCGCCCTGGAGCACGTTCACGTCGTGCGGGCTCACCGACAGGCTCATGAACTGCAGCGTGTTCAGCCCGCTGTTGACGCTCTCCAGCTTCTCGGGGATGCGCGACAGCATCTGCTGGCACCGGGCCAGCTGGGCGGCGTTGAGGCCGCGCCGCGGATCGTCGCACCACTCCGAGCGGTTGACGAACCGGCCGGTGGAGCGCATGACGCCGCCGTCGTTGGCCTCGAAGAACTGGAAGGGGTTGTTCGGGTTGGTGACGAGGTCGTGCTGGTCCGGGTGCAGGCCGTTCGGGTGCAGCTCGTCGGTGCCGTCGAACGTCATGTCGGTGCCGGTCGCCCCGGCGTCGGTCGACAGCACCACGGCCCGCTTGTTGGCGATGTGCTCGCCGTACGCGTAGGAACCGCCGGTGTAGACCATGTCGGGGTAGCCGTCCGGCGTGTGCACGAACACGTCGTACCAGCACTGGCCGCCGCACTGGTTGTAGAACGCGAACCCGCTGTCGGCGACGTTGGCGCTCGTCAGGTCGGTGTAGGTCGGGACGCCGACGGCCACGTCGTCGCTGCGGAACAGCCGCGAGTACGGCGTGCCGGTGTTGCCCTCGTAGACGTACATCCGGGTCTTGCCGTTCGGCAGCCGGGTCACGTCGAAGGACGGCCGGGTCTGGATGACCGCGGCGTTCAGCGACGCCTTGATCTGGGTCCAGGTCGCGCCGGCGTCGCTGGACCGCCAGATGCCGCGGGCGTACGACGACGCGTACACGATGTCGCTGTTCGCCGGGTCGAGCTCGACCTGCCGGACGCCGCGCGGCGAGCACGTGGCCTGGTTGGCGAATTCGGCGGGGCTGCCGGTGCACGCGGCCGGGTCGGTCGATCCGTTGTGGATGAACGACCAGGTCGCGCCGCCGTCGGTGGTCTTGTACAGACCCCACTTGGCCGCGCCCGGGGTGGGCCGGGTGACGCCGGTGCAGCAGACGCTCGACATACCGGTCAGCGCGCTCGTGGTGCCCACGTAGATGGTCTTCGGGTCGCCCGGCTTGACCACGATCTCGCCGATGCCCTTGCCGCCGAGCACGTCCTTGCCGATCGGGCCGGTCCAGGTGCGCCCGCCGTTCGTCGACTTGTAGAGCCCGACGCCCGCGACGCAGCCGGAACCGCAGATGTTCGCCTCACCGGTGCCGAGGTAGATCGTGTTGCGGCGGGGGTCGTTCTTGTCGATGGTCACCGCGCCCGCGCTGTTGATCTCCAGCGGACCGGCGAGGTAGCTCCACTTCACCTGCTTGGCGAGGATGTTGTCGGTGCGCCAGATGCCGCCGCCCGCCGGCGTGATGTACGCCCGGCAGTCCCCCGGCTTGCACTTGTCGTTGACCGTGATCGAGGTGGTGCGGCCGCCCGCCACGTACTCGTTCGGCACGTAGTTGAACGCGTCGCGCAGCGGCTCCGCCGGGTATACCGCGTGGCTCGGGCCGACCGGCTCCCACGTGCCCTTCTTCGCCCGGCCCTGCGGCACCGCGCGGGTGTCGGAGGCGCGGAACGCGCGCTTGGCGCCGTCGACCTCGGCGACGGCGATCGTGGTGTCCGGGTAGGCCCGCTCGAGGAACTCGGCCTCGGCCGCGGACGCTGGACCCTCCCGGTTGAGGATGCTGCTGGCCGGCGCGGCCTGGCGCAGATTCTCGAGGTGCCGGCCGAGAGCGCCCGGCATCTCACCCCCTGCGGCCACGGTGGCCGGCGCGGCCGGTGTGCCGGACAAATGGGTCACGACCACAGCGGTCGATACAACTAAAAGTCCGACGGCGATGCCGGCCAAACTTTGGCGTCTTCTACGGGTCACGACGGACCCCCCTCCCCTGGTGCCGTGCGTGCACTGCCCGTGAGAATCCCACCACGGGGGACATATTCACAAGTAACAAGTTGATAGTCATTCTCATCGTATGACGCACTGTTGTTTTCCCGGCGCGCTTCGTCATGATTAGCGATAGATAGGGGCCTGGGAGAAGGTCGTGCCCAGCGGTGTCAGGGCGCCGGCGGAGTCCACGAGGCCATTGTGGGTGATCCACGGGTACCACGCGTACCGCGCCACCCGGGGGTGCCGGGCGAACATCTCCAGCGAACCCCGGTAGAACGCCTGGACGGTCGGCGCGTCCGGGTTGCTCTGGTGCATGCAGCCGTACTCGGTGATCCAGATCGGGCGGTCGCCGGTGATCGACTCCACCCACCGCAGGTAACTCTCGAAACTCGCGGCCCGCGCGTCGCACGAGCCGGCGTTCCAGCCGTACCAGTGCACGGCGACGAAGTCGACCCGCAGCCCGCGGGCGTTGACCTCGGTCATGAAGTCACGGAACCACGCCTGCCCGGTGGACCCGGCCGACGTCGCCGGGCTGCCGACCCGGACGCTCGCGTTGGCGGTCAGGTGCGGCCAGAGCTCGACCGCCTGCGCGACCGGCATGTTCGACTGGTCGGCCTTGTCCGGCTCGTTGAGGCCGAGGACGGTGCGGTGACCGGCGGCGACCGCCTGGTTCAGCGCGCTGGTCACGGCCGCCGGGGTCTTCTGATGCCCCCACACCATCGGCACGAACTGCACACCCGGGCAGCCGCCGCTCAGTCCCCAGTTGTAGTACCAGCCGGCGGTCAGCCGGGTCAGGTCCGCACACTCGGAGTTCGCCACGCCCTTGACGGGCTCGGTGCTCGCGGGCCCCGTCCCGAACACCGAGAACGACCAGATGCTCGCCCAGGTGCCGGCCGCGAGGCCGGTCACGGTGATCCGGACGTACCGGCCTTCGGCGGTGAAGCTGTCACTCTGGCTCTGCGCCGTCGCGGTGCTGTTCCGTTGGTCGGCCACCGTCGTCCAGGCGCTGCCGTCCGGCGAGACCGCGATCTGGTACCGGTAGTTACGGGCGAACTCCCACACCACGGCGGCGCCGGTGAGCTGAGCGGTGCCGCCCAGGTCGACCTGCCACCAGTGCCCGGTCGCGCCGTCGGCCGCGCACCAGCGGGTGGCCGCGTCGCCGTCGTTGGCGAGCCCCGCACCCCGCCCCGCCTCCGCCGAATCGGCCGTGGCCGGCCTGCCGACGGCGAGGTCGGTCGCGGCCGCGGCGGGCGGCGTCCTGGTCAGCACGAAGCCGGCGAGGGCCAGCCCGAGCGCCATCACGACCGAGATTCCCACCCCACGCGCACGCACCCTGCCTTCTCCCGTCCCTCAGGTCGATAAATCGAAGTGAACCTATCACCAAGATCGAAGAGGGACGCCGTGTCCCCGAGATTGTCGGACCCGCCACTCCAGGGGGCGCCGGTCACGCGGGGGTGGCGCGGCGTCGACGCAGGCGCGTCCCACCGAGCCACGGGGTGGCGGGTGGGGCGCCGGACCCTCGGGACAACTGTGCGACCGTTGCCCCACCCTCGGCACATCGACACGGCAGCAGTCGCACAGTTGTCTCGATCCCGTCCGATCCAGCCGCGCAACCCTTGATCATCTGCCCGCCACCAGTTCGACACGCCGCGCGAGGCACTGATTTTCGGGTAAATGATCAAGGCGCGCCGTCTAGGTATCCGCGAAGTAGATCTTGATGTGGCGTCGAACCCGTTGCTCGTCAGTGCCCTCGGGTTGCGCGGTCCATCCGGGCGAGTCGGCGCCCGCGAGCTTGATCGTTGTCCCAAACCTCAACACACGCCCCGTGGAGTTGAGGTTTTGGGACAACGATCAAGGCGACCGGACGCGGCGGCGTTCATCCCGCACCCCGCGCCACTGATCAAGGGAATGTACGCCGATCAAGGGCTAAAGCACATGGATCGGAGATCCAACCACGTGCCTCAGCCCTTGATCGACGGGGAGAGGGCGGGCCCCGGCGGGGGGCACGCGCGGGACGGTGGGGCCCGGCGGGGAGGGCGGGCGGCGGGACTGTCAGGAGGGGGTGAGGATAAGGCTGGCGGTGCGGTTGCGGGATGGGTCGGGGAACGGGCCCTGGGATTGGTCGGCGGAGCGGAGCGTGAACGCGGTCAGCGGCAGGTCGCCGGCCTCGGCCAGTTCGCGCGCCGCGATCCGGGCCCGGCTGAGCGCGGTGTTGGAGCCGCCGCTGGTGCGCCCGCCCGGCACCGGCACGCTGTGCCCCACCACGGTGACGGCCGCGCCGAGGTCGGGCAGGCGGCGGCCGACGGCGGCGAGCAGGTCGGCGCCGTCGGCGGTCAGCCGGGTGTCGCGGACGAACAGGCCCTCGCGGAAGTAGACCTCCACCGCGTCCGGCCGGCGCTTCACCAGGATGCCCGGCATGGCGACGTCACGGGCGATGGCGTCCAGCCGCGCGGCCAGCCGCTGGGCGGCCGCCGACCGGTCGGCTTCGATCTGGGCCAGCTGGCGCTCGAGTTCGGCGGCGCGGCGCCGCTCCCCCTCCAGAGCCGCGGCGCCCGGTGCCGGGCCGGCGGAGGACGGCGCGGCGGTGGGCGACGACGCGGAGGGCGTGGGTGACGACGCGAGCGCCACGACGGTACCGGCGGCGAGCGCGACCGCCAGCGCTCCCCCGGCCGCCGCGACCCGTGCGGGTTGGGCGACCGGGCGGGACCGGCGCTTCCCGGCGACGATGGCGGCGACCGCGCGCCGGCCCGCGGCGGCACCCTCGTGGCCCGGGTCGATCGCCTGGACGCCCGCCCAGTACTCGTCCGCCTCCTGCCAGCGGCCCTGCTGGGCGCGGATCCGGGCGAGCAGGTCGAGCGCCGCCGGCTCCTCGCTCTCCAGCGCCGTCAGCGCGGCGGCGGCGGCGTCCAGCTCACCGCGCCGGGCGTCGGCCGCGGCCCGGCTCACCGCCAGGTCGGTGCCCAAGGCCGGTGCGGTCGGCGTCAGATCGGTACGCGGCGCCGGTGCGGTCGGCGTCAGGTCGGTGCCCCGAGCCGGCGCGGTCACCGGCTGACCAGCCCGATGATCTTCGGCTGTTCCTCGCGCGGCAGGAGCCGGACCAGCCGGGTGTTGACCGCGTCGAGCGCGCGCTCGTCGCCGGCGGCTACGGCGTCCTTGCCCTCCCGGATCAGCGTCCGGGCCTCACCGGACGGTCGCATCCGGCCCTCGTGCTCGCACAGCGCGTAGAACAGGCGCAGCGACCAGCCCGGCTGCCGCCGTTCGAGCTCGACGAGGAACTCGGTGACCCGCTCGGTCTCCGCCTTGATCCGCACCGAGCTGCCGCTCGCGATGGCATCCGCCGCGCGCTGTTCGAGCTCGGTGAGCGCCTTCTGGTCGGCCGGGTGCCCGACCTGGCTCACCAGGCCGGCGACCTCCGCGAGCAGGTCGCGCAGTTCGCGTACCAGGGCGGGCTGGTCGGCGGCCTCCTCGATGTCGTCGAGGTGCGCCTGCACCTCGCGGAGCCGGGCTTCGGCGCTGGCCGCCGCGCCGGCGTCCACGCCGGCGGCGCGGACCTGCTCGCGGGCGGTGGTCAGCGCGCCCTCCTCGTCGAGCCGCTGCAGCTTGTCGCGCACCTCCGGTACGTCCGAGGCGCGCGACTCGCGCAGCGCCGCCATCCGCTGCTCGGCCTCGGCGAGCGCGGTCGCCAGCTCGTCCGCCTGCGGCGTGCGGACCTCGTCGAGGTTGATCTCCGCCTCGAACTGCGCCTGGATCAGCGGTACGTCGGCGACCACGGTGACGAGGTTGGAGGTGTCCACCTCGAATGTCACCTCGACCTCGGTGCCGGCGGGCAGGTCGATCCGCACGTCCAGCGGCCGGATCTCCAGCATGCCGACCTGGCGGTTGCGGTCGGCGCGGTCCCGTTCGCCCTGCACGACCGGGATGCGGACCACGGCCTCGGCGTCCGCGCGGCGCAGCGCGCCGGCCGTGCGGAACACCTCGCGCGCCCGGGCCGGCAGTGTCGCGCCCTTGCGCAGCAGCGGTGCGAACGCGCGGTCGGCGAGCTGGATGCCGAGGGAGTGGGTGAGCTTGGCACCACCGAACTCGACGTCGCGATGGGTGATGGACAGCGAGTCGGGCGACACCTTCTGCGGTGCGCCGGACGCGTCCGTCAGCTCGACCGTGAACCGGGAGGTCTTATGTGGATCGATGGCGACCTCGGTTAGGAAGGCGCCCTCGGCGTTCAGCGCGACCCGGCCGGTGCGGAACGGCGGCTGCCCGTCCGGGTTGCTGAGCGTCACGCCGTACCCAGCCCAGTCCACCGGTGCGGCGGCGTGCAGTTTGCCCGCGACGACCGGCGTCGTGGTGGTGACGCTGGGCTCGTACGCGAGTTGGAGCGCGAACTCACCGGCGGCCGGTTGAAACGATTCCGGATCGGGGCGCCGCACGGTGCTGGCGAAGATGGCCGCGCCCCGCGCGACCACAGTGGTCGGATCCAGGCTCGTGTCGAGCGCGATGCCCAGGCCGTCCCGGCTGTCGGCGAGGCGCTCCCGCAGCCCCGGCGCGAGCGTCACGCCGCCGACCAGCAGCAACCGGTCGATGTCGTCCGGGCTCAGGTTGCCGTCGGCGAGCGCCGCGCGGCACAGGTTCATGGCCCGCACGTAGAACGGCTCGGCCACCCGGTCAACCTCGTCGCGCCGGAGCGTGTACTCGAACGCCTCGGTGCCACCGGCGGGAACCGTCAGCTCCACCATCAGATCGATCGCGTCCCGCCGGGAGAGCTGGATCTTGCCGGTCTCGGCGGCGCCCTTCAGCTTGGCGAAGTTCCCGCGCCAGATCGGGTTGTCGCGGCGGAAGTCGGCGAAGCCGAGCGCGGACGCGGCGGCCGGGGCGAGGATCCGCTCGACCACCGCCCAGTCGATGAGCTTGCCGCCCAGGTACGGGTCGCCGGCGTGGTTCAGCACCCGCAGGTCGCCGTCGCGCTTGCTCACCACCGCCGCGTCGAACGTGCCGCCGCCGAAGTCGAACACCATCCAGTACGCCCGGTCGTCCGCGTCGTGGAAGCCGTACGCGAACGCGGCGGCCGTGGGCTCCTGGACGAGCGGGCACGCGGCGCTGAACCCGGCGAGCGTGGCCGCCTCCAGGGTGGCCTTGTTCTGGTTGAGCGAGAACGCGGCCGGCACGGTGATCACCGCCGCGCCGGGCGGGCTGCCGCTGTGGTGGGCGGCGTCCGCCCGCAGCGATTTGAGCACCTCGGCGGACAGCTGCGGCGGCGTCAGCGTCGTGCCGCCCCTGACGAAGCGCCGGCTGGCATCGGCCAAGCCCATCTCCAGCTTGAACTCGGCCGCCGCGTTCTCCGGGTCGTCCTGCGCCCGCTCGCGCGCCTGCCGTCCAACGTGGATGACGCCCGGTTTCGGGATCCACACCGCCGACGGCGTGATGTCCCATCCGTCGTTGTTCTTGATGACCGCGACGGTGCCATCCTCTTCCACCACCGCGATCGCGCTGTTGGTGGTGCCGAGGTCGATGCCGAAGTCGATGGTGTCACGCATGCTCGTTCTTCCCTTCAACGGATGGGCCGGGGGTGCCGACGATCACCTGTCCCATCTGGACCAGGCGGCCGTGCAGATAGACGGACGGGCGCACGGTCTCGATGACCGTCTCCGCGGTCAGCGCGGGATTCTCCTGATAGACCAGGACCTCGAGGGCCCGGCCGGCGTTGAACACATCGCCGTCGTGGTCCTGGACCACCAGACCGGCCTCGCCCAGCGCCTCGGTGCAGGTACGCAGATAACGGCTCGCTTGGCGGTCGCGGGGCGACGGCCGCTCGCCGGCCGCGGTGAGCTTGCGCTGCGCCCGCCACAGGTTCGTGACGGCCGTCGCGAGCGCCTCCTCGTCCGGCGCCGCCGCGGGCTGCGGCGATGGCGATTCCGGCTTCGCGTCGCGCACCGCCGCCAGCAGGTCCTCCAGGCGGGCCCGCTGCGGCTCGGTCCACATCGGAGGCGGGATCCGGAACTCCCGGTGGAACCGGCGCTGGCGCAGCTCTTCGCGCCACCTCGTCACGCGTCTCACATCGTCACCCCTCGTCGCCACAGCGTCAGTTTGGGCAGGTAACGGGCCCGCAGGTCCGGTGACAGGTTGACCGCCTCCTCCATCAGGTCCGCCGCGCGGCCGAGCTGGCCGGCGCGCTGGGCCAGTTCCAGGGCCTCCGCCGCGAGCCGCGACGCCCGCGCGCTGGGCGGCGACGCCGCGGGGGCGTCCGCACCGGGCCGCGCCGCGGGGCCGTCCGGGCTGGGCCACGCCCCGGCGCCGAGGCGCTGGCGGCGGCTGCGCAGTTCGGCGGCCAGGACGCCGGCCGAGGCCAGCCGGTTCGCCGGGTCGATCTCCAGCGCCGCCAACAGGATCCGGTCCAGATCCGGGTCCACCTCCGGGTGGTACCGGCTCGGCGGCAGCGGCGCCCGGGCGAAACGACCCGGCGAGTACGACGACAGCGGCCCACCGTCGTCGTAGGGCAGGCGGTTGGTCAGCAGCAGGTACGCGATCGTGCCCACCGACCACACGTCGCTCGCCCGGGAGTACCCCTCGCGGCGCAGCACCTCCGGCGCCATGAAGGCGAACGTGCCCTGGGCGCTGGCCAGCATCGTGAACGGGTCGGCGCGCTTGGCGAGCCCGAAGTCGCTGATGCGGACGCGCAGGCCACTGCCGTCGTATCCAACCAGGATGTTCGCCAGGGTCAGGTCGCGGTGCAGGATCGGCGGGTCCTGCTCGTGGGCGGCGGTCAGGCCGGCGGCGATCTGCTCGGCCGCCTCGACCGCCAGCGCCACCGGCATCGTGGGCGCGTGCGCGCGGATCAGCCGTTCCAGGCTGCCCCCGGCCACGTACTCCATCGTGAAGAACCCGCGGACGCCCTTCGGCGTGCGCACCGTGCCGGCGTCGAACACCCGCACGATGTTCGGGTGGCCCAATGTGGACAGCAGCCGGGCCTCCTCCAGCAGGGTGCGGGTCTCGGCCAGCGACGCGACCCGTTTGAAGACCTTCATCGCCTGCCAGCCGAGGTACTCGTGGCGCACCCGGTGCACCTCGGCGAACGCGCCCTCGCCGAGCAGCCGGTCCACCACCAGCGTCTCGGTGACGCGGTCGCCGGTCTCCAGCAGAGTCACGAGGCATCCTTGGGGTCTGCGACATTGAGCCGGTACCCGATGCCGGTGACGGTCTCCAGGATGCGCGGCGCGGACGGGTCCGCCTCGATGGCGCGGCGCACCGCGCGCACCACGCCGGCGAGGTCGGCGCGGGTGTAGGCGCGGCCCGACGGCCACTCCTCCAGCGGGCCCCACAGCGCGGTGATCAGCTCCTCGTGTCCACAGGCGACGGCGGCACCGGCGCTGCTGCGCCCGACCATGTACCGCAACAGCTGGTGGCCCTGCGGCCGCAGCCCGCTCACCGGCGTCTCGCCGTGCTCGTCGCTGCGGTACGCCCGGGCCGCCACCCAGTCGTACCGCAGGCACGCCCCGCGCGCCGGTACGGCCGGTGGCGGCTCGAACGGCGCGGCCTGCGTGGTGTGCGGGTCGAGCAGCGTCAGCTCCCAGTACAGCGGTTCGCCGTCCGGCGACATGTCGCCGAGGATCAGCAGCGCCTCGCCGTGGCGCAGGCGGCGGCTGCCCACCAGGCGTTCGGTGCGCCCGTCCAGGGAGCGCAGCAGCGTGCCGTTGACGCTCGCGTTGTCGGTGACCGCCCAACCGCCGTCGCTCAGGTCCAATGTGCAGTGCAGGCGCCCCACCCAGCGCTGCGGGTCCGGCTCCAGCGCCACGTCCGGCGCGTGGTCCGGCGCGGTACGCCCGACCGTGATCGGCCCGTCGGTCAGCTCGACGCCCCGCACCTTCCCCTCGGGCGAGGTGATACGCAACGTCACGCTCCTGCCGGTGCGCGTCTCCTCGGTCACCGTCGACTCCTTGTCAGGCACCATGTGCTGGCTACCGTGCTCGCCCGTCGAAGGGCTGGTTGTCGTGGCGATGTGCCACACAGGCCGCGTACATCCGCTCGTCGCTCTGCTCGGTCCACCACGCGGACGGGATCGGCGAAACCACGAACGTGTTGGACACCCGCAGCTGGCTCGCCAACTGCTGGCATGCCTTCGCCGCTTCCTCCGCGAGCCGCGTCCGCGCCGCTTCCCCCGAAAGCCGCGCTCCGGGCGGCGGCCAGGCCAGGACCTGGTAGCCGAGAATCTCGGCCCAATGGGGCCCGCCGCACCGCACGATGGGCCACACGTTGTCCGCGCCGTCGGGCTCCTGCTTGAGCTCCACGCAGTATCCGGCCGGCGCGTTGTGGTCCCGGCCCGCGCGGGACGTCACCGGCCTCGGCACGGCGAGTTGGGCCCCGGTCTGTTGCGAGGCCGCCAGGAATGACCAACGCTCGCCGTCGGCACGCAGAACCAGGCACGTCGCGTAGTTGTACGCCGACTCCGGCCCACCGATGACCTTCGGGGCGGGGAGGATGACGTCGGTCGTATACCAGTCCGGCGACTGGGTCAGTCCGAAGTGGATCGCCTGCTCGGCGCAATTGAAGCGCGCGAGCCCCGCCAGGTAGTCGTAATCCGCGCCAGGCCAGGCGGAGACCGCGTTCTGCATATTCACATAGGCGATCACCTCACCGGCGTGGTCCTGGCCGCAGGCCACGGTCGTCACCGTGGTATCGCCGTCGCGCCAGTCGTCCGCATCCCGGACGCAGATGATCTCCTGCGAGATGTCGCCGGAGCTGGCCGGGTGGATGTCGACCTGATCCTCGTCCGGGCCGCCAAAAGCCTTGATGAAGAACACGAACACCGCGACCACGACCGCGCAGGCGACAAGGGCACCCACCACGGTGCGACGCCGCTGCTGCCGCTCGTACTCGTCCAGAACCGAAACTGGCGGGCGGTACTGGACCGGCCGGCTCGGTGTGTGGTATGAGATCGGCGCGCCGGCGTCCAGATCGGACAGCATGTCGCGGATCGCCGTGCGGAGCGCCTCGTCGGTGACCTGGGTGAGGATGCCGCGCAGGAATCGCGCGGCCTCGTAGCGCCCGCGGGTCCGGCGGATCTCGTCGACCGTGAACCGGAACTGGTTGAGCGCCCCGTCCGCCTCGTCGAAGCCCGCCAGGTTCTCCCGGACCCGGCGCTGCGTCTCCGGGTCGGTGGCGAGCTTCCCCGCCTCCGTCAGCCACTCCTTGACCTTGCTCTCGTACTGCCCGGTTTCCCGGTTCCGGGCCAGCGCGCAGTTGTTGAGCAGCACCGCGACCTTGTCGCGAGCGGCGTCCGTGCGGCGGTGCTGGCCGCGCGGCGCGAGCCCTTCCAGCCGGGCCAGCAGCGGGTTCACCCGCGCCCGCATCTCGGTCACGATCTCGTCGGCGTCGCCGGACTCCAGCCGGGTGTGCAGGTCGCGCAGGGCGGATTCGAGGTCCGCGTACAGCGGCTCGGCCGCCTCCTCGATCAGCCGATCCCGCTCCCGGTCCGGCACCGGCCACTCACCCAGATTCTTCCGCAGCGGCGCCGGATACGCCGCCGACCCGGCCAGCCGCAGCAGGGGGCGCACCAACGCCACCGGCAGCTCCGCACGCAACGCGTCCACCGTGGACGCGTCCAGCTGCTTGTCGTCGAGCCGCTCCACCCGATGGTGCAGGTGCCGCCAGAACGACGCCGACCGCAACGTCTTCGTCCACGCCGTCGCCGCCGCCGTCCACTGGCCGGGCACCGCGCCGGAGATGGTCGCCGCCAGCAGGTCGGCCGACCGGACCGCGAGCGCCGCGGCGTGCGCCCGCACCGCGGCGTCGTGGTCGTAGTGCACACCTGCCGAACATTCGCAGCCGTCCGGCGCGCCCCACTCGGCGAACACCTCGTGTACCAGCCGGCGGCGCGGGTCGCCGAGGACGGCGTCGAACGCGGCCCCCAGCTCCTCGGGCGCGGCCGCCGAACCCGGCAGGTCCAGGTCCGCGCCGACCCGCAGCGCCGCCGTCAGCTGCTGCTGCCGCTGGCGGGCGGTCCGGCGGTCCACATCGGCCGGCAGGCCGGTGAGCCGGAACGCGTTGCGCCGGTACAGCTCCGGCCCGGCCAGCTCGCGCAGGCTGGCCACCGCCACCTCACTACTGCGGCTCGACAGCGGGGCGCTCATCGCCACACCACCTCGTGCTGGTGCCCGCGCCCCGCGTCAGGCCCGCCGTCGCCGCTCTGGTGAAGCACGTACGCCAGAGCCAGCACCACGCAGACGATCGCGACGGCGGCCACCCGGCGCCGGCGCCCTCCGGTGGCCGCCTGCCAGACCGGCCCCGCGACCCGCCGGGCGTACCCGATCGGGGTGCCGGCCTCCAGCTCCGTCAGCATGTCGCGGATCGCGTCCGCCAGCGGCTCGTTGGTCACCTGGCCGAGGATGCTGCGCAGGAAGAGCCGCGCCGTGCGGCTGCCCTGGGTCAGCTCGATCTCCTCGACCTTGGCCCGGAACTCCTCGAGCGCCTCGAAGCCCTCGTGGTTCTCGCGGATCCGCCGCAGGTTCTCCGGTTCGGTGGCGAGCTTCTCCGCCTCCCTCAGCCACGCCCGCACGCGGCGGTCATACCGCCGGGTCGCGCGGTGCCGGGCCAACGCGCAGTTGTTGAGCAGGACGGCCGCCCGGTCCCGCGCCGCGGCCGTGCGGCGGTGCCGCTTGCTGGGCGCGAGCCCGGTGATCCGGGCCAGCACCGGCTTCGCCCGGTCGCGCATCTCGCGTAGCGTGCCGTCGACATCCCCGGACTCCAGGCGCCGGTGCAGGTCGTCGACGATCGCGTCGAACTCCGCGTACGCCGGTTCGGCGATTTCCTCGACGAGCCGATCCAGTTGCTTGGCCGAGACCGGCCAACCGTCGAGGCGCTTTCGCAGCGGAGCCGGGTGCGGCACGGACGCGGCCAGTGTCAGCAATGGGCGGACCAGGACTCCGGGCAGCTCGGCGCGCAGCACGTCCACGATGGACGCGTCGAGCTGGCGATCGTCGAGCGCCTTGACGCGGTGGTGCAGGTGCCGCCAGAACGCCGCCGACCGCAGCGTCTTCGTCCACGCCGCCGCTGCCGTCGACCATCCGTCGGGCACGCGATCCGGGTCAGCGCGATCCACCGGGCCGGTCCCGGTCAGCGCCGCCAGCGTCGCGTCGAGCGCCTCGGCGTGGGCCCGGACCGCGATGTCGTGGTCGCGGTGCAGGCCCGGGGAACACCGGCACCCGGCCGGCGGGCCCCAGACCGCGAAGACCTCATGCACCAGGCGCCGTCTCGGGTCGCCCAAGACGACGTCGAACGCGGCCGGCAGATCTTCGAGTCGGACGGCGGAGCCGTCGCCGTCGACTTCCGCACCCACCTGAAGCGCCGCCGCCAACCGCTGCTGCCGGTGCCGCGCCGTCCGCCGGTCCGCATCGGCCGGCAGGCCAGTGACCCGGAACGCGTTGCGCCGGTACAACTCCGACCCGGCCAGCTCCCGCAGGCTGGCCAGCGCCACCTCACTCACATGAGCTCCCCAGGACGGCACACCACTCAGGACATTCATCGGCCGGACCGACGAATTCGCTACATCGGAGTCTGGTCGCACCGCTTCGCGCGAACCACAGCAGACAGTTGGAAATCAGATGGACGCGCCCGCCCGCCGCGGCCGTCAGCCGCTGGGCAGGTCACCGCGGATCGGGTCCTCCCCGACCCGCTTCACGTAGTCACCCGGATTCGTGATGGGCCGCCCGTGGTCCCGGTACTTCTGCCGGACCCGTTCCAGGTGGGTCTTCACCGTGCTCTTCTCGATGCCGAGCCGCCGGGCGATGGCGGCGTGCGTCATGCCCTCCGCCACGCCCAGCAGGATCTGCCGTTCCCGGGGGGTCAGTGACGGACCGCGCCGGTCGTCGTCGCTCAGCAGGAACGCGTGCTCCGGCGACGTGGGCGTCTCGCCGCGGTGCACGGCCCGGATCGCTTCCGCCAGGTCGTTAAGATCACGCTCCTTCGGGATGTAGGCCACCGCACCGGCCTCGGTCGCGGAGACCACCCACCGGCGGTCCTTCACCACCGAGATGACGATCACCTGGCGGCCCGCGGCGGTCAGCTGGGCGACGTTGTGCGCCGGGTCGGTGAAGTTGCCCAGGTCGAGATCCAGTAGGACGATCGCCGGGGCGTCGGGCCCGGCGAGGTACTCGTCCACCGACGCGGCTATCGCCGTCAGCCGGATGTCGGGCGTGCTGCCGAACCAGTTGGCGAACGACTGCAGCAGCATCTTCTCGTCGTCGATCGCGCCGATGGTTATGACGGTTTCCATGTGATCTCCACGGTGGTGCCCTCGCCGGGCGTACTGGTGATGTCGCACTGGCCGCCGGCCTCGACCACGCGGTGCCGGATCGAGCCCAGCAGGCCGTACCCGCCCCGCACGGTCGCCGGGACGAAACCGGCGCCTCGGTCGACGACCGTGACGCGGAGCCCGCCGGCGCCGTCGCCCCGGCTCGTCAGCCACGCCTGCCCGGTGCCGGCGTGCTTGCGGGCGTTGTTGAGCGCTTCCCGGGTCGCGCCCAGCAGCGCCTCGGTGACGTGGCCGGGCACGCCCGCCGGCAGTTCGGCCGAGTTGTGGTCGATCCGCAGCCCCAGGGCCGCGAGGTCGCGCACGACCCGGCCGAGCCCGGCGCTGAGGTCCGTCGACACCGCGCCGTCCGACCCGGTGATCAGGGAGCGCAGGTACCGGGCGTCCCGCTCGCACTGGCCGCGGAACTGCTCGGTGTTCAGGTCGATCTGCCCCATCGCGCCGACGGTCAATGTGGACAGCACGGTGTCGTGCAGGTTCCGGTACTGCCGCCGCCGCTCCCAGTCCCGCGCCTCGATCGAGGCCATCCGGGCGGCCGCGTCGGCGGCCTGGCGCTGGGCGGACAGCGCGGACGCGTGGGCCTCGTCCACGGCGCGGGCCGACGACCGTACCCAGGTCGCGGCGAGCCCGGCGGCGACGGTGAACAGGACCAGCGAGCCGATGTTGCCAGCCACGGACGCGGCGAGCGAGGAGTCGGCGGCGAGGTCGCGCCACACGCCGGCGAGGTAGCCGCCGACCAGCAGCATCACCGACGGCACGGCCAGCCGGCGGGAGCTGAACACGGCGGCGAGCACGCCGGCCGCGTTGGCCGGGGCGACCGTCCAGTTCGCCCAGCCGATCGCGTGGCCGGGTGCGGTCAGCCGGCCGACGACGACGAGCGCGACCGTGATGAGCACGATGTCGGCGGTGACGGCGACCCAGGTGATGCGCCGCCCGCGCAGGGCGCCCGCGAAGAGCGCGACGGACCACGCGGCGGCGACGACGTAGAGCCCGAAGACGATAGCCGGTCGCTGGTACGCCGACCGATCGGTGGCGATGGCGGCCACACCGGCGGCGGCGTACTGCGCGCACCGGAGCACCCCGAACCCGCGCACCATCGCCCGCTCAGCCCGATCCTGCCCGGTGCTCCCCAACACCTACCCAAGATCCCAAGTCCGGCCGCGTAGCGAAAGTCCCCTCCCGAGCGGACCCCGCCCTCCCGCCCCATGATCAAGGCGTCCTTCAAGTAGTTCTAACTACTTGAAGGACGCCTTGATCACGGAGAGGGGAGGTTAGACGTTGAAGCCTAGGGCGCGGAGTTGGTCGCGGCCCTCGTCGGTGATCTTGTCGGGGCCCCACGGGGGCAGCCACACCCAGTTGATGCGGAAGTCGCTCACCAGGCCGCCGCCCGGGCCGCCCGTCAGCGCCGACTTGGTCTGGTCCTCGATCACGTCGGTGAGCGGGCAGGCCGCCGACGTCAGCGTCATGTCGATCGTCGCGATGTTCTCGTCGTCGACGTGGATGCCGTAGATGAGGCCGAGGTCGACGACGTTGATGCCGAGCTCGGGGTCGACGACGTCCTTCATCGCCTCTTCGACGTCCACGACCGCCGCCTTGGTCACGTCACTCATGCCTTCACCTCCGAAGAGGACGGTGCCGCCGGGCCGACACCGGCCCGCGCCGCCGCGTCCTTGAACGCCATCCACGGTAACAACGCGCACTTCACCCGGGCCGGGTAGCGCGCCACGCCGGCGAACGCCACCCCGTCGCCGAGCAGATCCTCATCGGGCGTGACCTGACCGCGGCCGCCCATCAGCTCGACGAACCCGTCGAGCACCGCGAACGCCTCGGCGGTGGCCCGGCCGGTCAGCAGCTCGTGCAGCACGCTGGCCGAAGCCTGGCTGATCGAGCAGCCCATGCCGTCGTACGAGACGTCCGAGATCGACGAACCGTCCGTGGCCACCCGGATCGTCACCTCGTCGCCGCAGGTCGGGTTGACGTGGTGCGCCTCGCCCGCGAACGGCTCGCGCAGCCCGCGCCCGTGCGGGTGCTTGTAGTGGTCCAGGATGATCTCCTGGTAGAGCTGGTCGATCTGCATCAGCCGAACACCTTCCGCACCTGCTCGAGGCCGCGCACCAGGGCATCGACCTCGTCGACCGTGGTGTACAGGTAGAACGAGGCGCGGGTCATCGCCGGTACGCCGTACCGCACGCAGATCGGGCGCGCGCAGTGGTGGCCGACGCGCACCTCCACGCCCACGGAGTCGAGGATCTGCCCCACGTCGTGCGGATGTATCCCGTCGAGGTCGAACGAAATCGTGCCGCCCCGCCCGACCGGCGTCGTCGGGCCGAAGACGCGCAGGCCGTGGACGGTTTCGAGGGCGTCCAAGGCGTACGCGGTCAGTTCCTTCTCGTGCCACTGCACGGCCCGCATGTCGAGCGCGGACAGGTAGTCGACGGCGGCGCCGAGGCCGACGGCCTCGGTGATCGGCGGGGTGCCGGCCTCGAACCGGGCCGGCGGCGGCGCGAACGTCGACCGCGCCATCGAGACCGTCTCGATCATGGACCCGCCGCCCATGACCGGTGGCATCGCGGACAGCAGCTCGTGCCCCCCCCACAGCACGCCGATGCCGGTGGGCCCGCACATCTTGTGGCCGGTGAACGCGATGAAGTCGACCTCGAGGTCGGCCACGTCGACCGGGATGTGCGGCACCGCCTGCGACGCGTCGAGCATGACCAGCGCGCCCACCTCGCGGGCCCGCGCCACGATCGCCGACGTCGGGTTGATGGTGCCGAGCGTGTTGGAGACCAGCGCGTACGAGATCAGCTTGGTGCGCTCGTTGACCAACTCGGGCAGCGGGTCGAGGTCGAGCCGGCCGGCGTCGGTCACCCCGAACCAGCGCAGCGTGGCGCCGGTGCGCTCGCACAGCAGCTGCCACGGCACGATGTTCGAGTGGTGCTCCATCTCGGAGATCACGATCTCGTCGCCGGGCCCGATCGCGAACCGCGATCCCGCCGTCGCGTTGGAGAACGCGTACGCCACGACGTTGATGGCCTCGGTGGCGTTCTTCGTGAACACCACCTCGTCCGGCGTCGCCGCGTTGATGAACGCCGCCACCTTCGCCCGGGCACCCTCATACGCCTCGGTCGCCTCGGTGCCCACCTGGTGCACCGAGCGCGCCACGTTGCCGTTGTGGCGTTCGAGGTGGTCCCGCATCGCGTCGATCACCTGGCGCGGCTTCTGCGACGTGTTGCCGCTGTCCAGGTAGACCATCGGGTGCCCGTTGACCTCCCGGTCGAGGATCGGGAAGTCGGCGCGCACCTTGTCGACGTCGAAGCGCGGCACGTCGCCGTACTGCGGCATGCCCTGCGGGATGGCGATGGTGGTCATGAGTCAACCCTTCAGGCCGTGGCCGGGCCGGCACCCGCCAGGTAGCGCTCGTAGCCCTCGGCCTCGAGCTTCTCGGCCAGCTCCGGGCCGCCCTCCTCGACGATCCGGCCGCCGACGAAGACGTGCACGAAGTCGGGCGTGATGTAGCGCAGGATGCGGGTGTAGTGGGTGATCAGCAGCAGGCCGGTCGCGCCGGTCGCCCGGACCCGGTTGACGCCCTCGCTGACCACGCGCAGCGCGTCGATGTCGAGGCCGGAGTCGGTCTCGTCGAGAACCGCGATCTTCGGCTGGAGCAGCTCGAGCTGCATGATCTCGTGCCGCTTCTTCTCGCCACCGGAGAAGCCCTCGTTGACGTTGCGCTGGGCGAACGCCGGGTCCATGTGCAGCCGCTCCATGGCGGTGCGCAGCTCGCCGGCCCAGGTGCGCAGCTTCGGCGCCTCGCCGTCGATCGCGGTCTTCGCGGTGCGCAGGAAGTTGGCCACCGAGACGCCGGGCACCTCGACCGGGTACTGCATGGCCAGGAACAGGCCGGCGCGGGCGCGCTCGTCGACGGTCATGGACAGCACGTCGGCGCCGTCGAGCGTCACCGAGCCGGCGGTGATCTCGTACTTCGGGTGGCCGGCGATCGAGTACGCCAGGGTCGACTTGCCCGAGCCGTTCGGGCCCATGATGGCGTGGGTCTCCCCCGCCCGCACGGTCAGGGTCACCCCAGAGAGAATCGGCTTCAGCTCGCCCTCGGGCAGCTTCACCGACACCTGGAGGTCGCGGATCTCGAGGGTGCTCATAGTGGGGTAACTCCGTTGCTAGGCGTGAGACTTACGTAAACGTCGCCGTCGCGGACCTCGACGGGGTAGACCGGCACCGGCTCGGTCGCCGGCAGCCCGGTGGGCTCGCCGGTGCGCAGGTCGAAGCGCGAGCCGTGCAGCCAGCACTCCAGCGTGCAGCCGTCGACCTCGCCCTCGGACAGCGGCACGGCGGCGTGCGAGCACTCGTCGCGGACGGCGTAGAAGTTGTGGTCGTCGGCGTGCACGAGCGCGACCTCGGTGCCGTCGATGTCGACGGTGATCGCGGTGCCCTTCGGCACGTCGTCGACCGTACAGATCTTGATCATGCGCCCGCCTTGGCCAGCCGCTCTTCGATCGCGTTGCCCAAGCGGTCGCGCAGTTCCGCGACCGGGATCTTGTTGATCAGCTCGGCGAAGAAGCCGCGCACGACCAGCTTGCGCGCCTCACCCTCCGGGATGCCCCGGGCCATGAGGTAGAACAGCTGCTCGTCGTCGAAGCGGCCGGTCGCGCTCGCGTGCCCGGCGCCGGCGACCTCGCCGGTCTCGATCTCCAGGTTGGGCACCGAATCGGCGCGCGCGCCGTCGGTCAGCACCAGGTTGCGGTTGATCTCGTACGTGTCGGTGCCGGTCGCCTGCACCTGGATCAGCACGTCGCCGACCCAGACCGTGTGCGCGCCCTCGCCCTGCAGCGCGCCGCGGTAGCCGACGTAGCTGCGGCAGTCCGGCACGCCGTGGTCGACGAGCTGGCGGTGCTCCAGGTGCTGGCCGGCGTCCGCGAAGTAGAGGCCGAACAGCTCGGCGTCGCCGCCCCGGTCGCCGTACTCCACGCTGGTGAACTGCCGCACCAGGTCGCCGCCCAGCGACACCTGCACGTGCGTCACCCGCGCGTCGCGGCCCAGCCGGAACTTGACGTGCTGCGCCTGCACCGCGTCCGGCGCCCAGTCGGCGACCGTGACCAGCGTCAGCCGGGCGCCGTCGGCGACCGTGACCTCGACGTTGTCGGCGAGCGTGACCGAACCGGTCTGCTCCACCACCAGCGTGGCCTCGGCGAACCGCCCGACCTCGATGAAGGTGTGCCCGAAACTCGCGGTCTCGGCGCCAGCGCCCTCGACGCGCAGCACCGCTGGCCGGTCCAGCACCGCCTCGGGCGCCACCGCGACCAGCGACGCCTTCTCGGCCTTGCCGTATGCCAGGGCGCTCACCCGGTCGAACGGCACCAGCACCGAACCGATGCGGGGGTCGCTCTTGTCGACAGTGGACACCGTGACACCGGCCGGCAGGTCGGTGTACCCGATGGCGGGTGCCGGAGCGACCGCCTGCGGAGCACCCGCGGCCGCCAGGCCGCGCAATCTTTTGAGTGGCGTGAAACGCCACTCCTCCTCCAGGCCGACCAGGGTCGGGAAGTCAGCGACATCGTACGACCGCAGCTGGTGGGCCTTGGTCTTGGTGGCGAGCGAGCCGGTCATCAGCCGACGGCTCCTTCCATCTGCAGCTCGATCAGGCGGTTCAGCTCCAACGCGTACTCCATCGGCAGTTCCTTGGCGATCGGCTCGATGAAGCCGCGCACGATCATCGCCATCGCCTCGTCTTCGGTCAGGCCGCGGCTCATCAGGTAGAAGAGCTGGTCCTCGCTGACCTTGGAGACGGTGGCCTCGTGACCCATCGACACGTCGTCCTCGCGGATGTCGACGTAGGGATAGGTGTCGGAGCGGGAGACCGTGTCGACCAGCAGCGCGTCGCACTTCACCGTGCTCCTGCTGTGGTGCGAGCCCTCCAGCACCTGCACCAGGCCCCGGTAGGACGTGCGGCCGCCGCCGCGCGCGATCGACTTGCTGATGATCGTGCTGGACGTGTGCGGCGCGGCGTGCACCATCTTGGCGCCCGCGTCCTGGTGCTGGCCCTCGCCGGCCATGGCCACCGACAGCACCTCGCCCTTGGCGTGCTCGCCGGTCATCCAGACCGCCGGGTACTTCATGGTGACCTTGGATCCGATGTTGCCGTCGATCCACTCCATGGTCGCGCCCTCGTGCGCCACCGCGCGCTTGGTGACCAGGTTGTAGACGTTGTTCGACCAGTTCTGGATCGTCGTGTACCGGCAGCGGGCGTTCTTCTTCACGATGATCTCGACGACCGCGCTGTGCAGCGAGTCGGAGGAGTAGATCGGCGCCGTGCAGCCCTCGACGTAGTGCACGTAGGCACCCTCGTCGACGATGATCAGCGTGCGCTCGAACTGGCCCATGTTCTCCGTGTTGATCCGGAAGTAGGCCTGCAACGGGATCTCCACCTGCACGCCCTTCGGCACGTAGATGAAGGAGCCGCCCGACCAGACCGCCGTGTTCAGCGAGGCGAACTTGTTGTCGCCGACCGGGATGACCGTGCCGAAGTACTCCTTGAAGAGGTCCGGGTGCTCCTTGAGCGCGGTGTCGGTGTCGAGGAAGACGACGCCCTGCTCCTCCAGGTCTTCCCGGATCTTGTGGTAGACCACCTCGGACTCGTACTGCGCCGCGACACCCGACACGAGGCGCTGCTTCTCCGCCTCCGGGATGCCCAGCTTGTCGTACGTGTTCTTGATGTCGGCGGGCAGGTCGTCCCAGGTCGCGGCCTGCTTCTCGGTCGAGCGCACGAAGTACTTGATGTTGTCGAAGTCGATGCCGGTGAGGTCGGCGCCCCAGGCTGGCATCGGCTTGCGGCCGAACAGCCGCAATCCCTTCAGCCGCAGGTCGAGCATCCAGGCCGGTTCGCTCTTCTTGGCCGAGATGTCACGCACGACCGCCTCGTTGAGCCCACGCTGCGCGGCGGCGCCGGCGACGTCCGAGTCGGCCCAGCCATACTCATAGCTGCCGAGGCTGGCGAGCTGCTCGGCCTGGGTCATCTGCTCAGTCATCTAATCGGTCCTCACCAGGGTTGTGTGCTTGCGGGTGGGGATGTGGGTCGTGCACACCCCGTCGCCGTGCGCGATCGTCGCCAGCCGCTGCACGTGGGTGCCGACCAAGCGGGAGATCACCGCTGTCTCGGCCTCGCACAGCTGCGGGAACTCGGCGGCCACGTGCGCCACCGGGCAGTGGTGCTGGCACAGCTGCCCGCCGGTCGCGATCGTGGTCGCGTTGGCAGCGTAGCCCTCGGCGGTCAGCGCCTCGGCGAGTGCCTCCGCGCGGGCCAGCGGCTCGTCGCCGGCGCCGGCCAGCGCGGCCTGGCAGCGGCTCTCCAGACCGGAGAGCTGCTCGGTCGCGAACGCGGCGACCGCCTCCGGACCGCCGGTGCGGGCGATCCAGCGCAGCGCCGCCGTGGCCATGCCGTCGTAGAAATGCCGGCCGCAGCCCTGCCGGCCGGTGTCGGTCAGCACGAACACGCGCGCCGGGCGCCCCCGGCGGCGGTTGCCCCGCACCGGACGCTCCCGGCTGACCACGACGCCGTCGGCGAGCATCGCGTCGAGGTGGCGGCGAATCGCCGCCTGTGTGAGCCCCAGCTCGGCGCCCAGCTCGGCCGCCGTCGCGGAGCCGTGCGCCAGCAGCAGCCGAGCCACCCGGTCACGGGTGCGCCCGTCCACGACTGGAGCCGGCACGTTTTTCACAACGCCAACGTTACGTATTTCCGGGAGGCCCCGCAAACCGCCCCTTCGGTGATCCCCACCACGAAGGGCAACCTAACTACCCACACTCCCCATGATCAGGGCGTCCTTCATGTCGTTATAGCGACTACAAGGACGCCTTGATCTTCGCTGGGGGCGTCGCGGCGTCAACACGTTCCGGCGGGCGGAGGTCGGTGCGGATCACGGCGGCGAGCAGCGCCAGCGTGGCCAGCCACACCAGGCAAGCGCCGAGCATATGCGCGCCGACCAGCACCTGCGGCAGGCCGGTGAAGTACTGCACGAACCCGACCAGCCCCTGAGCCAACTCCACGCCGATCAGCACCAGCGCCGCCCGGGCCGCCCGGCGCGCACCCACCGCCAGCAACGCGAGCCACGCCGCCACCGACAGCCCCACCAGCAGGAACACCAGGTCCGCGTGCACCTGCGAGATCGTCTCCGGGTCGAGGCCGTTGCGCTTCGCGCCGTGGTCGCCGGAGTGCGGGCCACTGCCCGTCACCCAGGTGCCCACCACCAACACAGCGAGGCTCGCGGCCGCGACCACCCAGCCCAGCGCCCGCAGCGGCGCGGGCACGACCTCCGCGTCCGCGCCCGCCGCGTCCGCGTCCGCCGCATCCGCGCCCCGGGCGGCGCGCCACAACGCGTACGCCGCCACGAGCATCGCCATCGACGCGAGGAAGTGCAGGCCGACCACCCACGGGTTGAGATTGGTGAGCACGGTGAGGCCACCGACCACGCCTTGCAGCGGGACGCCGGCCAACACCGCGCCGGCCAGCAGCACGAGCGGCCGCCGGCGGGGGCGCTGCCGCCACGCCACGACGAAGCAGGCCAGGGCGATCAACCCCACGACGTACGTGAGCATCCGGTTGCCGAACTCGATGGCGCCGTGGATGCCCATCTCGGCGGTCGTCGTGTACGACTCGTCGGTGCACCGCGGCCACGTGGGGCAACCGAGCCCGGAGTCGGTCAGCCGGACCGCACCGCCGGTGACCACGATGCCAACGTTGGCGATCACCGAGGCAAGCGCGAGCCGAGCGAGGGAGAACACGGCCACTATCGTACGTAGTAGCCGATCCACCCCGACGCCCGACCCATGATCAAGGCGTCCCGCAAGTAGTTCTAGCGACTTGTGGGACGCCGTGATGATTGGGTCGCCGCTCGCGGCGGGCTCGCGGGCTCGCGTGCTCGCGCCGCGATCTTGGACTTGTCGTTGCATATCCCGCGCGATCAAGGTCATAGCGTCGCGATCTAAAGATCCAACCGCCCGATATCCCCTAGATCGCACAGAAAGCACGACGATACGTCCAAGATCGAGCGCGCAGCACAGCGCTGCGCTGCGCTCAAGGTCGCGCAAGGAGGGCGGCGCCGCGCCCAAGGTCACGCAAGGAGGGCAGCGCGCCACATCCAAGATCGCCCACGAAGGACGCCGGCATACCCAGGATCGCGCACGCAAGGACGGCGCCCAGACCAAGAGCACGCGGAGCGGACGGCATTACGGTCAAGAGCACGCGGAGCGGATGGCACGGCCAAGATCAGGTCGAGAGCGCGTCGCTCGGCCACCTCGCTGGCGGAACGGGCTGCGAAAGGCCGAATTCCGAGGCGGACGGCGCGATACGCGCAAGATCGACAAGCTCGGTGCGGCGTACCTCTGGGCTCAGCGGTGACGTACGCACGTGATGACGAGCCCATAACGTGCGTACGTCACCGCTGAGCGTTCTACCCGCCCCACGTCGACGCCGATCAAGGACTTACGCGCCGATCAAGGGCTCAAGCACATGGGTGAGAGATCAAACCGTGTGCCCAAGCCCTTGATCTATGGGTTCTTTTGTAACATCAAAGCATGGCGAGCATCGACGCAGCTCAGGGTCCTGTGATCGACGTCTACGCGCGGATCAGCAGGCTGTGGACCGGCGAGATGATCAAGGTTGATGACCAGATCGAGTTGTGCCGCGAGAAGATCCAGCAGCGCGGAGCGCGGGTGGGGCGGATCTTCAAGGACCCGTCGCTGTCGGCGTGGAAGCCGAATGTGGTGCGTCCGGACTGGGAGCAGATGATGCGCCGGATCGAGTCCGGCACGTCCGATGGGGTCATCGTCTACGACGTCACTCGCTTCTCCCGGAAGGTGATGGAGGGTGAGCGGCTGGTGGAGGCCGCGACCAACGGCGCGCGGGTGTGGTCGCTTGCCGGTGAGTACGACTTGACCACGGCGGACGGCCGGCGGCACTTCCGGGAAGCGATGGTGGCTGCGGCTGCTGAGTCGGACAAGATCTCCGAGCGGGTCAAGCGTGGCAAGGTGCGCCGGGCGCGTAAGGGCAAGCTCGGCGGTGGGGCACGCGGGTACGCGTTGCCCGGTTACGAGCCGAAGCCGGAGGGGTGGGAGAAAGGCGACCCGCTTACCCCGGTACCGGATGAGATCGTGGAAGCCGAACGCGACATCGTGCGCGAGTGCTACCGGCGCCTTCTCGCTGGCGAAACCGTCTCGGCGGTCGTCCGGGACCTGAACGAACGCGGTATCGCCTCGCCGCGCGGACTGCGCTGGACGCGCGGCCACTTGCCCAAGCTGCTTATGCGTCCGGCGCTGGCTGGCCTGCTCGCGCACAACGGCGAGATCGTCGGCGAACTGGTAGGCGTCGAGGCGGTCGTGTCGCGCGAGGAGTGGGAGCGGCTGTGCTCGATCTTCGCGGCGCGTAAGCGCGGCCGTCCGGCGGGCAGGGTTCACCTCTTGTCGGGGCTGATGTTCTGCGGCACGTGCGGGACGCCGATGCGTGGGCACCCGCGCAAGACGTCCACGCCGTACCCGGATGGTTCGCCGCGCCGGGAGTACCGGTGCCGCTCGGTGGACGGTAACGGGAACGGCTGTAGAGGTGTGTTCATTGACGCGCGGGTCGCCGAGACGTACGTAGAGGAGGCGGTCAAGGAGCGGCTCGGCGACCCGAAGAACGCGGAACGGTTGGCCAAGCTTGCCGCGACGGCGCGGGCGGAGCGTTCTCGGATCGAGGGTGAGATCCGGCGCTTGGATGAGCAGGCGACCACGCTGGCCGAGAAGGTGGCCGCGTGGGGTGTCGAGCGGGTCGATAAGGCTATGGCGCCCCTTCTGCGCCGGATGGACACGCTGAAGTCGGAGCTTGCCGGACTGGACGAGCCGGACACCGCAGGCGCCGCAGCTCGGGATGCCGCCCGCGAGTGGGACGAGGCAAAAGCCGCAGGCGACATTGACCGGTTGCGTTCGATGGTTAAGCGCGCGTTTCCCCGGCTGACGCTGACCCCACGGGTAACCAACCAGGACCACCGGTCGGAGCGGTTCGACTGGGACGGCAAGACGTTGCCCAAACGCGGGTCGCTGCCGGCCGCCGCGTGACGCGGCCACGAGCGCGCGAACGGGCGCCTGCTCCGCATGGGGCAGGCGCCCGTTCGTGTACGCATGGCTCATCGTTGCCTCTTCTTGCTGGCGCGTTTGATGCGCGCGTTCACGATGACCTCGGCCAGCGCGCTGATCTGCTCGTCAGTGAGCGGCGGTAGCGCGCGAACGGCTTGCCGAACCTTCTCAAGATCCTCTTCTGAGATTTGTCCGGGTGGCTGCTTGGGGCAGCGCGACTTCTTGCGTTCGTTCGTGGTTTGGCGTCACCTCCCTTGCGGCGATCTTGGTGTGAACGTCGGTTACGGTCGGTGAGCTGTGTCGCTGTGCCGCCCCGGCCGAGGAGTTCCCTATACGGGTGCAGGCGCGCGTCGGAGCGGCACAGTGACACATCGACACAGTTACGTACCGTGCGCGGTGTCGTCGTCGGGTGGGGTGACTGGGGTGCGCCAGTGTCCCCAGGTGACTTGTACGACGCGACTGGTGTTGGCCAGTTGTTCCAGGCGTCGGTACACCCATCGGCGCGGCTTGCCGACCACGGCCATCAGTTCGGGCACTGTGATGCCCTCATCCGGCGCGGCACTCAGAGCTTCCAAGAGCAGGCGTTCTGGCGAGCGTGGTTGCTCTGGCGGTGAGTCG
This sequence comes from Actinomycetes bacterium KLBMP 9797, assembly GCA_037414955.1. Taxonomy (GTDB): domain Bacteria; phylum Actinomycetota; class Actinomycetes; order Mycobacteriales; family Micromonosporaceae; genus Phytohabitans. The sequence continues at coordinate 91,999 of JBBEWH010000085.1, forward strand.
CTGTCGGGGATGTCGTCGGCGTCGAACCGGCCGTGTCGGGTGGCGATGGTGGCAACGTCGGTGTCGGTGAGCAGGTAGGCGCGTGCGGGGCGCGGTGTCGCGTACTGCGATTCGCGGGCGGACAGGAGGAACTTTCCAGGTTCGCCGAGCTTGTGCGCGTTCCAGCCTGCGGCGAGCATTCCCTCACCGAGGATGAAGGTGACGTCTCGCCGTTCCCGTACGCGAAGGCAGATCCGTACGTCCATCTGTGAGCGGACCGCGTTGTTGCGCATGGCTTTCTGGGTGGGGCGTTGGGTCGCGATGAGCAGGTTGACGGCGACGGCTCGTCCCAGGCGCGCGATCGAATCGGCGTGTGCGGTGGCTTCGTCGGGTAGTTCGGCGTACTCGTCGATCACGACGATTAGTGCCGGGCGGTCGTAGTCAGGAGTCCAGAGGCGTTCGCCGCGCGCGACCTGCTCCTGTTCCCGGAGGCTGATCTCAGCTACCGCGTCTGCTAGGAGCTTGATCGCCTGCTGGGGCGTCGTGGCCAGGCGCGGCAGGCAGGAGGCCCAGGGGCCGAGTTCCATCCCGCCCTTGAGGTCGATACCCCAGATGACGACATCCGGGCAGGCGACCAGGTAGGCCATGATCACGTTCAACAGGTTGGACTTGCCGGAGTCGGTGATGCCGCCGATCAGGGTGTTGCGGCGCAGCATCAGTACGGATGTGACTGTGCCGTCGTCCCACAGGCCGAGTGGTATGGGTCGGGTGATGGTCGCTGGCTCGACGGGCGGTTGGTAGGCGATCGGTTGGGCGTGTGGGTCGCGCTCCAGGACGCGCAGGTATGCGCGGTCGGCTCGGTGTGGGTCCGGTTCGGCGCGGGCCGCGCTGGGTGGCGCGCCGAGTCCTGACTCGATGGCCGGTACCGCCGCGATCACCTCGTCGGCGGTCTGTCCGCGTGGCAGTGCGATGCGGACGGTCCAGCCCCATGCGTCCACCACGGCGGAGACGGCCCGTGACCCGGTGAGTCCGGCGGCGTCCGCGACGTCCGGCCAGGCTTGCAGCGTGCGCTCCACGCGGACCTTGGCGCGGCGCCGTCGGTGCGCCCACCAGGGGATCGCGCAGACCAGCGTGCCGGCCAACGCCAGCGCAGGGAGCGGGTGCCTTCCAGGTCCATAGTGGATGGCTGAAGACAGCCAAGCCCCGCCAACGGCCAGGCACATTGCCAGGTAGACGCGTTCGATCCCTCGTCCCAGTACCGGCCAGCGCACGCGCCGCCACCAGCGCGGGAACGCCATCAGGACCGCCACGAGAACGGCCGTGACGAGGGCGAGCGTCCACCACAGGCCGGAGTAGTAGACGTGCAGCCACTCGGCGCACCACACGGTTGTACCTGCGACGGCCAGCGGTGTGAGTTCGGAGCGGTAGCGCCATAGTGCTCCGGCGATGCCGCCGAACAGTGCTACGAAGAACCCGAGGATTGCGCCGACGACAATGCCCGTGACGGTGCGCTCGTAGTACGGCCAGTAGGCGTATGGGTGGTGGCGGTACCAGCGGCGCCGGTAGTAGCGGGCCATCACCGGTCACCTTCGGGCGGCGGCGGGTTTCCGGTTGTGCTCCGTGGGAGTTGGTCGCGCACGTACCAGAGCGGGTCAGGTTCGCCGTCCGCCCACGCATTCAGGGCGGCGCGGCATGCGGCCACCAGGTCGGCGTAGGAGCGGCGGGCGTGAACCAGCATTATTTCCAGCCGGCCGGTCCGGGCACGCAGTTCGCCCATTTCGTCGGTCGGATCGTTGGGGTCGGCCAACGGCACCACCTCCTTCATGTTCAGTGGGTCAGTTCTTGCGGAACGCGAGACGGATCGGATCGGGTATGTCGATGCGGCACACCTTCCAGCCGCCGGGCGCGACGGTCTCGAAGGTGACGTGCCAGGCTTCGGTCACGGTGTCGGCCCGGACCGTGTATGGCTCTTCTGGGCCCGGGTGCAGCGCCGACGCCACGGTCACGGGGAGGTCGATGTTGGCGCGCTGGCCGTCCACGTGATCGGGGTACGGCGGCGGTACCGCCAGGCCGTCAACCACGGTGCGCCCTTGGTCCCAGGTCAGGGTGAATTGGATCTGGTAGTCGCGGTTCCAGTCCCACCATCTGCGGAATGCGGACCGTGGTTGCTCGCCGCACAGCAACTCGTTGAACGCGTCTTCGTCGTAGCTGCCGGAGTAGTAGTCACCGTCGGGGCCGGTCGGGCAGTCAGCCTCCACAAGGCGTGAGCCGTCGTTGTGGTACCCGTGCTCTGACAGGCATGAGGTGGCCGACATTGCGATGAAGGCCGCCCACGGCGTGGGTTGCCCTTTCCACCCGAAACCGTTGGTGTGCCGCCATGCGGCGGCTATGACACCGGCCGTGTTGCCGGTCACGAGAACGGCGAGTGCGGTCAGAAAGGCGATGGCGCGGCGCGCGGAACGCGGGGAGCAATGCTCGAAACCTGTGGATGAGGGTCGGGAGGCGTACCCTCCCGACGAGTCCAGTCCAGGGAATCGAGTAAGGCCCGCGCGCCAACGCGGGTCGGGAAGGTACGCCCGTGCTCACGGTAGTCAACCCCGATGACGCCACGCCAGCGACCGCGCCGGACGCGCCCACGGTGGGCGGCTCGTTGATCGACGAGATCGTGCGTGACGGCGCGCGGCGGATGCTGGCCGCCGCTCTGGAGGCGGAGGTCGCCGCGTACATCGCCGCGCACGCCGACCAGCGTGATGAGGACGGCCGGCGTCTGGTGGTACGCAACGGCCGCGCCCAGCCGCGGCAGGTGTTGACCTCGGCCGGGGCGGTGCAGGTGGTCGCGCCGCGGGTCAACGACAAGCGCGTCGACGAGGCGACCGGCGAGCGGCAGCGGTTCGCCTCGGTGATCCTGCCGGCGTGGTGCCGCAAGTCGCCGAAGGTCACCGAGGTGTTGCCGCTGCTGTACCTGCATGGTCTGTCTTCACAGGACTTCGTGCCGGCGCTGGAGAGCTTCTTGGGCAGCGGTTCGGGCCTGTCCGCGGCGACGATCACCCGGCTGACCGTGCAGTGGCAGGACGATGCCCGCGCGTTCGGTGACCGGGATCTGTCCGGTGTGGACTATGTGTACGTATGGGCCGACGGCGTGCACCTGAACGTGCGCCTGGACGAGCAGAAACTGTGCCTGCTGGTCATCGTCGGCGTGCGCGTCGACGGCACCAAGGAACTCATCGCCTTGGCCGAGGGCTATCGGGAGTCGACCGGGTCGTGGGCGGACCTGCTGCGTGACTGCGCCCGACGCGGCATGCGCGCCCCGGTCCTCGCGGTCGGGGACGGAGCGTTGGGGTTCTGGGCGGCGTTGCGGGAGGTGTTCGCGACCACCCGTGAGCAGCGCTGCTGGTTCCACAAGATCGGCAATGTGCTGTCGGCGCTGCCCAAGTCGGCACACCCGGCAGCGAAACGGGCCTTGGCCGAGATCTGGAACGCCGAGGACCGCGACCACGCCCGCCGCGCCGTCGCGGCGTTCAAGCTGGCCTACGGCGCCAAGTTCGGCAAGGCCGTCGCGAAGATCACCGACGATCTCGACGAGCTGCTGGCCTTCTACGACTTCCCCGCCGAGCACTGGATCCATCTGCGCACCACGAACCCGATCGAGTCGACATTCGCCACCGTCCGGCACCGCACCAAGGTCACCAAGGGCCCCGGCTCGAAGGCTGCCGGCCTGGCCATGGCGTTCAAGCTCATCGAAGCCGCACAACACCGTTGGCGGGCGGTCAACGCACCTCACCTCGTCGCCCTCGTCCGCGCCGGCGCCCGATTCGAACGCGGCAAGCTTGTCGAACGCCCCGTACCTACCCCGGCCTCCGAGGCCGTCACCGCCGCCTGATCAAGATCTCTCATCCACAAGTCTTGACAATTGCTC
>JBBEWH010000086.1:0-141537 GCA_037414955.1 Actinomycetes bacterium KLBMP 9797
GCCGGTCAGCGTGAGGTTGCGGATGATGATGTTGTGGACCGCGTTGGCGGGCGGCGCGGTGACATCGTCGTCGACCGGCAGGCCTATGTTCAGGCCGCCGCCCACCAGCGCGGCGTTCGCGCCCACCCCGAGGATCGTCTTGTCCGACGTGACGTTGTGCATGCCGTCGGTGCTGCCGGTGGGCAGCGTGATCGTCCCGGAGACCTGGATGACGTACGGTCCCGGGCGGGCGATGTAGTCCAGGAACTGGGCGGTCGTGGTCGCGGTGACCGTGGGGCCGCCGGCGCCGCCGGTCGTGCCGTTCTGCCCGAGGGCGTTGACGGTGGCGAAGCCGACCGGCCCGTCGGCGGCGTGCGCGGCCTGCGACCCGGTGGCGACCACGGTGGCGGTGGCCAGCAGCGACGCCGCCACCAGCACACTTCGTTTGCGCATGGTGGTCCTGCCTTTCCAGACTGTCTCAACAGCCGGGGTGGCAGACCCCCGTAACGGTGGAAAGCGCTTTCCGACGAGCCTAGGATCGACTCACGCAGATGTCAACGCCCCACACCCCCATGATCAAGGCGTCCCTCAAGTCGCTCTAACGACTTGAGGGACGCCTTGATCATGGAACCTTAGGAAGCGGGCTCGCCCGCCGGGACGGGGAGCTGAACGCCGGTGCCGACCGGGGTGCCGAAGTTCGGTGTGCCGTCGGCGTTCCAGGTGAACTTCTGCGCCCGCGTCGACCGGTTCATGTCACAACCACCATTGGCGGAGCTGTTCGCGTGGTAGACGATCCAGTCCTCGGTGCCGTCCGGCGACTTGAAGAACCCGTTGTGCCCCGGCCCGTACACACCCGCCGCGTTGTTGCGCTGGAACACCGGCTGCGGGAACTTCCGCCACGACGACGAGTTCAACGGATCACCACTGACGTACTCCAGCATGCCCAGCTTGTAGTCCGGTGTGGAGCAGTGACTGGCCGAGTAGACGATGAACGTGCGCCCGTTACGCTGCAACACCTCGCCACCCTCGGCCACCGCACCACCCACCGTCTCCCAACTCAACGTCGGCGTGGTCAGGATCCGCCGGGTGCCACTGGCCGTCCACGGGTTCGACAACGGCCGGATGAACATCGGCTGCGATCCATTGTAGAACGTCCCCAACAGGTACAGGTTGCCGTTCAACTGCAGGATTCCCGGGTCCAGCTCCCACGTGTTGTCCGACACCGGATCCAGCAGGTCGGCCTTGAACGTGTACGGGCCCATCGGGTCCAGCCCGGCGCTCTCCAGCACGTGGATGCGCTGCGTGCCCAGATCGAACGGCTCCCGCCCGGCGGTGTAGTAGAAGTACCAGCGCTGCCCGTTCGGCCCGTCGAGCAGGTGGAACTCCGGCGCCCACATGGTGCCCGCGCCGTTGGGCCGGGTCAGCGTGAACAGCGTGGTCTCGGTCGCGGTGGCCAGCCCGCCGAGGGTACGCGAGCGGCGCATCGTGATCGTGTTGTTCCACGTGGTGGTGGCCAGGTAGTAGTAGCCGTTGTAGTACTGCAGCCACGGGTCCGGGCCGCGCATCTTGATGGGGTTGGTGAAGGTCCGCGGCGGCCCGGTGGTCGGCGGCGGCGACGTGGGCGGCACGGACGTGGGCGGCGCCGACGTGGGCGGGGTGGTCGAGCCGGTGCACGCCACGCCGTTGAGCGCGAAGGTGGTCGGCGCCGGGTTCGTCGAGTTGTTCCACGAGGCGTTGAAACCGGCGCTGACGGTGGCGTTGGTGGCGAGGTTGCCGTTCCAGGTCTGGTTGCGGGCGGTCACCTGAGCCCCGCTCTGGCTGAAGACCGCGCTCCAGCCCTGGGTGATCTGCTGCCCGCCGGTGAACGACCAGGTCAGCGTCCACGCGGTCAGCGGGTCGCCGAGGTTGGTGATGGCGACGTTGCCGGTGAATCCACCCTGCCACTGCGAGCCGACGCTGTAGGTGACCGAGCAGCCGGCCGCGGCCGAGGCCGAGGTCACGGCGGTGAGACCGCCGCCGAGCGCGACCACGCAGACGGCCGCGGCGGCGACATAGGAACGGGGACGCGCGATGCGCATGAGGGCTCCCGAGGTGACGAGGATCGTGGGGATCGTCGCGAAGGCGGTAGCCCGGGAGCCGACTTCGCCATGAAGATAACTACCCGGGTACGTCGATGCAAGCGCTCCCATGAATCGAGATCAATCGCTTGACAGGCTGTAGCGAGACGCCCAAGATGTGTGCCTGGCCCCCATTTGCAGCGCATCCTGTCCGGGCCGGGATCAGGGTGGCCACACCCGTCCTGTCTCGCGACACGTAAGGGATGCCACGATGAAACCACGGTCCGGATGGCGCCGCTGGCTGGCCGCGTTCGCGCTGGTCACGCTCGGCACGGCGCCGTTGATCGTGCCGGAGTTGATGCCCTCGGCACAGGCCGCCGCCAAGACGGTCTGGATTCCGGCACGCTGGCAGAGCACCGGTGAGGTGCCCTGGGCACAGGATCGCACCAAGGAGTCGGCCAACTTCATCCTGTTGTGGGGCGAGAAGTCGGGCACCAACCCGCTGACCGCGCCGGGTGAGTTCCGCTTCGACCCCGACAACATCCTCAGCCAGTTGGAGAACCTGTACTCCTACTACGTGAACACCATGCGGTTCACGCCGGAGACCGGGCTGCTGGCCGAGCACAAGATCATCGTCATCGTCACCCGCACCTGGAACCGCACCGCGCTCGACGCCTGGGCCACCGGCGGCTCGACGGACGGCCGGGTCGGCGTGATCAACATCGCGCCCGGCGCCGCGCAGCCCGGCTCCTGGGGCCTGGCGCACGAGCTCGGCCACGTGTTCCAGAACTACACCTTCCTCGGCCGCTCCGGCATGGGCCTCACGCACCCGTCGGCCGGCACGTTCTGGGAGGCCGGCGCGGAGTTCATGGCGATGCAGGTGTACCCGCGCACGGCCGCCGGCGACCTGACCCGCTGGCTGCGCACCGAGAACCTGTACTACTCCTCCTCGCGGCACCACTACGGCGCCTGGATGCTGGCGCAGTACATCAAGGACCGCGACGGCATCGAGATGTTCAACCGGATCTGGAACGAGGCCCGCAACACCGAGCACCCGCTGGAGGTCTACCGGCGGCTGGCGGGCATCACGCAGGCCGAGCTGAACCGCCGGCTCGGCGAGTACGCTCAGCACAACGTCACCTGGGACTACTCCAACCGCGCCGACTTCATGCCGTTCATCAACAACGTGTACGGCGCCGGCTTCCTCAACGCCTACAAGGGGGTGCCGGTCGAGGCGGTCAACGCCAGCGCCCGCCACTACCGCATCTCGGACGCGATGGCACCGTCCGACTACGGCTACAACAAGATCAAGCTGGTACCGGACAGCGACGGCGCGCTGGTCCGGCTGCACCTCAAGGGCCACGCGGAGACCGGCGCCACGGGCTGGACGTTCGGGTTCGTCGCGGTCCGCGGCGGCAGCACCCCGCGGTACGGGGCGCTGTCCCAGGGCACCAGCGGCCAGCTCAGCTTCCAGCTGCAGCCCGGCGAGTCCGAGGTCTACCTGGTGGTCACCGGCACGCCGGCCACCACGGTGCCGAAGTACGCGTTCCTGGACGGCTGGCCGAAGAACCGCCGGTACCCGTACGAGTTCCGGGTCTCGGGGGCGATCCCGGACGGGCACCAGCCCGGGTACCAGAAGCCGAACCCGACCAACGGCGGGCGCTGGCACACCAACGGCGGCGGCTGGGTCGCCGGCAACGCCAACGTGGCCTCGACCGCGTACGTCGGCCCGCGCGCGGCCGTCTTCAGCGGCACGGTCTCCGGCAACGCCCGCATCGAGGACCTGGCCTGGGTCAACGGCGGCACGGTGACCGGCAACGCGGTCGTCAAAGGCAACGCCATCGTCCACGGTGGAGTCACCATCGGCGGCAGCGCGGTCGTCGGCGGCGACGCGGAACCACCGGCCGGGCCCACCGGCGGCAACTGCTCCTCCGGCACCTACCTGATGTTCAACCCCAGCCGCAGCTGCGACGGCGGCGCCGGTGAGGCCGACATCAACCCGGCGCACGGCACCTTCACCACCGAGGAACTGGCCATCACCGGCGGGAGCGAACCCACGACCCCGCCGCCCACCACCGCACCGCCCACGACGCCGCCCCCGACGACGGCGCCCCCGACCACCGCTCCGCCCACCACCGCCCCGCCGACGTCGCCGCCGCCGGCGGGCACGGCGTGCCGGGTGGCGTACGTGGCCAACTCGTGGAACAACGGCTTCACCGGCGAGGTGACCATCACCAACACCGGCTCGGCCACGGTCAACGGCTGGACGCTGGGCTTCTCGTTCGCGAACGGCCAGCAGATCACCAACAGCTGGAACGCCAGCGTCTCGCAGAGCGCGGCGGCGGTGACCGCGCGGAACGCGGGCCACAACGGCACGCTGGCGCCGGGCGGCACCGCGTCGTTCGGCTTCCAGGGCACCCACGGCGGCACCAACCAGGCGCCCGGCGGCTGGACCCTGAACGGCTCCGCCTGCACCACTGGCTGACAAGTATTCTCCAAGCGGTATGCCGCAGAGTCATATTTATGCCTCTGCGGCATACCGCTCAGCAAAAACTTGCCATCCTGAGCCGGTGACCGGCAGTCGACTCCTCGCCCTCGTCGGCACCACCCTGCGCCGCCAGCGCGAGCTGCACGGCCTGACCCAGCAACAGTTGGCCACCCTCGCCGGCATCAGTCAATCCACCGTCGTCCGCATCGAACGCGGCGACCGCTGGCCCAGCCACACCGTGCTGGAACGGCTCTTCGCCGCGCTGGGCAGCCAGCTCACGATCGGCACCGAACCCCTCGACGCGCAACTGGACAGCGCGATCGCCGAGTTGGAGAAGACACCGCTGGCCGAGCGCATCGCGGACACCGAGATCGAGCGGGTGGCCGCGGCATTCCCGGACATCCCCTACGTCTTCGACGGTCCGGCCGCCGCACTCCTGCAGGGGGCGCCGCTGCCGGCGGACGCCGTCGACCTCGCCGTCCGCTGGCGCGACGCCGACACTCTCACCGCGTGGCTCGACAGCAAGTATGCCCACCGCTGGAACGAGAGGTGGCAGCAATTCGGCTTCCTACGCACCGATCCCCGTGAGCCGGGCGCGCACCGCTGGCGCACCATGCTCGGTGAGATCCGTCTGCGCATGTGCGATGACCTTCCCGAGTCGATCGAGGTCCGGCACGGCGACCGCGGCTACCGGGTCGTGCCGCTCGCCGCCCTGCAGGTCGACGACCCGCGCACCGCCGACATGCTCCGGCATTACCGCGCCCGCTCACCCTTGATCATGGAAGGGCATCCATAGACTATGGGCGTGGCGGAGACGATGCGCGGGCTGACGATCGGCGAGATCGCCAAGGCGGCCGGCGTCTCCGTGCCGACCGTGTCCCGGGTGCTCAACGGCGAGGCCGACGTCTCCGACGTCACCCGGGCGCGCATCGAGGAGATCATGCGCGCCAACGGGTACCGGCGGCAGGACCGGTCCTACCACGCGCAGCTGGTGGAGCTGGTGTTCCACGAGATCATGGGGCCGTGGGCGATCCCCACCATCCGCGGCGTCGAGCAGGTGGCCGCCGACCACGAGATGTCGGTTGTGGTGTCCGAGCTGCGGGGGCGGTCCACACCGGAGGACGACTGGATGCGCGGCGTGCTCGCCCGCCGGCCGGCCGGGGTGATCTCGGTGTTCGCGGAGCTCAGCGCCGCGCAGCGCGAACAGCTCGCGGCGCGCACCATCGCCTCGGTGGTGGTGGACCCGCGGGACGGTCCGAGGCCCGGCCGGCCGACGGTCTCGGCCGCCAACCGGCTGGGCGGCACGCTGGCCACCCAGCACCTGCTCGACCTGGGGCACCGGCGCATCGCGATGATCAATGGGCCGTCACACATCCGGTGCTGCCACGAGCGCCAGGCCGGCTATGCGGCGGCGCTGGCCGCCGCCGGGCTCCCGGTGGACGGCGGCCTGGTCCGCCATGGACAGTTGCGGGTCGAGGACGGGTACCGGTACGGCGCCGAACTGCTCGCGTCGGCGGACCGGCCGACGGCCGTGTTCGCGGGCAACGACCTGCAGGCCATGGGCGTCTACCAGGCGGCGCGGGAGGCGCGCCTGCGGATCCCGGAAGACGTGAGCGTGGTGGGCTTCGACGACGTGCCGGTGGCGGGCTGGATGGGCCCGGCGCTGACCACGGTGCGCCAGCCGTTGACCGACATGGGGGTGGCGGCGGCGGGGATGGTGCTGGCGTTCGTGGCCGGCGAGCCGCTCGCCGCCCTCCACCTAGAACTCCCGACGACGCTGATCCCACGAGGCAGCACCGCCTCCCCGTTACCCCCCCGAGGTTAGGAAGGGACCCTTCCTATGCATAAAGCGATAACAAGGGTCCCTTCCTTTCAGCGGACCAGGCGGGCGACGCCCCAGCGGGAGGTGTCCACGTAGGAGCGGCCGGTCGGGTCGTGCCAGGTGGTCGCGGCCGTACGGGCGCCGCCGCTGGCGTCGTTGACCTGCAGGTCGAAGCCGAGCAGGGTGCCGGCGCCCGGCGTGACGGTGTCCAGCTCGATCGACGCCTCGATGACGTATCCGCCGTCGACCACGCGGGTGACGCTGGTCAGGTTGTCGGCGATGGCGTACGCGTCGAAGTTGCTGGTCACGGTCTGCCGGTTGGTGAAGCTGATCCGGTACTGCCCGTCGTCGTCGTTGTAGCCGGTGTTCTTGGAGTTGTCCGGGTCCACGAAGATCTCCACCGAGTCCTGCTCCCAGCTGTTGGGGCTGGACTCGTCGAGCACCGGGTCGGTGACGGTGGCCAGGATGTAGAGGTGGCCGGCGTCCCACAGCAGCTTGGCCGTCGCGGTGGCGCCGTCCGTGCCGGACACCGGCACCGCCGTGGTGATGGTGCGGGCCCGCGCCCACGCCGCGTCCGCCACGCCGTCCACGGTGGGCGTGCCCCGGGCCACGTCGACAGTGGACACCGCGGGCACCAGCGTCACCTGGCCGGGTCCCCAGGTCGCGGACGCCCCGCCGGCGGCGTCGCGCACCGTCACGTCGACGGGCACGACCGTACCGGCCGCGGCGGACGCGAGTGGGATGCCCGCCTCCACCCGGTACCCGCCGAGGGTCGGCTTGGTGTGCGCCTTGAACCCGTGCGCGTGCGTGCCGCCGCGCTGGATCCGGTAGTCGACGCCGGCCACCGTCACGGTGACGGCGTCGGTCTTGTCCTTCGTGGCGTCCGAGATCTCCGCCAGCACGTAGAGCGTGCGCGGGCCCCAGGCGAGCTGGAACGTGCCGCCCAGCCCGCTGGCGGAGTTGACGTCGACGGCGGTGCCGGCCAGCAGGTCCCACGACGGGTCCCGCTTGCCGTCCACCGTGGGCCGCGCGGCGGCCGCGGTGACCTTGCGCGTCACGGCGGGGAGCTGCCCGGGGTCGACCAGTCCCCAGTACGCGGGCTTGGCCTGCAGGTCGTCGTCGAACAGCAGCGGCCAGTCGTTGCGCGGGAACGGGAACGTGTCCAGCCAGGTGCCGTCGTCGCTGGTGCCCCAGATGGTGACCGAGTTCAGCGTGCCGGCGTACCGCCGGAACATGTCGAACAGGTCCCGGTAGCGCAGGCCCTGCAGGGCGAGCGTCTCGGCGGGCACGGCGGTGTACGACTCGACGAAGTTGGTGTAGACGCTCACGTCCAGCTCGGTGACCTGCTGCGCGACGCCCAGCGTGGCGAACAGCTGGAACGTCTTCTCGATCTCGGCGACCCGCTGCCGCTCGATGTTCATGTGCAGCTGGTGCCCGACGCCGTCGATCGGCACGCCCTCGGCCCGCAGCTGCCGCACGAGGTTGTGCAGCGCGACCCGCTTGCGCGGGTACTCGGTGTTGTAGTCGTTGATGTAGAGCTTCGCGTCCGGCGCGACCTCGCGGGCCACCCGGAACGCGGTGCGCAGGTAGTCCAGGCCGGCGATCTCGAACCAGCGGCTGCGGCGCAGCCCGTCCGGCTGGGCCTCGTCGATGACCTCGTTGGCCACGTCCCAGGCGCTGATCTTCCCCGCGTACCGGCCGGCGACCGCCCGGACGTGGTTCTCGATCCGGGTCAGCAGCAGCGCCTTGTCCTCCGCGCTGTCGGTCAGCGGGGTGCCGTCCGGGCGCTGGAACACCCAGGCCGGGGTCTGCTGGTGCCAGATGAGCGTGTGCCCGCGTACCGTCGCGCCGTTCGCCTCGGCGGTGGCCACCACGATGTCGGCGTCGTCGAACCGGAACTGGCCCTCGGCCGGCTCGGTGGCGTCCCACTTCATGGTGTTGCCGGGCGTGAGCGAGTTGAAGTGCTTGGCGATCAGCTTGCCCTTCTCGCCGAACCGGTCGTTCGGCGTGAACGCGGTGCCGACGACGAAGTCGTCGGCGAACACGTCCTTCAGCGACGGGATGCCGGTCTGGATCGGCTTGGGCACCAGGTAGGTCATCTCGAAGTCGTCGAGGTAGAACGACGCGGTGCCGCTGGTGCTCTCGATGTACGCGGCCAGGAAGTCGACCTCGTGCCCGAGCGTGTAGGTGCCGGACAGCCGCACCCACGCGTCGGCGGTCACCGCGTCGGCGCCGGCGAACGGCTGGTAGGTCGGCGTGCCGGCGGTGCGCCGCTCGATGGTCAGCCGCAGGTTCGTCGGGGCCTCGCCGGGCGCCAGCTTCACCCACGCCGAGAACGCGTACTTCTTGCCCAGCCCCATCCGGCCCAGCAGGTTCAGCGACGGGCCGTTCCAGCTCGCGGTGCGCGCCGAGGTCAGCAGGCTCCGGGTGCCGCCGTGCGCGTCGGCGTCGGTGACCGCGACGCTCTCGCCGCCGCGCCGCCCCCAGCCCTGGGTCTCGCCGGACTCGAAGTCGGTGCGCACGCCGACCTCGTCCGGCGGCCCGCCGGGCGGCCCCTGCGTCATCGTGACGGTGACGTCGTCCAGCAGGAAGGAAACGGTGGCGTCCGGGCTCTCCAGGTACAGCTGCAGTTCGCTGACGTCGCCGCTGAACCGGTACTCGCCGCGCAGCGCCACCCACGCGCCGTCGGTGACGGCGCTCGCGGACGCCACCCGCTCCCAGGTCGTCGAGCCGCCGGCCGGGGTGCGCTGCACGGTCACGGCCAGGTCCGCCGGGCCCTGGCCCGCGACGATCCGGGCGTACGCCTCGACGGTGTAGACCGCGTCCGGTACGAGCACGCCGCGCACGTCCCGGCCGGGGCCCTCCCAGGTGGCGGTGCGGGCGCCGGTGAGCAGGGCGTGCGTGCCGCCGTGCGCCGCGTCGGTGCTGGCCGCGACGGACGCCGCGCCGCGGGCGAACCAGCCCTGCGCGGTGCCGTCGTCGAAGGTGTTGGTGAGCACGACCTCCGGCACGGCGGCGCCGGCCGGCGGCGGAGCCGCCACTGTGGACGCCGCCAGGCCCAGCAGGCAGGCGGCGGCGAGCAGGGACCTGCGATGTCTCATGGGGAACCGGCCTTTCCCGGTCGGCGACCATCGATACGTCACGACGACAAAGTCGGCACCAAAAGTTTCGGCACCGATCCGATAATTCAGCGCGATGTGGCGCACGCTACGACGCGGTGAACGGCGGGTCAAGACCTGTCGCACCTGCTGATCTGGCGTTACGGTGACATCGCCTTCCTGCGGAAATCGATGCCCGAAACATTCCGGAAAAGTACCGATATCAGTTAGGCTCTCACGATGCCGAACCTGCCGTGGCGTGACCCGGGCCGACCCGTCGAGCAGCGGGTGGCCGACCTGCTCACCCGGATGAGCCTGGAAGAGAAGATAGGCCAGCTTCGCTCGATCTGGATCGGTGGGGCCGCCACCGGCGACGACATCGCGCCGCACCAGCACGCGATGGCCGAGGACGCCCCGCCCTGGGCCGAGCTGATCACCTCCGGGCTCGGGCAGCTGACCCGGCCGTTCGGCACCGCGCCGGTCGACCCGGTGCTGGGCGCGGCGGCGCTGGCCCGGTTGCAGGGCGAGATCGTCGGGGCGAGCCGGTTCGGCATCCCGGCGATCGCGCACGAGGAGTGTCTGACCGGGTTCATGACGCTGGGCGCCACCGTGTTCCCGACGCCGCTGGCCTGGGGCGCCACGTTCGCCCCCGACCTGGTCGAGCGAATGGCCGCCGAGATCGGCGCCGGCATGCGGCGGCTCGGCGTGCACCAGGGCCTCGCGCCGGTGCTCGACGTGACCCGCGACCCCCGGTGGGGGCGCACCGAGGAGACCATCGGCGAGGACCCCTACCTGGTCGGGACGGTGGGCACGGCGTACGTGCGCGGCCTGCAGTCCGCCGGCATCGTCGCCACGCTCAAGCACTTCGCCGGATACTCGGCCTCCCGCGCCGGCCGCAACTTCGGGCCGGTCTCGATCGGGCACCGGGAGTTCGCCGACGTCATCCTGCCGCCGTTCGAGATGGCCGTGCGGGAGGGCCGCGCCGGCTCGGTGATGCACGCCTATACCGAGATCGACGGCGTGCCGGCCGCCGCCGACCCCACCCTGCTCACCGACCTGCTGCGCGAGGAGTGGGGCTTCTCCGGCACCGTCGTCGCCGACTACTACGGGGTGTCCTTCCTGGAGATCCAGCACGGCGTCGCGGGCAGCCTCGCCGAGGCCGCCGCGCTGGCCCTGGCCGCCGGCGTCGACGTGGAACTGCCCGCCGTGCGCTGCTTCGGCGCGCCGCTTCTGGAAGCGGTCCGATCCGGCGCGGTGCCCGAGGGCCTCGTCGACCGGGCCGCCACCCGGGTGCTGCGGCAGAAGTGCGAGCTGGGCCTGCTCGACCCGGGCTGGGCGCCGCTGCCGCCCGACGTGGACCTGGTCGACCTGGACCGCGCGGCCGCCCGGGCGCTGGCCCGCCAGGTCGCCGAGGAGTCCGTGGTGCTGCTGGCCAACGACGACGCCGCGCTGCCGCTGCGCCCGGACGCCCGGATCGCGGTGGTCGGCCCGCTCGCCGACGACGTCGCCGCCATGCTCGGCTGCTACACGTTCCCCAGCCACGTGGCCAGCCAGCATCCCGACGTGGCCGGCGGCGTGCGCATCCCCACGCTGTGGCAGGCGCTGGCCGCCGAGCTGCCGGCCGCCAGCCTGAGCCTGACCCGGGGCTGCGATGTGGATCCTCTCCCCATGATCGAGGCGTCCCTCACGTCGCTAGAACGACGTGAGGGACGCCTTGATCATGGAGGAACCGACGACCGGGCCGGGTTCGCCGACGCGGTCGCGGACGCCGCGGCGGCCGACGTGTGCGTGGCGGTGCTCGGCGACCGCGCCGGCATGTTCGGCCGCGGCACCTCCGGCGAGGGCTGCGACGCCGCCGACCTGGCCCTGCCCGGGATCCAGGCGGAGTTGCTGGACGCGCTGCTGGACACCGGCACGCCGGTGGTGCTGGTCGTCATGTCCGGCCGGCCGTACGCGCTGGGCCGGCACGCCGACCGGCTCGCCGCCGCCGTGCAGGCGTTCTTCCCCGGCGAGGAGGGCGGGCCCGCGGTCGCCGGCGTGCTGGCCGGCCGCGTCGAGCCCGCCGGCCGGCTGCCGGTCAGCGTGCCGCGGCACCCGGGCGCCCAGCCCAGCACCTACCTCGGCCCGGCGCTGAGCCGGCAGAACCCGGCCAGCAGCGTCGACACCACCCCGCTGTTCCCGTTCGGCCACGGCCTGTCGTACACCAGCTTCGCATGGGAGGGCGATGGCGACGGCCCGGCGGAGATCGAGACCGACGGCGCCGTCACCGTCGGGGTCACGGTCCGCAACACCGGCGACCGGCCCGGCGTCGACGCGGTCCAGCTCTACCTGCACGACCCGGTCGCGCAGGTCACCCGGCCGGTGGTCCGGCTGATCGGGTACGCCAAGGTGCGGCTGGAGCCGGGCGCGGCCGCCACCGTGCGGTTCCGGGTGCACGCGGACCTGACCGCCTTCACCGGGCGCGCCGGCCACCGCGTCGTCGAGCCGGGCGAGGTGGAGCTGCGGCTGTCGGCGTCCAGCGCCGAGCCCCGCCACGTCGTCCCGGTGCGCCTGGTGGGACCCGAGCGCAAGGTCGGCCACGACCGCCGGCTGACGGCGGAGTGCACCATCTCATGATCAGGGCGTCCTTCAAGTCGTCATAGCGACATGAGGGACGCCCTGATCATGACAGTGGGCGGTTGGACAGGATGGCCTGTCGCAGGTCCACGAGCCGCTCGCCCGGCTCCAGGTCCAGCTCGGTGATCAGCGCCTGCCGCGCCCGCTGGAACGCGGTCAGCGCCTCGGCGCGCCGTCCCGCACGGCACAGGGCGACCATGAGGTCGGCCCAGAGCCGCTCGTTGAGCGGATGGTCCTTGAGCAGCTGCTGCAGCTCGCCGAGGACGTCCGTATGGCGACCCAGCGCGAGCCGGACGCCGATCCGCTCCTCGGCGACCATCAGCCGCACCTGCTCCAGCAGGCTCGCGAACGCCACCACGGTGGGCGCCCGGGGCACGTCCTCCAGCGCGGACCCGCGCCAGTGGCCCAGCGCCTGGGACAGCAGATCCTCGGCGCCGGCCAGGTCGCCGCGGGCCAGCGCCCGGCGCCCCGCGGCCACCGAATCGTCGAACGACCCGGTGTCCACGTCGTCGCGGTCGACGATCAATTCCCAGCCGGTGTCGCGGGTCACCAACGCCCGGTCGCCCTGCGGCCCGAGCCGCCGCCGCAGCCGCATGACGTACCCCCGGATGACGGCGTTCGCGGCGCGCGGCCGGCTGTCGCCCCAAATCTCGTGGATCAACCGGTCGCTGGTGACCACCCGGCCCGCCTCGATCAGCAGCACGGCCAGCACCACCCGCTGCTGGGCCGCGGGCACCGGCGACCAAATCTTGTCGGTAAATACACGCAATGGTCCGAGCATCCGAAACCGCATCGGCGCTTTCCCACCTTCAACGAATCATCAGAATTGCAGCTCAGCGATGGTGTAGCCGGCCGGCCGGGACCGTGACCGCCTACGGTCGACACACGCTCAGCATACGCAGAGCGCCTACCGTATCGGCCATCGCCGAAGATCGCGGGACACCGTTTCGCGACAACCGCGTAACGGCTCGCGCGACCGCCGAAAAGGAGGATGTATGTCGCTAATCCGCCTTGCGAAGATCCAGGAAAGTGCCCGAATCGCCACAGTAATCTAGCTAGCGGTGACCTGGGCCGGAAGTGCCCCACAATGGCCACTGCCGGGGCCCTCAATGGTTGATAGCCGACAGCCTTATAGGCAATTTGCAGATACGCCCGCAGTCGCCCGTGGGGCACCTTAACGCAGACGGGATACGTCTGCCATTTCGGGCCGTTCGAAGTAAACCCGATATTGGGTGGCACACCGGGGGACAAGGAGAACACTGATGGCACCATCCGACGCCACCACACGGCGGCGCTGGGATTTGGTTCTTCCCCACGCGGAGCGGCTGCGTCGCCTGGTACGCGGCCAGCTGGGCAACAGCGTGGACGTCGACGACTGCGTGCAGGAGGCGATGCTGCGCACGGTGTCGTTCGCCAACCTCGACGAGGGCCGGGTGGCCGCCTTCCTGACCGCCACCGTGCTGCGGCTGTGCGTCGACCGGCACCGGGAGCGGGAGCGGCAGCTGCGGTTGCAGCGGCGGCTCGCGGTGGCCGAGGGCACGTCCGGCCCGGAGGAGATGATCTGCGAACACCATCTCGGCCGGTGGCTGCTCACCCAGGCGATGAGCCTGCCCGACCGGGAGCGGCAGGTGGTGCTCGCCCGCGCCCGCGGCCTGTCCACGGTCGACGCCGCGCGCCATCACAACATCTCGGTCAAGGCGGCGGAGAGCGCCTTCACCCGTGCCCGGACCCGGCTGCGCGGCCTGTGCGAGGCGGCCGGACCGGAGCCTGTCACCAGATAGAGGAGAGTTCATGGAGCACAACTACGTCTGGCGCGTGCTGGACCTGTTCGGCTCGTACGGCGACGCCGAGGCGGTCGTCACCGGGGACCGGCGGCTCCGCTACACCGATCTCGCGGACAACGTGTTGAGCCTGGCCACGGTGCTGCGCGAGCACGGGTTCGGCGCCGGGCAGACGGTCGGCATCCTGGCCGGCAACGCGGTCGAGACGGTCTACCTCCAGCTCGGGCTGCACCTGCTCGGCTGCCGCACCGCCTGGGTCGGCGCCGTGTCGCCGCGCCCGTACCAGATCGAGTACCTGCGGCGGGCCGGCGTCGACGCGTTCGTCTACCAGGTCGACGAGCGGGCCCCGGTCGCGGCGGAACTGGTCGAGGCCGTCCGGCCGCCGCGGGTCTTCTGCCTGGGGCCGGGCGGCCTCGGCCCGGACCTGCTCGACGCCCGGCCGGCCGGTCCGGCCCCCGAGCCGGCGGAGGTCACGGCCGAGCCGCAGTCGTTCTTCCAGACCACCGGGACCACCGGACTGTCCAAACTGGTGCACCACCGGCAGTCGTTCTACACGGCGCTGCTGGCCCACGCCGAGCGCTGGCTCGCCGAGGGCCGGCCGGTGCTGCGCCACCTGGTGATCTCCGGGTTCTGGCACGGCAGCGGCCAACTGGCCGAGCTGATGGTGCTGTTCACCGGCGGCTCGGTGCTGCTGAAGAACGGGTTCGACCCCGGCGACGTCCTGGAGACCATCGAGCGCGAGCGCGTCACCAGCACGTTCATCTCCCCGGCCGGGCTGTACGAGCTGCTGAACCATCCGCGGCTGGCGCGGACCGACCTCAGCAGCCTGGTCATGCTCAACTGTGGTGGCAGCGCGGCGTCCCCGGCCCGGCTGGCCGAGGCGATCGACCGGTTCGGCCCGGTGCTGCGGATCGGGTACGGGCTGACCGAGGCGCCCCTGATCACCGAGTTCGTCGGGCTCGACCACGACCCGGAGCACCCCGAGCGGCTGGCGTCGTGCGGGCGGCCGTACTTCGACATGCGGGTGGAGGTTCGTGACCCCGACGGCCAGGTGCTGCCGCCCGGCCAGGTGGGCGAGGTCTGGGCGTCCGGCAGCCTGCTGATGGCCGGGTACTGGAACGAGCCGGAGCTCAACCGGGAGCGGCTGGTGGACGGCTGGCTGCGCACCGGCGACCTGGGCCGCTTCGACCAGGACGGCTACCTGTACCTGGTCGGCCGCACCGCCGACGTGATCATCACCGGGACGGGCGCGATCAAGGTCTTCGCCCAGGCGGTCGAGGACGTGCTCACCAGCCACCCGCAGGTGCGCACCGCCGCGGTGGTCGGTGTCCCGGACGCCGCGATGGGCGAGGCGGTGGTCGCGTACGTGGTGCCGGTGCCGGACGCCACGGTCACCGGCGACGAGCTGCGCGAGCTGGTCGGCGCCCGGCTGCGCGACGTGTGGGCGCCGAAGGAGGTCGTCTTCGCGCCCACGCTGCCGCTGATCGGCCTGGGCAAGGTGGACAAGAACGCGCTGCGCGAGCGGTATCTCATCGCGCACGGCATCGCCGCGCCGGCCGCGCCCGACCGCGACGCGGCTCAGGCCCGATGAGAAGCCGGGCAGGGCTGATCGGCCTGCTGGGCGCCGAAGCGGTCAGCATGGTCGGCAGCCGCATGTCCCTGATCGCCCTGCCCTGGCTGGTCCTGGTCACCACCGGCAACCCCACCCTCATGGGCGTGGTCGCGGCGGCCGAGATGCTGCCGTTCGTGCTGGCCGGCGCGCTCGGCGGCCCGCTGGTGGACCGGATCGGCGCGCGTCCGGTCTCGATCGTCGCGGACGTGGGCAGCGCCGCGGCGATGGCCGCGGTCGCGATCGGGTACGACGGCGGCCTGGCCATGCTGATCGTCCTGGTCGCGATCGCCGGCGCGCTGCGCGGGGTCGGCGACACCTCGCGCAAGGTGCTGTCCCAGCCGATGGCGGCCGCCGCCGGGACCCCGCTGGTGCGGGTGACCGCCGTGTACGACGGCATCGGCCGGCTGGCCACCCTGCTCGGCGCGCCGGCCGGCGGCCTGCTGATCGCGTGGTTCGGCGTCGCCACGACGATCTGGATCGACGCGGCCACCTTCGCGGCGTCCGCCGTGCTGGTGGCCACGCTCGTGCGCCCGCGCGCCGCCACCCCGGCGCCCGCGCCGGCCACCACGGCCGCCACGGCCGCCGCCGCCGACACCCCGGCCACGCCCACGGACACCGGGACCGCCCCGCCGGCGCGCGAGCCCTACCTGGTCGCGCTGCGCCGCGGCGTCACGCACCTGATGCGGGACCGGCTCGCGTTCGGCGTGATCGCGATGCTGTTCGCGCTCAACCTGTTCAACCAGGCGCACATGGTGGTGTTCATACCGCTGTGGGTGCGCGACGAGGTCGGCACGGCCGCCGCGCTCGGCCTGGTCAGCTCGGCGCTGGCGCTGGGCGCCGTGCTCGGGAACGTGGCCTTCACCGTGCTGGCCACCCGGCTGCCCCGGTACCTGACGTTCACCCTCGGGTTCCTGGTCGGCGGTGCCCCGCGCTTCATCGCCATGGGCGTCAGCGACGACCTGGTCGTGGTGCTGGTGGTGACGTTCCTGTCCGGGATCGCGATCGCCTCGGTCAACCCGATCATCGGGGTGATGATGCTGGAACGGACCCCGCCCGCGCTGCAGGCCCGGGTGTTCGGGCTGGCCACCGCGGTGTCCTGGGCCGGCATCCCGCTGGGCGGCGTGCTCGGCGGCTGGGCGGTCCAGCTCATCGGCCTGTCGCCCGCCCTGCTGCTGGCCGGCGGCCTGTACTTCGCGGTGGCCCTGACCCCGGTCTTCGGCGGCCGTAGCTGGCGGGAGCTGGGCGGGCGTCGCTCCCCCGCGCCCGCCACCGCCACCTAACTGCCCATGATCAAGGCGTCCCTCACGTAGCTATAACGCCTTGAGGGACGCCTTGATCATGGGCACCGACCGCCGCGGGTCAGGCGCGGATGGGGATGTCGTGGGAGCGGTCGTCGGTCAGGATCTCGAACAGGGCGCGGCCGTCGGCGTGCAGCGTCTGCTGGCTGCCCGTGCGGAGGTTGGTGATCTCGAGGCGGCAGGAGCCGATCTTCGTGTTGAGGCAGTGCTTGATGCCGCCGGGCGGGTTGTAGTAGTTCAGCCCCACGAAGTCGGCCGGCCGCGCGGTGATCCGCCCGGTGAGCCGTACCGCGTCGGACGCCGAGCTGAAGTCCCAGTGGAAGTAGCCGAACCCGGCGTCCGCGCGGCGGGCCTGGGCCAGCGACACCAGGGAGTGCTCCCGCCCGTCGTGCCGGACCACGACGAACGTCATGAACGGCAGGGTGAGCGGACCGAGCTTCGCCCGCGCGGTGACCACCTCCAGGAAGCTGTCCGGATGCCCGTCGAAGCCGGCGACCTGCCCGAAGGCGTAGTGGTCGGTGTGCCGGCTGCCCCAGTTGTGGTTCTGGCTGCCGATCCAGTCGCTGACCTCGATCGCGCGGCCGTTGACCGACAGCACGCCGCGGTACCGCGCCGCCGGCGTGCCGACCAGGCTCTTGGCCTTGGGGACGCCGCCGCGGTAGAGCCGGTGCGGCAGCAGGTAGAGCGGCGGCTGGTCGCCGGTGTAGGTCAGGTCCCACTCGATGCTGTCGCCGAGGCTGGTGCCGCCCCCGCGCAGCCGGCCCGGGGCCAGCACGCTGTCCCCGACGCGGGCCGTGGCCGGCGCGGTCCGGTCGAAGGCGCACTCGGCGATCGGGTACTCCTGCTTGACGACCGCGTGCTGCCCGGTGGTGCCGTCGAAGAACACCGCCCACAGCTCACCGATCGCGGCCTCCGGCCGCTGGTGCGGGCTGAAGATGGTGTACCGGATCCAGAAGGCCAGCGGCTCGGTCGGATGGTTGGCCCGCTGGTAGAAGCTCTCGTAGTGCCCGGTGCGCTGGCCGGGCCGGTACTGCGCCTGGTTGAGGGCGACCAACCGGGAGATGTCGGTGTTCATCACGCCCGCTTCCTGGGGAACATGGTCATCAACATGCCGTACTTCGGGCGCAGCGTGATGGTCGCGTGGTTGACCACCCGGTGCGCGGGCACGTGCCGGAACTCGTACCGCTGGACCAGGGCGGCCAGCAGCAGGTGCGCCTCCAGCAGCGCGAAGTGCTTGCCGATGCACAGGTGCGGCCCCGCGCCGAACGGCAGGTACGCGTGCCGGTGCTGGCCCTTGCGGCGCTCCGGCGTGAACCGGTCCGGGTCGAAGCGCTCCGGATCGCTCCAGTGTGCCGGGTGCCGGTGGATGTTGTAGAGGTTGACCAGCATCCGGGCGCCCCGCGGGATCCGGTGGCCGGCCAGCTCGGTGGCCCGGTTGGCCAGCCGCGGCACGATCGGCGCGGACGGGTAGAACCGCATGGCCTCCTCGAAGACCCGCAGCGTGTACGGCAGGTGCGGCAGGTCCTCCAGCGCCGGGGTGCGCCCGGCGAGCCGCTCGTCGACCTCGTCCTGCAGCCGGCGCAGCGCCCGCGGGTGCTGGGACAGCAGGTACAGGGTCCAGGTCAGGGTGATGGCGGTGGTCTCGTGGCCGGCCGCGAACGTCGTGATGATCTCGTCGCGCAGCTCCACGTCGGTCATCGTCGCCCCGGTCTGCTCGTCGCGCATGGCGAGCAGCGCGTCCAGCAGGTCGCCGTGGGTGTCCGTCGACGCCCGGCGCTCGGCGATCAGCGAGTACATCATGTCGTCCAGCGCCGCCATCACCCGGTGGAAGCGGCGGTTGCCCGGCGTCGGCCAGCCGGTGGGCAGGCTGAACGGGTTCTGCAGCCGCTGGAAGGCGTAGTTGATGGCGATGTCGACGGCGTGCGGGCCGATGGTGTGCAGCCGGTCCATCACGTTGGTGCTGAACATGCACCGGCTCACGATGTCCAGCGTGACCCGCATCAGCTCCTTGTGCAGGTCGATCTGGTCGCCGGCGCGGCAGTCGCGGTCCAGGTGCGCCAGCATCGCGTCGACGCAGCCCACCATCGTGCCGAACATGGTGGCGATGCTGGCCCGGGTGTAGATCGGCTGCATCATGCGCCGGTTGCGCAGCCAGCTCTCGTGGTCGGAGCTGGTCAGCAGGCCGTCGCCGAGCACCAGGCGCAGCGGGTTGTCCGGGCCGAGCTTGCCGTAGGTGGCGCTGTCGGTCAGCACCTCGGCGGCCAGCTCCGGGCTGGACACGCCGTACACCTCCAGCGGGCCGAGCCGGTGCCGGACCAGATCGCCGTTGGCGCGCCAGCCCGCCGCCATGGCGGCGAGGATGTCCCGCTTGAACGCCACCACGCTGCCCAGCACCGGCAGCCCTTTCGCCGTCGGGGCGGCCCGGCTGGGCAGGCGCACGGTCCCGGTCACCGCGCCACCGCCGGTCACCGGTACGCCCGGGCGCAGAGCCAGCCGAGCGAGCGCCGCGGCTGGCTGTCGAACCGGGCGTCCCGCAAACCCGCCCGGACCATCAAGTCGGTCAGCTCGGCGCCGGAGATGATGTGCAGGCCGTCCTCCCGCTGGCGCTCGGTGAACTTGCGGCCGAACACCCGCTGCAGCGCGGTGGGCGGGTCGGCCGCCTCCCGGCTCATCTCCAGGGTCACCGTCACCTGCCCGCCCGGGCGCAGCACCCGGGCCGCCTCGGCCAGCCCGCGCAGCGGGTCCGGCCAGAAGTAGAAGGTCTCGATCGCGCACACGTGGTCGAAGGACTGGTCCGGGTACGGCAGGTCCATCGCGTTGCCGGGCCGGATCTCGACCTGCTGCCGGGCGACCGCGGCCGCGTTGCGGGACCGCGCCTGCGCCACCATCTCCGGGGAGTAGTCGATGCCGGCCACCCGGCCCTGCGGGGCGTGGCGCGCGAGCAGCCGGACCGCCATCCCGCCGCCGCAGCCGACGTCCAGTATCCGGTCCGCCGGCTTGATCCCCATCAGGTCGATGGTCCACTCGGTCAGCGACCGGTGCTGCACCGCCATCAGGTGACCGACGGCGCGTCCGGCCCACCCGGCCGGCCGGCGGAAGTTGTCCTCGACGAGCTTCATCGGTTGGCGCACGGCTTCGCTCCTTCCTGGACCGCCCGGTCGGCACGGTCGGCGTCACGGCGGGCGCGCCGGGCCAGCGCGCCCAGGTAGAGCCGGAGCACCGGGCGGGCCGGGCCGCCCAGCGGCACGCGGGGGGCGCGGTCGCGGTGCCACGGCAGCGGCGGCCCGGCGCCGGCCTCGGGGGCGGGGTCGGCCTCGCGGGCGGGGTCGGCCTCGCGGGCGGGGTCGGCCTCGCGGGCGCGGTCGGCCTCGCGGGCGCGGTCGCCCAGCACGGCCGCGGCCAGCCAGTCGCCGTGCGCGACCGACATCGCCAGGCCGTGCCCGCAGCAGCCGCCGGCGAACCAGATGTCGTCGCGGCCGCCGACCCGGCCGACCACCGGCAGGTCGTCGAGGGTCATCGCGATCCGCCCGGACCAGCGCTGGGCCACCTCGACCTCGCGCAGGCTCGGATGCAGCGCCCGGACCCGCCCGGCCAGCCACCGCCAGGCCTCCCGCGCGGCGGCGGCCGATGCCCGGGAGGCCAGCAGCACCGGCCCACCGCCCAGCACCAGCCGGCCGTCGGGGGTCAGCCGGTGGTACGGCGCGAGCTGCCCGGCCTCGATGACGGCGTGCTCGCCGAGCGCGGCGCGGGCCGCGGCCGGCAGCGGCGCCGTCGCCACCGCGTGTGCCTGCAGCGGCAGCAGCGAACCGACCGGCAGCCGCAGGGCGGGGGCGTACCCGTTGACCGTGACGATCACCGTCCGGCAGGTCAGCCGCCCGACCGCCAGAGCCAGCTCGGGGCCGGTGCGGCCGCGCCGGATCGCGCGAACCGGGGTGTGCGGGTGGATGCGCACGCCCCGGGCCGCGGCGGCGCCGGCCAGGGCGCGGGTCAGCGCGGCCGGGTCGAGCGTGGCGGCCGGCCGGTAGCGCAGGGCGGCCCGGTACGGCACGTCGAGAAGGTCCCGCAGGTCGGCACCGGACAGCAGCGGCACGTCCAGGCCCAGCGCGGCGTAGCCGTCGGCCCGGCGGCGCAGCGCCGCCTCGGCCCGCGCCGTGCGGGCCACCACGAGCTGCCCGCCCTCCCGCGGTCCACAGTCGACACCGAGCCGGTCGCAGCGCGCCAGCACGTCCCGCACCGCGGCGACGCTGGCCAGGTACATCCGGCGGGCGACCGGGTCGCCGTAGCGCCGGCGCAGCCGGTCGATCGGCGGGCCGATCCGGGGGCCGAGCAGCCCGGTGCCGTGGCCGCTGGCGCCGGCGCCCGGCATCGCCGCCTCCAGCACCGCCACGTCCAGGCCCGGGCGCCGGGTGACCAGGCCCAGCGCGGCCGACAGCCCGGCCAGCCCGGCGCCCACCACCGCCACGTCCGCCGAAAGCTCGGTCATGCCGCCACCTCCTCGCTGGCGCTCGGCGCCGCCGGCCTGACACGATTCCGGACCTCGCGCGAGCGCTCGGTCATGGCGCCGCCCCGCCGCGCGTGGCGCCGGCGCGGACCTCACCGCGCGCGGTCATGCCGCCGCCCCGCTCCGCGTGGCGCCGTCCTGACGTGCTAGCCGGACCTCACTACGTTCGGTCATGGCACGCCGTCGTACTGCTCGGCCGGTGCGGGCGCTTGCGTCACCTCGCCGAGCAGGCCGCGCAGGATCAGCGCGATGTTGCCTCGCAGGGTGGCGGCGGCGACCGGGTCGAGGATGTCGGCCAGGGTCGGGATGCCCAGGTCGAACCAGGCGTCGAAGACGACCAGGCTGCCGCGCTCGGCCGGCCGCACCCGCCAGGTGCCCTCGAAGCTGAGGAAGTCGCCGGACAGCTGCGTGAACTCGATGCTCAGCGCCCGCGGGTCGAAGGTGTCCCGCTCGGTCCAGCGCAGCAGGCCGTTGCGGAACCGCACGGTCCACTCGGAGACCAGGCTGCCGTCCGGTTCGGGCGGGTGCAGCACCACCTCGCGGACCGTCTCGGTGAGCTCCACGTAGCGGGCG
Source organism: Actinomycetes bacterium KLBMP 9797 (assembly GCA_037414955.1). Taxonomy (GTDB): domain Bacteria; phylum Actinomycetota; class Actinomycetes; order Mycobacteriales; family Micromonosporaceae; genus Phytohabitans. The sequence goes on from JBBEWH010000086.1 coordinate 21,826, forward strand.
AAGTCACTGATCCGGGCGTACGCCTGCGCGGGCTCCCGCTCCGGGGCCAGCATGTGCATCACGACACGGGGCACGGGCTCGCGTCTCCCTCCGGCATCGCGCCGGCCGCGACCGCGGCCAGCGCCTCGTCGAACGCGGTGTGGAAGAAGTCCAGTTCGTCCTCGCCGAGCACGGCCGGCGGGGTCAGCCGCAGCACCCGGGAGGCGTTGAGCGAGTGGTTGACCAGCACGCCGCGGTCCAGCAGCGCCAGCACCAGCTCGCCGAGGTGGGCCTGCTGCCGGCACTCGATCCCGATCAGCAGGCCGCGCCCGCGCACCTCGGCGACCACGCCGGCGCCGGCGCCCGCGCAGGTCGCGCGCAGCCGGGCCAGCAGCGCCTCGCCGAGCTTGGCGGCCCGGGTCACGGTGTCCTCGGCCCGCATGGTGTCGATGGCGGCGTACGCCGCCGCGCAGGCCAGCGGCGAGCCGCCGAACGTGGAGGAGTGCAGGTACGGGTCCCGGCCGAACGGCGCGTACGCCTCGGGCGTGGCCAGCACCGCGGCCACCGGGACCACCCCGCCGGACAGGCCCTTGCCGACCAGCATCAGGTCCGGCACCACGCCCTCGAACCCCGCGCCCCACCAGGCGCCCAGCCGGCCCATGCCGGTCTGGATCTCGTCCAGCACCAGCAGCGCGCCGTACTCGCGGCAGGCCGCCGCCACGCCGCGCAGGTAGCCCGGCGGCGGGATCACCACGCCGCCCTCGCCCTGCACCGGTTCCAGGACCACGCAGGCCCGCCCGGCCCGCGCGGCGAGCACGCCGCGCATCTGGTCCAGGTCGCCGTACGCCACGGTGGCCACGTCCGGCAGCAGCGGGGCGAACGGGTCCTGGTAGAGCCGGTTGGCGGTGATGCTCAGGGCGCCGAGCGTCTTGCCGTGAAAGCCGTTGCCGGTGGTGACCAGCGCGCTGCGGCCGGCGACCCGGGCCAGCTTGAGCGCGGTCTCGGTCGCCTCCGTCCCGGAGTTGACGAAGTGGACGTACTCCAGGCCCCGCGGCGCCACCTCGGCCAGGGCCTCGGCGGCGCGGGCCTGCACCGGGTCCAGGAACACCCGGGTGGGCAGCGGATGGGTCTCCAGCTGGTGGCGGACCGCCGCGACCACCCGGGGATGCCGGTGCCCGAGCAGGAACACCCCGTACCCGCCGAAGTCCAGGTACCGCCGGCCGCCGGCCGCCGTCACCCAGGCCCCGGAGGACGCGACCTCGAGCACCCCGCCGAGCAGCGCGCCCAGCGACGCCCGGCCGGAGCCCAGGTGCCGCCGGTACCGGTCGATCACCTCGTCGGCGGTGGGGGTGCCGGTCACGCCACCACCGCCGGTCGCGCGTGCGGCGCCTCGTCCGGCTCGTCCGAGCCCGCCGGGGCCAGCCCGGTGCGGCGCGCCCAGAACTCCATCGACCGGGTGAACGCCGCCATCAGCGCCGGCCGGGTGACCTGCGCGCCCAGCCCCAGCTGCGCCATCGACGAGGGCAGCGCGGCGCCGGACTGGAACAGCAGCATCATCTCGATGAAGTCGCGGAACCGGCGGCGCAGCAGGGCCGACCCGGTCTCGGCCAGCAGGGGCACCAGCAGCCGGTCCACCGCCTCGATGGGGATCAGCCGGGGGCGGTGCGGGTAGATCCCGAGCCGCTGGCCGAGGGCCACCGCGACGTCGATCATCTCGGCCACCAGCGGGGCGCCCTCGCCGGCGGTCAGCCAGTACTCGCCGGTGGTGACCCGGCCGCGCACCAGCGCGCCGATCGCGCGGGCCACGATGTCCTGCGGCATCAGGTCGATGATGGAGGCCAGGTCGGCCGGCACCAGCGGCGCGTCGCCCCGGACCACCGCGCCGGCGGCCCGGTGCAGGCCCTGGAACGCGGAGATCCAGCCGTCCTGGGAGTTGCCGATCACCACCGAGGGCCGCACGATGACCGCCGGTACGCCGCTCGTGCGGACCCGCTGCTCCGCCTCGATCTTCGACGCCAGGTAGGCGGCCGGGCCGGTGAACGTCTCCCCGTCCCGCTCCCGCGGCGGCCGGGCCACGAACGCCGTGCTGACGTAGTAGAGCGGCACGCCCAGCTCGGCGGCGAGCGCCAGCATCCGGCCGGTGCCGTCCACGTTGGTCGCGAAGACGTTCTGGCGGGAGGCGCGCCAGGAGGTGGCCGCCGCGGCGTGCACGATCAGGTCGAGCCGGCCGGCCAGCGCCGCGCGCCGCGCCGCGCCCAGGCCGAGGTCCTCCCGGGCCAGGTCGCCGTCCAGTTCGGTGACCCGCGGGTCGTCGAGCGCGCGCCGCCGGCGCAGGCAGATGATCTCGTGGTCGGCCGCCAGCTCGGCGACCAGCGCCCGGCCGACGACGCCGGTGGCGCCGGTCAGCAGGACGGTGCGCCGGGCGGCGCGCGGGTGCTCCCCCGCCAGCGCGTGCTCCTCCTCCGGCATGTGCTCTCCCGCTAGCATCACGCGACCGCCAGCGCTTCCCCGGCCAGGTACCGGGCGAGCGGGCCGGCCATCCGGCCGCGCGAGGGCGGGTGGAACCCGAGCCCGTTCGTGCACGCCGCCAGGTAGCCCACGTCGTCGGCGGACATGAAGCTCATCCCGCCCAGCAGCTCCACGGCCCGGGGCACGACGCGGGCGATCGCGTCCTGCACGCCGTACCGCACGAACAGGGCGTCGGCCAGCGCGCGCTGGCCGCGGGCGGCCTCCGGCACCTGCCGGGCCACGTTCTCCAGCGCCGCCATGGCCGTCTCGGTCTCCACCACCAGCCGGGTGCGGTCCGCGTCCGGCACCCGTTCGGTGTGCACCACCCGTTCCACCAGGGCGCTGGCCACGCCCAGGTAGCTGGCCGTGATGAGCAGCTCGAACCACAGGAAGCCGGCGACCTGGATCTCGTCCAGGGCCTGCGCCGGGGTGCCGGCGGTGCGCACCACCAGCTCCTCCGGCACCGGTACGTCGGTCAGCGTGACCTGGTCGCTCTCCGCGCCGGCCAGCGCGAAGCTGCCCCAGAACGGGCTGACGCTGATGCCGGGCGTGTCCGCCGGGATCATCACCACCGCCAGTTGCTGGCCGGGGCCGTCCAGTCGCGGCACCATGACGCTCGCGGTCAGCAGGTCCATCGACCGGGCCAGACTGCACGGCCGCTTCGCACCGCTGATCAGCAGCCCGTCCGGGGTCACCTCGGCGGTCATCGTCGGCGCCAGGATGTTGGCGTCCGGCCGCCCCTCGGCGAACCCGGAGGCCAGCAGCCGCCGGTCGGTCGCGACCGCCTCCATCAGCATCCACTCGAACCCGTTGCTCACCTCGCTGAGCGCCACCAGGCTGGCCACCGAGAAGTGGTGCATCGTGGTCGCCACCGCCAGCGACGGCGAGCGGGCGCCGAGCGCCCGCTGCACGCGCACCGCCTCCAGCGCGGTCGCGCCGGCGCCGCCGTGGGCGGTCGGGATCAGCAGCCCCGGCCCGCGAAACTCGCGGAACGCCGCGATGCCCGGGTTGCCCGGCCGCTCCAGCCGGGACAGCGGCTCGGCTTCCAGCGCCTCGTCCAGGCCGGGCAGCAGCTTGTGGACCGCGGTCCGTTCCTGTTCCAGGTATCTCATCGGTGGTAGGCCCCCCGTTGTCGTCGGTGTCAGGTCGCGTTGGGCTTCGGGTCGGGTCGGTCTCAGATCGCGTTGGTGAGGCGCAGCAGCCGCCAGATGGCGCCCAGCCGCGGCCGGCCGTGGAACCCGACGTAGTCGGCGGTCACCGCGTGCGGTCCCCACTTCTGCTTGTATTCGAGTTGGGTGCGGGCCGGGTAGACCCGCTCGCCGTGGCGGGCGAGCAGGTCGACGATCCGGCTCACGGTGGGGCTGGCCGTCTCGACCTCGAACGCGCGGTCCAGGCCGGTGAACGGGGTGAACCCGAAGTGCAGCCAGCCCGCCGCCTCGGCGGTCATCCGCTCGATGGCGGCGACGTTGATCGCCTCCATCACCCCCGGCGGTACGCCGGTGCGGCGCCGGCTCAGGTCGTGCAGCCAGCCGGGTCGCCGCCCGTAGACCGGCGAGTAGCTGATGTACGCCACGATCCGCCCGTCCAGCCGGCCCGCGAACACCCGGCGCAGCTCCTGGTAGTCGCCGGTCCGCTCGCCGACCAGGAACTCCAGCGCCTTGACGTGCCGCCCCTTGCCGGCCAGCCACGCGGCGTCGACGTCGGCGAGCTCGCTCGCGGCGGCCTCGGCGTCGACCTGCTCGACCGTCAGGCCGCTGCGCTGGGCCCGGGAGATCTTGTTGCGCAGCCGCATGAACTTGGCGCCGTGCAGCGTGAACCGGCTCAGGTCCACCGCGTACGAGGCGCCGAGCTGGTTGACGGTGAACCCGTGCCGGGCGTAGACGCGCGCGTCGTCCTCCTGCAGCTGCACCCCGACCACCCGGCGCCGCAGTCGCGCGGCGTGCTCGAGGAACGCGGCCAGCAGCGACTGGTACGCCGGCTCGGGCGCGAACGGCCCGCCGAACTGCACCAGGTACCGCCCGGCCGTGCGGTAGGCCACGACGCCCGGCCGCCCGGGTATCCGGAAGAACTCGTTGCCGCCGTTGAGCGCGAGGAAGGCGCTGGGGTTGTCGCCGTACCGGGCCAGCTCGTCAAGCACTGATCGCACCGGGCACCCGCCGCGGCTCGGTGGTCTGGGCGGCGCTCGGGCCGGGGGTGGGCCGGCCCGCGGTGGGCTGGCCGGACGCGGCGTAGGCGCGTTCGAAGTCGGCGAACGCGGGATGGGTGGCCGGTTCGAACGGCACCCCGAACGGCTTGGTCGTGTTGCCGAACAGCGCCCGGTCCCCGAACAGGTGGATCGGCACCGCCAGCAGCGCCCACTCCGGCTCCACCAGCAGCGCCCACAGCCCGACCAGCGCGGCGCCGGTCACCAGGTTGTGCGCGATGTTGTAGGCCAGGTAGTAGCCGCGCGGGATCCGGCCGTCGCGGCTGCGGCGGAACGCCACCGCCCCGGGCAGGTATCCCACGGCGTCGATGACCACGAAGAGCGTGACGAACACCCACCACCGGATCTCGCCGATGTTGGCGACGGCGAACCCCACCGACACGGCCAGCGCGGCGATCCACTCCAGCCGGGCACTCCAGAAGGTCGCTCTGGTCTCGAACCGGTTCCGCGCATCCATCGCTGTGCCTCCGTCTACCCCTGCGCCCCTCTATCCGTGATACGCGCGCCGGTACCGGTCCCCTCGCCCGGTACGTCACTTTGGGCGCGGCTGTCGGTTTCCCAACAATCGACGAGGGTTGGCGGTCCCGGCCGCGTAAGAACGAGAAGAGTGACGTGCGAGCGGGGAGGGATTCGTGGCGGCAGCACCCGATCCGCTCCTGATCGAGCAGGTGAACTGGGCGCAGTACCGGCCCGGCCAGGCCGACGGCCACTACGAGAGCTTCTACCAGCGCGCCAACCATCCGACCCGGCCGCTGGCGTTCTGGATCCGGTACACCATCTTCAGCCCGCACGGGCGCCCGGCGGACGCGGTCGGCGAGCTGTGGGCGATCGTCTTCGACGGCGAGACCGGCGCGCACGCGGTGGCCCGGCGGGCGCACCCGATCGCGCGGTGCGCGTTCGGGCGCACCGGCTTCGACGTGCGCGTCGCCGGCAGCACGCTGGGGCCGGGCCGGCTGCGCGGGGACGCCGGCGCCATCGCGTGGGACCTGGCCTACACCGGAGACCAGCCGCCGGTGTACCTGTTGCCGCGCGCCGCCTACCAGCCCGCGGCGCCGAACGCCAAGACGCTGGTCGGGCTGCCGCTGGCCCGCTACGACGGGACGCTGGCCGTGGACGGGCGGGCGATCGAGGTGGCCGGCTGGCTGGGCAGCCAGAACCACAACTGGGGTCGCCAGCACGCCGGCCACTACGCGTTCGGTCAGGTGGCCGGCTTCGCGGGCGCGCCGGACAGCTTCCTGGAGGTGCTCACCACCCGCGCGCACACCCTGCTGGTGCTGCGGCACGCCGGGCGCGAGCACGCCCTCGCCGGCGCCGCCGGGGCGGGCGAGTTCGGATACTTCCACTGGGCGTTCCGCGCCGGCGACGCCGCGGTCGAGGTCGGCGGCCAGCTGTCGGCGCCGCCGGAGGCGTTCGTCGGCCTGGCGTACCCGGATCCGCCCGGCGGTGTCCGGCACTGCCTGAACACCAAGATCGGATCGTGCGAGCTGACCGTCACCGACCGGGCGACCGGCCGGCGTGAGGTGCTGCGCGCCCCGCGGCGGGCGCTGTTCGAGATCGTCACCGACGACCGCGCGCACGGGATCGAGATCCGCGCCTGACCCGACCATCGAGGAGGACTTCCGTGCCGTTCACCGAGGACAGCGACCCGTACTGCCTGGCACCGCACGAGGCGGACCGGCTGCTGCGCGACGCGCCGTGGCGCCGGTTCGTGGTCATGGGCGACAGCATCGCCGAGGGCCTGGGCGAGGACTCGCCCGGTTACCAGCCGCTGAGCTGGTACGAGCGGGTCCGTGCGGCGCTGGCCCGGGCGCGGCCCGACCTGGTCGCCACCAACCTGGGCCGCCGCGACCTGCGCGCCGCCGAGGTCCGCGCCACGCAGCTGGCGGCGGCGCTGGCCTTCGAGCCGGACCTTGCGGTCGTGGTGGCCGGCGGTAACGACCTGTTCGGCCGGCAGTTCCAGCCCGAGCTGGTGGAGGGCGACCTGGACGCCATGATCGGCGCGCTGCGCGCGGTGCCGGCCACCGTGGTGACCATCACGCTGATGGACATCGTGCGCGCGGTGCCGCAGCTGGCCGGCGGTCCGATGCAGCGGCTGCCGGTGCTCAACGAGCGGGTGCGCGCGGTGTCCCAGCGGCACGGTGCGCTGGTGCTGGACGCGTTCGCGCACCCGATGTGCGCCGACCGCGACGTCTACAGCAGCGACTTCAAGCACGCCACCCGGCGCGGCCACGCGATCCTCGGCGCCGAGCTGATCCGGCTGCTCGGCAGCCAGGTCCGGGCCGAACCCGTTCGAGGGTTCCCGGGCGGCGCCGCGTAACCGGGATAGGGGCGGTTCGAGGCCGGGCCGCCAGCCCGCGAACGGGAGGACATGATCCGTGCCGACATCATCCGCCGCGCCGCCGCGGCAGCGCGAGAAGATTCCCGGCGTCAGTCACCTGCTCGCCTTCAGCCGGGACCCGCTGCGGTTCTTCGACGAGCTGTACGCCACGCACGGCGACATCGCCGAGTTCTTCATGGCCGGCGACCGCTGGGTCCTGATCAACCACCCCAAGGACATCGAGCGGGTGCACGTGGAGACCACCCGGCACTTCCGCAAGGGCTACCAGACCTACGAGAAGATCGGGTACGTGTTCCGCCGCGTCCTGGGCAACGGCCTGGTGACCAGCGAGGGCGACTTCTGGCGCACGCAGCGCCGGCTGGCCCAGCCGGCCTTCCACCATGGACAGATCCGCGGCTACGCGGACACGATGGTCGCCTACACCCAGCAGATGATCGGCCGGTGGGCGCCCGGCGCGGAGCTGGACATGCGGATCGCCATGGGCGGGCTGACCCAGCGCGTCGCCGGCACCTGCTTCTTCGGCGCCGACACCGCGGCGCAGTCCACGCGCGCCACCAAGGCCCTGGACGCCATCATGGTCGGCTTCAACACCGAGCTGGCCAGCATGTTCGTGGAACGGCTGCCGGCGTTCGTCCCCACCCCGAACCGGCGCCGGGTCGACGCCGCGATCGCCGACTTCGACGCCGTGGTCTCGGAGTTCGTCCACAACCGGCGGTCCGCGCCGCCGGGCGAGCACGGCGACCTGCTCGCCCTGCTCTGCGCCGCCCAGGACGACGACGGCGGCCAGATGACCGACCGCCAGCTGCGCGACGAGCTGGTGACCCTCTACATCGCGGCCCAGGAGACCACCAGCAGCACGCTGGCCTGGGTGCTGTACTTCCTGGGCAGCCGGCCGGAGCTGGGCGCCCGGGTGCGCCAGGAGCTGGACCGGGTGCTCGGCGGGCGCCAGGCCACCCCGGCCGACCTGGGCGAGCTGCGCCTGCTGCGCGCCGTCGTGGACGAGGTGCTGCGGCTGTACCCGCCGGCGTGGCGGGTGTTCCGGGTGCCCGAGCACGACGTGGAGATCCAGGGGTACCGGGTGCCCGAAGGGGCCTACGTGGTGATGAGCCAGTGGGTGACCCACCGCGACCCGCGCTGGTTCGACGCGCCGACCACGTTCGACCCCGACCGCTGGCTGGACGGGCGCACCGCCAACCTGCCCCGCTACGCGTACTGGCCGTTCGGCGGCGGGCCCCGCATGTGCATCGGCAACGGCTTCGCGATCATGGAGATCGTCCTGGTCGCCGCGACCCTTCTGGGCCAGGTGCGGTACACCCTGCTCGATCACGACGTGACGCCGCGACCGCTGATCACCCTGCGCCCCGACCCGGGGGTGCGGGTGCGCATCGACCAGGTCCTGGCCCGGCCCGCGGACCCGGCCACGCCGGTGTCCCCGACGGCCCAGCCGAGCCCGGCGTGAGGGGAGCGACCGTGCCAGGATGGCGGCTCGTCGTGGACAAGGACCGCTGCGCCGGCTCGGGGACCTGCGTGTCCATCGCGCCGGAGCTGTTCGCGTTCGACGCGGACCAGCAGTCGCGACCGATGGCGGAGGTGACCGGCGACGACGAGGCCGCCCTGCTCGCCGCCGAGCAGTGCCCCTCCGGCGCCATCACCGTGCTCCCCCAGCCATGATCAAGGCGTCCCCTGTAGTCGTTCTAGCGACGTGAGGGACGCCTTGATCATGAGAGGTCGGCGAGGAGGGTGTCGAGGAGGCGTTCCTCCATCAGGGCGCGGCCGGTCTCGCGCATCGCGGCGCCCAGCGCCGCGTCCCAGGGCGTCGGCGCGGGTACGCCCAGCAGCGCCGGCCCGGTGCCGGCCGCGCGCCGGTAGTCGGCCCCGCTCATCCGCCAGGGCACGGCGTTCGGGTACCGGTTCAGCGCGTACCCGGTCAGCCGCACCCCGGCCCAGTCGAAGTCGTTGCGCCACCGGATCGTCGCCGGTGCGGCGTACCCGAGCAGGCGGTGCACGGCGGCCGACGGCGCGCCCTCGGTGCAGATCAGCGGCCGCCCGCGCGCGCCGAGCGTGGCGGCGGCGGCCCGCAGCACCGCCGGGTTCTCGCAGACGAAGACCTCGTCGATGGCGACGGTGAGCGGCGCGAGCCGCAGCTGGTGCAGGGTGACGCGCATCGGCACGCCGGCCGCGCGCGCCTGGGTGAGCCACTCACCCAGGAGCCCGCCGGACGCCGGCACGTTCAGCACGAGCACCTGGCTGGCCAGGTCGTCGGGCACCACGCCGGCCGATTCCCACAGGGCCCGCTCCTGCTCCGTGCCCACCGGCGCGCTCGCGCCCTGCCAGACCGCGAGCGCCCGCAGCACCAGGCCGCGGATCGGCCCGTCGGCGAGCGCCTTGGTGTCCTCGAGCACCCGCTCGGCGAACACCGGCATCGGCTCGTCGGCGGCCGGCAACGCGTCCAGCACCCGCAGCACGTCCTGGATGGACAGCCCGGTACGGACGATCCGGGTGAGCGTGCCGTCGCGCCGCAGCCCGTCGAGCCACTGGTCGAACCAGCCCTCGCCGGCGTGCCGGCTCGCGCGGGCCAGTGCCAGCGCGGCCTCCCGGGCCGCCACCTCGCGGCGCCGCTCGCCCGGACGGTCGCGCAGCGGCGCCTCGGTGGCGACCGCCTCGGCGAGGCCGACGCCGTGGGCGTCGCGCAGGAACGCGTCCAGCTCCGCCAGGCGTACCGTCAACCGGCGGGACCCTGACGAACGGTGCGTGCCGGTGATGCCGATGACGACCAGGCGCTCGTCGTCGGTGGGCGCGGCGAGCGAGACCGTGCCGTCCAGCGCGCCGCCGGTGCGTTCCAGGCTGCGCCGCGCGGCCGCCAGCAGGCGGGTCCAGCCCGGCCCGGTCATTCGTCGGCACCGTCCACAGCGAACTGTGGCACCATCTCATCGACGGCGACGGGCACCCGCCGGGTCTCCGGCGAGCCGAGCGCCCGGGCCAGGCTGCCGTCGAAGTCCGCCACGTTGGCGGCGCCGTCCCAGACGAGCAGCACAGTGGACACCGTGTGCTCGACCGCCGAGTGGGACAGGTCGTAGTGCGCCGCGCCGCTCACCGCCGGGTGCGCGGCCCACAGGTCGTACCCGGTCATGAAAAGGTCGAGGTCGAACTGCTTGGCCAGCGCCATCAGCTCGCCGCGCCCGTTGTCGTCGACGCCGGCGAAGGCCTCGTCCAGGCCCAGCAGCCGCGGCGCGTCCGGCCGCGCGGAGCCGAACAGCGCGTTCGCGGCGGCGAACAGCGGCAGGTGCAGCGACACGGACTGCTCGCCGCCGGAGAGCTGGCTGTGCCGCGCGCGGGTCAGCGCCTCGGTGCCGCCGCCGGGGCGGTGCAGGGTGAAGGCGAAGACCCGCCACCGCCGGTAGTCCAGCACCTCGGCGAGCAGGTCCCGGTACGGCTGCTCGGGTGCGGTGGCGCGCGCCGCCTTGATGCGGGCGGCGAAGTGCCGGCGCAGCGTGGTCAGCTGGGTGGGGCCGAGCCGCGCCGGGTCGCGCTCCAGCAGCTTGCAGACCTCGCGCTGCTCCGGGTCGAGGTCGTCGGACAGGCGCCAGCCGACGCCCACGGTGAGGCCGGACGACATCCGGCGGGCCCGCATCTGCGCGTCCATGCTCTCGACCAGGTCGCGGGCCTCGATGGTGCGCCGGTGGATCTGGCGGGCGAGCTGGCCGAGCAGCGCGTCCTCGAAGATGCGCTGTTCGGCGTCGGTGAGCAGCTGTTCCTGGTCGCGCCGCTCCCGGCCGATGCGCTCGGCGAAGTGCGCGACCGGGCTGAGCCCCTGCTCGTCGGCGACCCGCACGATGATGACGCCGTCGTCGGTGTCCCACTCGGGTCGGTGGTCGAGCCCGGCGGCCGGCAGCTGCGCCTGCAGCTCGGTCAGCGCCGACGTCAGCCGGGTGGCGCTCTGCTTGAGCGACGTCTCGGTCGGGCTCAGCTCGCGGGTGGCGGCCAGGATCGCGTCGTGCAGCGCGACGACCCCGGGGTCCAGCGCGGCGTCGGCCGGGTCGGTGGCGTGCGCCGGCCAGCGCAGGTCGGTCGGGCAGCGCAGCAGGCCGAGCAGGTCCGGATGCGAGTACGGCCGCAGCCGCTGCGCCTCGTGATGGGCCTCGCTCACGGCGTCGGCGAGCGCCCGCTGCCCCATCTCGACCCGGGTGCCGGCCGAGGCCCGCCGCTCCCGGGCGGCGGCCAACTGCTCGCGCGCCTGGGCCAGCGCCGCCTCGGCCGCGGTGATCTCGCCCTCGACCCGTTCCGCCTCGGCGAGCACCCGTTCGGCCTCCGCGCCGATGCTCGCGCGCAGCGTGCGGTACGCCTCGTCCTTCTCCTCGTGCCGCAGGGTCGCCTCGTGTGCGGCGCTCTGCGCGTCGGTGAGCCGGCCGCCGGCCTCGTCGTGCCGTTCCCCGGCCTCGCGCGCGGCGTCGGCGGCCCGCGCCGCGGCCGGGCGGGCGCCGTCCAGGCGCACCCCCAGCTTCTCGAACCGGGCGATCGCGTCGGCGACCTCGTCGACCCGCTCCGCGGGCAGCGACCGCTCGGCCGTGGTGCGGCGCAGCGCGGCGCCGGCGGCGGCCTGCTCGGCGATCGCCTGGTCGAGCCGCTGGTTGGCGGCGGACTCGGCCTCCTGGTGGGCGCGCAGCGTCGCGGCGGCCCGGTCCACCGTGCGCAGCGCACCGTGGATGGTGGCCAGCGACGGCAGCGCGCCGGCCGCGGCCTCGATGGCGGCCAGTTTCCCGTTCCGGACCGCCCGCTGCCGGTCGACGTCGCCGATCTCGCCGTCGAGTATCGCCAGGAGGCGGTCGCACTCGGCGATCCGGGCGGCGCGGCGGGCCGCCCGGGCGGTGGCGCCGATGTACTCGGGTGCCGGCTTGACGTATCCGCCGACGGCCACGCCCTGCGCGTACTGGCCGCGCGCCGCGACGACGGCCGGCACCGCCGCGGTCGCCGCGTGGATCGTGGCGGTGGCGCCGGCGTCCGCCTCGATGAGCGCGATCGAGGCCAGCACGGCCCGGATCCGGTCGGCCGGGACGCCGTCCTGCTCCTCGGGCACCAGCACGTCGGCGAGCGTGCGCCCGGCCGGCCTTGCGGTGTCCGCCAGGACCCGCAGGTAGCCGTCCTGCTCGCCCGCGGCCAGCGCGGCCGCGGTGCCGCCGGCGTCCGGGTGCAGCCAGGCGTCGAGCACCCCCGCCGCTTCCAGCGCCGCTTCGATCCCGGCCGCGTCGGCGTCGGTGACGCCGTCGGCGAACCGGACCAGCCGCCACAGTGGCGCGCCCGCCCGGCCCCGCCGGGGCGCCGGCCGGGTGGCGGCCGCCGGCGGCGCGTCGTCGTGCTCGGCGGCGATCCGGTCCCGCTCGGCGGCCACCTCGGTGCGCCGGGTGTCCAAAGCGGACCGTCGGGAGCGCAGTTCGGCGAGCGCGTCGCGGTGGGCGGTCACGGCCGGCGCGGTCGCCTCCCGGTAGGCCTCCTTCAGCGTCGGTACGCCCTCCTCGCCGGCGTGTGCGACCACCGCCCGCAGCACCTCGACGTCCGCCACGCCCGGGTGGGTCGCCGCCCACCGCTCCAGGCCGGCGGTGACGTCCCGGCGGGCGTGCTCGACCGCGGCTTCGGCCGCGCGCTCGGCCCGTTCGGCGTCCACGACCGCGGCGGCCGCCGCCGCCACGTCCCGCGCCGCCCGGACGTGGTCGCGCTCGGCCTGCGCCAGCCGGGACGCCTGCTCCCGGACGGCGCGCACGTCGTCGCGCCGGCCACTGACCCGGGCGCTGATCCGGGCCGCCAGGTCCGCACTGTTCGCGTCCTCGGTGGCCCACGGGATGCCGGCGGCTTCGGCGTCCAGCAGCAGGTCGGCCGCGACACGGTGCACGGTCGCCTCCGCCTCCCGCGCCGCCGCGCTCGCCCGCTCCCACTCCGCGCGCCGCCGGGCCACGGTGGTCCGCTCGCCGCGTACCGTCTCGGCGGCCCGCCGCGCGGCGGCGGCCAGGTCACGCACGTGCCGTTCCAGGTCGGCGAGCTGCTCGTGCGACCGGTACGCCGCCGAGCTCTTCAGGCTGTCGAGGTGGGCGCGCAGCCGGCCCGGCTCGCCGTCGGCGGCCAGCAGCCGGCCGTTCGCCGCCTGCTCCGCTCGTGTGGCGTCGGCGAGCGCGGCCTGCGCGGCGGCCAGGGCGGTGCGCCGCTCGTCGGCGGCGCCGCGCCGGGCGGTCAGCGCGTCCGCCGCGGCCCGCGCGTGGGTGCGCAGGTAGGTGGAGTACACCGACAGGAACGCGGCGGTGGCGCCGTCCGCGGCGACCAGCCCCTCGAGGGTACGGGCGACCGCCTCCATGTCGTCGAACGAGGCGGCCGCCTCGACCAGCAGGTGGTCGTCGATCGGGCGCAGTCCACGCTGGAGGGTGCGGGACAGCTCGACCGGGTTGAGGTCCTTGGCCAGCTGCGGCTTGCGCAGGGTCAGCACCAGGTCCAGCATCTGCTCGTAGCGGGCCGGCCCGAGCCCGAACAGGCGGGCGTCGACCAGATCGCGGTACTCCTGGGGCGAGTCCCGCACCGCCTCGGCGCCGAGCTGCGCGATGAGGTCCTTGCGGCTGAGTGGCCGATCGTCGGCGTCGAGCAGCGACAGGTCGACGCCGACCCGGCCGTCGGCCACGAAGTGCCAGCGGGTGACCTTGTCGACGTGCCGGTGGGCGCGCAGCCCGATGCCGATCGTGACGTACTCGTCCGCCCGGCGGAACTCCATCCAGACGTAGGAGTGGGCGACCTCCTGCCGCCGGTAGAGCAGGTTGGACTTCATCGTGCGGTCTTCGCTGGCGAACGGGTTGAGCCGGCGCGGCTCGATGCGCCCGTCCAGCAGGTAGGGGAAGAGCACCTCGAGCGCCTTGGTCTTGCCCGAGCCGTTGGGCCCGCGCAGCACCAGCCAGCCGTCGACGAACAGGAACTCCTCGTCGCGGTAGTCCCACAGGTTGATGATGCCGGCGCGGGTGGGCGCGAAGCGGCCGCTCGTCATGGCGCTCCCTAGAGCAGAGTCGGTTGTTCGGCGCGTCCGCGCACGGCGGCGACGGTGTCGCGGTAGCGACCGACGAGCGGCCTGACCAGCACCCCGCCTGGCACGACGGTGAGCGCGCCGAAGCGGGCCAGCAGCGCCACCGCCTCGATGCGCAGCCGGTCCGGGTCGGCGTGCCACTGCGCGCCGAACGCCGACGCGTACCGCCGCAGGACGTCCGTGACCGCGGTGCGCAGGAAGCTGTCCGTGACGAACGGCAGCTTGCCCGGGTCGTCGCTGTCTTCGGCGTCCATGGTGGCTGGCGGCTCGTCGGTCTCGATGGCCACCAGCGTCGCGGTCGGCAGCCCGGCGTCGATCTCGGCGACCAGCGCGTCCTGCCGCTCACGCGGCGGCGGCGCGGTCATCCGCTTGGCCCGCCGCCCGTCCGGGTCGAGCACCCGCTCGGCCATCCGCGCCGCCAGCAGCACCGCCACCTGGGCCACCGAACCGGTGCCGGGGAAGCGCTCGGTGGAAAAGTTGACGGTGTCGACCAGCAGCACGCCCTCGGCCCGCCGCTCCACCCGCAACCCGGTCAGCCGCTGCAGGTCGGCGGCCAGCGCGGTGCCGCGCAGGTGGTTGGCCGTCGCCTCGTCCACGTCGGCGTAGTAGACGACCGGGTGCTCCACCACGGCCCGGCGGGCGGCCTGTGCCGCGGCCCGCCGCTCGGCGTTGCCGCTGCCCGCCATGCTCCTGGTCAGCAGCGCCGCCACGGAGTCGACGTGCTGCAGCACCCGGGTCGGGCGGAACAGCGCGAACACCACATCGCGCGCCACGTCGTAGAGCGCCTCGCCGGCGCCCGGGTCGCTGGCCCACGCGGTGCTGGACCCGTCGGCGAGCCGCAGCGCGCCCCGCTCCTCCAGCCAGCCGACCGCGTCGACGAACGCCCGGCGGTCCGCGCCCCGGTCCGGATCGAGCCCGAGGCCGGTGATGCGGTTGGCGTCGGCGGACACCCACTCGGCCAGCTCGCTCAACGAGATCTGCACGCCGGCCCGGCCCAGCACCGCCAGGCACAGCGCGAGATAGGCGTACCGCTGGCGGTCGAACGGGCGCCCGGTGCGCGAGGTCGCGTGCCGCGTCGGGTCGAGCTCGTCCTTGGCCCGCACCAGCCGCGCGGTCTGGCCGTGCAGCTCCAGCCGGTACCCGAACGCGTCGGCCAGGTCCTGCCGCAAGGCGGCGCCGAACCGGCGTACCCGCGTCAGGGCCTTCTCGTCCGGCCACGTCGCGGTGATCAGCGGATGGCGCAGCACGAGCCGGACGGCGCGCTGGTAGTCCGCCAGCTCCAGGTCGGAGACGTCCCTGGCCACCCGGTGGCTCATACCGCGACCAGCTCCCGCGCGGCGGCGGTGTGGTCGGCGGAGCCGACCGACAGCGTGAAACCATCCAGGTACAGCGTGCCGCGCGCGGTCGGCACGGCCGTGAAACGGCCGGCGGCCGGGGTGAGCGTCAGCCGGATCCCGTACGCCGCCGCGGCCAGCGGCACCCCGCGGCGGCCCGGCACCCGCGCGGCGAGCGCGATGTCCAACAGCCGCAGCAGGACATCGGTCTGGGCGTCGTCCAGTGGTGTGTCGCCGATGCTCAGACCCGCCGCGGCCTCGGCGAACCGCCGCTCCCGCGCCAGCTGCGCCTGGCGCAACCGGGCCCGCGACCCTTCCGACCGCTCGACGCGCGCCGGCCGCCCGTTGCCCTGCCCAGGCGCGCGACCGGCCTCGACCAGCGTGCGGGACAGCGCCACCGCCGGCGACTCCCACCACGACTGGCGGGTCGCGATGGCCTCCGGGTCGGCGTGCCCGACGCTCACGTGCCGGGGCGCGCCCAGGCCGAACGCCGCGTCGTACAGGGCGTGCGCGGCGTCCTGGCTGCCGACCGCCGTGAACCACGCGGCCAGGTGGCGCAGCTGCGACTCGCGGCTGACCCCGCCCCGGCGCGCCTCGGTCACCCGGCGCAGCAGCGCCAGCACGTCACCGATCGCGGAGATGGTGGCATCGGCCAGCCGGTCGGCCTCGCTGAGGTCGTCGGCGCCCGGCGGCGCCAGCCACGAGCGCAGCCCGGCCCAGCGGCGCCGCCAGTCGGCCAGCCGCTCCTGCGGCGTCCGGAAGATCCGCTCGTCGGCCTCGGCCGCCGCTTCGATCATCCGGTCGAGGCCGGTCTCCTGCACCGCGTGCACCGCCTCGCGCAGGCGCGGCGTGTAGCGCTGCAGTTCGTCGTGGAAGTCGCGCAGGTGCGCCAGCAGCGCGTCCTTGTGCGCC
This sequence comes from Actinomycetes bacterium KLBMP 9797, assembly GCA_037414955.1. GTDB lineage: Bacteria > Actinomycetota > Actinomycetes > Mycobacteriales > Micromonosporaceae > Phytohabitans. The sequence goes on from JBBEWH010000086.1 coordinate 38,151, forward strand.
AGGAACGTCTCCGGGCGGATGTCGTTGGTGCGGCTCAGGTCGCCGAGCATGTGGTAGAAGCGGGCCGCCCGCTCGGCGATGTCGGCCAGTGCCCGGTCGAGCCGGTTGAGCTTGCGGTAGACCTCCTCCGCGTCGCCCTGCTCGTTGGCGGCGGCCAGCGCCGCCAGGTCGGCCAGCAGGTCGGCGAAGACCAGGCGGGACAGCGTCGTGTCGTCCATGGTTGCCGCCAGGACGCTCTCGACCGCGCGGTGCGCCCGGTAGCCGGCCTCGGTGAACTGGTAGACCGAGTGGCGGTTGCGGTATTCGGCGAGCGTGGTGGCGCGGGTGCCGTCCTGGCTGCGGTCGAGCACGCCCCACTCGACGAGCGCGTCGAGCAGGCGCGGCAGCTCCAGCTCGGCGGGGTCGGGGCAGTCCGCGTGCGCGTGGTGCAGGTTCGCGAGCGCGGCGCCGACGTCGGAGGTGTGCAGCAGCACGACGTAGTTGGCGCGGGCGGCGTCGAACGCGCGCAATACCCACAGGTACGCCAGCCGGTTGTCGGCGGTGACGTAGCCGAACAGGCGCATCCGGTCGTCGAGCCCGAAGACGTCCAGACCGAACGCGGCCCGGGGCGCGTCGCTGTCTGCCATAGCGCCGCCCACCCTACCGGCGCCCCCGCCGCGGACGCTGCCCACCGGCCCCCACCGGGTGACCCGCCTGCCCATGATCAGGGCGTCCCGGTAGCCGCTCCGGCGACGCGCGGGACGCCTTGATCATGGGCGTTAATCGCTGGACATGGCTCTTGTCGGTGAGATGGTGGGCGGCATGGGCCACGAGGATGTGTGGGACGTCGACGCCGCCCGCGGTTATGACACACCCGGCGTCGGCATGTTCGCGCCCGAGGTCCTCGGGCCGACCGTGGACCGCCTCGCCGCGCTCGCCGGCGACGGGCCGGCGCTCGAGTTCGCCATCGGCACCGGCCGGGTCGCCATCCCGCTCGCCGAGCGCGGCGTGCCCGTCACCGGCATCGAGCTGTCCCCGCCGATGATCGACCAGCTGCGGACCAAGGCCGACATCCCGGTGGTCGTCGGTGACATGGCCACCGCGACCGCCCCGGGCACGTACACGCTCGTCTATCTGGTCTTCAACGCGATCTCCAACCTGCCGACCCAGGCCGAGCAGGTCGCCTGCTTCCGCAACGCCGCCCGCCACCTCGCCCCCGGCGGCCGGTTCGTGATCGAGCTGTGGGTGCCCGAGCTGCGCAAGCTGCCGCCCGGCCAGCAGGCCGTGGTCTGGCACGCCGAGCCCGGTTTCATCGGCCTGGACACCTACGACACGCTGCGCCAGCACGTCGTGTCCCACCACTTCCACTTCACCGACGGCCGGGAGGCGCGGCTGTTCCGCAGCTCGCACCGCTACATCTGGCCGGCCGAGCTCGACCTCATGGGGCAGCTGGGCGGCTTCGAGCTGGAGAGCCGGCACGCCGACTGGTCCGGCGCCGAGTTCACCGCCGACTCCCGCTCGCACGTCTCCGTCTACCGCCTGCTGCCCTGATCCGAGGCCCGGCCGCCCTCGCGCGCCTCGTACCACCATCCGGTCCGGGTTGGCTGCCGATCGGCTGATGTTCGCGCGGGTCCGAGAATGCCGGTGATCCGAGGAGGACTCTTCAGCTTGAGCGGCTTGTTGCGAATCGGGACGTATACAATAAAACGGCCGCGAGAACGTCTCGTCGGATGTGGCAGAGGTGACGCTCGTGCCGCCATTCATCACCAGGTCGCCGTCTCGACCGTCGGCACCGCGACCCTGCTGGCCTAGACGGCCCTGGCCGCCGCGCGCCTGCCCGGCCCACCGCCCTCGCCGCCGCCCCACCCCCAGGCCACCATGACCCCCACACTCGCCGGCCGCGGGTCCGCACCGCGATCTCCCGTGGCTGACGGCACGGATCGGAGGGCCACGCCCGCCGGCGCCGTGCGCTCGTGACCAGTCGTGGTCCGCACGCACGGTGGCTCTCGCCTCTCCGCACACCACGCGGGCTCGCCGCCCGGCGCGAGCAGCCCGCCCGGCCCACCGACCGCAGCCGGCGTGGCCCGCGACCGCCCGCCGCGAAGAGGGCGACGGCACCGGTGGAGTACCTATCGGGTGGTTCGGGCCAGCGACCCGGGCCGGGAAGGAACAGGACGTGGCGGGCCGCATCGTGGGTCACCGATACCGGTTGGAAGCGCCGCTGGGCCGCGGCGGCATGGCCACCGTGTGGCGCGGCACCGACCTGGACGCCGGCCGGCCGGTGGCCGTGAAGGTCCTCGACGGGCCGCGGGCGGCGCAACCGGCGGCGCTGGACCGGCTGCGCCGGGAAGCGCAGACCGTGTCCCGGCTGGACCACCCGAACATCGTCGCCGGCTACGAGTTCGGGGTCGACGGGGACGCCGGCTACCTGGCCATGGAACTGGTCGACGGGCGCAGCCTGGCCGACCTGCTCAGCGGCGAGGGCCGGTTGCGGGTCGAGCAGGCCATCGACATCGCCGCACAGGTCTGCGCCGCGCTCGCCGCCGCGCACGGCGCCGGCGTCATCCACCGCGACATCAAACCCGGAAACCTGATCATCACCGACTCCGGCGGGGTCAAGGTGTGCGACTTCGGCATCGCCCGCCTGCAGACCCGCGACACCCAGGCCGCGCTCACCGGGTCCAGCGCCGCGGTGGGCACCTGCGAGTACATGGCACCGGAACAGGCCACCGGCGACGCGGTCGACGCCCGCACCGACCTGTACTCGCTGGGGTGCGTGCTGTACGCGATGCTCACCGGACGGCCGCCGTTCCTGGGCGACAACCCGATGGCCGTGCTGCACCAGCATCTGCACGAGCCACCCGTGCCGGTGGGGACCGTGCGCGCCGACGTGCCGCCCTCCCTGGACCAGTTGATCACCCGGCTGGTGGCCAAGGACCCCGCCGACCGGCCGGCCAGCGCCGCGCAGGTACACCACCAGCTGACCGAGATTCGCGACGCCGCGACGGCCGGGACCACCACGCCCGGGCCCGTCCTGACCGCGGCGCCCGCCCCCACCGCCCCGGCGGCGCCCCCGGTAGCGGCCAACCCCGCCGGCCTGCCGTCGACGATGGCGGCGACCGGCGCGTCCTGGCCGGCACGCTGGATCTGGTCGCAGCAGTGGTGGCTCATCCTGGCGTCCGCCGCGGCGGTGCTGGCCACCGTGCTCACCGTGGCGGTGGTGCTCGCGAGCCGGTGAGACGACCTCCGCCCGCTACCGGCGTTCCAGTAGCGCCTTCACGCCCTCGGGGCCGATGACCGGCAGGTAGTCCTCGGGCTCGTCGAGGCACGACTCGCCCTGCGCCGCGCCGATGATCTCGACCAGCCGGTCGACCAGCTCGTCCGGGTCGACGTCGAGGCGCTGGCACAGGGACACGTGCACGTCCCGCAGCGCGTCCCCGACCTCGCCGGGATCGTCGTAGTTCCGGTCGTAGGACGCCTCGTACAGGTGGACCGACAGGTCGTCCCACAACCGGGCGGCGTGCTCCACCACCGGCAGCGCGCCCTCGGCCGGCGGGCGCTCGCCGAGCACCTCCACCTCCTCGAGCATCAGGTGGCCCGCCCGGGCGACATCCTCCAGCCCCCATCGCCCGCTGGTCGCCTCGGCCGCCAGACCGTCCAGCGCCGCGCGTACCGTCGCCAGCTCCGCGTCGGTCGGCGCGCCGATCCGGCCGGTCGCGGCCAGCAGGCGGGTCTCCAGCCGGCGGTCGCCAGCGGCGTACTCGCCGAGCATGGCGGCCAGCCGGTGCGCGGGCAGCGTCTCGGCGAGTGCGGTCAGCTCGCGCACCCGCGGGTCCACCTCCACCCGCGCCAGCCGCTCCACCTGCGACGGTGGGACGGCGGACGACGACCAGGCGAAGCCGTCCCCGACCGCGAGCGCGGTGACCGCCGCCGCGTGGACGCACAGCTCCGCGCCCGGCGCGTCACAGTCGCACTCGGCGACGAAGGCGCCATCGACGATCCCCACCCAGCTCTCGGTGCCGTCCACCGTGGCGGCCGCGCCGCCGCCGACCGCGGACAGCTCGCCGACGCGACCCTCCGCGATCAACGCCTCGGCGGCGCGCAACAACGATGGATCGATCGCATCCAGGTCAAGTTGGACAGCCACCCGGACATCTAACCGTACGGCCCGGCGCGCTCGTCACGGCGCCGGGCGTGCCGCGCTACGTTGACCCGATGCCGGTGCCGAAGCTGATCCCGATCGCGCACGAGCCCGGTTACCGCACGGACCGGATCGGCCGCTACGACGACGGGCTGTTCCTCGCGGCCGCCTGGGACCACCACGCGTATGTGCACCTGTTCGAGCCCGACGGCGCGTACCGGCACTCGAGGATCGTGCGCGTCCAGGACCGGGGCGAGCTCGATCAGGCGCTCGAGGAGCTGGTGGCGCCGCTGCCCGGAAGGGTGTACGGCGACATCGCGGTGCGGCTGTTCCAGACCCGTCACGACGGTATCGTCTTCGGCCTGGTCGACGAGTCCGGCGACCGCGCCGGCGACGGCGGCCACACCGACTGGGTCGAGCTGTACCCGGACCGCCTCGGCTTCCACGAGCCGTGGGACGGGCTCTACGACACCTGACGCGGCCATGACAGGACGACGCCGGGGACCAGCTGGCCGACGGACCGACGGGCCGACAGGCCCGTCGGCGCCGATCACGGCCGGGGCGGCTCGGAACCTCTGGCACGCTGGATGGCGATGACGGACCGATCCCGCGCCGTGCCGGCGCTCGCCGGCCTGGGCGTCGCCTGCGTGGCGGCGTCCCTCACCCTCTACGGCGCGCTGCACCTGCTGCCGCCGTCGGCCGAGCTGGACTGGACGCGGCGCACGATCAGCCAGTACGCGCTGCTGTCGAACGGGTGGGCGTTCGACGCCGCGACGCTGCTGCTGGCGGCGGGTTCGCTGGCCGCGCTGCGGCGTGCCGGGGTGATGCGCCGCAGCGCCGTGGCGGCGCTGATGCTGTGGGTCGCCGGGCTGGTCGGTGTGGTCTGGTTCGAAAAGCACAACTGGGCGGCGGGGCCGTCGCTGAACGGCGACATCCACCGGGCGGCGAGCCTCGTCGCGTTCCTGAGCCTGCCGGCGGGTGCGCTGCTGGCGGCGGCGCCGCGGCTGCATGGGCCGGGCGCCCGGCTACCGGCCCGGCTGGTGGCGCTGGGCGGCGTGCTGTCGCTGGCCTGCTTCGCGCCGATCCTGTGGGCCCTGGTGTCCCAGCCGTGGACCGGGGTTCGCTGGTGGCGGGCCATCCCGCTGGGCGGCGTGGAACGCCTCCTGGGGGTCGTGGAGGTGGCGACGGTCCTGCTGCTGGCGTGGTGGGCGGTGCGGGCCGCCCGCCCGGCCCGGGTGCCGTCCTCCACCGGCGCCGCCCCGTAGCGCGGCGGTGAGCGGACGTCGGTGCCCGGCGTGGCCGCCGTTGGTCACAGGATCCCGTCGTCGAGCTGTTCCAGGACGATCGACCACCACCCGGCCGTGACCGCGGGCCTGTCGATTTCGTTCAGGGTCTTCTTGAGCCGCTTGACGCGTGCCTTGCGGTTGTCCGGCCTCGCGGCCGCCGGCTTGATCTCGCCGCGCCGGAACGCGGCCAGCTTCTCGGCCATCTGCTCGGCCGTGTACGTCGCCGGCGGCGGCGCGTCGGTGACGGCGAAGAACTGTTCGAACAGGTCGAGGAAACGGCGTAGTGCCTCGACGGAGGAGTTCAACGGCGTCCGGGTGCCCTGGCTCGGGGAGTACGACCACACCGCGCCGTCGCTGTCGACCGCGAGCAGTTCGGTGGTGGGCTCCCCTACGTAGCCGATGACCGAGAGCCGAGCGCCGTGCGCGGTGACCTCGGCCGCCAGCCCCGTGGGGTCCAGCACGACACCGAGGGTCGCCTCGTTCGATGGGTTCACCCCGCCGAGGCTACGGTCGCGGCGCCACCACGCCGCCGCGCCCACGGCGAGCGGGTACACCCGGCCGGCGTGCGGATGCCAGGCCGATCCGGACCTGTGGCGGCGCACGGCGTTGCCGATGACAGCGCGTCCCGGCTCACGTACGTTGGCGCCATGGCGACGCACTGGACCTTGGGATGCGATGCCGACGATCCCCAGCGAATAGCGGCCTTCTGGGCCGGCGCCCTGGGATACGTCGAGGAACCCGGTTTCGACGACCCCGACAGCGCGTCCATTGTCGACCCGGACGGCAGGGGACCCGCCATCGGCTTCCTGAAGGTGCCCGAGGGGAAACGTGATGAACCAAGAACCGATTTCGGGTTCCCGCTATGGTCGGCGCGCGGGCTGGTCGTACGACGGCGTGGCTGGCCCTGACTGCCTGGTCGCCAAGCTCGCGGACGGCCCATCGCCCACGCGGTCGGCCGACCTGGTGATCAAGGCTCAAGATACCGTGACCTGATCACGCCGCCGGGACACCCGCCGCCAGCAAAGGCGCATGCTCATTTAGCCGAGGTCAGTGTATCCGATCTTGGCCGTCGGCAATGCGCCTCAACCGCCGCCGTGGCAGACCGTTCGGGCTTTCGGGATCTTGGCGATGCGGTAGCCGTAGTCGTCAACAGTCGCCAGGGCACCAGGCTCAGATGTCGTGAAGGAACAGGGTTATGCCGCTCAGGCGGTCGCCGGCCAGGGTGAGCACTAGCAGCCCGCCGGGTCGCTCGAACGCGTCCCCGACGAACTGCGAGGCGAACGCCGGCTGTCCGTTCATGCGAGTGGGGCGCAGCCGGATCCGTAGCCCTTGGCTGACGCGCCAGGCGGCGGTGGTCCGCAGGAACGAGATGATGGCCGCCACGCCGTGGTACTCGTGCGGGGCGGGCGGCATGGCCAGCCATGCCTTGTCGGTGAGCAGGTTGACCAGAGTGTCGAAATCGTCACCGGCGAAGGCTTCGGCGAATTGTTGGACCACCTGACGCTCCGGTGCCGACCCGGGTGCCGGTGGCGTCTCGAGGGCCACGTCGCGGTGTCGTTCGATCGCGCCGCGTGCCCGCTGCAGCAGACCCTTGATGGCAGTGGGTGTGGTGTCCAGCATCGATGCGACCTCACCGAGCGGGTACCCGAGCACGTCGCAAAGGACCAGCACGGCGGCCTGCCGGGGTGTGAGTCGCTGCAGCGCCGCGATGAACGCCAGCTCGATCGCCTCCCGGGCGGTGTAGCGGGCCTCGGGGCCGGGATCGGTGTCGGGCATGTGCTCCAACAGTGTGTCTGGGTACGGCTGCAGCCAGGTCACGGCGCTGCGGCGGCTGGGCTCCGGCGGCTGGAACGGCGGCTGAGGCTCGGGCGGGATCCGTCGGCCACGATCGCGTAGCGCGTTGAGGCAGCGGTTGGTGGCGCTCCGGTACAGCCAGGACCGCAGTGACGCGCGGCCCTCGAACCCGTCCAGGCCGCGCCAGGCCGCCAGTAGCGCCTCCTGCAGTACGTCCTCGGCATCGCTCAGCGAGCCCAGCAGGCGGTAGCAGTGCACCAGCAACTCGCGCCGGTGCTCCACCACCAGATCCTCGAACATGACCTGGGTCACAGCCGTTCCGTTTCTCGGGTCGTGGGTGTCGTAACAGCCGACCGGAAGGAGAGATCATGACCAGCCCAGCATTGCAGATCGCCCTGGCTCACCACCGCGCGTGGACCGGCAAGGACTACGAGACGGCGATGACCTACATCGCGGACGGCGTCGTGTTGGACGCCCCCAGCCGAGTGGCTCACCGGTATCCAGGCATACCGCGAGTTTCTCGGGCCGTTCACGGAACAGTTCCTGATGCGGCCGGCCTCTGCGGTGCTGGGTCACGGTGGCCGAGCAGGCTTGCGCCACACGTCCGGACCTGACGACCTGTGCGGCGCGGGCTGACCTAAGCGCTGACGTTGCCAGGCCGGTAGGCGTCAGCGCACCCGCCGGTACCGTACGGGCGGGTGAGCTGGCCATCCGCTCATGCCGCAATCGCACACCACCGAGTACCCCCGGGGACACCCGCTGATCAGGCAGATCGATTGCCCAACGCCACCAACGCCCGCTCGTTCCCAAGAGGAGTTCCGTGTCTATCCCCGCAGCCCCATCCACCTCGCCGACTTCAGCGGCGATCAACGCGCTATCGCGCCGCCGGTGAAAACGGCGACGCTGATGCGGTCGCCGAGGTCTTGGCACCCGACGTCGTCTTTCACTCCCCGATGTCAGCGACAAAACTGTTCGAGGGCAGGGACGAGGTCACGGCACTCCATCGTGACATCTTCGCCGTCCTCGACGACATCGGCACCACAGAACCGCTCGTGCTCGGTGATACGGGAGCGTTCTCCTTTCGCGCGCGTGTGCGCGAGGTGGAACTCGAAGCCATGAATCTGGTGCGCGTCAACGAGCAGGGACAGATCGTTGAGTACACAGTCTTTGTTCGTCCACTCCCTGGCCTCGCGACACTGTTCGCGACGCTCCCGCCGCGGGTTTCGGCACGGCGACGTGGACGCCTCGCGGGAGCGCTCGTGGCGGCCCTCGCCCGACCCCTCGCCTTCATACACCGCACCGTGGACCACATGGCCCCCAGATTCCTCTAGTCCATGAGCAGACTGCTCGACGAAATTCTTACCGCCCACGGCGGCCTTGGGCGCTGGCAGGCCATGACCGCCCTTACCGCCCATGGCAGATTCGGCGGCCTCCTGCGCTCACGCTTCCCGGAAACCGCCTGGCCAACCTGACCGCGCGGGTGCAGCTGGCAAAACAGCACGTCGCCTTGCACGGCTTCCCACAACGGGACCAGCAAGCGGTGTTCGATCAAGGCGACGTCCGGATCGAGACGCGTGCTGGCGAACTGATCAACGCCCGGCGTAACGCCCGCACCGCCTTCGGAGGGCTCAGCGGACTACGCCGCAACATCTGCTGGGACGTTCTCGATGCCGCGTACTTTGCCGGATACGCATTGTGGAACTACCTCTCGACACCCCTACTGCTTACGCCGCCACGGGCTCACCATCTCCGAAGGCGATACCTGGCTGGAGGCGGGCGAGCGGTGGCGGCGCCTCGAGGTCATCTTTCCTCCAGGTATCCACACCCACTCGCAACGACAGACTTTCTACGTGGACGCTGCCGGCCTCATCCGCCGACACGACTACGTTGCCCAGCCAGTCGGTCCGTGGGCGCGTGCCGCCCACTACTGCACTGGCCACCAACCCTTCGCCGGACTCGTCTTTCCCACACGTAGACGGGTGCGCCCACAAGGACCGGGAGGTCGAACGCTTCCCCAACCGACCCTCGTCGCCCTCGACATCGACCAATTCGAAATCGAGACATGACCGCATCTGCCGCCGATATTGTGCGCATGGGCCAACGCTGGATCTCCGCCTGCGGGCCCTTGGTCTGCCGTCGAACGGGCCGGCTTTGCTCCGCTGGGCGCGGACCACCGTGGTTAGTTCGTGGTTCACCGTGGTTCCCCTTGGTGACATAGACGAAGATGTCCAACTCTTCCTGTATGGACCCGAGGGCAAGTGTCGTACTCCGGTTGATGCGTTACAGGTTGGCTTCACTTGATGCGTGACACTCCGCCGAGTGTTGGTGGAGTTGACCATGACGGAACAGCGGTATCGGGCCGTACTGGAGGTTCAGGCCGGTGTGCCGGTGACCGAGGTCTCCGAACGGTTCGGGGTCTCGCGTCAGGCGGTTCATCGCTGGGTCGGCTGGTATAGGGATGAGGGGCTGGACGGGCTGGCGGATCGGTCCCATCGGCCGCATGCTCATCCTGCACAAACCCGCCCGGAGGTGGAGGCCGCGATCTGCGAACTGCGCCGTTCCCATCCCCGCTGGGGGCAACGACGCCTGCACTTCGAGTTGGGCCGGCTCGGGTGTCCCGGCCCGATTCCGTCGCTGACCACGATCTACCGGGTGCTGGTGCGCCACGGACTGGTCGAGGCGGTGCCGCGCGGTCGACGCCGGCAGGACTACACGCGCTGGCAGCGGGAAGCGCCGATGGAGCTGTGGCAGCTCGACATCGTCGACGGCATCCGGCTGGCCGACGGGTCCGACACCAAGATTGTCACCGGGTGGACGACCACTCCCGGTTCTGTGTCATAACCACCGTGGTGCGTCGGGCCACCGGTCGGGCGGTGTGCGCGGCGTTCGCGGAAGCGCTGCGCGAGTACGGGGTCCCGGACGAGGTGCTCACCGATAACGGTAGGCAGTTCACCGGTCGGTTCCAGCGACCCCGCCCGGTCGAGGTGATGTTCGAGCGGATCTGCCGGGAGAACGGCATCGTGGCCCGCAACACCAAACCCCGCACAGCCACCACGACTGGCAAGGTGGAGCGGTTCCACCAGACCCTGCAACGCGAACTGCTCGGCCATGTCGAAGTCCGGCCCGACCTACAGACGGCGCAGGCCGCGGTGGACGCGTTCCGGGCCGAGTACAACACCAACCGGCCACATCAATCGCTGGGCATGGCGTTCCCGGCCGACCGGTTCACGCCCCGCCAATCCGATGAGCAGCTGCCGCTGCGGCTACCGACCACCGTGACACCTACGGCGCCAGCACCACGTCCCGCACCACCGTGCACCGGATCGGCCGAGTCGGTCCTTCCCACCGCGCCGTTGGTGTCGCCCAATGGCGGCGAGCCGGTGACCCTCGCCGTCGAGGTCAGCCGGACGGTGCCCGGCTCGGGCAACCTGACCGTCGGCGGCCAGCAGTTCTGGCTCGGCCCGAACCGGGCCGGCACCACGATCACGCTGTGGGCCGACACCACCGTAGTGCACCTGCTGGTCAGCGACGTGCGGCTCAAGACCGTGCCGTCCGGGCTCACCACCACCCAGCTGCGGCAACTGCTCGCCGACGACGGCCGACCCGCCGGCCTACCGCCTGTCCCCACGGGTGATTTCCAGCTGGGTGCCGCGATCGAGGTTGACCGGCTGGTCAGCACCAACGGGCTGGCCGGACGGCGCCACCCGGTCGGCAGCCACTTCGCCGGCCGCCGCCTCACCGTCCGCCTGGACCGCGGCCTGCTGCAACTGGTCGACCACGGCGTGCTGCTGCGCAGCCTGCCCAACCCGCTCACCCCCACCGAGCGGACCCGCCTCCGCGACGCACGCCCAGCCGGACCACCGCCACATCCCGCACCGGAACCAGTACGCGTGCAGCGACGCGTCTCCTGCCGCGGCGCGCTGGTTGTTGCCGGGCAACGCATCCACGTCGGCATCGTTCATGCCGGACGCACGCTGACCGTCGAGGCCGCCGACGCCACCTGGCAGATCTACGACGAGGACGTCCTGGTCGCCGAGGTCGCCCGCACTACGACCAAGCCCGTCGCCCGCTTCAAGGTCCACAAACCCGACCTGCCGCGCCGGGCACCACAGACACGATGACCGATTGCCCACGACGGCGCCCGGCTGCCTAATCCGAGCAGCGCAGGCGTTCGAGCACGTCATCCTCGACCGCAACTCCGTCGAGGTCCTCGACACCGCCGCCATCGACGAAGACCAGCGTGCCGTAGTCAGCGAACGCATCCTCCACCGGGACGCCGTACGGGTCAGGCTGAGACACGATCGTCACCGTCGAGGAGCCGATGCGCGCGCGCCAATACTCACCCTTCCAGTGGCTCTCCCGCTGCTCGAAGGCATGACCCAGCCGCCGGGCCAGAATCCCCGCCACAGCCTCGCCTCGATCCGCGCGCATGCCGTAGAGCACGTGCTTCGTCACCAGACCCCCAACGGACCAGTTGTTGCCGGTCAATGCAGGCATGTCGCAAGCCGCCGGGTCGTCTACCCTGCCCGGAGAAACCATCGTCTACCCGGGGCTGTCACGGATCAACCGACACTGATCCGTAACGCATCAACTGCAGCCGGACATGGACCCGAGGGCAAGTCCGCCAAGAATCAGATACACATCGATATCCGGGGGCCGGCCCAGGCCCCTGGGACATGGCCGAACGCACTTCGACTGCCAGCGGTGGCGCCAGCACGGGCGGCATGATCATCCGCCGTATCCACCACACGACAGCCGCTCACCATGAGGTTGGATGCTCGACCGGATGGCCGACTCACTCCAACAAATTCGTCACCTACGAATCGGGCACTCCACCAGGACGTGGCGACACGGCACCCGTGCCGGCGCGCTTGCCGTCAAGGCGAAGGGTCGTTACGCCGTCCTGGGCATGCTGGGATGACGATCTTCGCCCTAATCGGCCTGGCGATGATGGTGTTCGGCGCGCCGCTGGACCAGGGGACACCACACGCCGCGGGTGCCGAACAGCAGGCTGGAGGTGAGGATCCTGAGGGCCGTCATCTTAGTACCGTCGGCCGGGCTGTTCGCGGCCGCAGCCCGCCGCCTGTGGAAGTCATAGTGGCCACCGCGCCGTGTTGGCGGGGTGGTGACAGAGCTTGCGATAGTGGGTCATGGCACATCGCAGCCGGCTCTCGACGCTCCCAGCGGTGACGCCCCCGCGGCCGCCTCGTTCTGTCGCGCGCACTTGGTGTGCCGGCCCAATCAGTGCCCGGCGAGGAACAGTTCACCTCCTTGCACGGCGCGCTGGCCTTACACCTCTTGTGTGTCATCCACGACACAGCGACCATGAGACCTTCGAGCGTCTGGCGCGGGTCTGGCAGTAAGAATCACTGCTGATACGGCGGTGCCACTCCCCAACCCCAGCGGGGCACCGGTGCCCGCCGCACGGGGTCCGCGCCGGGTCGCGAGTTGAGCACGGCCAGCCGGGTACCCCACTCGATGTAGCCGGCGAACGCCGCGCGAAACTCGGGATCGTCCGGCAGGCCCACCTCGTCGGCGGCGTCCATGATCAGGTTCACCCACCGCCGGCGCTGCCGTTCGGTGATCGCCTTGCCGAGGTGCTTGCTCAGCATGTGCGGGTACCCGCCGCGCTCCGCGGTGTATCGGGCCGGCCCGCCGAAGACCTCGCCGAGCCACATCGCGACATACCGCGGGTGGTCCGGGTCCATGCCGGCGAACAGTGGCCCGAGCAGCGGGTCAGCGCGGACCAGCCGGTAGAACGCGTCGCACAGCCGCGTGAACGCCGGCTCGCCGCCGGCCCACTCGTACAAGGTGGTCTCATTGGTCACGGCTCCAGCCCAGCATCCGTGCCGAGGATGATCAAGTACGCACCATTTGGTAAGTGCCCGAGAGGAGGCGACATGCCGAGGCGGTACCACTGCCCGGTGGAGGTTGCGCTGGATGTGGTCGGCGGCAAGTGGCGCACGGTGATCCTGGCGCACCTGAAGGAGCGCCCGCGCCGGTACGGCGAGCTGCGGCGGCTGATGCCCGGCACGAGCGAGAAGATGCTCGCGCAGCGCCTGCGCGAGCTGGAGGCGGCGGGACTGGTCAGCCGGCACGCGGACGGTGGCAAGCCGCCGCGTGTGGAGTACCGGCTGACCGAGCAGGGGCGCAGCCTGGCGCCGGTGCTCCAGGCGCTCTACGACTGGGGAGCGGCACGCGCGGTCCGGTCAGACGATGGCACCTGGTCGTTGACCGATCCGTAGGTCGGGTTCCCGCGCCCGTAAGGGATGAATTCCGGGTGGCGCCGGATCCGCGGCCGTGGGTCCCGCGCCACGATCTGTGCATGCCTCGAACAGTGTCCTCGCTGAGCCTCGCCGGCGTCCTCCTCCTCGCCGCGGCGGCCTGCGGCGTCGTCGACACCGACACCTCCGAAAAGGAGGACCGGTACGGCGTACCGGGCACCGTCACCGCGCTCGACGTGCGCACCGACGCCGGCTCGGTGACGATCGTGGCCACGGACGGGCCGGTACAGGTTCGCGAGCTGCACCGGTACTCCGGCGAGCCACCGCGCACCAGCCACCGCACCGACGGCGGCACGCTGTTCCTCGCCGCCGACGGCTGCGGCGGCAAGCGGCCGTTCAACTTCGTCTGCGAGACCGAGTACCGCATCGAGGTGCCGGCCGCCGTCACCGTGACCGTGGCGGCGGACGCCGCCGCGGTGACGCTCACCGGCGTCACCGGCGCGCTCGACATCACCACTGACGTCGGCGAGATCAAAGGCTCCGGGCTCGCGGGGATGACCAAGGCGCGCACGAACGTCGGCGACGTGGAACTGCGGTACGCGACCGTGCCCGCCCGCGTCGACACCGCCAACGACGTGGGCACCACGAAGGTGTACCTGCCATTGAGCGGCTCGTACCGGTTCGATGTGGACGTCGAGCTCGGGAACCAGGACATCGACCTGCCGACCAGCCCGGAGGCCAAGACGTTGGTGACCATGCGAGGCAACGTCGGCGACGTCGCGGTGCACGCCGCCTAGATACACCGACTCAGGCGTACGGCGGGCAAGGCGTGGGTGGGTGTCGTTGGCGGTACCTTCAGTTGTGAGTGCGATTACGGCGCGGATGGTGAGGTATCGCCTCGGTCGGGCAGCTGGCGTCGGCTCGCCATCACATCGCTTCACCCCACCAGCCGATGAGATCCGACCTCCCCGCGCTACGCGTGATACACCAAGACGTCGTCGTGTACGACCCGCGGCCGCACCCCGCGCCGCTGCGTACGCGGGCGTAGCCCCTGATGAGCATCACGGATGGGTACCCGCAGGGCAGCCACGCGTTCGACGAAGGTGAACCCCACCCGCCGCGCGGCGTATGCGATGGGCACGGTGAGGTCCACCGTCTGTTGTGCCCGGCACAGCAGGCGGGTGGTCAGCACGATTACCGTTCCGGAGTGGACCAGGGGGATCCAGCTGGCGAACACCAACCCCAGGTCCGTCTCCAGCCGGACGACCAGGTCGGCGTTGCTGCACCGGCGAGCCGCCGCGGCGAGCGGTTGTAGCCGTACTGGTGGGGCAGTCAGGATCAGGTCGATGCTGTCGCGCAGCCAGCCCGGCGCGGGGGTGAGGTGACGGGCGTCTGCATGCAGGACCATGCCGGCGCCGGTCGCGCCGTTCTGGAACGCGTATCCGAGGTTGAGACGAGCCGACTCCACCCAGCGCGGGTCAACGTCGACACCGATGGCGCGCCGCCCGGCGTACACCGCCTCCACGGTGGTGGTGCCGACGCCCACGAACGGGTCGAACACGGTTTGCCCAGGACGTGTGTAGCGGTGGATCGCCTGCGCCGTGAGCGCCGGGCGGGTGCGTTGCGGGTGGCGAAGCGTCTGCGGTAGGTAGCGGTCCGCCCGTTGGCCAGCGTCGCTGTCCTGACCGGTTGGCCACAGCATGGCCGCCGGGCCGATGTGGTCCTGCCCGATGCCGCCGAGGGCCGCTTGCAGCGGCGTCGCCGACGTGTGGAGCCAGGAAGGGACGGCCGTCGTACGCGGCGCGGAGGTCGCTGCCTCGTCGGCGCGGCCGTCGCTCACGCCATGCCGCATGGTGCTGCGCTCACTCATCGTCGGCCGCCCCGAGTTGGAAGATCAGGAGGTCGGTGTGCGGAGCGCGGACCTCTCCTACACCGTGCCCCCTCGCCAGCGGGCCCGCCTCGCGCCTGCCCCGCTGGCCACCCGACGGTTCGGCGGTGGCCGCGGACGTAGCCGCATCCGGTGCCAGGACTACCACGTGCTGCACGGTGCGCAGCCCCACCGCGGTTCCGGCGCTGGCGAGCGCGCTCAGGTGCGCCAGCCGGTGGTCGGCCCCGGCGCTGACCGCGACCACGAGGCAGCCGGTACTGCCGAACAAGGGCTGGCAGGCGCGAAGCAACCGGTGCGGGTTGACCGCCGGCCGGGGCCAGTGCAACAGCATCAGGTCGATGTAGCCGGCGGCGTGACTCATGCTCGCGAGGTACCGCTCACCGCCCAGTGCGTGGTGACGCCTACCCATCTGCGCCGCCGTGGCTGCGAAGGCGACGTCGTCGTCGACGTCAAGGACGACGTCGCCTGGCTTCGTGCGGTCGCTCAGCAGCAGCCTCGCCAACTCCGATGACAGCCAGCCCGGTTGTTGTGCGGCCGAAGCCCGCCAAACGGTTGGGCGGATGACTCTGGGCATCGCGACATGACCGGTGCGCTGGTCATCTGACTTGGGCCTTGGCGTGTCGAAGTGTCGGTCCATGGCAGGTTCGGCTCCCGCTGACCGGTCACGCATGCATCCAAGAAATGCGCGCGATAAGGCTCACACGTTACGGAGCCACAGCCGGTGTTATCCCGTGTGATCGCCTTTGGCCACCTACCTTTGGCCACCTACCGTTGGCCTCTCGCGTGTCATCCGGTCGAGCCCATCTGCTCGATCTTCACACTGGCGTCGATGGCGCCATCGTGGATGCGGTCAGCCGGCATCAACTGCCCGCTGGGATGGCCGGCGGCGTTCGTCGAGTTCGTCCGCGCCCAGCACACCGGCCACGTGACCGCGCCAAAGACACCCTCGGCCGGGTCTGGCCGGCGCCTCGCGGTTCGCGGCCAGATCCGCGCTCCTCTTGACCGGTGATGTCGCCGCTGCATCGAGGACGAGTTGTACCTGGCCCTGCCCTGGCTTACGGCGTGCTCTGCCGCCGGAGGATCGTATCGAGAACCTTGACATTTCGGATGGTGAAGGCATCGACGGCCGCTTCACCGAATACGCACAGGCTCTGCTCCCACGGATGTCCGACGATGCCGAACGCGTGCTCTCGTCCAACGAAGATGGTGTAGTCACCGTTGGGGAACAGCCCACCGGTGTCCCAGCCCGGAACCTCCTGCGGCTCGTCGACTTGATGTGGTCGAAACAGAGCCGAAGGATGGACCCAGTCGTGAAAGGCCACGGTCTCGTACCAGTCGGTGCAGTCCTGCAGTGTTCCGAGAACCGAGCTGGCGACCGCTAGCATGCCAGTGTCGAACCCGCCAGGGCAGTCGCCGCTGAAGATCGGCGACAGGTCCCACGTGACCGATGGCACCGGCTCGGCTATCGCCGGCCAGTCCTTCGGGGTACTGCCGGCACGAAACTGGAATCGTTCGGCGAAGTCGTTCCATAGAACTTTGCCGGCTTCCCACTCGAGCTCAACCCAGCCGTCGTCGTACATCAGGGGAGGCTAACCACGAATCTCGAAGCGGGCCGGTCTTTTCTGACCGCCGGCCAGCATCGCTGTCGGATCCGGACGCCGACCGACCGCCGACGTCACCTTGCGTAACACGCGGATCGCGGCTCCGGATGCCGCGGTAGGCGCCGACGAGGCATCATGTCCTGATGTCGACCGATCATTCCGGCGTGGAGGCCGAGCATGGCCTGGCGGATCGTGATCTGCTGGATCGATGGATCGTCTGGCGGCAGGACGACAACGGCAACCGATTCGAGGTCGCGCGGAAGGACTCGCGCACGGACGCCGAAGAACTCGCGGCGGTGATGCAGGCGCGGGGCCACAAGCAGCTGTACTGGGTTGCCAAGGGCGGCTGAGTAGCCGCCTGGACGGTGTCCAGAAGCGGACGTCTACTTGATTGAAGCTACTGGGTACGACGCGGGCCCTTCCGGATGTGCATGGCAACCGTACCCTTCAGGTACGTGGGTCACGGGGAGGACTTCATGGGATTGTCAGCTCGGCAGTGCCCTGACTGTCGCCGGCGCGTGAGAGACCCCTTCGAGAAGACGATCACTGGACGCGAGGTTTGCCCGGAGTGCGCGAACGCTCTCGCCATGGGGTCTGCCGCGGGAGTGATCACCGGCAACGTCGGCTCTGGGTACGGCGTTTGGGCGATGCTCATGCGCAAGATCCGCCGTTCGGGCTAAGCCAAACGCCGTGCCAGGCGCCCACTGGATCCGGGCCGATGTCCACCGAGGCAAGCATTCCGTGACGGTGTGCGCTCGCCGTAGCGCCTTGTCGGCGGCAGAAGAGTAAACCGTGTTCCAACCTAGTGATTTGGGGCGGTCAGATATCCACGACGCGGTGAGGCGGCGCGTCGTCGTCCCGCAGCCGCCTTGTACACAGCCCGTGATCGATGTGAACTTTCGCTCTACAGGCTGGACCGGCGCAACGCTCAGGTGTGCAGCTGCGCGGGTTGCGTGTCGTTGCTGATTCAGCGTCTGTCATCCAGGTACGTGTCCCTGGCGCCGCGACTCGTGCCGCCAGCTCCGGCTGCAGGGCGAGCGACTGGTGGCATGCATATCCGGTATTTCGATGTCCAGCCGACTTGGCTTAATCCTAGGGTTTGCGCTTCAACGCGCGGAGGATTTCCTTCGCTTCGGCTTTCCGGCCAAGCGCCTTGAGTACTGTGGCGAGCCCGGCGCGCGCGGAGCGTGCCGGACCTGCGAATGTCTGCGGTTCGTCTTGGGCGAGTCCGGTGTAGATAGCAAGCGCCTCTTCAGCGGCGGGCAATGCGCCCTGGCTGGCTGGCCGGACCTTGGCAGCGGCCGTGAGGGTGCGGGCTAGGTCGGGCAGGAAGCGGCTAGCATTGTTCGCGACGAGTTCCCGGTACCGCGTGAGCGCCTCCTCTACGGCCGCCAACGCCTCTTCGCGGCTGCCTGCGGCGAGCAGGTCCAGGCTCAGGTTGCCTAGCGCGGTGGCCAGGTCGGGCTGGTGGGACGGGCTTTCCTCAGCGAGCGTGCGAAACAACATCACTGCCTCACGAGTCGCGGCGAGCGCTTGTTTGCGGAAGCCGGGCACGGCGAGTAAGGAGCCGAGGTTGGTGAGCGCGCCGGCGAGGCCGGGGAGATGGGCGCCGGGTCTTTCCTCGGCCAGTTCGCGGTATAGCGCTACGGCTTCGTACGCCGCGGCCCAGGCACGCCTTCGCTGCCTCAGGTCGAATCGCCGGCTGGCGAGGTTGTTGAGCGCGCTGGCGAGGTGGGGAAGATAGTGTCCGGGCTGCGCGAGGGCCAGCTGCCGCAGTAACAACACCGCCTCGTCGTCGGCCGTGGCCGCCTCGCCGGCCCGGTCGATGCTCGCGAGAATCGTGCCTAGATTGCTCAGGCTGGCGGCGAGGATGAATCTTGCGTCCTCGGACGCTGAGGATTGGCTCCGGGCGAACGCGACCGCCTCCTCTGCCGCCGCCACCGCTTGGGCCCGCAGTCCCATGTCGAGGCGAAGCATGCCCAGGATGTTGAGTGATTCGGTGAGACTTTTGAATGCCTGCGGAGAGGGATGTTCGGCGACGATCACACGGCATACCGACACCACCTCCTCGCCGATGGCGAGCGCCTCGTCGTGCCGGCCAAGCGCAGACAGGGTCGTGGCGAGGTTGCGTAGCGCCCCGGCCAGAAGGTCTCGGACGGTATCTGGGTAGCGCCCAGTCAGCGTCCGAAGGGTGGCAACTGCTTCCTCGGTGACGATCAACGCTTGCTGCCTTTGGCCGATGTTCGACAGCCGTCCGCCTAGGTTAATCAGCGTCAGGCCGAGGGTGGGTCGTATACCGTCCGGGTTTTCCGGTTCGATGCGGCGCAGAATCGTCAGCGCCTCCTGGGTGCTGCGCAGCGCTTCCTCGTGACGGCCGAGATGTGACAGGTCGGCGCCCAGATTGTCGAGGGCCATCGCGAGACCCGATCGAAACGCAGGGTTCGCGACCACCAGTTCCCGGTGCAGCGCGACCGCCTCTTCGCTCACTGCGAGCGCTTCCCCGTGCTGGTCGGCCTGCGTCAGGGCCTTGGAGAGGCTGAGCAGCGCCGCAGCGATATCCGGTGCGACGGTGATTCGATACTCAGGTGGGAACACCCTGTACCACTCGATTGCCTCCCGTGCCGCTTCAAGCGCCTCGGCGTGCCGCCCCGCAGCCGCCCGCCGATTGCCGAGGTTGACCAGGATCCCCGCCCACTCGTCGAACACGTCGTCGCGGCCGGACATCAGCCGACGAAAGAGTGCCGCCCCCTCTTCTGCAGCTGCGAGCGCCTCGTCGATCCGCCCGAGGTTGGCCAGCCGGCTGCCCAGGGCATTCAGCGATCGCGCCAGCGGGAGACCAAACTCCGGATCGGCCGCGGCCAACCTCCGGCGGATAGCCACCGCCTCTTCGGTGGCCGCCACGGATTCCTCATGCCGGCCGACCTTTGCCATGGTCTGCCCGAGGTTGACCAGTGACACCGACAAGTTGGGCAATGTTTGTGAGTCCGCCGAGGCCAACTCGCGGCTAAGGGCCGCCTCGGCCTCCGTCGCAGCCAGTGCCTCGCGATGCCGACCAGCGTTGAGTAGCCGTCGGCCGAGCTCGTGATAAAGCTCGCTACGCTCGTGCGCGTCGGTGGCCGTCGCCAGCCGGTGTGCCGTCAGCCGGGCGGTGATGGCCGCCATGCCCACGTCGAGGTTGACGCTGCGCTGCCGCGGCGCCGCGTCCGCGACGGCATGCAGCGCCGGGAAATCGACGTCGGAGACGGCCGCCACCGCAGCCATCGCGGCACTGCCCGCTGAAAGCAGGAGCCGTGGCTGTCTGCGCAACACCGGAAACAGATACCTCGCACCGACGTGGGGCCACCGCTCGGACGCGGCGGCGAGGAACGCGAACGACCGGCCGAGCCACGGTCCGTCGGTCAGCACGGTGTCGTTGACATCCGCGGCCCATGACTGTGCGGGGTAGTCGGCGTCATGCCCGGGAAGGGTCAAGGCGAGGAAGTCCTCGGCGAGCCGATCCGGATACAGCGGCTCGAGGACCATGCCAGCATCCGTCGGCGGATAGCAGGCGCCGTGGTCGGCGAGGCTCCGCTCGTGGTCGGCCTCCGCGTCGATCCGCTGCAACAGGGCAACCCCGGCCGGGTGGGGCATCGCGCCGGTCAGGGCAGCTGTGAACACGATGCGGTTCATCACAGCCGGAGGTGTGTGGGGGGTCCCGTCGGTGGGACCGAGCGTGTGGTCGTCGAGGTAGCGGCGCCTCCAGAAAAGCTGCTCGCGATCGAGCAGGTAGATCGTCAACGCCTCCACCCCCTGGGGCGTGTGCCGCCCCGAGACATAGGCGTCGACGGCGACCAACGCCGCCATGTGTATGGCGAGGGTCAAGCCCATAGCCGGCTCATCGAGCGCCGGCGGCGGACGGATAGCGTGCGGGTCATCGATGCGGTACCGCTCGGCGAACCCGTCCCGCGCGGTCCGGAACATCTGGTGTCGCAGGTCGCCGCCATCATCGAGCGCCCGCAGCCGCAGCGCGGACGTGCCCGCCTGTAGGTTGGCGAGCGCAGCGCGGACGGCCGGCCAGCCGTCATCGGTACGCGCCAACATCAAAATCCGTGTCGGCACCGGCTGGTGCAGCACCCGGTTGCTCAGAAGCCACGTCAGATGGGTCAGCGGCCAGCGGTCGGCGTAGTCGACGATCAGCAGCAGGCCTTGGTGGCCATTCTGGCGCAGGTCCTCCCTCAACCGTTCAGGGGCAAGTACCGTTCCAGGGCCTTGGATAGCGACGATCACCTTCCATCCGGTGGCCTGCGACTCAGCGGCGAACTTGGCCGCGAGGCGAGTCTTGCCCTGGCCGGCGGAACCGTGTAGCCACCGCACGCCGAGGCGGCGCTCTTCTTCTCGCCAAGCGTGCAGACTCGCCAGTTCCGTATCGCGGCCGGTGAACTCGACGACCTCGTTGCGGGCGTTCAGCATCCGGCTCGGTAGCTCACGCAACCAATCAGGGTCCGGGTCAGGCGCCCGCCGGTACTCTGCCAGCAAGTACAGCGGAACCCCGTCGCCGAACACATGCAGATCGGCACCGATCACCCCATAAGCAAAGCCATCGACAGCGCTGATGCGCTGCTCCGCGGTCACTGCTCGTGGCCGCGGTCACGGCCGTGGAAAATGACGTTGCCGCCGATCGCGCCTCCGGCAATGGATCCCTGCCCGGACGCATTGATATGTTGCACGATCGTGTGCGCCGACACCCACGCCTGCTGCGCCGGACTCAGCGCACCCTGGATCTGCGCCGTGAGTACCCGGAGCTCCTGCAGTGCCTCCGGACTGCGCTCCAACAGGAGCTCTAGATCGGTACGCCAACCCGCCGCGAGCCGCTCACGCAGCGCGTCCGTATCGTCGGCGCCGCGCACGGCGGCCTCGTGCTCGTCGAGGCGGGACTCGACGGCGGCCTGCCGGGCAGGTTCGCCGCGGCCAAGGAGCCGCGCGACGCCATCCCTGGCGGCTTGCCACCCGTCGGTAGCCATCGCCGTGACCAGCGTCGTCGCTCCGGTCGAAGCCGCCATCAGCAGCGCCTCTTCTAACATTGAAGCTCCCCATGTCCGTCGTGCCGCTGTCGCCGGAGCCCTACCCCGAAGAGGACGGGGCGAGATCCCATTCTCATTGTGGCCTGCGTTCCGGCAACCGGGAATAGCCTTCAGGCGTCGGGCCATTCAACGGTCGGTGGCTCGCTTTCTCGTTCAGTTATTCCAACAGCCAGTTTCCTGACACGATGTGCTCGCTCGGTTCGCGCGGCATAGCGCCGCGACGATCTGCGTGCGGGACAGCCGCGCGGCCCGATCCGGTCCGGCGCGCGGTCCAACAGCTCCAACGCCTCTGGTGCGGCCAGGTCGTCGAAGGCCTGTTGCGCGGCGGGGAAACTCCCGCAAGGCGCGCCGCAGCCGCAGCACGTGCCGGGTGCGGTCCCAACCAGGCTCTAATGCGCCCGAGCCACCAGCTTCGTCGCTGCCGCCTACGCGGTATCGCCGGCCACCTTCCGATTGTGGGCGTGATCAAGTCGTACGACCACGGCTAGCACGTGCGCGTCGCCAGCGGCGGCGTCCGGTCCTTGCCCGCCACCACCCGGCGGACCGCCAGGTGGGGGGCCTGGCCAATCGCCGCGCCAGGTCGTCGGTCAGCCTGACCGATCCGGCGACGGCCGCGACAATCCCAGGCTCGGGGTCCTCGGCGCAGTCCCCCTGTACGGCGCGAAGGCGCTGATCGCCACGATGCCCGTGTTCGCGCGGAACAGCGGGCTGCTCGACGGCGGCCGGTGGTCGATCATTCGGAGAAGAGGCGTGGCACGCCACACGCCACGCGGAAATGCACACCGTGCTCGGCGACCCCCGCTTCAGCCGCGCCGCCACCGTCGGGCGGGACGAGCCACGGATCACGCCGCAGGCCATCGAGGTCGGCATGCTGCCGATGGACCCGCGGGAGCACAGCCGCCTGCACCGGCTCCCTGCCAAGGCGTTCACCGCGCGGCGGGTCGAGCTGCTGCGGCTGCGGACCCGGCAGATCGCCGACGGCCTGATCGACCGCAGGGTCGAGGACGGCCCGCCGGCAGACCTGGTCGGCCCGCGGGCCGGGTCACGCCCACGTCGACCGTTGGCCAGGGCGTCGATCAGCCCGTGGGTACGGGCTGCGCTCAGGTCGTCGGTTGCGCCGGGCAGCGCGGGCAAAGCCCACACAAACCGCCCAGCCGGGGTTGCCAAGACCTGCACGTTACGCAGTGCCGTCTGCGTTTACCGGAGTAATAGGGCCTCTGATCCGCGATGCGGTAGATCGAGATCAGCGCGCCGTCGATGATCGCGTTCGCCAGTTGGGTTGGGCGGCCCGGCGAGGGCAGCCTGTGCCCGATCCTCGTGAGCGAGGCGCTCGGTTGGATTCACCGATCAAGGTCGTTACACATGAAGCTTCGAAAGGTGGAGGCGTCAACCGAGCTGGCACACTATGCCGGATCCTTAACCTATCCGCTTCCCGGCCATTGTACGACTTCAGCTCCAAGGACCTGAACTGCTGCCAAGTAGGCTTCATCGCGGCTCTTGTAGTGAGGGTAGCTTCTGTACCAGCCGATCGCGGTCAGAAGTCTGACAAACCAAACGGTCCGGACCTTGGGACCTAACAGCGCGCGTTCAATCTGAACCTCCGCCGCATAAACGGTGAATGCGACGATCGTGTCAGTTCGTATCATCAAGCTGACGCTGCCGTCTGCGTCGACCTCCTGGATGACATCAACGAACCTCATGGCGGGACCCCCTCCGGGCCAGCGAATGGCTAATACCGCCACTCTAGAGAAGAAAAACGCAAGAGGTGCCCCCGGCTTAGACCCAACGTACTCAATTCGGCATGTTAGGACGTGGATCAAGGAAAAGCATGCCGAGCGCACTCAACTCGGCATGACCGGACGCCGTGAGCGGCACTCGCCGTCACATTTAGTGACGAGCCGATCGTGGTAGATCGGGCGCCTGGTCAAGGCTTGATGAGTTGCTGACGTTACGGTCCGGACGGAGACGGAATGCAATCGGCACGGCAGGAAGCGGACCGTCCGGCCGTTGACGTTCGCCGAACGCCGGATCTGTTCCGTCGAGGTCCTTGCCCACCGCTCCGCGTGAGCCGCCAGAAAACCTGCGACCCTAGCCGAGTTCGCTGGGTCGTCCAGGACATGCATCTTTGAACGATACGATGCAGCGTCGCCGTCGAGGACCGCACCGTTGGGTGCGCGCATATCAGCTACGACCGGACATCGTCTGATCGACGATGAGTGACGCACGGTGACGCCCAGGTGGTAGACGTTGCCGCATCTCGGCTCAAGCTGCATGGTGGCCCAGTGACCGATGAGCAGCGCCTGCAGTGCATGCTCGATGAGCTTCGCCGGATGCGCGAGCAATGCCCAGTTCCACCGAGAAGCCGGGGCGCCTTCGCTACTCCCACGCCGTTACCGCACTGCGTTGGATCATCAACGACGTCCTCCGGGACAAGGCGTAGCCGGTGATCGTCTGGGGCGTCACTACGGCCCACCTCGATCCCGCCGTGGCCAGGATCTGGCTCGCCGCGGTGCACCAGGCCGCGCGAGAAACCGGCAAACAGGTTCTTGGCGCCGTGCAGCTGCCGGCCGTGGGGCGCAACCACTACCTCATCCGCGTCGGCGCCAACAGTGGACGGCTCAGACTGCTCTTGAACGCGGCCACGACTTTGGTCACGGCGGCCGACGACACAGACCCTCATGCACTCGCACCGGCGTTTCGTGCCGTTCCGCGTCCGGAGCTGTTCACCGCGGTCGGCCTGCATGTCGCCACACCAGCCGACCTCGAACAACCGTTGACCGATGCGCATCTCACTGACCTGAACGCGACCGAAAGACAGGACATCGGCTACCACCGTCCGGCCCGCGTCGGCGGCACAAGGCCGGGACGATATTACTGACTTTCATGAACGGCAGCTGACCGACTATGCTCTTGGCCGGTGGTTTCCCGGCCGCCTCTGGGTCCGCGGGCAGAGCTGCAAGCTCACCGGCTTGGGACGATCGTGTTTCCGGCAGATCTTCCAGCCCGATGTCGCGGACTCGCGGGCGCCGAGGAAGGACTGCCTTGTCCGATCAGCCACGCCCGCTGCCCGACCGGCCAAATCTGCGGTATGTCAAGCTTGAGGCGAAACGACGCCTGGCCACTGGGGAGTTTGCGACACTTCACGATGCGCAGCTGGCCATCGCCCGCGAGTACGGACTGCAGAGCTGGACCGCGCTCAAGCGACTCATCGACGCCCAGACCACCTCGGTCAGTGGTGCACTCACGCAGCTGAGATGGGTGATCTCACGTTTCGCCGGCGCCGATTCCCCGGAATGGACGGCCCCGGACGAGGAGGAACTGCGTGGCCACTTCAACGAAGCTTTCCTGACCGCGGTCGGACCGTCCACGGTGGTCTCTACGATGTCGGATCTTGCTGCGCAACTGCGTGAGGAGCTCATCGTCGCCGCGGAGACGCTGGTGAGCGTGCGCGCGCGGATCGCCGACTTACAGATCGAGGCGGCGGCCGAGACCAGGCCGCCGCATCGGCTGACCGGCCTGCTCGTCTACCCTGTGCCGGCTCAGGTTACCGACCCGCGTGTGAAGGCGCCGTCCATCCGCACCTCTGGCCATGTGCCACCGGCGGCGGTCGCGGCGGCGGCGGAGTCCTTCGCCGAGTTGGGGCTGGTCGCACTGGCGATGGCCGGCGCCGCCGGTGACGGCGACGCTGGCTGGGCGGCTGCACACGGCTGGGCGAGCCTGGAGCGCGCCGAGGCCTTGCGGACCGATCACCAGTTCCCGGCGTACTCGATCACCAAGCTCATCACCTCTACCGTGGTGCTGCGGCTGGTCGCCGACGGTCGGCTCAGGCTGGACGACCCGGCCAACCGGCACCTGCGCACGGTCAGACTCGAGGACGACACCGTCACGGTACGGGAGCTGCTGACCCACACCGGCGGAGTGCACAGCCCAGGCGAGTTGTTCGCCGACCGGGTGCCGGACCTGATGTCGCTGGTCGGCCCACGCCTGGCGTGCGGTGGCCCGCGCGGTACCTTCGCCTACAGCAACGGCGGATACGCGATGCTGGGTCAGCTGATCGCCGATGTCACCGAATCCGCCTACGACCAGGCGGCCACCCGCCTGGTGCTCCAGCCCCTCGGGATGAACAGCTCATCGTTCCCGATCACCTGGCCCAGCACCGACTCGGTGACCGAATACCTGTTAACTCCCGAGGGACTGTTCGAGCCGGCCCCGAACCAGATGGTCACCCTCCCGGCCGCCGGGGGCCTGTGGACGACCGCCCCCGACCTGGTGACCTTCGGCCTCACCTGGGCGTCCCTGCTGCCCGATGACCTGGCCAGCGAAGCGCTACGACCCCACGCCGAACGCGACTCCAGCGGCGCGCAGATCGGCTTGGGCTGGCTACTCCACCAGGCCCAGGACGTCTGCGGACACGCAGGAGGCGGCCCGAACGGCAGCAGCTCCCTGCTCATCCGCCTGAGCACCGGCCAGACCAGCGTCACGCTGACCAACCGCCTGATCCCGATCGAACCCGTCAACCTCCGCCTGATCAAGCCGATCACCTAAAGCCACCACCCACTCGGTCATCCCAGCCCGCCGTAACGCACTCAATTCGGCAAATCCGGACGCCCCGGCAGCAGTTACTCGATTAGCTCTATGCGAACCGACCAGGGGTGTGCCAGGCACCCCAGCGTGCCTGCGGAGCGCCTGGCCAGGCTCATGTGGAGGTGGCGAGGACCTCACGCAAGCGGCGGGTAGAGACACCTAGGCGAGCAGCGACCTCGGTGCGAGACAGGTGAGGTTCGGCTTCGAGGATCTGGCGTGCGAGTTGTCGGGTGGTAGCGGCGGGTCTGCGCTGGGCAGCGGCGGTTTGGCGTCGCGGCGGCCGTATCTGCCGGTGCGGCTCGGCTGGGACGCGTACTTGTTCCGGTGATCGGGCAGCCATGTCGTCGCGCCGCAGATGCGGAGGTTCCGGCGGAACAACGTTGATGGCCGCCGCTGGAACGGCGGTTGGCTCCTGCGGCGGAAGGGCTGCCGGTGGAACTTCTGGCTCGGATCGCGGCGACCTCGCGGGGGCCGCGATGGGGAGCGGGTGGGCTAGACCGCTGCCAGCGCCATCACTCGCCGGAATGCTCCGCGCGACGGTCGGCTCGGTGTGGGAGATGCGCGGGAGATGCGCCGCCGCCGTCGGCGGCATGTCGATGCCGGCCACCGGCGAAAGTTCCGCCGGAACTTGAGCCGAGGCGGTGGCAGTCGATTCCGCTGCCGGCCGCGCCTCGGCGGCTGGGGGCGGAACTTCTGCCGGATCTGCAGCCGGAGGGCGGGCGAGCATCTCGACCACCAGCAGGAGGGCGATGGCGGGCCAGGCGGCGACGACGCGGGCGCCAACGCTGGGGTCGGCGGCGGCGATGTTGGCGCCGATGGAGGCCAGGACGCCGACGGTGAAGGCGAGTCGGGCGGTGGGACGGACGCGGTGGTCGCGACGTTTGTCGTCCACCATGACGATGCTGGCGACCACGAGCATGCCGTCGACGCTGATCGGCAGCGCGTACGCGACCTCCGGTCGTTCGCCGAACTTCAGCGCGACGTGGACCATGTGAGAGTAGGACGACCAGGCCGCGATCGCGGCGACCGCGCCGGCGCAGATGTTGCGTGCTGCCTTGGTCGCGCCGCCGGTCATGCCGTGACCTCCTGCCGTGGCTGGTGTGCGCGCTGCCCTGGATCCGGTTCCGGCGGGGCGAGCTCTTTGTGCCCGGTGCAGGCCTGCCAGGACCCGCCAAGGTCAACGTATGTGAGCCCGGGTGAGGGCCGCAGCCGGCGATGGACTCACATCGGCTCACACGAACTCACACGGCAGGCTCCACGCCACGTGGCGTGGAGCCTGCCGTTCAACGGCAGTCCGGTCGAACGCCTGTGAGCCAGCTCCAGAGCCTTGGCGTCCATGTCCTCCCATCTGCCCACCCGGTGATGTGGCTGTCCCACCTGAACTCACATCGGCCAACGCGCCGGTGGCCTGGCGATGTGAGCAATCGATGGTCGCTGGTGGTGGTGCCGTCTCCGTGGCTGTGACACCGCTGGCCTGCGGGTCCGCGCCCGCAGGTGGCCGGCGCGCCAGAGCTTCGAGGGGTGGTCAGGTGAGACCCGTGTGAGGGCACTGGTGCGTTGATGGGGCTCCCGGGCCGCGTACCGCAGGCGGTACGGCCCCTGTCGCGAGAGGAGCTCGAGATGGCGCGAGCATCGCGGGAGTATTCGACGTCGGCGTTGCGGGTGGCGCAGCAGGTGTTCGCGGTCGCGGTGCAGGAGCCGACGAACCTGTTCCTGCGCCGCGAAAACTTCGCCCAGGAGGTGCGCTGCTCGCTGCCGGCGGGGCGGATCCTGTTGCGCCCGTTGCGGGATCTGCTGCTGCTCCGGCAAACGCCGCTGGCGGTGCGGGACGCGGTCTGGCGAGAGCTGATAGTGCGGGCCCGCGCGGACCGGTCGTCGTGGCTGGTGGTGGCGTTGGGGATGGCGATGCCTGGACTGCGCCGGGCGGTGCGCGGCTTGTCGGTGAGCTTCGCCGGTGACCGGGACGATCTGGAGTCCGCGGTCGCGGAGGGGTTCGTCGCCGAGCTGTACCGGGTGGATGTGGAAGCGGCGGCGTTGTGTGCGCGGTTGTTGCGTGCCGCGCACCGGGCGGGCGTCAAGCAGGTGCACCAGGACGCGGCGTTGCCGAGCTCTGTGTGGTCGCAGTTCGCCTCCCGGACGCCTCGGGCGCCGTGGGGGCATCCAGATTTCGTGCTGCTGGAGGCGGTGCGTGTCGGTGTGCTGTCCCGGCAGGAGGCGTGGCTGATCGGGGTGACACGCCTGGAGGATGTCGGCGTCGGCGAGGTGGCCGCGGTGCTGGGCGAGCGGACGAACACGGTGGTGGTTCGCCGTCATCGCGCGGAGCACCGCCTGCGGGAGGCGATCCTCGCCGGAACGGTGGCCTGCCCGTCCGATATGGACGCGACCGCCATCTGGCTCTCGCCCACCCCGAACCAGACCCCGCTGTGGTCCGCTGTGAGCCCACCGGGCGGTAATCCCCAACTCACAGGGGCGCTCTTCACCGATGCGGGATCAGCCGGGTTCGACAGGTGAGGTCCCGTCTTGCTCGCGGGGCGGGCGGGCCGGCTGGACGGTCACGCATGCAGCCAACCGCACCGGACGGAAGGGAGCACGGCTTCCACCCGTCCGCCCCGCGGGCGAGATCTCTTTTCGCCCGTCGCGGCCGACATCTCGCGTCGCGAACCGTGGAGGTGACCCATGTACCGCATCGTCCGCCGGATCTCGTACGCCACCGTGGTGGTCGCCGTCGTGGCCGGCATCGTCGTGTTGACTGAGGGATCGGCGTGGGCAGCGCCCACCCCGGCACCGGACCCGGCCGGTCCGGGGCAGGATCCGAGCACCGCGCAGCTGGTGGCGCTGATCGAGCGGGCCCGGAACTGGTTGATGGGGATCGCGTTCACCGTGGCGGCGTTCTTCGCCACCTGGGGTGCGCTGCGCCGGATAGGTGCCGGCGACGACCCGACGGAGATCGAGAAGAGCAAGTCGGCGTTTCGCAGCGCGTTCATCGGAGCGGCGTTGGTGGTGCTGGCGCCGATCCTGGTCGCGATCCTCAACTCGATCCTGCGCGGGTGAGCGCCATGCTCGCGACCACAGACGTCACGACGGCGGGCGGGCCGAGCCGTGGTTGACGACATCATCCGCGGTTTGGGCGGCGTGCTGCTCGACGGGCTGACTGCGGTGACCTTGTGGGCGTTGACCTGGGCGCTGGATCTGCTGTCCGGGTCGATGTTCCGCTCCCCGGACGTGACGGTGCTGCCGCAGGTGATCCACCTGTCCGGGCGGGCACGGTTCGTGGCGAACGCGTGCCTGGTCCTGGCCGTGATGGTCGCCGGGATCCTGGCGATGGTGCGCGGCGGCGGCGTGCAGGAGCGGTACACCGTCAAGGACCTGCTGCCGCGGCTCGTCGTCGGCTTCACGGTGGCGAACTTCTCCACCCCGGTGTTGTCGTTCGTGATCGAGGCGGCGAACGCGGTGACCGCCGCGTTGAGCGCCCAGTTCGGGGCGCAGGACGACGGGTTCGGGCAGCTGCGACGGGTGATCATGGGTGGGGCGTCGAGCCCGCAGCACGCGATCGTCGTGGTGGTGGTCCGGGAGCTGGCCCTGTTCCTGCTGGTGGCGTTGCTGTTCACCTGGCTGGGCCGGGTCGCCGTGCTGCTGGTGCTGGCGGGTACGGCGCCGATCGCGTTGGCGTGCCACAGCTTCGAGTTCACCGAGGTGGTGGCCCGGTTGTGGTGGCGGTCGCTGCTGGGCGCCCTGGCGGTGCAGGTGTTGCAGGCGACCGCGCTGAACATGGCGGTGGGCGTGCTGCTGACGCCGGGAGCGAACCTGCCCGCGCTGGGGCTGCCGCACGACCCGACCGGGCTGCTGAATCTGCTGATCGCCGTGTTCGTGTTGTGGGTCGTGGTCCGGATCCCGAAGTGGCTGTCGCGCCATGTGGGTCTGAACCAGAACCGGGCGGCGTCCACGTTGGGCCACATCGTGCGGGTCATCCTGGTGCAGCAGGCGCTGCGCGCCGCCGGCCTGGTGGTGGGCAGCCGGCGGCTGGCGACCCGGGCAGCCGGGTTGCGCCTCCCGCCGAACCACTTCCATCAGCACGCCGCCGGCCAGCATCTGCACCAGCACGTGCACATCCATCCCGGCCGGGACGGCCGCGTCCGCCGCGGCTCCACGGATGGTGAGCCCAGCGCGCGGCGGGCGCACGCCACCGTCGGGCGCGGCCGGCCGCACGGCGGCCGCCAGCCGCTGGCCCTCGGCCCAGGACCCACGGGTAGGCCCAGCGGCGGCGGCTCGGCTCCCGGTGGCTCGGGTTCGGGCGGCGGCGGAGCGCGGCGACCGGTACCGACACCGGATGCCATG
Organism: Actinomycetes bacterium KLBMP 9797; assembly: GCA_037414955.1. Classification (GTDB taxonomy): domain Bacteria; phylum Actinomycetota; class Actinomycetes; order Mycobacteriales; family Micromonosporaceae; genus Phytohabitans. Next base: position 69,043 of record JBBEWH010000086.1, read on the forward strand.
CCGTTGAAGCGGCCGCGCTGGCAGGCCTACGGGGCGCGCCCGTCCGGGACGGGCTGGCCGGCCGACCCGCCGCCGCGCCCCGCCGCCGGCCAGGCTCCGCGGGCGTCGGGCACCGGCTGGCCCTCGCGGCCCGCGTCACCCGCTGCCTCTCCGGGGCGGGCCGGGGCGACGGGTACCGGGTGGCCGGCCGCGCCGCCGGCCAGGCGTCCCGCCGTCGCCGAACCTGCCCAGGCTGGACGGCTCACGCGGCGGCCGACCGGTACCGGGTGGCCGTCGGTGCCGCGCGCTGTTCCTCGACCACGTCGTGGAGGTCACAGTGGAGGGTGAGATGGGTCTGCAGGCGCCGGTGCCGGCGGACATCGACCAGCCGGACCGGATCCTGTTCGGTTTGACGGTGCGGCAGGTGGCGATCCTCGCCGCCGCGGGCGCGGTCCTGTGGGTCGGTTACCAGGCGCTCACGCCGCTGGTGTCGCCGCTGTTGGTGGCGGCCGGGATGCTGCCGGTGGCCGCGGTGGTGGCCACGGTCGTCCTGGGGCGCCGCGACGGTGTGTTTCTGGACCGGTGGCTGCTGGCCTGGCTACGCACGGCGCGTTCGCCGCGCCGGCTGGTCCCAGCGGCCGGCGGTGGGCGGGCGGCACCATGGTGGGCGCCCGAGGCACCGGTCCCGGTGGTGGCGCCGCTGCGGCTTGCGGCGACCGCCGTCGACGAGGACGGCGTGGTCGACCTGCGGGACGGTGGCCGGGTGGCGCTGACCGCGGTGTCGACGCTGACGTTCGGCATGCGCTCACCGGCCGATCAGGCGGCCCTGCTGGGCGGGTACGCGAGCTGGTTGCACGGCCTAATCGGGCCGGTGCAGATCGTGGTGTCCACCCGCGGCGTGGACATGGACGCCTACGCGGTCGAGGTGGAGTCCCGCGTTGACGGGCTGCCGCATCCAGCGTTGGCGCGGGCGGCGTACGGGTACGCGCAGTTCCTGCGCTGGCTCGGCGAGCAGCGTGACCCGTTGGTGCGGCGGGTGACCGTCGCCCACAAGGTCGCCGGCGACGGGCGGGTGGCGCGCCGGCACGCCGAGCACACCGCCCGTGCCCTGTCCGGTCTCGGTGTGGACTCCCGGGTGCTCGATGGCGGCCTGGTCTGTGACGTCCTTGCCGGGGCGTGCCGGCCGTGGCAGACCCCCACCGATGGCCACGCTCGACCCGGTGCGGTGGTCACCGGCGATGCTGAGCAGGAGCGTGCGTGATGGCCTGGTGGCGTCGCCAGACAGCAGCCGTGGCAGGCACCGCTGTGGCCGCGGTGGTGGGGCCGGATGCGGTGGAGGTGGGTGCCCGGCGGCTGCGGGTCGGCGACGGCTGGTGCGCGACGTTTGCCGTCACCGGCTATCCGGCGAGCCTGCCCGCCGCGAGCCTGGAGACGATCCTGTCCTGGCCGGGCCGCCTGGATGTGGCGATCCATGTGGAGCCGATGCCGGCCGAGCACGCGGCGAGCCGGCTGCGACGGCAGCGGGCCCGCCTGGAGTCGACCCGGCGCATGGACGCCGACCGGGGCCGGCTCGGCGACCCTCAGGTGGAGGCCGCCGCGGTCGACGCCGCGGACCTGGCCGACCGGGTCGCGCGCGGCGCGGACCGGTTGTTTCGGGCCGGTATCTACGTCACCGTCCACGCCTCCTCGCCGCAGGCGCTGGCCGAGGCGTGCGCGCAGGTACGGGCCGCGGCGGCGGGCCTGCTGTTGGAGCTGCAGCCGGTCACCTACCGGCAGGTGCAGGGCTGGTCCAGCACCCTGCCACTCGCGACGGACACGGTGGGCGTGCGCCGCACCCTGGACAGCTATGCCCTGGCCGCGTTGCTGCCGATCGCCAGCCCGGACCTGCCTGCCCCGCTACCCGGTGACCCGCTGCCGACGACGGCCCTGCTGTACGGGCTCAACAGCGACTCGAACGGGCTGGTGATGTGGGACCGGTGGGCGTTGCCGAACCACAACTCGGTGATCCTGGCCCCGTCCGGCAGCGGCAAGAGCTTCCACGTCAAGCTGGAGACACTGCGCAGCCTCTACTTCGGCGTCCAGGCCCGCATCGTGGACCCGGAGGACGAGTACGTCGCCCTGGCCCGGCACGTCGACGGCACCGTCGTCCAGCTCGGCGCACCGGGGGTGAAGCTCAACCCGTTCGACCTGCCCGCCGGCGACCGCCGCCCGGACGCGTTGACCCGGCGGGCGCTGTTCCTGCACACCGTGGTCGCGGTGATGACCGGCCAGAGCCTGCCCCCGGCCGAGACCGCCGCCCTGGACAAGGCGATCCTGTCCGCCTACCGCCGGGCGGGGATCACCGCCGACCCCGCCACCTGGGGCCGGCCGGCCCCGCTGGTGACCGACCTGCACGCCGTCCTGGCCGCCGACACCGACCCGGCGGCGCGAACCCTGGCGGCGCGGCTGACGCCGTGGGTGTCGGGCAGCTTCGCCGGCCTGTTCGACGCCCCGACGACGACCCGGCCGGACGGGGCATGCGTGGTGTGGTCGCTGCGGCACCTGCCGGCCGAGCTGCACACGATCGGCTCGCTGCTCGCGCTGGACAGCATCTGGCGCTCCATCGACACCCCGACCCCCGGTGGGCGGCGGTCACCGCGACGGCTGGTGGTGGTCGACGAGGCGTGGACGATGCTGCGCCAGCCGGCGGCCGCGCTGTGGCTGGCCAAACTCGCCAAGGCCGCCCGCAAGCGCCGCGCCGGGGTCGCGGTGGTCAGCCAGGACATCGCCGACGTGCTCGGCAGCGACCTCGGCCAAGCCGTCATCAACAACAGCGCGACGCAGATCCTGATGGGCCAGTCCCCGCAGACCATCGACACCGTCGCGCACGCGTTCGGTCTGACCGAGGTGGAGCGGCAGCGGCTGCTGACCGCCCGGCAGGGCGAGGCACTGCTGCTGTCCGGAGCGTTGCGGATCCCGTTCCAGGTGGTCGCCGACGAGGACGAGTACCCCCTCGTGGCCACCGACCAGCCATCGGAGACCGGTGATGCCGTGGCGGTGGTCGACGATCCGGACCTGTTCTGATGAGCACCTCGATGCTCCCGTACCTGGCCGCGATGCTCGCCGCCGTCGGCGCGTCGGCGGCGGTGTGGGCGCAGGTGTTGCTGACGCGATGGCGGCACCGCGTGCTGGCCCGGGGCGCGCAGCAGGTCACCATCCTGCCCCCGCCGCAGGTCGAGCCGGCCGGGGCCGCCCAGTTCTGGGCCACCGCCCACGGCACCCTGTTCCGCACCGGCTGGCGCCGCCTGCTCTACGGCACGCCGCATCTGGGGTTCGAGTACCGGTGGAGCGGCCGGCAGCTGACCATCACCGTCTGGGTGCCCGGGACCGTCAACGCCCGCACCATCGCCGGCGCGGCCCGCGCCGCCTGGCCGGCCGCCACCGTCACCACCGGCGAACCGGCCACCACCCTCCCCGCGGGTGGCTATGCGGTCGGCGGCGCACTGGTTCCGGCGCTGGCGCAGGTGTATCCGCTGCGCACCGACCACGACGCCGACCCGCTGCGCCAGGTGGTGGCCGCCGGTACCGGCCTGCACCGAAACGAGCACGCCTGCGTGCAGATCCTGGCCCGTCCGGCCAGCCGGTACCGGGTCGCCGGACTGCGGCACACCATCAACCGGCTGCGCGATCCGGGCAGGAGCCGCGGTGTGCTGCTGGAGGCGGTCGACATGTTCGCGCCGCCCAAGCGGACCTCCGCGCGGGGGCACGAGGCGGTGCGGCGGGTGGATCCGGCGCGGGAGCGGGACCTGCGGGCCGCGGTCGACAAGCTGGTCACCGGCCCGCACTGGCAGGTCGCCATCCGGTACGCGGCCACCAACACCGAACATCGCCAACACGCCAGCAGTACGGTGCAGCAACGGGTGACCGCACTCGCGGCCGGCCTGGCCGCCGCGTACGCGGTCTACACCGGGACCAACCGGTTGCGCCGCCTTCCCGTACCAGACCCGGCCACCATGCTCGCCAACCACAGGCTGCGATCGGGATTCGTACTGTCCACACCGGAACTTGCCTCACTGGCCGGCCTGCCGGCGGACCTGTCGGTGCCGGGCCTGGACCGGGCCCGCGCCCGGGCCGTGCCCGCACCCGTGCACGTCCCGTCCGGCGGCCGGGGCACCATCCGGCTGGGCCGCGCCGAGGTCGGCGGGCACGCCGTCGCCGCCAGCCTGGAGGACCTGCGCCACCACGTGCACATGGTCGGCAGCACCGGGACCGGCAAGTCCACCGTCCTGCTCAACCTCGCCCTGTCATACATCAAGGCCGGCCGCGGCCTGGTCGTGATCGAGCCCAAAGGCGACCTGGTCCAGGACATCCTGGACCGGCTCCCGGCCGAGGCCGCCGAACGCCTCGTCCTGCTGGACCCGGACCAGGAACCGCCGCCGGCGTTCAACCCCCTCGAAGGCGACGACGACGATCTCGTGGTCGACAACATCGTCTCGATCTTCGGCAAGATCTACGCCCGGCACTGGGGGCCGCGCATCGACGACATCCTGCGCTCCGCGCTGCTGACGCTGATGAGCCGCGCCAACCCGATGCTCACCCTGGTACCGCCGCTCCTGAACGACCGCCGCCTTCGCGCCGAGCTCGTCCAGCAGTTCACCGACCCGGCCGGCCTCGGCGGGTTCTGGTCCTGGTACGCCTCCATGCCCGAAGGCATGCGCGCGCAAGCCGTCGGCCCGGTCCTGGGACGGCTGCGGGCGATGCTGCTGCGCCGGTTCGTGCGCCGCGTGGTCGGCCAACCGCACTCCAGCTTCGACATGGCCGGCGTCCTCGACGGCGGGATCCTGTTGTGCCGGCTGCCCAAAGGTGTGCTCGGGGACGACACCGCGAAGCTGCTCGGCTCGTTCGTCGTCGCCTCGGTGTGGCAGGCCGCCACCGCCCGCAGCGCCCAGCCCGAACACGCCCGCCGGGACTGCATGCTGATCATCGACGAGTGCCAGAACTTCCTGAACCTGCCTCGCTCGATCGATGACATCTGCGCCGAAGCTCGCGGCTACCGGCTTTCCCTGGTGCTGGCGCACCAGGGCCTGTCGCAGCTGCCGCGGGAGACCGCGGCCGCCATCTCCACCAACTGCCGCAACAAGCTCTACTTCACCTGTTCGCCGGAGGACGCCCGGCCCCTGGCCCGGCATACGCTGCCGGAGCTGGACGAGCATGACCTGTCCCATCTGGACCGGTACACCGCCGCCACCCGGCTGCTGGCAGCCGGGCGAGAGACGGCCGCGTTCACGCTCAAGACCGACCCGCCCCCCGACGCGGTCGGCGAGGCGACCGCGATCCGCCGCCGCTGCGCCGACATCACCCGGGAGCGGCTGCCGAAGACGCAACCGGCCAACGCCCAACGCGCCGGCCTCCCGGACGACGGCGAGCCGCCGCGTCGTACCGGCAGGGCGCGACGCAACGGCAACGGAAAAACCGGACGCAACGGTGGCGGACGCGACGGCAACGGACGGCGGCACGGCCGGCCGGAGCCCTAGCGGCAGGGTCAGCGGCAGGGTCGGCGGCGTGCTGCCGACCCTGCTGCCGGGTGTGAGCGCGGATATGCGCTGGAAGGAGGCTGTGGTGGCGAATCCGCCGGCGGCGCGACATCCCCCATCAGGGGATCAACCCGGCCGCCCAGGGGCCAGTGTCCTGCCGGTCATGGCGCACCTGTCCGACCGCGACCTGGCCATCGTGGACTGGCTGGACCGGCACGGCGTGCTCACCACCGAGCAACTCACCATCGCGTTCTTCAACGCCGCTTCCACCGCCAGCCACCGCCTCGCCAAACTCCGTGCCCTCGGCGTGGTGGACCGGTTCCACCGCCCACACCCGGGCGGCGGGTTCGCCCCGTGGCACTGGGTCACCGGCCCGGTCGGCGCCCACCTCGCCGCCGCCGCCCGCCGCGAACTCCCGCCCACGCCCAAAGCGCTGCGGGAACGGCACGCCCGGCTGGCCCGCAACCCGCAGCTGGCACACGACCTGGCCGCCAGCCAGTTCTTCATCGACCTGTACGCCCACGCCCGCCGGCACCTTTCGGCCGAGCTGCTGGCCTGGTGGTCGCCGCGTGAAACCGCGGCCCGCTACCACAACCGGATCCACCCCGACGGGCACGCCCTGTGGCGCGAACACCTCCGGACCGGGCCGGTCACCGTCGGGCTCTTCCTGGAGTACGACACCGGCACCGAACGCCCGATCCGGCGGCTGACCGACAAGCTCGACGCGTACGAAGGGCTCGCCAGCGACGGCGGCCCGGCCTATCCGGTCCTGTTCGTCGTTGCTACCAGCGGCCGCGAGCGGGCGCTGCACGAGGCGCTCACCGCCCGGACCGGTGGCGTACCGGTCGCCACGACGGTCCGCGCGTCCGGCGACCGGGACAACCCGGCCGGGCCGGTCTGGGCGCTCGTCGGGGACCCGCACCCGCGTGCTCGCCTGATCGAGCTGCCGTGCGAGCACGGCCGCCGCGGCAGCATGTACGCCCCCAACGCGGACCAGTTCGACCTGACCGGGTGATGCTCGCCCTGATCGCGCGCTTGCAGCGCGGCGGCCGCCGGTCGTGGGGTTCTCCAGGTGCCACGGTGATTGACGCGCGTACCTACCATCGCCCCATGACGGAGCCGGTGCCGGCGCGCGTGCGCCGCGGGCGGCTACTCGGCGTCGCGGCAGGCGCGGCGGGCACCGTGGTGCTGCTGTACGCGGCGGCCACTGGCGGCTTCGCCTACTGGTCCACGACCTGGCCGCGCGAGAACACTTGGGCCTGGTTCTGTCGGTGTCCTCGGGTCCCACTTGTATGAGTCTCTTGGGCCCACGCCTCAGCGGCCGCTTGCTGTGTTCGTGAGTTAGGGACCCACCACCCGTCGGTCCGCAAGGTCGAGCTGGACTTGTCCGCCCACGGCGCACGCCGGCACCCGGAAGCCGAATTTGTGGCGCGAAGAATCGACGGTTGTGCGCAAGATTTACCGGTGACACATCTTGACGATGAACTGATCGAGCTCCGCCGGGAGATCCACCGTCACCCCGAACTGGCCGGCCAGGAGCGCGAGACGGCCGGGCTGGTCGCGGGACAGTTGCGCGCAGCAGGACTCGAGGTGACGACCGGCGTCGGCGGGCACGGAGTCCTCGCGGTGCTCGACGGTTCCGCGGACGGCCCGACGGTGGCATACCGGGCGGACATGGACGCCGTCGACGCGCAAACGAGCGTGCTGCCCTTCCCGCACTCGGACAGGGCGTTCGACGAGGGCTTCGCCTCGCGCATCCCCGGCGTCGCGCACCTGTGCGGGCACGACCTGCACACCGCGATCGGCGTCGGCGTCGCCCGGACCTTGGCGCAGGGAGCTGAGCCGGTGCGTGGCCGGCTGGTGTTCGTCTTCCAGCCGGCCGAGGAGTCCCTGCAAGGCGCGCGGGCGATGCTCGAGACCGGGCTGGTGCAAAGGCTCGCACCGCGCGAGTTCTACGCGCTGCACTGCAGTCCGTTCCCCTTCGGCACCATCGCGGTGTCTCCGGGATACGGCCTGCCCGGGCTCGACCACATCCGGATAGTGCTGCCGGGCGGCGACGACGCGGCCGTCGCGGCCGAAGTGGCGCAGCTCGGCACCGTCGAGTACCCGCAGAGCCTCGCCGATTACCACGCGCGCTTCCACGCGGTGCTGGAGCCCGAGATCGCCGCGTCAATCCAGGAATCCGTGTGCGTCGGCCAGTGGACCGAGCAGACGCTTGACGCGCGGCCGGTCGCCAACGTCCTGCTGCGGGTCTGGCCGCAGGAGCGGTTTCCGGAGCTGCGCGCGCGGGTCGAGCGGCTCGCGGCGGCTGCCGGCGGACACGTCGAGTTTCCCGCCGACCCGTTCCCCGCCATGGTGAACTCGGCGGAGCTCAGCACGGCGGCCGGCCATTACCTGAGCACGGCGCTGGGGCCGGAGTCCGTCTTATGGGCCCGAGCTTCCTGGCCGTTCAACTGCGAGGATTTCGCCCTGTTCCTCAACGAGGCGCCGGGCGCGATGTTCTACCTCGGCGTCGCGGACGCCGAGTCGGGGATGAACGGCGCGCCGCACGCCCCCGACTTCGCCGCCGACGAGCGGGCGATTGGCCACGGCGTGCGCGCCATGGCGGGCCTGCTGACCGATCGGCTGGCAGCCCGGTCGACCGCGGGCGACCGCCTCAGGTCCCGGACCGGAAGCGCAGCGCGGTGATTGCGACCTGCCGTAGTCACAGGCCTGCATTCGCAGACCATTTGTCAACTACCGTGGCGCCTCGGCCGCCCGACCGGCCGATCACCGGTCCCGACGGGAACAGCGCGAGGCCCCGCCACCACAGAAGTGGGCCCCAAGGTCAGCGATATTAATCATGTAAAACCACCCGACCCGGGCCAGAAGTCCCGCACATCTGGGCCCCGTTCACGGTTCTGGCGCGTTCTCCGTGATTGATCACTGCGGGTGCGTGCAGACCGCCAGCGCCGGTACGGGTTCGCGCAGCCCCAGTCCGATTCATCAGGTGTGGTGGGTCCACGTTCGGGTCGGCTTCACGGAGAATGCGCCAGAACCCCGTTCACACGCACGAAGCCACCGGCCTGATCGTCGCCGCGGCGGTAGTAGTCCTCGCACTGATCGCGATCGGTTTCGGTGTGGTGGCCGCCGTCGTCGCCCTCATCGGCGCGTTGACGAGATGGTGGCCCACAGCGTTCTGCGGCACCCTGGTCGCCGTCTCGGTTGGCATCGTCGCGGCGCTGGCCGGCCCGGCGGCCGCGGCCCTGATGCTGTACGGAACGCTGGGGCTCCTGCATGCGCGGCGATGACAGCGCCGTGACGCGGGCGGCGCGGCTCTCACACCGACTCACGCCAGGTGACATCACAGGTCACAGCACATGCCAAGCAACCGCACCGGGTTGGTGCCGCGGTCCGGCAAGGTCTACCGTCGAGGGCATACATCTGCATTGACCAGCGCTTCGCGCGCAAGTCGCCCTCGACCGCATCGAGGACCCGGGAGCCGCACCACGGCACACCCGCCCCCTGGCCGGTCTGCCGCGGCACCTTCCTCCTCACCATCCGGTCTGTCCACTGCGGACTTGCCGCACACCTGACCGCAGTCCGGCTCCAGCCGAGCCCGGGCGAACGGTGGGACCCCACCCACCGTCGCTCGCGGCAGCGGTCGCGACACCTTGCTGCGAACAGAGCAGCATGCGCGGGCTCGCATCGCCCGCCAGAGCGCGCCTCGGGCACGCACCACCATCGCCACACGCGGCTCGTCGACCCACACCAGGGTCTTCGAACCGACGCCGGCGCACGCGCCCCGCTCGGGCCCCGATCCCACCAGCACGGAAGGAGACGCCGGACCCTGCCCATCGACGGCCACGAACACATGGTCCTTGGAAAGGAGAAATGCTGCTGTGACAAAGCGCTACCAGTTCGATGAGACGGACCGCGACATCGTGGTCCACCCGCCCGGTTCCATCCGGGCCCGTGGGCGACGGCGTTGGCTGTCGAAGGGCCCATTGCCCGGTCGGCGCCCATCGCCGAGCGTCCGCTCGCTTGCGTGCGCCGTGCGCGCGACGCCGCAGGCCAGGACGTATCGGAGCTCGCCATGATCACCTACTTGATGGTTTCCGGCGCTGACGCCGAGACGGTGCTTCTGGCGGCCGGTGACGACCCGTACGAGGTCATCCCGGCGCTGGTGCGCCAGATGGAGTCCGCCGGCCGGCGACCGCTGCGCCTGGACGCGGGCGACTGGATGACCCTGGCCGACATCGGCCGGCGTATCGGCTTCAGCCGGGAAATGGTCCGGCTCTGGGCGGTGGGACAGTCCGGGCCGGGCGGGTTCCCGCCGCCGCTGAACCCGGGCTGCGAAACCCGCTTCTACAGCTGGGTCGAGGTGCACGCGTGGCTGTTCGACCGCCTCGGCCTTCCCCTCGCGGACGGCGGCGAGCCGGTGCTGGAGGCGATGAACCTCACCCTGCAGCTGCGCAACCTGCTCCCGCGACTGACCCGGCCCGAGGCCATCCTTCGACTGCTGCGGACCGCTGGATCAGCCTCCACGCGAGAAGGCGGCTAGCCGCCTCACCCCACTGCCCGTGACGCCACTGCGGCGCACGGGCCTTACGCGCCGGCGTGTCCGGCCGCACCACCGCACATCGACGCGGTGCGGCCGCCCGGCCGCACCGCGTCCCGCCCACAAACCGATGGAGGACACGGTGAACGACAACCCGACCGCCCAAACCTTCACCGCCGCGAACCAGGACCCGCACCCGCTGGCCGCGTGCCTGCCCGACGGCCCGGCCACCACAGCCCCGGTGGTCACTGTCCCCAACGGCACCGACGTCGTGGTGCTGCAGCGCATCGACGCCGCCACGGTGGAGGTCTGGCACGACAACCGGACCCTGCGCCTGGCCGACGACGTGCCCGCCACCCCGGTGGCCGACCCGGACCGCCGGGAGCAGCTGACGCACGGCGCGCTGTCCTGGCTCGCTGTCCAGCGGCAGCAGGCGATCCAGACCATCGCCGACTTGCGCGAGGAACGCGAGCAGCGCAGCAGCGACCACGAGCAGGTCTTGGGCCGGATCCGCCAATACGCCATCGACAAGCACCGCACCGGCGACATCTGCCGCGGCGGGCTCGACGCGTTCCTCGACCATTTCGACATGTCCCCCTACGAGCCCCGGCTGCGAGTGAACTTCCACATCACCGGGTCGGTGCAGGTCGACACCGACGACCGCGACACGGCCGCCTACCAGGTGGGCCACTACCTCGGTCTGGACATCGACGACGTCGACCACGCGGTCGAGGACGGCCAGGACATCCAGGTCACCGTCACCTCGGTCGAGCCGGTCCACGACTAGGCACGCTCGTGCAGGAAGCGCACATGCTCACCATCGTGGTCCCGCAACTCACGGGCGGTGACCCTCCGCTGAGGATCGGCCTGCAACGTCAGGGCTGGCTCGACGGCACCCGCCCGGTGTACCGCTATGAGGTCGTCTATGACGGCGTCACGGTGCTGCGCGGGCAGGACCTGCGCGGACCGGCCGGCAGCCCGTCGCCACCGCTGCGCGCCAGCGGGCGGGCGCTGGCCAGTTTCCTGGCGGCCGCCGGGCAGAGCATGGCCCTTCGCGGTGCCGCCTCCGAGTACTGGCACGAGTACTCGCCCCAGCAACGGCGGTTCCTGACCGCCACCTATGAGCGGTTCGGCGCGCTGGTCGACACCTGAGTCTCGCTCTCGCTCACCAACCTTTCCAACCGCACCTACGGCCGGCGCCCGGCCACTGACTCACGCGCACCATTCCCGGGCACGGCCGTCCATGCCGTGCCCGGGTTCCTTACCTTCCCGAAGGGAGCCCACCGATGGGTTACACCCACTACTGGAGCGTGCGGCGCGGCCATCCGGGCTACGCCCAGGCATGGCCGGGAATCGTCGGTGACGCCCGACGCATCATCGATGCGGTCGGCGCCACCGGGGTGGCCGTCGCCGGCCCGAACGGATACGGCCAGGCCGTCCTCGATCTCGCCGAGGGCATCGCGTTCAACGGCGACGGCACCGCCGGCCTGGACTACGAAGCTTTTCGCCTGGGCCCGCCCGCACCCTTCTGGACCGGTGACACCTGGGCATTCTGCAAGACCGCCGGGCGGCCGTACGACCTGGCCGTGACCGCGGTGCTGCTGCGCTGCCGGCTGCTGCTGCCCCGCGTGGTTCAGATCCAGAGCGACGGCCGATGGGACGACGAATGGTTACGCGGCGCCCAACCGGCCCTGTCCAGCGCTGCTGGTCTCCGCCCGGCGGGAGCCCGTGCTCTCGTCACCGACCTGTTCGGCGCGGTACCGACCGCGAGCCCGTTCGACCGCTGGCGCCCGCCCGGCGTGGAGGGCTGACCGTTGGCTACCCATACGAACCGACCCATCCCGATCGCGGGTCCGGCGGTGATTTTCGATCCCGCTGCGCTGCGAGCCTGGCTGGCCGATCCCGCTGGCGATGGCACCGCCAGAGCGGACGAACAGGGCGTGGAGCCGTCCTTCAGTCGCGCCCACGGCGACCTCTCAGCGGGCTCAACGAGGTGCTCGCCGTCGAGAGATGTCGCATGCGAGCCACCGGACCGGCATGTGACCACGCGAATCCTCAGTAGAAAAGGAAGGTAACACCGATGAAGGCCACTATCGTGCTCGTGTTCGAGCGCGACCCCACGAGTTGGGCTCAGAAACGGCAGATCTCCCAGACCGAGGCCCTTGCCGACTTCGCCGGGGAGGTCCGCACCGCCGCGCAGGACGGCACGATCGCCGACGCACTGGGCAGGAGCTGGCCGGCGATGCGCGGCCACATCAGCGCCCACCCGGTGGACGGGCTGGACGACAGCACCCGCGACGAGCTGCTTCGACTGCTGCAGCGCTCCCGCGGCGCCGCCCAGGACGCGGCGCTGATCGCCGAGATCAGGCAGCACCTCGCCGAGCACTGGCAGGACATGGACGGCCGTGACCCCCGTTGGGTCGTCTTCGGCACCGTCGAATGGGACAACGGCTACTTCCTGGCCGGCACCGAGGCGACCGTCCACTTCGAGGACGGCGACCACATGCCGTACACCTTCGAGGGTTCGCGCGTCGACGACCTGCTCACCGCCGCGTACGGAGCCCGCGGTCGCACGGCGGCACTCGGCGTCGACCTGCGCGACGCGACGCTGGAGTTCTCCGACTACGGCGAGAACGTCCTCGACGCCCTGGACATCCTCACCCAGCGAGCACAGCGAAGGTGACGGGTGCCCCATCTACCTGCCGGACTACATCGTCGTGCGGGACGGCGTCGAGGTGAGCGTCACCGACATCCGCGACGGTGACGTCTTCACCGACTGGGACGGTCAGCCGTGGCGGGCCTCCCGCGTGGGCCGCGACGGCGAGGACGTGCACATCGACATCCAACCGGTGACGGCGGCTGACGCCCCGCCCCGCTAGCCGCGGGCGACCGCGGCGCCACTGACGGCACCACCTCCGGCCGTGCCCGGCCGAATCCCGCGCCAACACGACGGCGCACCTGACCCGGGCGCGGCCACCGCGCCGTGCCCGGGTTCCCCCTTGTTCACCCCTGCTGGGAGGGAGATCCCGATGAACCATCAACATCCCCCCGCACCGCCGCGGATCGCGGTGGTCGGCGGCTCGCTGACCGGCCCGATGGCCGCGCTGCTGTTGCTGCGGGCCGGCTTCGACCACGTCGCCGTGTACGACGCGGCCCCCGGCGGCGCGCCACGCCACGGCGGGCTGATCGGCCTGGCCGACCCGGCGCTGGACGTGCTGGACCGGCTCGGCATCGGCCAGGAAGAGTTCGTGGCGTTCGGGTCGCAGTACGCGGTGCAGATGAGCGTGCGCGAGCGGGCGGTCACCGGCACGCTCGCGCAGGTGTATCCCGGCCGGCACACCACGTGGACGCTGCTGCACCACGCCCTGGCCACCCGCCTGCCGCGCCACGTGATCCACAGTGGACGCCGGGTCACCGGTATCGGCGAGGCCGGCGACGGGCCGGTGCTGCGCTTCACCCGCGGCCGCCGTCGCGGTTTCGACGTGGTGGTGTTCGCCGACGGCCGGGCCTCCACCGGCCGGCGCCTACTGGACCCGGGCCGGCGGCTGCGCTACGCCGGCTACGTCGCCCACCGCGGCACCGCGCCGCTGCGGCACGGCGGCGTGCGGGAGTTCACCAGCGTGCAGCCGTGCCCGGGGGTGCTGCTCAACCTCGCCCCGGTGCCAGGGCCCGGCATCGACTGGTCGCTCTACCTCAACACCACGGCCGACCAGTACGCCAGCTGGTTCGGCGCCCGTCCGGACGAGCGGCTGTTCGTGCTGCCCGAGCATGTCAGCGCGCTGGCGTACGCGCACGTGGACGCCAACGCCGACACCTGGCTGCCGGCCGCGCAGGCGAACCTGGTCCACGCCACCGCGGCGCGCACGGCGGTGCCGGTGATGGACATCGACCCGCCGCGGCGCATGGTGTGGCCGGTCGGTGCCGGCTTCGCGGTGCTGGTCGGTGACGCCCTCGCGCCGGTACGCCCGCACACCGCCCGCGGGCTGAACAACGGCATCGAGCAGGTGGCCGACCTGGTGGCGGTGCTGCGCCAGCACCGCCGCTACGGCGCCGACCTGGCCGCCGGCCTGGACGGCTGGCAACGCCGGCACCTGCCGGTCGTGCACGCCGACCTCGCGCTCGGCCCGCGGATCGCCGGCCGGCTCGGCCTCGGCGCGCGGCCCGACCGGATCGTGGAGCTGGTGTGATGGCCGGCCTGACGCTGCGCGACCCGCAGCCGGTGTTCGCGGTCGAGCGCCGTGACGACGGCGCGGTGGTGCTGAGCATCGAGGCCGCCGGCAGCACCGTCCACCTCGTGGTCGGCCGCGCCTATGCCGACGCGTCGCTGCTGGCGCAGAGCCTGCGCCACCTGGCCGAGGACCTGTCCGGCGACATCCTGGACGGCTGGGCTGACGTGCCGGACGACCACGACGGGTTCATCGGGTTCGAGCACGGCCACTACCACGCGAAGCTGGCCGGCAGCGCCCTCGGCATCTACGCGACGCGGCAGGAGGCCGAGGCCGACCTGGCCGCGGCCATGGCGCGGTTGGGCCTGTTCCCCAACGCCTGGTACCTGGGCGGCTACGGCGGTCCCGTCGACATCACCGACACCATCCACGCGCACGCCAGGCGGCGGCCGTGACGCGGTGGTTCTTCCCCGACGACGCCGCGGCCGCCAACCCGTCACTGCTGACGGCGCTGCAGGTGGCGGTGCCGCTGCACATCGCGGATGCGCACCTGGACGCCCGCGCAGAAAGCGGCCGCACGCCGCGTCGACGTCACGATGATCACCGCCCACGGTGCCGACCTGCTGTTTCGCGGCCGGCACACCGCGGCGGCGTTCAACGCCCTGGCCCGCGCGCTGGCGGCGCTGGCCGACCACGACGGCGGGGTGAGGTTCGCCGGCGCGCACTGGTGCACCCGAGTCCACGAGGGCTGCCCCAACGGCGGCCCGACCACCCTTCCTAGATGTCCATATCGGACACGGCCCCGGGCGCTGGCACGCCCGTGGCCTACACGGGTCACTACCAGCGAAAGGAGAACGACCCGATGGATGCCAATGTAACAACCCGCAACGCGGGCCTGGAGGACCTGCACGAGCTGCTGACCCGCCAGCAGGGCACCAAGCTGGACGTGGTGGCCGCCGCGCCGACGATCCGCGCCGAGCACGGCCGGCTCGTCCTGGCTGACACCGGTGTACCGGCGAGCGCCGAGGACGGCGGCGCACCCGTCGAGGGGGTGTTCGTGCCGACCGAGGTGTGCGACGAGGGCATCGCCGGCAAGCTCGGCATCCCGATCGGCTACCTGCGGCGGCTGCGCGGCGAGCACCCGGACCTGTACGACGCGAACGTCAACGGCTGGCTGGCCCACCTGCCGCAGTCGCGCTCGTTCCTGGTGCGCTGCTTCACCAGCGCCCAGGGGCCGGGCATCGCGCGGGCGCTGCTGTCGGACCGGTACGGCATCGTGGACAACCTGGACGTGCTGATGGCGGCCCTGGACGGGGTGCGCCGCGCCGGCGTCGCGGTCGAGATCGACGGCTGCGACCTGACCGAGCGACGCATGTACGTGCGGATCGTCGCCCCGCAGGTCGCCGCCCTCGCGCCGGCGCTGCTGGCCGGCTACCGGTCCCCGTGGGGCGGGCAGGACGTCGGGCACGGCTGGAGCCCGGACCGGGTGGGCCGCGCCGCCCGCGGCGAGGGCCTGGCGTACGCGGCGGGGCAGGAGCCGGTGGTGTTCGCCGGGTTCGAGATCACCAACTCGGAGGTCGGCAACGGCCGCTACAGCATCACCCCCAGGCTGGTGGTGCAGGTGTGCGGCAACGGGCTGACGATCACCGCCGACGCGCTGCGCAAGGTCCACGTCGGCGCCCGCCTCGACGAGGGCGTGGTCCGCTGGTCCCGGGACACCGAGCGCCGGGCGCTGGAGCTGGTGACGGCGCAGACCCGGGACGCGGTGGAGGAGTTCCTCAACCCCGGCTACGTGCACGCGAAGGTGGCGGCCATCGAGGCGAAGGCCGGCGCGCCGGTCACCGACCCGGCCGGCACCGTGGAGCGGGTCGCGGCGAGCCTGTCGTTCAGCCCGCAGCAGCAGGCCACCATCCTGGAGCACTTCATCCGCGGCGGGCAGCTGACCGCGGGCGGGATCATGCAGGCGGTCACCTCCGCCGCCCAGGTCCAGGCCGACGCCGACCTCGCGCACGAGATGGAGGCCGCCGGCCTCAAGGCCCTGGAACTGGCAGCGGCCGCGCACTGACCGATGTTCCCCGAGCCGGGGCAGGCAACGTGCCTGCCCCAGCTTCGCCATGCCCAAGGAGAGTCCTATGTCGACTGTTGTGGCGCTCGTGGTGGCCGGCCTCGTCACGGCGATGCTCGCCGTGGCCGTGCACGGCACCGCCGCGACCGCCTTCCTGGCCGTCTTCGCCACCACCGCCGTGACCCTGCGCCGGTGCGTGCGGCGCGAGCGCGCCGCCGCGACGACCCCCGGCGCCACCAGTGATCGCGAAGGGGGTTACGGCCATGTTGTTCACGTTGCCCGGCCGCCAACCTGAGGTGGTACTGGCCGGCCCCGACGATGCCGGTTTCTGGCAGCGGCTCGGCCAGCCGCCCGCCGGCCGGTACGCGCTGCTGCTCGGCGACCCCGCCGACCCGGGACGCAGCCTGGTCCTGGCCGGCACCCTGGTGGAGATCGTGCGCTACCTCGACCCGGCGCGCGGCGCGCTGGCGTCCCTGCTGGCCGACCTGGCCGCCGACGCGCACGGCCGGCTGAGTTTCGAGCAGGCCCGGACGCTGTGGCGCGCCGCGCCGTCCCGGCGCCCGGCGCCACCGCCGCCGGCCGAGCCGCTGGTCCCGCTGCCGCACACCGGGCTGCTGGTCCCCGACCACAGCCTGGGCGTGACCGGCTACCAGGAGCTCGAGATGGCGCGTGGGGTCGCGTTCACCGCCACGCTACGGCAGCTGGACACCGTGGCGGGGACCGTGGAGAACCGGGGCATCGGTGGCGCGACCACCTTCGTACCCGTCACCGGCTCACCCCTGACCCACCGCGACCTGCGCGCGTACGCCGACCGGTGCCGCACGGCCAGCGGTGGGCCGGTGGACGAGCAGACGCTGCTGGACGCGCTGATCGAGGAGGCGGAGATCTCCCGGGAGGTCGCCGCCTGCCAGGAGGCCGGCGCGGTACTGCTGCGACTGGTCGCGGTGGACGGTCCGGACGCCTGCTTCGGGGGCGAGGTGTCTTTCATCCGGTTCCGCGCCGTCCGCGAGGCCGCCGTCGCCAGCACGCTGCACCGCACACGGCTGGTGCGGCAGCTGCTGGCGGACGCGCCACCGGGGCCCGGCCAGTGGTGGCAGTACTGGACCGGTATCCGGTGGGCCGACCTGACCGGCCCTCCCACCGGCACCGACGGATGAGCCTCTTCCTAGCCCATTGCCCTGCGGCCGGCGGGCCCCGTCCCGGAACGGGGTCCGCCGGTTGTCCTTTGTGCACAGTGAAGGAGCTGTCATGACCGACCACGACCACACCCACGAGTTCGACGACGTAACGGAACCCCTCGTGCTGGTCGCGGAATCCACGGTGGACCTGCTTGCCGTGGTGCCGCACCTGTTCGGCTTCGCCCCCCGCGACCTGGTGGTGCTGCTGGGCACCGCCGACGGGCAGCTGGTCTACGCCAGCCACACCAACCTGCCGCCGGCCGGCTTCCCCGCCCGCGCCCTGCGCTTCCTGGTGCGGGAGATGGCGCGCAGCGCCGCGCGCGACGGGGCTCAGCAGCTGATCCTGATCGGGTACGGCACCGCGGAGCGGGTCACCCCGGTCCTGCGGGCCGCCAAGCGGGTGCTCGCCAGAGGGCCGATGGACGTGGCGGACCTGCTGCGCGTCACCGGCGAGCGCTACTTCTCGCACCTGTCCCCCGGCCCGAGCGAGGGGGTGCCGTTCGATTTGGCCGCCAGCGGAATCCACGCCGCGGTCGCCGGCCACGCCCGCGGCGCGGACAACGCCGAGATGGACAGGGTCGCCGCGGTCACCGGACCGGCGCTGGAGGCGGTCCGGCACGCCACCGAGGCGGCCGTGGCCCGGCTGGGCGCGCTGGTGTCCGACCAGGGCGTGGCGGCCGCGCGACGGGCCGGGATGCGGGCGGTGTGGGACGCGCTGGACCGCTACCGCGACGGCGACCGGCTCGACGACGACGAGCTGGCCTGGCTCAGCCTGCACCTGTTCGACGCCGACGTGCGGGTGGTGGCCTGGCACGACACCGACGATGAGGCCTGGCAGGAGCGGCTGTGGCTCGACGTCACCCGCCGCGCTCAGCCCGACCTCGTGGGGCCGCCGGCCAGCCTGCTGGCCTTCGCCGCGTGGCGGCGCGGCAACACCGCGCTGGCCAAGGCCGCCGTGCGTCGTGCCCTCGAAGCCGACCCCGACGACGGCACCGCCCAGACGATCGGGCTGATGCTCGTCCTCGGCATGCCGCCGTCCGTACTGGACTGGCCACCCGCACCCGCCGCGGACGGCATGCCCGAACGGTCAGACGGGCCTGATCCTGCCTGACCGGACCCGAGTTTCGCACGTCCGGCCCTTGCCGCCGCGACGGTGACGGCCGGCCACCTGTCCGCACCGCCAGCACGAAAGGACACGCGTCATGGGCAGACACGAAGCCCCCGAGCCCCGCACCCCGCTACCGCGCCGGCTCGCCCGGCACGCCCTGCACCCGGCCGCCCACATCATCGCCCTCGTCGGCCTGCACATCGCCGCGCTCACCGTCCTCGGCGTCGCCGAGAAGCTATCGCTGCTGACCGGCCTGCTGCACTGACCCCTTAACCCTCCACTGTGGCCGTTGCCCGGCCCACGATCGCGCCGCCCGCAGGCGGCGGCCCCGGGCGCGGCCTCACCGGTCGCGCCCGGGGCGTCCCCTCAAAGCCCGAGGAGCCCATCATGACGATGCTCGACCTGCGTCACCTCGACGACATTGCCCTGCTGACCACCACCACCCGCCACGCCGGCCGCGAGCTTGCCCACGCCACCGGCCAGCCTGATCTCACCCTGCGACGCGCCTACGCCGTGTCCGGACCCCGGTGGGTGATCGGCCACCCCACCGGCGCCCGCAGCCACGACACCGTCCACTGGCTGCTGCTGGCCGACCCGGAACACACCATCACCGTGCCCGTGCCGGTCACCCGTATCACCGAGCCGCGGACCGCACCGCTGCCGTGGGACGACTGGCGCGAACGGCACCGGCTCTGCCGCACCTGCGACTGGCACTGGGAGCCCAGCCACCGGCAGCTGCTACCCGAGGCCTGGCAGCGCCGCACCGAGGCCCTCCTGCCGATGGCCCGCGACGGCGACCAGTTCATCCGCGCGGTCCGGGACAACCTGGACACCGCCCTGCGCCTGCACGCCGCCGGCCGGGTTCACGAGGCCGCCTACTGGCTCCGTGTCGCCGAACACGCCGCCGGCCACGGCGACCGGTGAGGCGTGACTGTCATGCGGGAGAACCTCACCGACGCGCTGCGCAGCATCCGCCACCTGCGCGACACCCGGGCCGGCAGGCTGTCCGGGGTCGCCCTGCGCCACTACGACCCGACGTACACCCGGCTGCCGGGCGAGCTTCCCGACCAGGTGGCCACACTGGTACCGGCGCGCGGCCGCAGCCAGGTCAGCGCCGACACCCCCGAGTACCTGGTGTTCTCCGACCGGGCCTTGGTGGCGTGGCTGACCCGTGCACGGCCACCCTCGCCACGTCGCCGACGCTGCCCTGACCAGAGCACAGGCCAGGCACCAGCGCCTGGCCATGGACGCGCTCGGCGACCTGGAGCGGTACACGTTGCGCGAGCTCGCCGACCTGCGCGAGGCCCGCGCCGGCAGTCGCGCCAACGCCATCGCCGAGTACGAGCTCGACGCCGGGTCCGCGTTGCGCGTCGCCGCCATGGCCGACCCGACCCGCACCGCCTGGACCACCATCGGCGCCGACCCGAGCGACGCGGCCGCACGCCTCGCCGCCGCGGTCGCCCCGCTCGGCGACGGCCCTGCGCTGGTGATATCGGCCCGCGGCTACGGCCGCTACGGCCGTGACGCCCACCGGCTCCGCGTCGACGCGCTGGCCGCCATGCACGCGATCGCCGACCGGCACGGCGTCACGGTGGGCGTCGCCGGCGACTGGCTCGCCGCCGAAGGCGCCACCGGCACCGACATCGACCCGGTGGACCTTCCCGCCCGGTTCGCCGGCGCCTACCTCGGCCACCTCGACAGCCGCCACGCCTACGCCACCCACTACATGAACCAGCAGAGGTGGACCGAAGGCCTGCGCCGGCTCGGCTTTCCCGAGCGGTACCTCGACGTCCGGCAGCTGGAACACGAGCTGTTCACCCAGCAGGTACGCGACATCCCTGCCGACCTCGCCGGCAGCCGCATCGCCGTGTTCCGCCGCGTCGAGCCCTGAGGCGCGTACACACGACGACCGCGACGGGCCGGCATCACCTCCCCGTGGCCGCGCATGGTCCCCGGCGGCACTATCGGCCATCTCGTGATCCGGCCGCGCCCGACGGGCGCGGCCGGTAGCCATCCATCGATGAAGGGCACGACCAGCTTGCACCGGTCGCCCTGAGGACCGAACGCGCCCTCCATGGCCGGCCCCAGATCACCGTCAAGGAGCTGCCGGGTCTATGTGCCGATGACGCTCTATATTTTTGTCCAGGTCCATCCCTTTTGTTCCGCTATGGTTCATCTATGTCAACCGCGGCCGACACCTTTCGGAGCCACCGAACCCGGATGTGCCACCTGCGTCATGCCGGTCGGTATCCGACGCGCGATCCGTATCTGCAACCGATGCGACACCGGCCCATTTAGCGTTTTGTGGGTGCGTCGCATGGTCGTGTCGATACGCTGCATGGGTGGCCGGACAATGTTGATGGCGATCACCGACCCCTACATCAGCCTGCGGGATGCGGCACGGCGGCGTCCTGGTCGCGGGGAATGCCAGAGACGAATTTGATTGGGAAGTGGCCTCGGCGCAGCCGGACGTGCTGGAGGCAAAGCTGGCCACCGAACTGGTCGGCATCGGCGTCAAGTGCGATAAGGCGGTGCTGGCAGCCGCGCAGACGCTGCTGAAGCTCGTCGACCGGGCTGGGGCAGACCGTGGGCAGGTCATGACCTGCGCCAGGCCAAGGCGTTCAGATTATCGGCCTTGGGCGGCGGTGTTAGAACAACTCCTATACGAGTCGAAAGCCGGTTGATCTGCCGGGCCAGATGGTGCCGCCCAAGGCAGCTCCTCAAATAGGGGGATCCCCGTGACATTCGTGCGGATCATGACGTTCAACGTGCAGCTGCTGCCGGTAATCCCGGTGGTTGCGCCGAACCCAGGGGACGAAGCGCAGGAGCGTGCTGCCGCTGTCGGATCGGCGATCGCTGGGCTGCCCACTCACGAACGGCCGCACCTGATCGCCTTCAACGAAGTGTTCAACGAAGACGGGCGAGATGAGCTGCTCAAGCACCTCAAACCGATCTACCCGCACATCATCGACAAGCTGGACGACTGTTTCGCCGGTCAGGACAGTGGCCTGCTTCTCGCCAGCCGGTTGCCGTTCAACGACCTGCCCACGTCACTGGGGCCTTCGCACAGCGGCAAGGCGCTGTTCTTCTCATACCCAACACTGACCGACTTCTTCCCCGAACTGGACCTGCACAGCCTCGGCGTCTGGGAGGCGAACATCGATGCCCTCGCCTGCAAAGGCGTCGGGGTGGTGCAGCTTGCCAGCCCGTTCGGCGACCTGACCATCGCGTTCAGCCACCTGCAGGCCTTCTACGACTTCGAAACCCAGTACGCCGAGCTGCGCAAACAGCAGTTCGACGACATAGGCAAGACCATCAGCCGCCTGCTAGGCCCGCCCGGCAGTGCCGCGTGGGACCAACTGGTAGTGATCGGTGACTTCAACGTGCGCGGGGATCCCGGGGCAGCCGGGTCGGAGTGGAGCGACATTTTCGCGACCGGATCCGGCGTGTTCGGGACGAGCTTGGTCGACGGGTGGCGGACCTTCAACCGCCCGCCGCAGACGCTAGTTGAGGTGGATCCCGGCTTTACGTCAAACAACCTGGAAGCTGGGGAGAACGGCAAACTCCCGCCCGGGCTGCTGCTGCGCCTGGACTACCAATGCTTTCCCAGCGGCGCGGTGGAGCGGCAGGTCGTGCCGCAGCACATGCGCACCCGATTTCGGGCGCTGAGCGACCACTGGTCGCTCGAGGCCGACGTTCACCTGCGCACACCGCGCTGCACCCCGTCCGACGCCGTGCGCTACTTCAACCTTGCCGCTCTGTCGTCCGGACTGCGAGTCGCCGACCTCGACATTCAACGTGTCGGTAGCTACCAGTGGCTCTACGTCGACAGGCCGGGGACCTACACGATTTTCGGCACACAAGGGCTCGCAATTGCACTGTTTGCCGAGACGGACATGTCGCGGCAGTGGAAGCCCTACGCCACCGCGCACGTGGCAGGACTAGGCGTCGCCACCTTGGAAACGGAGGTGCTTCGCCGCGGCGAGATGCTGAAGCCAGAGGGTCTTCAGGTCGACGTGCCGACGCCGTTCTTCGTCCGGATGCGCGGTGGTCAGGTAAACACCAACTACACCGGGCCTTGCCAAGTCGGGGTGTACCGGCACACTGGTGAAACGCGGGAGACCGCGATCTTCTTGCGTCCGTGGGAGGCACCCAAGGATCCCCTCCTGCCGGCCGGACAGAGCAATGGCCTGTTCGACGACCTCTGGTTCCGCGTACAGCTCGACAAGGCTTTGAGTGGCGAGCCGCACACGTCGTCCTTCTTCATCAACAACAACACCCTGAACCCAGCGATCCTGAAGGCCTTCGACCAGGACATGAATCCGCTAGGAGCTGACGGCGGCGCGCAGCCCGCGCTCAGCGTTATCCACATCTCACCTGGCCCGAACACCTGTTACCTCCTGCTCAAGCGAGCCAGCGTGACCGACACAGACTTCCGGGCTGGGTGGCGGTCCGGGATCACCTATCTGCGAAGTGTCGCCAACGTCCGACCCATGGTGCTGCGCTGCATAGACGAGACCGGGCCAGATGGGTTCGGCGATGACGAGATCACGTTGAAGCTGATGGCCGACAACCTCACTCCGCAGTTCTTCGAAACCTCGTGGCTGACCGCAGATACTGGCGAGATGCTTAAACTTGAGGGACAGGCGCCGGAGGTCGCGTTCGTGTCTCGGATCCAAGTGCGGGTCAAGGAGTCAGACTTCATCCAGGGCCCCGAGGGGACGACCACCATCTCGGCACTGGGCCCCGGCGACCCGGTCGTCAAGCCAGTCGTGCAGAGCTTCAAGGTCGAGTCTGGCCGCTACCAGTTCGAAGCAACCCTGACCCGCTCCCCGCAATAGCCACGGCGGCGGGCCGCTGGCTTCATCAACCCTGGGCCGCGCCGCGACCTCGGCCGGTGCCGCAAACGTAGGCCGACCGCTGGCAATCCCCGCGCGTGCTGGCCGACACTCGGACCCAGTTGAGCATGTCGTTCTTGATCACGTAACGCGGTTCGCACTGGGGACGAAGAGGCCACACGGGCTCCCAGCCGGTCTTGATCGGGCCCTGGGCGGTGGTGTTAGGCGAGTGATCGGTTCGCGTCGCGGGCGTGGTAGCGGTTCGCGGCGGCGATGTTGGTGACGCCGGCGGTGCGGGCGTGCGCCGATGGCGGCGTTGCGCAGTGCGGCCATGACTTGTGGTCCGGTGCCGGTGCGGATCTGGGATCGGTCTTCGTCGTAGGTGACGTCGCGGACCCAGTGGACCTTGTTCTCGATGGACCAGTGACCGCGGATCCAGGTCGCGAGTTGCACCGGTCGGCCCTTGCCACGTCTCCCCTCCATGACCGATGCCGAGGTGACCAGCGATTATCGGCGAGGAGGACGGGCCACCTTGGACCGACCACAGCGGCCCGCGCGTCGGGCCACCGACGCAGATCGGTTGACATCGACGCTCGTGATAGGCCATGGTTACGCACTGACCGTCAGTTGCGGTCTCGTCACGGGGGGTGGGCGCGTGGGCGCCCACAGGAGACGACTGTGCATGGTTGGCTGCAAGGCTCCCGTGGCGCGCGAGGTTCACGTTCGCGTACGGGAGGGCCACGAGAGTGAGACGTTTACTGGCAGCCGTGATGGTGGCCACGACGCTCCTGGCGATGTCGCCGGGACGGGCCGGGGCAGCGCCGCCCGCCGACCCGCCCTTGGTGGGACCGGGTGAGCGGCTTGTGCTGTCGATGACGAAGACCCAGGATGTGACGCCACCGGGGAACGCCGCGCGGCAGGCGGCCGAGGAGGACGACAGCAACCTGACCCTGCGGAGGTTGTTCTACAAAGAGCAGGACGTCGACTTCGGAGAGCCGGCCGGGGCGAGCTCGGCTGTGGCTGCCGCTCCGATCAGTGTGGTGGACTGCGCGGCGGACCCGTATGCCGATACGACCGGCGGGTTCGTCATCGATCACTACAACTGGTGCTACACCG
The DNA here is from genome assembly GCA_037414955.1 of Actinomycetes bacterium KLBMP 9797. GTDB lineage: Bacteria > Actinomycetota > Actinomycetes > Mycobacteriales > Micromonosporaceae > Phytohabitans. Next base: position 93,546 of record JBBEWH010000086.1, read on the forward strand.
TCGGGTACAGCGTCGAGCTCCAGGTGTGTCAGATCAACATCCTGGGTCTGTGCCTCAAGGACCGCGAGATCGGCACGGCGTCGTGGCGGATGAGCGTCAAGGGCGACGGTTGGGACGCCGACATGCCCGAGGCCCGGCCGGGCATGAGCCAGATCGGCTTCATCGCCATGATCCATGACATCGAGGTCTCCAATCCGTTGCTGGAGGCGATGGCGCTGCAACTGGACCTCACCTGCGACCCGGAGGGCACGGCGCTGTGCCAGGCGCTGCCCGGCGAGACGCAGACGAACCGGACCGTCGCGGAATGGCGCGGCGACAGCGGCACCTACTTCCGTTACCTGGTCGACCCGGATTTCGGCGCCGTGGGCCGCGACAAGCTGTCCTGGTTCGACTTCGACATCAAGACCACGACGTCGTACCCGTCCGCGAACTCGCTGAATGACACCGTGCGCGGCAACAGCTTCCGGTGCGACTCCGCGGTCTACCTCAAGGGTGAGCGGGGTTGCGTCTTCGACAACGTCGTCGAGATTCTCACGTACTCCATGGATTCCAGGACGAAGTACCGCAAGGCCGCCCTGCACATGTGGGAGGCCTACAACCAGCCGGCCAAGACCAAGCCGGACCTGCCGGGCAAGAACGTCCCCGGCAACGCACTTGCCCCGCAGCGCCGGGCGCTGACGCGACTGTTCGAGCCGTACGACTCGGCGATCGCCCGGGACAACAACGCCGAAGCCGTGCGGACGTGTAAGCAATGGTGGGGTGACGACTACTCCCAAGGCGGACAGTTCGAGTGTGACGAGTTCCCGTTCAAGACCACCTACCAGGGGGCGTCACTGGCGAACGGCCATTATTCCGCCCGCGTGATCGACGCGACCGACAACGGTTCCTCCGGCGGTGTCTGGAGCAACTGGTCCTGGAAGCAGCGGGTCCTGCACGAGGACAGCTTCTACATCAACCTCAAACTGGACGACGGCGGCGCGGGCGGCGGTACGCCGTTGCCCGACGGAGGACCAGCGGTCAGCGCCGGCCCGGACGTGACCGGGTACGAAGGCAGCCCGATCGCACTGCGCGGCGCGGTCCACGACCGGGAGGCTGCCGCCAGCGCCCACTGGTCGTACCGCATCGTGTCCGGATCGCCTGGGATGAGTTGCCAGTTCCGCGACGCCGACGCTGTGGTCACACGCATCGTCTGCAGCAACGAGGGCGTCGTCGAGGTGACTCTCACCGCCGACGATGGCGTCAACGCCAGTGCCTCTGACAGCGCCACGGTAACGGTGATCAACGCACCACCCAAGATTGAGATCACCAGCCCCGACCCGTGGCAGGTGTTCAAGGCCGGCACCAGCGTGCCGCTCCGCGCGCCGTTCACCGACCCCGGCAGCCAGGACACCCACTCCTGCACCGTCACATGGGACGACGGCAACCCGGCGGACAGCTACCCGGCCACGTCCCACACGTGCGACCGCGACCACACCTTCCCGCACGCCGGCATGTACACCCTGACCGTCAAGGTCACCGACGACGCTGGCGCCTCGGACGAGGCGACGACAATGGTCGTCGTCTACGATCCGAACGCCGGGTTCGACAACGCCGACGGTTCCTTCGCCTCACCGCAGGGAGCCTGGCGCGCCCAGCCGGCCACGACCGGCGTCATGAACTTCCACCTGACCGCCAGGTATTACGGCCCGGACAAACCCACCGGCACCGCGCGGGCATACCTGGCCAACACCACCCTGCGGCTCGACGCTGTGGAAAACGGCCTGGAGTGGCTGGTCGTCACGCCCGACGGGAAGGTCGCGGCCAAGGGAATCGGCACCATCAACGGCCAGAGCGGATATGGCTTCGTCTACTACGGCTACGACGGTTGCAGCACGGGGCCGGTGGTCGCCTGCCAGCCCGGGCCGGACAAGTTCCGGATGGTCCTGTGGCCGCTATCCAGCGGCCCTGTTCCGGGCAACGAAACGCTTTACGACAACCGCGCCGGTGCCGGCTACGACGTCGACGTGACCAACCCGCAACAGCTCGGCACCGGTGCCGTGACGATTCACCCACCCACCATCGACTGACAGCGGCTTGCACGGCATGGTCCCGGCGCGGTGGCATACTAACCGCGCCGGGACCATGCCGGTCCACCGCACCTGTCCTGTCGCCGCGAAGCCGAAAGGTCAGACGTTGACACCGCCGACAGCGCGATACCGGGTAAGCCCGTGGGTCGACTACCGCATGTTCGTGCTGCGGGACCCGCGCAGCCATCCCACGCCGTTGGAGGAAGGCACCCCCAGCGCAGATTCGATCCTCATGCCGGCAACGCACGGCGTGGTACTGCACTCCGGCGGGAATCTGTTCCACCCCCACGTCGACATCGAGATCTGGAGCCACGAACCGCCGGCCGCCGAGGGCGAGTGGGACGAGATCGACGAGGCGTCCTTCACGACGACCAGCGGCACAATCCGCATCGAGTCGCTGTCCGGCCAACCCGAACCTACGTTCGCCCTGGAACGCCCCGGACCCGTGCGGCTTCGGGCCCACACCAAGGGTCGAGGCGAAGCCATGGAACGCCTCTCCATGGAGACCTCCTACGAGGGGGTTGAGGAGTGGCTCCTTCAGGTGTGGCCCGACCAGAACGCCAACGGGGTATGACGTAGGGCTCCCAGCGACCTAGCACCTCCTCGATGTGAGCCCTTCCCTGCGGCGAAACCTGCTTGGAACCGGTTCGAGGAGCAGCGCCGCTAGGGATTTGGCTCGGCAATCTCGCAGCAGGCGGGGCCGCCAGCGACAGTAGGCTCGACATGCTTCAGCCGCGTTCGTGGGACGGACCGTCGTCTGTGTACGGGCGGCGTGCGATAGCGTGGCCCTCTCCGCCAACAACCCTCTTTGCCTGACGGCATCCTTTGGCCCATTTCTGGCACCAGTCGCACCGTGCCGCCGTCCCACCATTGGCCAGCGTGCGGTGATTGGGGTGCACCACCCACCGACATAGGCATCCAACCTAGCGGAGCACGAGGTGCGAACCGCCATTGACATAGGGCCCAAGATTGATCGCAATTTGCCTTGAAACCGATTTCCGAGGGGTGTAGACCCTCTTTAGGCGATGCGCGTAAGCAACCGGGTCGCTCACGCCGTCGTTATTCGCTATGGTCGAAATACGACTATGTGGGAGGCGTAGTGCGGCGCACAGAAAGATCATGGTGGACGGACGGAATCTTCGAAGGCCGGTCGATCCGTGAGGTCCTTGCGGCTCGCGATATCGGTGGCGTATTCCGGTTTCTCAAGACCCGCGGCTGGAGTCGCGCAGCCATCGCCGGCGCCGCTGGTCTCAGCGAGACGCGGGTACGGTCCGTGGCCCAAGGCAAGCAGCAGATCGCCTCCTACGACGTACTGGAACGGATCGCTGCAGGCCTGGACATCGAGCGAGGACTGCTCGGCTTGGCGTATACCGACGCGGCCAGCGAGCCCGCCCAGATCGACACCGAGCCCGGCCCGTACCACGAGCGCCATACGGGGGCAGCTGAGATTCGTGCGGTGACGTCGCAGTCGCAAGTCCACGATGGTCGAGGAGATCTACCGGCAGGGCACGACGGTAGCCTGGATGCGTTGTCACTCAGCGGTCTCGACGAGGCAGGAGAGTACGACGTGAAGCGCCGCACCGTGCTCGGCACGTTGACCGGACTGGCTCTCGGTAACGTCACCCCTGTCGCCCTGGAAGCCGTCGGCCACGGCCTGAGCTACGCCACGGGATCGGACCATGCCGATTGGGACAACATCGCAGCCGACTACGGTGTCGACTATTACGCGATCTCGCCAGCGGAGATGATCCAACGGCTGCGCATCGACCTCACGGTTCTCCAGCACCAGATTGTCGCCACCTCGAGCACGGACCTTCTGCGTGTTGCGGGCCAACTTTCCACCATCATGGCGATGTCCCTGGCGGCGATTGGGCAACTCGGCCTTTCACGGCGATGGTGGCGCCGCGCTCGCTGCCACGCCGACGAGTCCGGCGATGTCGACACGCAGGTACTGGTGCGGGCGTGGGAGGTCACCAGCGGCGGTTACGAGCGTCGGCCGCTCCCTCAGCTCATCGAACTTGCCGACGAGGCGGTAGCGATGGCCGCCGACCGCCCCACCGCCGCCGTCGCTGGCCTCTACGCCGGCCGTGCCCAGGCGTTGGCCATCGCCGGTCGCTACGACGAGGCGATCGCTTCAGCGCACATGGTGGAAGCAGTCAGCGACCGGATCCCGGCCGCCGTCACGGCCGAGGTCGAGTCGCTGTGGGGGTGGCCAGAGCATCGCACGTTGCACACCTTCTCCTACGTCTACACGGAAGCTGGCGACGACGACAGTCTCGTGGCCGCGACCGCGGTACAGGAGCGCGCGCTTGCGCTGTACCCGCCGAGCCTGGCACGGCTACGCACCCAGGTCGGCATGCATCAGGCGTCCCGCCTCATCCAGCAAAGGCACATCGCCGACGGGCTGCGCCACGCCGCCGACCTGCTCGACGAACTACCGCGCGAGAAGCACAACGCCGTCCTGTACGAGGTCGGTCGCCGGGTCCTACACGCCCTGCCCGCCGAAGAGCGACACCGAGTGGAGGCCACAGACCTGCGCGAGCGGCTGGAGGCCAGCCCGGCGGCCTAGGCTCATATCCGTGGATGTGCAATACGCCCTGCTCACCGGCGAGCAGGCCGGTCCCCTCGTCCCCGACCTGGTCGACCTGTACGCCGCAGTGTACTCAGCGCCCCCGTACGAGGAAGGCCCGGAGCAAGTCGGAGAGTTCGCGACGAAGATACGCAACGAACTGGAGCGCCCAGGGTTCAGGCAGACGTGTGCGTTCCTTGACGGCCAGCTGATCGGCGCCGCCTATGGCTGGACCATGGAAGCGGGGAGTTGGTGGTCCAATGCCGAAAACGACCCGCCCGCCGAGATCCTCAACGCGCCCAAGTTCGCGATCATGGAGTGGATCGTCGAGCTGGAGCACCGTGGGCGCCATATCGGGGAGACAGTGATCCGGATGCTGCTCGCCGATCGCACCGAGTCGTGGGCAACGCTGGCCTCCGACCCGCGGTCAGCCGCCAGGGGAATGTACGAACGCGCCGGTTGGCGACAGGTCGGGCGGTCGAAGCTGCCGTGGGGCACAGCCATGGACGTGCTCGTGTTGCCGCTCACCGGACGTCAGCGATCTTGACTCGCGGCCGTTTGTTCATCCCAAGCCTCCGCAGCGTGGCTGCGCGGCAACTCACCCATTCGCGACACCACCGTGGTCGTCCGGACCGCCCGTCACCGGCCAGCTCGGAGAGCGGCTTCACCACCTGGTGAGTTCACGTCAGGCTGATACGCAGCGGCGACAGCTACGGACCGCCGACTTCGATCGTCCGGGGTGGCTCGGGTCTGCGTGAAGCCGCCGTGAGTACATGTCACCGCGGCGAGTGAACACCGACGCGCCGCCCCTCAAATGCATGACAGTGAAAAATGTCCTACCAGCGTTCAATCTGTTCCGAGTGGTGCCGGTTACCCATCCTCTGGAGCGGTCAGAGTTCTACTTCAACCGTCGACAACACCGGGCCTGATCAGGCAAAACGTGTCGCCAGCGGTCAGCACCCTCATATCCTGTGACAGGGAAGGGCATACCCGTGCCTATCCCACGATCGGGCAAAGGACGGCGAAAACTATGTTCCGTGCGGGCGATGCGACAGACGGCCAGCGGCGGTAACCTGACAGCCCCAACCACCTTCACGCTACCGCGAACGATCATGGTGTGGTTGCGGTTGCTAGCCATGGGGCGGAGGTTCGAACAGGCGAACAGGTAGAGCAGACACGAATTCGTGCCACTGATCTTGCGCGAAGCGCAGAACTGGTCCATGGCGATCTTTGGAGTCGCGGATGAAGACAGACTTGTCCGCTGATGCCACCTCGATGCAGTTGGTATTAGCGCTGCGGGAACTCTTACGCCAGACAAGGCCGGGATCCAGCTCTGCCACGGACACCTCCCCAGTTAGAAGGCTCGCCGCCCTACAGACGTCGTTGCCGGTCGGGGCGCCTTGTGACTGCGCTCGGCCTCCGGAGCCGTCCGCAGACGGTAGACCTCGGTGGGCCTCGCATCGGCGCACCCCTTGGTTAGCACAGGGTAGCGATGCGATGCCATGTAGTACATCTGACAGTTGGGGGCGACACCCCAACCTACTCGCCAGTAGGCTACGATGTGCGGGTATGTTGTTGTCCCAAAGCACAGCCACCAGCACTGCCCCCCTCCGTCCATCCGTAAACCTCAAAGGGATGAACGATGCGAACACGACCTTCGACTGTCGCGCAGGGAGGGAGGCAAAATGCATTGGAAGCTAGGACCCACTGACACCGAAGTAGGTCCGCTCGAGACAGAGTCCGAGCCGGTCGAGCATAGATCCGGCGTCGCCATAGCGACATATGTTGCGGTTGTCGGCGCGAGCGCAGTCTTGTTAGCTGTATTGGCAGGATCGATAGCCGAACGGATTTATGGCAGCAACGGCTGGATACGCCTTCTCCAAGTGACTACATTGGTCACCGTCGGAGTCAGCGCCGGCCTTAAAGCAGATTCTATATTCGATAGACTCAGACGGCGCCGCCAGCCTGGCCGCTAGTCGTAGCCTGCCCATTATTAGGACGATCAAGGGGCGCCTTTCGCAGCGTCCTTGTTCTGCTTAGTATTCTGTTCTGTCGCCGCTGCTCGTGCGTTGACCCGCCGGTTATGCCAGGACTTCAGCGCCATAGTCACAATCGCAATGCTAGCGATGGCAGCCGCGACATTGGGGTATTTCAAGGCGAAGTCAACTGCCTGTTGCCAGGCACTTCCTGCCGGCTTGCGGACAAAGGAGTAAGTATCCGGGACAAGTAGGGCAACCGGAATAGCGAAGGCAAACAAGGTCGCGATTGCCCGCAACGTGCCGCCCCACGTTTTTTGAGAGTCCGCAAAGACGCCGTCGAGGATGTTGAACAGGCGGAAGACGATATAGCCTAATAGCCCAAAAGGCCCACGGATCTGAGGCGGCATGTTGCCGCTCGGCTTGCGTGGCGCAGTCATCGTCCCAGGCTCCGTACTATTCGCGGCGCGGAGAGCCTGCCCAGCCGGGAGAGGGAACCCGGGCGGCGCTTGCCGCTGTGAAGATCCACTGCTGTCACTCCTGCCTGATCCAGCCGTAACCGTGCTGTTCCTGTGCCTGCGCCCCGTATCCCCCTCCGGGCCCGCGTCAGTCGCTATGCGTTCACACTGCCCCCTCCGAGCATGTCAGCAAGAATTCCGTCTGCGACAGCGGCGAACTCATCTGGGTGCGTCGCCGCCTTCTCCATGGCGAAGAACGCCTCCATATAGGAGGTGATTTCCGCCGCATCCTCCCGAGTCGTTAGGTCTCCCCGAGAGTTCTCCATGTACAGCAATGCATCATCTTTCGGGTCAGGAAACTCCAAGAGGAGAAAAGGCCCGCGCATGCCCTGGTGGGCGCCGGCAGAAAACCGGATCACGCGAATGTTGATACGGGGCCGTGCTGCCACTTCCTTCAAATAGTCAATCTGTCCCAACATAAGTCGATCGTTGCCTGACTCCGCACCGACATGCCGCCGCAGAACGGCCTCATCAAGAATGAAGTGCATTTCCGGGAATTGCTCCCGAGACAGCAACTTCTGACGCTCAATACGAGCCGCTACACGCCGATTGATCGTTTCATCAGACTCGTGTGGGTTGAATGTTCGGGCCGTCGCGTACATATAGTCTTCAGTCTGTAGCAGACCCGGCACGATCGAGGGCTCGTACTGCCTGAGGAAGCTGGCAGAGACTTCGTAGCCGAGGTATCGACTGAACTCCTTGCCAAGCAGATCTATGTAGGCAGCAAACCGCTGTTGCCGGCTCTGCCGTGCCATGTTGAGCAGTTCGTCCACCTGTCGCTTATCGGTCACACCGTACAGCTCCGCCAAAGCTCTGAGATCGACAATTGAAATGCCTACGTCGCCGTTTTCGATGCGAACAATCTTGGAATGTGACCACTCCAAGGCTTCAGCTACCTGCATCTGAGTCAGACTCTTGTCCATACGCAGCTCGCGCAGCGCCACCATCAGTCGACGGCGCTGAACAGCCGGATCCAGGTTAGTAGGCATCCCCGCTCGCTCCTTACTCTCCGTAGCCGAACCCCAGGTGATCTGCACATAGCATACTGCCGAGTCCTCATCGAGTGACCGTCATGCATAGGGCACGCCGCCATGTGATGGTGCTAACACCGCAGGTTGTGGGAGCGCTCCCGTAAGGCTGCACGTTTGTGAAGGCGTTCACAATCGTGCATACGGCATTCCGCTTTAGTGCTACCTGCATAACACGGCTACAAACGGTAGCAGCCAGATCGATCACACGGCCTGACGTCCAAGACGGTCATGCCTGTCTGACGCTTTTGCACCATTTATCGCGTCGCCCAGGAACTGAAGAATTCATGCTCAGGTTCATCGACTATTACCCACGAGGCCCTCCCTCGTACTGGATGGGGCGGCTCGGCGCTCAGCCACCACGTCCGGTAGCCCGCAGGATCTAGTTGGGCGTTCGCCGGGATGGACTTACTGCCGCGGAGAGCCCGTCTGGCCTGTCCACTCGATTCAGCGATCCGCTGCCGTGGGTCGACGCCTAGACCAGGGTCGGCAACCTAATCGCCGGGTTCGGCCGGGCCTCGAAGACCAGCAGAGCGCCGCCACCCGTTCACCCCGGCTGCGCTATGGCGGCGACGCGACCCGAACTGGCGCGACGCGGTCATCCAGGCATGGGGCTTCGACGGCCAGTTCTACGGCGCCACCGTGGGTAACGATGCAGCACGCGTTCGCTGGTTCGCCCTAGACGGTCCAGACACCCTCGACAATGGCCTGGCCGTGTGGCACTGCACCACCAAGCTGTTCGACCGTGGCGTCCTCGGGATCGGCCTCGACATGCGCGTATGCGTCTCGGCCACCTAGACCGCACGTACCAGCGCCGGCCCCGCCCTCTACGACCTTCATGGCACGCGGCTGCAGGCCCGCCCAGGTACTGCGCTGCCGGCCGCCGACCATCTGACCTGGCATCGGCGCGAAGGTGTTCAAAGGCGACCCGCTCGCCGCGTAGCCGCTGTTGACGCCGGTGCCAGCCGGCGTGCCAGCTGTGCCGGGCGCAGGAGCGCTGCAGGCAGCGTTGCTGGCCTGGTGGACCACGGTCATGGATGCCCGCAGCGTTGGGTGTGGATGATCGATCCGTTCACCGAGGGATTGTGCTGGCGGGCCAATCAGGCGGCGAGGGCTTGATGGAACTCGGCGGTGGCGGGCAGGTTAGCCCATCGGCCGCAGAGAGTCGCGTCGAGGCTCCTGAGCTCTTTGGCGATGCGGGCTGATCCGGTGGTCTGCGCAACCTGGAGGCATTCGAGGCCGAGCGTTGCGGCGCGTTCCGGGTCGGGCTGCGCGGTGGCCAGGACGGTGTTCGCGAGTTTGGCGAGTTGGTGGCCTTGGTCGCGGTGCAGGTGCGCGGGAGTCTGGGCGATCTTGCGTTCGAGGATGGCGACGGCGGTTTCGGCCTGGCCGCAGGCGCGGTAGCCGCTGGCAGACTGCTCTTCGAGGGTGTCCAGATCGTAGTGGTGCAGGTATACCGGGGCATCGTCATCCACGTCATCGGGGTGGCGGCTGAGCAGGTCCGCGGCGGTGTCCAGATCGGCGCGGAAGTGGTCGACGTCGCCACGTAGCGCCCACCCGCGGGCCTCTTGCTGGCGGGCCAGGGCGACGAGCTTCGGGCTGGCCGGGCCGGGTACCCTCCGCGCGGCGGCGGCCAGTTCGATCACGGTGACGGCGTCGTCGTCGAGTAACGCGATGTTGCTCTTGCGCACGAGCATGTAGGCGACCATCTGGTAGTCACCGACGGCCTGCGCCCATTGGCTGGCCCGATCGGACCAGTACATCGCCGCGGTGGTATCGCCGGTGTCCTGGTGCAGCCAGCCAGCGAACTCGGCATACTGGGCCAGCAGGCCAAGTAACGGATCGGCGGTGCCGGGCGAGGCGTGGCGGCGCAGCCCGTCCAGGACCTCGAGCTGGGCGTGGACCGATCCGAGGAGTTGGCGGGGGCCGAGCATCTTGTCGGCGGTGAAGTGTTCGGCCAGCAGGGCACGGAAGTAGTCCAGGACCTGTGGGTCGACCCGGCGAGGCCCGTGCAGCACCTCGGACACGCGTTCGGCCTGGTCGAGGTCGGTGATCCCGGCAGGCAGCGCCGCCCGCAAGGCACCACTGGCCAGTAGCTGGGCGAACTCGCGTCGGGATAGGTTCACGTGCACGATCCTTCCGTCCGTGGTCCGCAGTTCCACCATCACGCTATCGCCATGGTCGACACGGAACCCGGTAGTGGGAAGAGTCTTCGGTCCCGGGCTGGGTGTGTCGGGGGCCAGTGACCTCAGCAGGATCAGCAGCCCGCCGGCGCCGAGGGCCGCATCGATGGCCGGCACGTGGTGCGGGTCGATGAGGTGCTCGCCGTTTTCCACCCGGGACAGGCGGCTGTAGTCGTAGTGCACCATCTGGTCCAGCGTGCGCAGGGAGAGCCCGGCCTGGGTGCGTAGCTGGCGCAGCGCCAAGCCGAAGACCTGCCGCACGGCGTCGCCGCGGCCCGAATCCATGCCTGACTGCCTTCGATCGGTTGTTGCCGATGTTGCCGCAACACCGGACCCGTTCACAACTGGTCTATGCCCGGCGACGCTGAGTTGACGGCACCAATCTTGTCGTCCGACGCCGTCCAATGCCGCACTGCGGAGCGCAGCTGCATCGCTGTCCTGCGGTCGCGGAGCTTCGCGTCGCACCGGAGGTGAATGAACAGTGGGTGGGCTGTCTAGGGATGCGTTCGGCGCCTACGCCCGGAAGCAGATCGCCGCGGCGGAGCAGGGCCTGACCGGGCACAAGGACACCGGCGAAGACGTCTGCACTTGCGGTCGCCCCCAGCCATGCCCGGTCGCGCAGCCGTGCGCCCAGACCCATAACCACTATCGGGCCAGGCTTGCGCTGCTGGAACAGGCCGTCGTGTTGCCCAGGGTCCGACCGGCGGTCGCATCCATGCCGACGCCGTGCTGGCGGCGGATGATCGCGGCGGCGGTGATCGGTGGTGGCCGCTGATGCGCGGCCGGTTCATCGTCATCGAAGGACCGACCGGAGTGGGCAAGACGACGCTAGCCAAGCGGCTGGCGGCCACACTGGACGCGGCGGCGGTGTTCGATCCGTTCGAGGCCAACCCATTCCTGCCGACACTGCTGACCGCCGGTCCGGCGGCAACGCCGGAATTGGCGTTACGGGTGGAGTTGACGTTCCTCGCGCTGCGGGTCGCGCAGCTACGCCACATCGACGCGATACTTGCCACCGGCCGTGGTGTGGTCGCCGACTGGGCGATGCTCAAGCAGCCGATCTTCGCCGCCACCACCCTCGATCTCGCGGACACGACACGCCTGGCCGCCACCGTGCAGCTATGGGCGCATGTCGTGCCCACTCCGGACCTGCTGATCGGGCTGTCGGCCTCCACCGCGGTCCTGCACGGGCGGGTGCGCCGCCGCGGCCGGGACCTGGAAGCCGGCGTGACCGCCGCACAACTCACCGCCCTGTCCACCGCATTCGAGGCCGCCTACCGGCAATGGAGCAGCCCGCTGATCCGGGTGGACACCGACACGTTCGACGTCTTCGACAACCACCACCTGTCCAAGCTGGCCACCCAGGTGCGCCAGCTTCCTGCCCCCATGGAGTTCCGATGAGGCAACCCACCCCCAAACCCACCATCGACCGCACGGCAACGGCCGGGCCGCCCTGCCGGCGACTGCTGCTGATCACCGGCGCCGGCACCGTCGAGTTGATCTCAGAGCACTTGCCACCGCTGGGCGCACACGACGTCTATGCCCGCACCGTGATGTCCGGGATCAGCCACGGCACCGAGATCGCTTGGCTCACGGGTGCGGCGGCGGCGCTGCACCGCAGCTGGGACACTAGCCGGCGGTTCTACCGTGACGGGCCGGGACGGGACTTCCCGGTCGCGCCCGGCTATGAATCCATCGCCCGGATCGCCCAGGTCGGCCCGGCCGTTACCACGGTCAAGGTCGGAGATCTGGTCGCGGTCGACGCGCCGCACGCCGACGGACACCTACTCACCGAGTCCACCGCAGCAGCCGGGCTACTGCCCGCTGCGGTGGATCCGCAGCGGGCGGTGTTCTTCACCCTCGCCCGGGTCGCACTCGGCGGCGTCCACGACGCGGCCCTGTCGGTGGGCGACACCGTAGTGGTCCTCGGCCTGGGCACGGTCGGGTTGCTGACCACGCAGATGGCCCGCCACGCCGGTGCGACGGTCATCGGCGTGGACCGTTACCCACTGCGCACGGCGGCGGCCGAAGCCCTGGGGATCACCGCCGTGCTCGCCGAGCCCAACGTCGACGCCGCAGCCAGGGTCCGCGATCTGGTCGGTGCGGCGGGGGCGGACGCGGCGATCGAAGCGTCCGGCTCATACCTCGGGTTGCACGAGGCGATCCGCTGCCTGCGCGTTGGCGGCCGGGTGGCCACCGTCGCCTCCTACCACGGCGATCAGCCAGGACTACGGCTGGGCGAGGAGTACCACCGCAACCGGATCACCCTCATCTCCTCGATGACCGTCAACGGCTGCCCGCAGCGCAGCCACCCCGCCTGGACACTGGACCGCCTCAACACCGCCGCCCGGCGTTTCATCACCGACGGCGTGGTGCGCACCGACGGATTGATCACCCACCGGATCCCGTTCGCGCAGGCCGCCGCCGCATACGCGCTGATCACCGACACGCCCCAGGACACGATCAAGGTGGTGCTCACCTATGACAACTGACCTGATCTTCGACCCGACCCACCCGGTCGACGACCGCTACCGCCCACCCGCCTGCGGAGAACTGGACGAGATCGCCGGGCTGATGGCCGACGGTCGGCTCTCTGGCGGCGCACCGGTCCTGGCCGCCTACGAGCAGGCCCTCACCACCTGGTTCGGCACCGCGCGGGCGGTCGCGGTCAACTCCGGCAGCTCCGCCCTGCACGCCACCCTCGCCGCACTGGACGTGAAGCCGGGCAGCGAGGTGCTGGTGCCGGCGACCGCCCCACTGCCCACCGCGATGCCGATCCTGACCCGCGGCGCCACCCCAGTCATCGTGGACACCCTGCCCAACTCCCTCGCCATGGATCCCTGCGATGTCGAACGCAAACTCACTTCTCGCACGCGGGCAGCGATCGTGCTGCCGTTGTGGGGCTACCCCAACAACGACCACCAGACCACAACGCTGCTGGCCGCCGCCGGGGTGCCGGTGGTCGAGGACGCCTGCCAGGCCCACACGGCACGATGATCCACGGCCGGCACGCGGGCACCCTCGGCGTCGTCGGATGCTTCTCTACCCATGACCGCAAGCTACTGTCCACCGGCGAGGGCGGGTTCGTGCTCACTAACGATGACGAATTGGCCGAGCGGATCGACTTCTACACCCACCTCGGCCACCTCAAAGGGCAGGTCCACGGTGTCAACTACAAACTCGCCGCACCCCTGGCCGCGATCGGACTACAGCGACTGACCCGGCTGCAAGATCAGCTGGACGCACGGCGACGCAACGCCCGCCGCATCCTCGAAAGCCCTACCCACCAACGGGAACCTGCGTGAACTCAATTACGACCCGCAGGATCAGCCCAACTACTACAACCTCGTCCTCACCGCCGACAACCACCAGCCGGAAATCGGACAAGCACTATCAGCGCTCGGATTGCCGCCGGACTCGGCCCGCTACGGCTACCGACCCCTCTACCAACAGCCGATCTTCGCCGCCCACGCCTCCGCCTGCCCAAACGCAGAAGCGCTCGCCACATCCGCCTTCCAACTCCCGGTTCACCCAGGCTTGCCGGAAGCGACCGTAGTGTGGATGGCCGCACGCGTCGCCGCTCTCGCCCGCGAAGGAACCAGATCATGACAAGTATCCGCCACTTCACCGCCTCGGCGATCGTCTTCGACGACGACCAGCGGGTCCTGCTGGTGCACCACAACAAGGTCGGCCTGTGGCTCTACCCCGGCGGACACATCGACCCCAACGAGGACCCGGCTCAGGCCGCCCAGCGAGAGGTGCTGGAAGAGACCGGCATCCACACCCAGGTAATCGGCAATCAGCTGTTCACCCACTCGGCCGTCACCACTCACGCCCCGCCCTACACGATCATCGAGATGGACGTGGCCGACACCAAAGTCGGCCCGCACCGACACATCGACCTGGTCTACGTGCTCCGGGCCGCCTCCGGTGAACTCGCCGCACAACTCGACGAAGTCGGCGGTGTCCAATGGGTACCACTCGCCGAACTGCCGGGACTGGACACGCCGCCAGAACTCCCCGACCTCGTCACCGAAGCCGCGAACTGGGCCAAGACACACTGGCCAGTCGACGCACCGTGACGTTGGTTGACCTCCGCCACGCTTGACGTGGTCGGGCACAGCTCAGGCAGTCTCGCTAGCAACTGGCCGGCATCGCGACCAACGACGCGGTTCGGGCGCAGATGGCCGAGCAAGCGCTTCTGGGCTGCCTCACTGACGAGCACCAGCTTGGCCAGCTCACCGACGTCGGCCTGTGCCACGGCTGGGCCGGGCTGGTCCACACCGCTCGCCGCGCCGCCGCCGATGCCGCAACCCCCGGCCTCGCCCCGGCTGCCGCCACGGCGAACAGCCGTATGCGCGAGTACCTGCGCAACCACGGCCCGCCCGCCGATGACAGCCTCCTGCTCGGACAGGCAGGAGTGCTGCTGGTCGACACCACCGACCACAGTGCAGCGTCGTCCACACCACCGCGTTGGGACGCCTGCCTACTTGTCGGCTAAACCCCGCACCGACACATGTCCGGCGCGCCGCACCGCCGCCGCTAGATCATCGGGATAGAGGGACATCATGAACACCGCCACCGGAACCCCCAGCGAGGCCCTGCGTGCCCGCATGGTCGAACGCATCCTCGCCGAGCAGCAACTGGCACCCGCAGTCGAAGCTGCGCTGCGCAGCGTCGAGCGCCACCGGTACGTGCCCCAGACGTCCCTCGACGACGCCTACGCCGAGAAGGCAGTCATCACGCACACCGCCCCCGACGGCACCCACCTCAGCTGCGCGTCCGGGCCCCGCATCGTGGCCGCCATGCTCGACGCGCTCGACGTCCACGCCGGCCACCGCATCCTGGAGATCGGCGCCGGCACCGGCTACAACGCCGCCCTCCTCGCCACCCTCACCGGCCCGACCGGGACAATCACCACCGTCGACATCGACCCCGATGTCACCGCCAACGCTCGCCGCAACCTCGACGACACCGGCTTCTCCGCGGTCACCGTAATCACTCGTGACGGCGCGCAAGGCGCACCCGAGCACGCCCCGTACGACCGGATCATTGTCACCGTCGCCGCCTGGGACCTGCCCCACACCTGGTGGAACCAGCTCCGACCCGGCGGCCGGCTCGTCGTCCCCCTGCGCTGGCGCGGCACCACCAGCGCAGTGGCCTTCGTCAAGCGCGACACTCGTTGGGAGTCCGACTGGGTCTACCTGTGCGGGTTCGTGCCGATGATCGGCCAACCCGGTGAACAGAGCGCCACCATCGACGCCGACCGCTTGGTCACCCTCCACTACGACGTCGACCAGCCCATTGACGTCAACGCGCTGCGAGGCGTCCTGGAACGCGAGAAGACCAGCCTGTGGGCGCAAGCCACCGTCCACGCCGAGGAACCCTTCGACCGGATCTGGGTTCGCCTGACCGCCGTCGACGACGGCACGGTCCGCATCCAAGCCGACCAGCGGGCGGTCGCCGCCGGCCTCTGCACACCCGCGATCCCCGTCCGTTCCCCTGCAATCGCCGAAGGCGACTCCCTCGCCTACTTCACCATCCGTCGCCTCGACGGAACACCGGCACGCTGGCAGCTCGGCGCCATCGGACATGGACCCGCCGGCCGCCAACTCGCGCAGCGCATCCTCGACCAGATCAACATCTGGGACCACGACCGTACCGCCGA
This sequence comes from Actinomycetes bacterium KLBMP 9797, assembly GCA_037414955.1. Taxonomy (GTDB): domain Bacteria; phylum Actinomycetota; class Actinomycetes; order Mycobacteriales; family Micromonosporaceae; genus Phytohabitans. Next base: position 109,554 of record JBBEWH010000086.1, read on the forward strand.
CCCTCAACTATTCGCCTACCCGACCACCGTCCCGGTACCTACGGACCACGAGAGCGACAAGGTGATCGAGAAGCCAAGCATCCGGCTGGTGCTCCACTACCAAAGCCCCAGGACGTAAATCTTCAACCGATCATCGAGAAGGCCCTTCTGGAACCCGGTCTACAGGCCTCCAGCATTTCTCCCGCCCGAGTATCAGGGTTTGGCTGCCGAACCTCGCTTGCCCGCCTCAGAGCCGTTACATTTCGCAGTGGAGCCTATGGGAGGACACGGTGCGGTCGGCAGAAAGATCATGGTGGACCGAGGGCGTATTCGAGGGACGCCCGGTCCGCCACCTGCTCGCCAAACATGACATCGGCGCGGTCTTTCGCTTCCTTAAAACACGTGGTTGGAGCCGCGCCGCTATTGCCGCGGCCACAGGGCTGAGCGAGACCCGGGTTCGCGCGGTTGCACAGGGCAAACAGCAGATCGCTTCGTACGACGTGCTTGCGAGGATCGCCGCCGGGCTCAATATCGAGCGAGGCCTACTAGGCCTGGCATACCTCGACAACGCAGGCGACGTGGTCCGGTCATCGCCCACGCAGCAGGGCGAGGACGGCTTCGCCTCGCTGCCAGCGTCCGGCCCAGCAGACCGCAACGTCTCAGATCGACAGCCGGCTCGTCCGGCGACCGCTGATGACAAGCGCCGGTCGTTGCTGAGTGCTGTTGCCCTGCTTGTCGCTACCTCCGGATTCCTTGGCGGTGCCGAGCCAACTCGCACCCGCCGGCTCGGCGCAAGCGACGTGGCCCGGCTCGACGCCATCCTGGCGCTGTACCGGTCGATGGACTCCGAGGTCGGCAGTGGCGCTCTCTGGCCCGAGGTGGCCCACCTGGCCGAGTCCGCCTCTGCCCTGCTGGATCCGTCACGATACTCGTGCGCCAATAGCCTGAAGCCTCGCCTGCTCGCCTCGGTCGCAGCCACCCGACAACTCGCCGGATGGATGGCCTTCGACTCCGGACGGCACAGCGATGCCCAACGGCACCTGCTGGTCGCTGAACGCACCGCCGTCTCTTCCGGAGACATGCTGCTGGCCGCCCACGTGCGTTACGCCCAGGCGCGCCAGTTCCAACATCTTCACCATCACCGCGACGCGATCGATACCGTCCGGCTGGCGCATGACCACATGGGAACGGCCGCGACGCCCGCGATTAGCGCCCGTCTCTACGGAACCGAGGCCACCTCCCTCGCTGCACTCGGCGATGCCCGAACGGCTCAGGCGATGCTGACACGAGCCTGGGAGGCCTTCGACCGGATCAAGCCCGACCGGGAACCGGAGTGGATCCGCTTCTACGACCATGGTGAGCTGCCTGCCGAGCATGCGGCGACGTACCGGGAATTGGCTCGTCGTGATCGGGGCGGTCCGCACGGGGCTGGCGCGGCCCAGTACTACACCGACGCTGTCGCGGCCTTCGGACCGCAGCAGGCCCGCAGCAGCGTCCTGAACGAGGTGGGCCTGTGTGGTGCGCTGTTCCTCGCCGACCAACCCGACCGAGCGGTCGCGGTAGGAGAACAGGCCCTCCACCACGCCAGCCACCTCACCTCGCGCCGCGTGTTCGACCGCATCCGCAGTCTGCGCGTGGATTTCGCTGGCCACCTCACTTTGCCGGACGTCGCGGCCTTCTCCCGGAAGATTGCCAGCCTTGCAACGACACGAGCATGACCCCTCGGATAGACGGGCGGTTCACGGCGGAGGCGATGGCCCATGCCATGCGCCAGGTCGCCGCCGAGCTACGCGTACCAGCCGACGATGCCGAGCTGCTCCGGCTCACCAACAACGCCATATTCGCGCTCCCCCGTGCCGGTGTGGTGATCCGGTTGACGCGCTCCCACACGCTCCACGAACGCGTCCACAAGATCGTCCGGCTAGCGAGATGGTTCGAGGACGTAGAGGCGCCCACGATACGGCTGGCCCCTTCGATGAATCAGCCGGTGGCCGCCGACGGGCTTCTCGCGACCGTGTGGCGATACGTCACCCACACCTCGCCAACACCCACCTACCACGAGCTTGGGCAGGTTCTTCGCCGGTTCCACGCTCTTGGCGCACCGCCATTGCCGCTGCCGTTATGGGACCCGGTCGATGACGCGCGACGACGCCTTGCTGACGCCGAGGCCCTGGAGGAGGACCACCGCGCCTTTCTCGTGGACTGGTGTGATCGGCTGGCCCCCCGCATCGCCGAGTTCACCAGCCGCGCCGCCCAGGGGCTCGTCCACGCGGACGCGCACGTCGGGAACCTCATCCGCAGTCCCCACAACGTGGTGGTGCTCTGCGACTTCGACGCGACCTGCCTTGGCCCCTGGCAGGTAGACCTGGCGTCCGTCGCCGCCGGGCAGGCCCGTTTCGGCCGCTCCGGCGTTCATGAAGCGCTCGCCGCCGCGTACGGCTTCGATGTCACGAAGGACCCGGACTGGCCGCTGTTGCGAGAAGCCCGCGAGCTCAAGCTCGTCGCTGCCGCAGTTCCGCTGCTGTCCAGCGCGCCTGGCGTCGCCCAGGAATTCGCCGTTCGGCTGCGTTCCATCGCGACCGATGATCGTGACGCCCGGTGGACGCCATTCGCCCAGATCACCCACTGAGCACGTTCCCATCGCGTCCGCTGCAACAGATTGTTGAAATGGCGCCTGCCGGGCCGGCTGGCTCCGACATTTGCTCCCACGGCTGAATAGGGATCTACACCGGCGGTCAGGTAACCGACACCGGGATCAACCAATCAGGCACTAACGGCGGTCAGCGATCGTCACGACACTGCACCCGTGACACATTCGCATCATTCCCAGCCGCCGCAAGATCCATGGCGAGGGCAGCAGGAGCAGCAGTACCTGCCGCCGCCCCCCGGCACCATGCCGATGCCGGTACCGCCACGACCGCCGCGGAAGCTGCCGGTGTGGGCCGGCATCGGCATAGGCCTCGGCGCGCTGACAATGCTGCTCTGCGTGTGCGGCGCCGTTGCCGCCGTGATCAATCCACCCGAGGATGCGGAAGATCCAGACAAACAGTCGGTCGTCTCGACGACTACGCCCGACACGCAGATGTCGGCGCCAGCGGCCACTGTGGAGGCGACGCCATCCTCCACGCCTGCAAAGGCGAGTACCTCACCGGCGCCGAGCCCCACGCGCGTCTACTACGCCAACTGCGACGCCGTTCGAGCTGCGGGCAAGTCCCCACTCCGAAAGGGACAGGCCGGCTACCGCGCCACCCTCGACCGGGACCGCGACGGCATCGCTTGCGAGCCCGGCGAGACCACGCCCAAACCCAGCCCGAAGCGCACAACCAAGCCGCCGGCCCCGACCACTGATCCCAGGTTTGACACGTGCGCGGACGCCAAGGCCGCCGGCTATGGACCGTATGTGCGCGGCAAGGACCCTGAGTACTACTGGTACCGGGATCAGGACAAGGACGGCCGCGTCTGCGAATGATTCGCAACCCAACCACATGCGGCCCCTTGGAGCAGACCCGTGGAAAGCAGAGAAGCCACCTCGACATTCACGCCCGTACTGCGGGTGCTGCTCGGCCTACTTGGCGCGGGGTCCTTCGGCGCCGGCGCGGCGGCGGTGTTCGTCACCCAGAACGGCACGGGAAGTGCCGTGTTACTCGCGTTCGGGGGTGTGCTTCTGGTGTTGGCCCTGCTGGGCGATCGCATCGAGGCCTTGGAGTTCGGTGGTGCCCAGCTCAAACTGAGGGCCGCGGCCGCGGAGCGGTTCGCTCTGGCCGAGGAGTCTGAGCAGCGCGGCGAGGACGCCATGGCTCGACAGTTGCGCGCAGAGGCCAACTCGCTGTTGGAAGCGGCGGCCGGCCCGGTCGCCGCCAACTACCGTGCCATTAGAAGCTCGATGCGAGCCGGGCCAGACCGCACCATGGCGCTGGAGGCTGTGATGGCCCAAGCTCGCCGCCTCGCCGCCGAGCACTCCTTCGAACCGGAGCATGTGCGTCGATGGCTACGCGGGGGCAGCGAGGAGGAACGGATCACCGCGCTCGGGCTGATGCAGGCCAAGCCCGAACTGCGGGACTTCGACGCGATGCTTGAGGTTATCGCTGAGTCGCGCAGCGCGTTCGAGCAATACCATGCCATGCGACTGGCCATGACCATGCTCGACGGCCTGGACGAAGTGCAGCGGATCCGCCTCAGCCAGGCGGTACGGGACGCCCGTGGCATAAGGTTCCGCCGGGACAGCGATCGCTGGCATCTGAGCGAGGAGATCCTGCGCAGGCTTGGCTGACGGCCTCAACAGTAGGTCGGTGCCTGCCCGGACCCATGGTGCATGGCGTCGATCGCTGCTCAGGGCATCAGACCCTCGAGAAAGCCCAGTGCTCAGGAACCTCCAACGCACCGTGTCCGCGGCAGCACAGGGCAGTCGTTAGGTGTCATCGGCTGTCACGCCAGACCCGTCGGCAGGCGGGACGGGTCCGAACGCGCCGTTCTCGTTGACCCTCCAGAGCAACTGTGCACCACCTGGTTGTTCGAGCACTTGTCGCACTTGCTCAGCGTCGTCTAGACGGAACGACGTAGGCGTCTGGAAGTAGACGATTCCGCCCACGTCCTTCGGACGAAGTCCAAGCTTGATCAGCATTTCGACCGCCGCGTCACAGCTTTCCACGGTCGGCACCACATATGCCTGCCCGCCCTCGTCCTCGCAACAGCTTCGGGTTTCACAGACAGCCCACAAACTGGCCAGCAACCCAACAAGCCCGCGATCCACACACGCCTCCTTGCCATGAGCTCGGAGGTGAACCTGACGGTGCCTCGTGGCGATCAGCCCGCCGTTGATCTGTCGGCACTTTGGACATAGCGGGTATGGCCCCAGCACGACCGGCATCCCTACCCCCACACCCACAAGCCAAGAGCTGCGTCGCTGATCAGGACCGAAGCGTAGACGCCTGCACCAAAACGCCTGCCCGTCGAGATCCGCTTGTCCGCAAGGCCGTGCACCCGGCTTCACGTTCCGGAGGCCACGTAGGCGCGACGATGCGCGTGGATCAGCACCGCGCACGAGGCCAACGTCATCCAAGGCACCTGCGTCGATGGGTCCAACCAGCACTGGCGGCTGGTGACGGTCGGCTAGGCTGGAGGCTTCTCCACCGGTCCGACATCCCTCCTCCGAACGCACAGCCGGGGGAGGGGATGTCGCCGTTCACAGACCGGTGCCCAGGCCCAGCGTCGCGGGCAATGGCGACGGCCTGGGCCCGGCTGTCCGCCTGCAGCTTGGCGAGGATGTCCGAGAGCCGGTTGCCGATCGTGTTTGTGGACAGCATCAGACGCTGGGCGATCGCGTCGTTGCCGAGCCAGCGGGCGGCCAGGTCGAGGACCTCGCGCTCGCGCTTCGTGAGGTGGGGAAACGGGCACACAGGCGCCAACCTTGGTACCGCGCGGCACTCGGGACCACCCCCGCGTCCACGGGGAGCACGAGTAGGCCGCCGCAGAGGCACGGGCCCCGAGCAGGACCACCCCCCGCGTCCGCGGGGAGCACGTTGCTGCGGTGCTCTGCGCGGACCATGCGCAGGGACCACCCGCGACCGCGGGGAGCACAACCGCGCGAACGCGGACTGCGACCCCCCGTCGTAGGACCACCCCCGCGTCCGCCGGGGAGCACTTAACCTCCACCTGTACGACCTGTTCAGACAGGGGACCACCCCGCGTCCGCGGGGAGCACCTATCAGATCTTGACCGACGGTGACCTTGGGAAGGACCACCCCCGCGTCCGCGGGGAGCACAAGTCTGCCCCAGGCGGATGACCGAGGAATGAGGGACCACCCCCGCGTCCGCGGGGAGCACGACGGAGTCGCCGGGTGAACCTGCTGAGCAGGGGGACCACCCCCGCGTCCGCGGGGAGCACCCACCAGTTCCGTGCCGGGCACCGCGTACAGCGGGACCACCCCCGCGTCCGCGGGGAGCACTGCTCGGTGATCCGCTGGCGCAGGATCATGAGGGGACCACCCCCGCGTCCGCGGGGAGCACCCGCAGGCGCTGCTGTGGTCCATCGTGGGCCTGGGACCACCCCCGCGTCCGCGGGGCGCACAGGTCGAGGCTGGTGGCGTGCTCGTCGTGCGCGGGACCACCCCCGCGTCCGCGGGGAGCACCGCGACGGGAGTTCGTGGGTGAGCGCTGGCGCGGGACCACCCCAGCGTCCGCGGGGAGCACGGAATTCGTGCCAGTCGTCGTCATCGGCGCCTAGGACCACCCCCGAGTCCGCGGGGAGCACGGCCACAACGTCGGCGGTGTGACCTACCACCCGGGACCACCCCCGCGTCCGCGGGGAGCACGTTATGCGCGTCTCGTGCGGGGTACTCGACCGGGGACCACCCCCGCGTCCGCGGGGAGCACAACGTGCAGGAGCTCCCCGCGGACGCGCGGGCGGGACCACCCCCGCGTCCGCGGGGGAGCACGCCTGCTGGCTCAACCGGGTCCGCTCCAGGCCGGGACCACCCCCGCGTCCGCGAGGAGCACGTGAGCGGATCGCCGTCCCGGTACACCATCACGGGACCACCCCCGCATCCGCGGGGGAGCACGACGTCTTCGCCGATGGCAATACCCGCGTCGCGGGACCACCCCCGCGTCCGCGGGGAGCACGCTGTGGGCGTCGCCGCGGCATGGTGGGTGTTGGGACCACCCCCGCGTCCGCGGGGAGCACTACATTTCGGTGGTGAGGCTGGTCGAGCACTGGGGACCACCCCCGCGTCCGCGGGGAGCACCCCGGACCCGTCCTCGCCGAGCGACTCCCACCACGGACCACCCCCGCGTCCGCGGGGAGCACACCCTGGTCTGCGCGGGCCGCGTCGTGATCTGGGGACCACCCCCGCGTCCGTGGGGAGCACCTCGGCGTGCGGGGTGACCACCGTGACGGCGTGGGACCACCCCGCGTCCGCGAGGAGCACCTGTTCCTCCGTCCATTGAGGATTAGGAAGCGGGGACCATCCCCGCGTCCGCGGGGAGCACTCTGCCATCGGAACCTACTGCGGGGTCCCATTGGGACCACCCCCCGTCCGCGGGGAGCAAGCGGCGTGTCCCATCCATACGGGGACTACCCCCGCGTCCGCGGGGATCACGGCCAGTACGTCCGCGGCCACGTCCAGCACGAGGGACCACCCCGCCCCCGCGGGGAGCACTCTCGCACCTCCCGGTCCTGGACGCGGCGCCCCGGGACCACCCCCGCGTCCACGGGGAGCACACGTCGAAGTCGGCCGGCCGCGCCGCAGCCGCGGGAACACCCACGCGTCCACGGGGAGCACTCACGGCCATCGCTGTCCAGGAACACGTCCAGGGGACCACCCCCGCGTCCGCGGGGAGCACCGCGGCGCCCAGGCCGCCGCGGAGTTGGCCGCGGGACCACCCCCGCGTCCGCGGGGAGCACCCCTTGATCGTGTCGAACCAGAAGATCACCACGGGACCACCCCCGCGTCCGCGGGGAGCACGCCTCGGCCGCCGAGATGTTGGCGTCGTGGACGGGACCACCCCCGCGTCCGCGGGGAGCACTGGCGGTGCCGCGGCGTTCCGCGCCGGTCTGCGGGACCGCCCCCGCGTCCGCGGGGAGCACGTAAACCTTGCCGGTACCGGCTCGCAGACGTCGGGACCACCCCCGCGTCCGCGGGCAGCACGAGTTGGTGTCCGCCACTACCTCTCGCGTCGCGGGACCATCCCCGCGTCCACGGCGAGCACATGCTCGTCGATGGCGCCGCCAATCCCAGTCCGGCACCATCCCCGCGTCTGTGGGGAGCACGTCTTCGCGGACTCGGCCCGCTACGTCGAGCCGGGACCCTCCCCGCGTCCGCGGGAGCACTCAGTGTCGTCGATCGTGCCGGTGCCGGGACCACCCTCGCGTCCGCGGGGGAGCACACCTCGACGGCCGGTCAGGTCCGTAGGAGATGGGGACCACCCCCGCGTCCGCGGGGAGCACGAGCTGAGTACCGCCATACGCGCGGCGCTCCTGGGACCACCCCCGCGTCCGCGGGGAGCACGGACCGCCAGCTTGTACCAGCCGGTCCACCCCGGGACCACCCCGGCGTCCGCGGGGAGCACATGCCTTCCGAGACGCCTTGCTCGGCCAGTTCGGGACCACCCCCGCGTCCGCGGGGAGCACTTGATCGACCATCCGGACACGCCCGCCACGTAGGGACACCCCCGCGTCCGCGGGAGCACTCGGGTGCCGGCCCGGTACTCGTCGCGGACGCGGGACCACCCCCGCGTCCGCGGGGAGCACGCCGGGCCGAGTCCACCCCGATCGCCTTGGGTGGGACCACCCCCGCGTCCGCGGGGAGCACAGGGAGGTGCACACGTGGCCGTGACCGATCCAGGGACCCCCGCGTCCGCGGGGAGCACCTGTCGGACTGGTCGATGCTCACCGCCGGCTCAGGACCACCCCCGCGTCCGCGGGGAGCACGGCCGGCCCGCCGCTAAGGGTTGGGCGGCCGGCGGACCACCCCCGCGTCCGCGGGGAGCACGGCACGCTGGTGTCGAGCGGGTCGGGGTCGGCGGGACCACCCCCGCGTCCGCGGGGAGCACGGGATTTTTTTCCGACTCTTGATGCGCGGCCAAGGACCACCCCCGCGTCCGCGGGGAGCACGCGTGCCGGGACTGACCACCCTTGGCCGTGTCGGGACCACCCCGCGTCCGCGGGGAGCACTAGCTCCTGTGGCTTACGCATCGTGATTCATCCGGACCACCCCCGCGTCCGCGGGGAGCACAAGCAGGACGCGAAGGCGACGCGCATCCGCCACGGACAACCCCCGCGTCCGCGGGAGCACTACGTCGATGAAGACGGGCGGGTACTCGGCTGGGGACCACCCCCGCGTCCGCGGGGAGCACTCACCAATCGGGCGGGGCCGGGCGACCGCCCGGGGACCACCCCCGCGTCCGCGGGGAGCACCCTCCGCGACTCACAGCGGCCTTCTCAGACCGTGGACCACCCCCGCGTCCGCGGGGGAGCACCACCCGGGTGCCGCGCCGCTGTATGCGTTGCAGGGACCACCCCCGCGTCCGCGGGGAGCACGGGGAGCGGCGGCGCCGCTCGCGCACCACCATGGGACCACCCCCGCGTCCGCGGGGAGCACGGTGTCCTCGCAGTCACGTCGTTCCTGTATTGGGGACCACCCCCGCGTCCGCGGGGAGCACCTCGCCGCCGTCGCCGGCATCAGCACCGCCGAGGGACCACCCCCGCGTCCGGGGGGAGCACCTCGGTGACCCGGGTGCCGGCGTGCCCGCACAGGGACCACCCCCGCGTCCGCGGGGAGCACAACGTCCGCCCGGCACACGGCAACGTCGTGACGGGACCACCCCAGCGTCCGCGGGGAGCACTGCTTCGCGGGACACGGCGCCTTGTGCGTCGTGGGACCACCCCCGCGTCCGCGGGGAGCACTACGGGTTCCCGACACCGTACCGACGCGGAACTGGGACCACCCCCGCGTCCGCGGGGAGCACCTTGATGGTGATCGTGGTGGTCATGCTCTATCCGGACCACCCCCGCGTCCGCGGGGAGCACCTTGGCCGGCTCCTTCCTGCTCGGTGGTGCGGGGGACCACCCCCGCGTCCGCGGGGAGCACCCGCTTCTTGAGCTGGTTGTCGAGCTTGGACAGGGACCACCCCCGCGTCCGCGGGGAGCACGCCGCCGTTGATAGCAGGGGGCATGATCGGTCGGGACCACCCCCGCGTCCGCGGGGAGCACGCGAGGTCACGGACCACCACATACGGCCGACCGGGACCACCCCCGCGTCCGCGGGGAGCACACGTGAACCCGGTGACCCGTCCGATTCATTCACGGACCACCCCCGCGTCCGCGGGGAGCACGTTGCTGTCATCGGCCAGCGCCTCCGCGATCAGGGACCACCCCCGCGTCCGCGGGGAGCACAACATGGTCCTGATCTACGACCCGGACCCCGCGGGACCACCCCCGCGTCCGCGGGGAGCACGTGCTCGGCCAGCGCGTGGAAGGCGCCGGCGAGGGACCACCCCCGCGTCCGCGGGGAGCACCGCTTCGACTGGAGCGCCACCGTCAACCCCTCGGGACCACCCCCGCGTCCGCGGGGAGCACTATCCCAGCCATGGCCCACTTTGCCTGCATGCAGGACCACCCCCGCGTCCGCGGGGAGCACTCCGCGGCGGTTTCCGGATGCGGGACTTCCCAGGGACCACCCCCGCGTCCGCGGGGAGCACTTCGCCGTCGTGGAGATGATCTCGACGTTGGTGGGACCACCCCCGCGTCCGCGGGGAGCACTCCTCGGGCGTCAGGGTGCGGAGCCAGATCGCGGGACCACCCCCGCGTCCGCGGGGAGCACGTCGGCGCGGCCGCACCCGGTGAGGTGCGCGTGGGACCACCCCCGCGTCCGCGGGGAGCACGGCGGCGCCACGGGGTTCGACGCCGTGTCCCACGGACCACCCCCGCGTCCGCGGGGAGCACACCTGGCACGCCGCCGGCTTCCCCTCGCCGTGCGGACCACCCCCGCGTCCGCGGGGAGCACGCCACCGACCCGGTCGACCTGCACCGGTTCTCGGGACCACCCCCGCGTCCGCGGGGAGCACCGGACCCCACCCCCGTGCTCGGCGCCGTCACCGGGACCACCCCCGCGTCCGCGGGGAGCACACGGTCTCCTCCTGCTTGCGGCGTAGGTAGTCGGGACCACCCCCGCGTCCGCGGGGAGCACAACCGTGGCCGGGATCGCCACCGACCGCAAACCGGACCACCCCCGCGTCCGCGGGGAGCACCATGGGCGTCGCCCGATCCGTGTTACTCATCGGGGACCACCCCCGCGTCCGCGGGGAGCACGGGGTCGGTACAGGTCACGTATTCGTCGTCGCGGGACCACCCCCGCGTCCGCGGGGAGCACAGCTCGGCTCCGGTGCCGTGCCGGCCGTCACCGGGACCACCCCCGCGTCCGCGGGGAGCACGCGATGAGGAACCCGGCGCGGCTGCACGTCGTGTTGGACGGACCACCCCCGCGTCCGCGGGGAGCACGAACGCCGCGACGGCGACGATGTGGGGCCTGTCGGACCACCCCCGCGTCCGCGGGGAGCACTGCCCGACCGCGATCCGGGCGATGCCGCGCCTGGGACCACCCCCGCGTCCGCGGGGAGCACGCCGTACTGATCAACTTCGGGTTGGCGGTGGTGGGACCACCCCCGCGTCCGCGGGGAGCACATGCCCATGCGTGTCGCCGACCAGGAGTCCGCGGGACCACCCCCGCGTCCGCGGGGAGCACACGCGCGGGAGTGGCACGGGTTCACCAAGTGCAGGACCACCCCCGCGTCCGCGGGGAGCACCAGCGGTCACCGTTCCCAAAACCGCCCTAGCGGGACCACCCCCGCGTCCGCGGGGAGCACGGAACGACCTGGTCGTGCAGTGGTGGGAACAGGGGACCACCCCCGCGTCCGCGGGGAGCACCAGGCTGCCTCCCTCGTGCCGTCGTGCCGCCAGGGACCACCCCCGCGTCCGCGGGGAGCACCTGCGCGCGGGCGGTGATCGCGGCCTGCGCCGGGGACCACCCCCGCGTCCGCGGGGAGCACTTCGGCATCGACGGCAAGGCGCTGATGCTCGGAGGACCACCCCCGCGTCCGCGGGGAGCACGCGCCCGCGCTCGCGGACGCGGTGATGGAGTTGGGACCACCCCCGCGTCCGCGGGGAGCACCCATCGCCCGCCGAGCCGGCGGTGATGGCGTTGGGACCACCCCCGCGTCCGCGGGGAGCACCACCAATCCCGGGTTCGAGACCGGCCTGGCCGAGGACCACCCCCGCGTCCGCGGGGAGCACGTGGCCGGGGCACTAGCCGTCTGGTCTCTCCAGGGACCACCCCCGCGTCCGCGGGGAGCACGCAACCCCGCCGCACGCTAGGCGCGTTACGGGGGGACCACCCCCGCGTCCGCGGGGAGCACCCACAGTGGGCGGCGGATCTTCTGACGACGCCGGGACCACCCCCGCGTCCGCGGGGAGCACCCCCTCTCCCCCGACTTCAGGACCACGAGGTCGGGACCACCCCCGCGTCCGCGGGGAGCACACTTCTTGACCTGCGGCGTTATAGATCGTCTCCGGGGATTTCATTCACTTTGTGGATCATGGCACCTTCGTCTCGGCCGGTATGCACCGTACGCGTCGGTCGTTGGCCCATCAGACCTCCGTTCAAGATCAGAGCTCGCACCGGGCGACCAACATATCGGTCCCGTCAGGAGAGCACCGGACAAGAACCCGCCGCGGCTGAAGGAACCTGGCACACGGCCGTCAACAAGCCAATCGCGGCCAGCGGGCACAGCGAAACGCAGAGTAGCCAGCCGACCGCTCATCGGCGTGAGGGCTGGCTCTCACTCGCCTGTATCGGTCGGGCTGCCTGGAGATTTCGTGGATCTGCGTCGGCCAAACCTTCGGCGTTTGGAGGCGTTGCTCCAGCCGGCCAGCATTTGCAGGGATTGAGGCGTCCGTTCGGCGGGTCGACGGATGAGGGTGATGCCGTCGTGGTCGACGGGCTGCCAGTGATGGTCGTGGACTTTGAAGGACAGACGGTGCTCGCCACGGAATTGGTAGACCATCAGTACGCGGCCCGTTCCGATCAGCCAGCGGCGCAGGGTGCGTTTCGCCGCCGGTGTAGGCGCGGGTGCGGATCTCGTCCAGCAGTTGGTTGGTGCCGGTGATGCCGTCGGTGCAGCGTTGCAGCAGGTAGGCCTTGTGCGGGTCGAGGATGCTGTCGCGGTTGGTGCCGTTCGGGCCGACCATCGTCTGCGGATCGGGGACGTCGGCGTAGCGGCGCACGGTCTTGGGATCCAACCCGAGTCGGCGGGCGGTCACGTAGAGGCCCAGGCCCTGTTCGTGCAGGGCGTGCACCTCGGCGTGGCGGGCCGGTGTGTTGTGCTCGTAGGCTCTCGGTCTGCGGCTGGGCCCGCAGGGTGGGCTGCGCCGGTGGTGGTTCGGGTGCCGGTTGTAGGCGTCGGCGGTGTCGGGCGACCGCCTTGTAGACCGCGGCGGACAGGTTGTGCTGCAGGGCACTGGTGGGCCGCTGGGGAGGTGTCCGCAAGTTCGCCGGTCCTTTCCAGCGGCCCTCAGCCCGAAGGATGCATACGACTTTCGCCGCACGTCGCTCTCCGGTGACTACTGTGACTTTGGATTGCTCAGCTTCTTGATGTGGGCCCAACAAGCTGCCCGCTCCTTGCTCACTCTTGTTGCGGACCCGCCGGGGAGGTGTGGCCGCTCCCTGGGGCGCGGCGCGCGAAGCGGCGACGCCTTGATGCTTTGCTCCAGCCCTTCGGCAGGGCTGGGTTGTAGGTCTCCCGCTCGGTGGGTCGGCGGATCAAGGTTATGCCGTCGAGGTCCACCGGCTGCCAACGGTGATCGTGTACCTGGAAGCACAAGCGTTGCTCGCCCGGCTGCTGGTAGACAAGCAGCGCCCGTCCCGGTCCAGCCATCTCGACGACCTTGCCCCAGACTCGGTGGCGGATTCGGCTGTTGACATGCCCGATGTAGACCCCGGCGGAAATTTCCAGCAGCCACTGTGTCAGGTGGCCGCGCAGGCTCTCGGGGCAGGCGGTGAGGATGACGACGGTCATCAGAAGTCCACCTCGTCGCCGTAGTTGCGTCCGCTGTCGAGTTCGTAGCCGTCCTCGTCCCACAGGCGTACGGTGTCGTTCTCCGCACTCTCATCGAGCCACTCCTCATCGATTGGACCGCTGGGTCCAGGGCTGAGCAGCAGACTCCGGATGTCGCGTACGCATCGGTCGAGGAGTGCACCGTCATGGACACGGTCGCGGACCGCGCGGCGGGTCTCCGGGCCAATCTCGGTGGATCCACTGGCGGCGACGTCAAAGGCGACCGGGATGGTGATATCGGCCTTGTAGAGGTCGGCGATGTCGTAGACGAAGGATCGGTCGTGTCCGGTGTGGACAAAGCCGAGGCCGGGTGAGGCTCCGATGGCAACGGTGACGGCGTGCACGATGCCGTACAGGCAGGCGTGGGCTGCGGACAGGGCTTGGTTGACAGGGTCGCTGCCGCTGAAGTCGTCAGGATTGTACTCGCGGTTGTTCCAGGTCACGCCGGTGCGCTTGGCGTGTTCACGGTAGCAGCGGCGTACTCGGGCCCCTTCCTTGCCACGGAGTTGCTGCATGGTGAGAGCGGTGGTGTCCTCCCCCGGAAAGCGCATCCGATACATTTCTCGCGCCACCCGCAGTCGCCGGTCGCGATGGGTGACTGCGGTGGCTTGGGCGACGAGTAGCCGGCTCGATCGCGCCAGCGAACGTCCGTGGGCGTAGTAGCGGACGCCATGCTCGCCGACCCAGACTGTGGTGGCGCCGTTGTCGGCGAGAAGCATCATCGCCTGTTGGGTGACGCTGGTGCCGGGGCCGAGCATGAGGACACCGAGGGTGGCGGCGGGGATGTGGACAACGCCTTTGTCGTCAGTGGCGGTGACCGCGTTGCTGTCGCGGTGGATCACACAGCGTTCGAGGTAGATGAAGCTGAGCCGATCCTGGATACGGTTGAGGTCGGCTAGTTCCGCCGGTGGGACACCGGGGACCTTCATGCGGTGGCCTGGGCAGGGGCAAGGGTGAGCAGGCCGCAGCCGTACGCTTTGGCGTGTCCTATCCCGTTGACCAGCGTGCGGCGGAATGCCTCCGCGTCGGTGACCTGCAGGATGCCGTCGTATGTCGCCGTGACGAGGGTGACGCTACCCATGCCGCGTTTGAAGGATTGCGTCTGGCGCCGGTGCAGCCGGAGGTTGGGGCGGCCGTCGTGCTGGGGCGCCACGACGAAGCCGTGCTTTTCCGCCCGGTTGATCAGCCACTGGACCTGCTCTGATTCGCGCAGGTAACCAAAGCGCTGCGTCTCCTTGGCTTCGGCGGTCTTGCGGCCGCTGTGGGTTGGGTTTGCGGTAAGCCGGAACGCCCACTCCTGGCCCTGACACAGCGACTCGAGCAACCCGTCGTAGTCACGGGTCACCCAGGCCTGGTCGCAGGTGGGCCAGCCGACTTGTTCGATCAGGTGGGTGAGGTCGGGTCGCCCAGGGCTGACCATGTAGAGGTAAACGGTCGCGGTGGTCGGGGTATCGAGGCGCCACAGCGTACGGGTGTCGACGCGCTCGTAATCCTCGGCGACCGGGAAGGCGGCGCGGACCACGGCGTGCATGGCGTGCGGTGAGGAGAGCAGCTTGCGCGCGTTCCGGCGGGCTGGGTTGATCTGGAATCGGGTGAGGAACATGTTCAGCCTCCCAGCAGGCTCAAAGGGTCGTGCTCGGCGACACCTGCCCGCTCCGCGATGTCGTTGGTGGCATCAACGTGCCGGCGCAACACCGACCGCCAGGTGTGCTGTCGATGTGCGGGGTCGAAGCTGACCGGCTCGTCGGGCATCGTCTCGGTGACCGGCTCGCCCGGACGGGCGTCTCGGATGATCTCCAACCGGACCGTGCGGGACGCCCTCTTGCGGTGCCATTCGGCGGCGAGCCACGGCCACTGTGTCAGCATGCTGTCGAGGGTTCCGTCGTGTACCCCGAGGTTGATCGGGCCGACCGGCGGACATGAGCGGCGCCCAAGATAGAGGGGGAACTGCGGCCGGTCCAATGCCTCCGCCAAGCCGTACAACAGTTCCCTTTCGCCGCTGACCGCAGCGAGGAAGACTGCGTCGGACAGGTAGAAGCGGTAGGTCAACGGTGCGCTTTGACGGCCGTCGAGAGTTCGAGCGGTCTGGAAGTCTCGAAGGATTTGCCCGGGTTGGTCGAGCCGTACCCCGAATTCTAGGCCGAGCAACTCGGTGAGCGGCTCGGTGCGTCGGACGCCCTTGGCGGCGGCGAGCAGACCGATCACTCCGCTCTTGGTGGGCGCGATCTCGGTGCCCCGCCGGGCGAAGCGGCTCGAGGAACCCCACGACTGGAGCGGACCCGCCAGCCTCATCAGCAAAACGCTCATGCCGGCTGTCCAAGTGTCGCGCCGGTCTTCTCCCCCACCCCGCTGACGAGCTCGGCGAAGCTGACCGCCTTACCGAGGTCGGCGAGCACCGCGGTCTTGTCCCCGACCTGGGTGACCCAGCTTCCGATTGGTCGCTCGCCATAGGCGTTTTCGACTGCCACCGTGTGCTTGGCCAGCGCGGCCGCGGCCAGTTCGATCCGCCCGGCGGCGTGTGTCTCCCTGATCGGCGTCTCGAAGGCGCCTACCAGGTTGATCGGCTGGGTGTCGCGCAGCCGCACCAGCACGGCATCGGGCAGCGTGCGGTGGGCGAATGTGTTCTGCTTGCCGGTCGGCATGCTGCGGGCGAACGCGGTCAAGAACGCTTCGATGGCGGCTCGGGTCGCGCCCGCGTCGCCGAGGGTACGGTGCAGCGCGTCGACATCGACCGTCGCGTACCGGTACAGCGTGGACGAGTTGAACTCGATGGTGCCGATCATGCCGGCGCCCGTCTCGGCGGCGTTGGCCTTGCGGTCGTCGACCGCGGTGAAGTAGTCGAACTCGTTGTCGACGGCGTGGACGCTGATGGCGTGGGATACCTGGCATGCGGCGTCGACGTTGATATCCGTCATGTCGGCCACCATCCGGCCGAACATTGCGATGTCGACCGAGTGCTCGGTGTGGACCAATGCCTTGAACCGGGCCTTGTCGAGGGCAGCGCCGGCGCGGGACGCCTCCAACGCGGCGGCTGCGAGATTGTCCAGCTGCCGGTGGCTCAGGAACAGCAGGTAGCCGGACTCGACGTCCTTCACCTCGCCCTTCTTCTTCTCAGCCTTGGCGAGGCCGCCGGCCACGAAGATCTCTGCCGCCAGGGCGGACGCGGCCTCCTTGGAGAGGCTCGGGTCGAGCGCCCTGATCCGGATAGCCAGTGACTCGCCTACCCGCTTGGTCCGCTCGCCGAGCTGGGAGCGGTCGAGCAGGTCTGCAAAGGCCAGCCGGATGGCCCGTTTCCATGCCTGGCTGGACACCCGGGCGCGGCGTACGCCGCCGTAGACGGCCGTCTTGGGCGACCCTGTGTCGTCGCGGTTGAGGTTGCTCGGGGGAACAGTCTGCAGCGCGTAGATGTCGATGATGGTGCGGCTCATGATGGGTCCTCCTCGGGGAAGTCGGGGGCGGGGGTGTCAACGTCGGTGGTGGGTCGGCTGCGGAAGAACTCCCGGCCCCAGATCGCCTGGACCTGCGGGCGGCCGCTGGGCCCATGGAGGGTTTTCAGGTCGTCGGCGAGAAGGCCGTAGTCGAGTGGTATCTGGTGCTCCCGCAGCATCGTGATCAGGCTGCGGAGGTGGTAGATGCTCTCGTGGTAGGTGCTGGCGGTGCCGAGTGCGGCGAATCGGCGCCGTACACCTTCCGGCCCGCCTGACTTGCGGACGAGCTCGGCCAGGGCCTGCCCCAGCCCGCGTCCGTCGGCGTGCATCCGCTCCCGGCGTGACTGCTGATGCAGCGCGTACAGGGTCACCGCGTCGTGCACGGCCTGCTCGGCGTCCGTTGCCTCGGCGTCGGGCGGCTGGTAGCCCAGCAGCTCCCCCGGCACCTGCACGTACCGCTCCAGCGTGTAGTCGAAGCCCGGAGTTCGACCAATACCGCGCCGCAGCCGGGCCAACGCGCTCACGGCTTCGGGTTGGGGTACGGTGCTCAACGCCCGCGCCTGAAGGCCGCCGATCATCCGGGCGACGTGGTCGCCGAGGTCCTTGCGCCGCCGGGGGCGCGGCCTATGCGCCGCGCCGGCCGGCTGGTTGACTTCGACCGTGGTCATGCTGCGTCCTCCTGCCTGTGGTTCGGGGCGGTGGCCGCCATCGGCAGCGCCTTGGCCAGGCCGACGCGGAACCACGCCTCGGCCTGCGAACTGGAGTAGTGCACCTTTTGGCCGGCGCGGTCGGTGCCGGTCCGGCCGACCCAGGCCGTCGGTCCGGCCGCGTCGACAAGGTCGCTGCCGAGCCGCTTGATGGCTCGGTCGACCAGCCGCTGCCACGCCGCACGCTCGGCCACCGGGTCGCTGTCCGGGCCGAGCCGGGCCAGCCAGTTGCGGAAGAAACGGTCCAGCATGGCGTACGCGCGTTCGGCCACCCGTTCAGCCTCGCCACTGTCGGCGTCCCGGCTGCCGGCGGCGCGGGCCAAGTTCTCGGCGAGGCGGCGCAGCACCTTCACCGCGGCCTCGGCGTCGCCGGCCGCGTCGACGGCCGCTACGCGCAGCGCGGAGTTGTCGACCAGCACCAGCACGTTCATGGTGAGCGCATCGCTGAACACCTCGTCGATCACCGACTGCTTGGCGCCGTACGTAACGCTGACGGCGTGCGGCCGGGCCTCGAAGTCAGGTCCGACTACGCCAGTGACGGTCAGCCGGGCCAGCCACTGCACCACCATCGGCGACAACCATTGCGGCGGCTCGCCGCCGGGCGGTGGGGGTGACGGCAGCAGGGTCTGCAGCCCTCGCCACAGTGCCCGGCCGTGGTCATGCGGCCGGGGTAGGTAGATCGGGGTTCGCTTCTGTTCGCGCTCGCGTGGTCCGCTGCGGCCCCAGACGCTCATCGGCTCCAGCAGGTGTCGGTCCTGCCAGTCGAACCGGTCACCGTTGGAGATCATCGCGCCGGTGATGCCGGCGGCATCGCCGAAGAGCCGGATCCGCCGGGACTGCCAGGTGTACAGGCTGAGCAGGCCGTACGGCCCCCGGGTGGAATCGGGCTCCTCGGCGGCAGTCTGCGGCTCACGCTCCCACACCGGCAGGTCCCGTTCGTCGGCCAGCTGCCAGCCGGGCGCGATCGGCACCAGGTTGAGCAGCAGGGTTTCCAGCAGGGTCGCGCCTTCGGTGTAAACGCCGCCCAGCCAGCCAAGAGAGCTGGCGCCGATCGGGTAGCCTCGCCCGCCTTTGACGCGCGGGTCTCCGACTGCCCCCGACTTGATGCCGGAGGTGTCGTACGCCTGGCAGTGCACCAACCAACGGGCCGCTTCGGCCGGCGTGATCGAGTCCATCCCCGGTCCGGCGCGCGCCGTCAGGAACGGCATGCCGTTCGGCACGTCGGCGATAAGGCGTTCCAGCCCGTACGTGTTCTCCTTCGCCGCCCGCAAATCAGCGACCTGGTAGAACGGGCGCTTCGGGTGCAGCAGGTCGAACCGGTCGCGGAAGACGCCGAGGTAATCGGCGATGTCCGCGATCGGCAGCCCTCGGTCTCGCCAGAGCGCCTGCCAGGCAGCCTCGCCGCGGGGCCCGCTGGTGGTTCGGTGCAGGATCGCCAGCGCCAGTCGCAGAATCGCGACGGTTTGTGTGGGCAGCTCACAGGCGATCATGCGGGCGTCGCCTGCCTGCTCGAAGAGGCCGAGCAGCGATACGTCGCGGCGTTGCCCCCTAGCATCCAGCACCGGAATCCACGCCTCGTCCACGAGCGAGAACTCCTGGTTTGCTGGGCGGCTATTCAAGTCAGCCACCTTGCTTGCCTCCCTCCATGAGAAATCAGGTTCAGTGGGTCGCCGCGTCGGCTGGTTTCCTATCCAGCCCTGGTGACACGGAGACCTTCGTGGGGCTCGTAGTAAAGGTCGAAGGGGCCAACGCGTCCGTGACCCTCGCTATCGATGTCAAGGACGAGCTCACCGGCGAGCCAGGGGCTGTCTTGCCAGGCGCTGACGTCGACCCGACCCTCCAGTTCGGCGATCACTTCGTCGACGACATCGACGGAGGTCATCATCCGCGGCAGGGGGAGGGTGCACCGCGCTACGGAACGGGCCAGGCGCCAACCGGGCGCGGAGTCAACGGGGACGACTACGCCGCCCCCAGCGACCCATGGGGGAATGACGAGGCCGTCTGAGGTCCGTACCAGCAGCAGAACCTCAAGAGACTCGGCGTCGGTGTCGCGAACGTGGCCTTGGGCCACGCGGTCGTCGGCGTTGCCGACGCCGCCGGAGAGCCAGCCGATCAGTGGCGTCCCGGGCTCGCCGATGCCGGCCAGGCGGAAGCCGTCAGCCTTCAGCTCTTTTGCCGTGATCTCATCTCGCTGCCTCGCGTCCGCCTCAGCCATCGTGGCTTGCCAGGATGGCGGGCCGACTGCCCCGCCGCCGTAGGCGGTCTGAGTGATCGGCGCGATGTCGGACGGGACTCGCAGTGGCGTGCCGTCCAGGTGCGGCAGCAGCACGGCGGCACTGCGAAGCAGTGTGGCCAACTGGTAGACGCGGCGTGAGCCGGTCACCGGTTGCGGCGGCTCGGACGCCCAGTCAGCGCCGGTGATCCAGCACATGGGCGTCGCGAGCCGGGCCGGGCGGTCGTTGCGCGGATGGCGGTGGAGCCGGCCGATTCGTTGTAACACAAGGTCGACCGGGGCCAGGTCAGTGACGAGCAAATCGAAGTCGATGTCCAGGGACTGCTCGGCGACCTGGCTGGCCACCACGACGTGCCGGTGGGGGCGGTTGCCGGCGCCCGGTGGCCCGAATGTATCGCGTAGCCAGCGGTCCTTTGCGGCGCGGTCGAGGGCCATGAATCGGGAATGCGCTACCGACACGGGGATGTCCGGCCCGAGCATGAGCCGCAACGCGGCGGCGGTCTCCTGGACCCGGGAGACGGTATTGTGGACCACGAGCGCGCAGCCCCGATCGGCCAACTGCTCGCCCAGCAGCTCCGCCAGTACCGGCAGATCGTCGGCCAGTCGGCGCAGCGTCACCTCGACGCCTCGTCCGGAGTCGGCGCAGCTGGCGGCGGTGGCGCCGCGGTCGGCGCCGGAGACGGTGACCAGTGGATATCGCAGGTCGGTGCGTAGCGCGGCGTACGGGTCGGTCCGCGGCTTGCCGCGGTCGCGCCAGGTGAGCGGGCGCGGCGGTCCGAGCCGGCCATCGTCGTATGCCTTCATCAGCTCGGCCCGCCGGTGTGCTGGCAGCGTCGCGGAGAGCACGATTACCGGTACGCCGTAGGCGCCGAGCCATTCCAGTGCCCGGTCGAGGAACCGTCCCATGTAGACGTCGTAGGCGTGTGCCTCGTCGATGACGACGACCTTGCCGGCGAGGCCGAGATGGCGCAGCACCAGATGCTTGGTGCGCAGCGCCGCGAAGAGGAGTTGGTCGATGGTGCCCACAACGAAGCTGGACAGCAGTGTCCGCTTGGGCCCGGCAAGCCATTTGTGAACGCCAATATCTAAGCCGCTGGCGTCCTCAGCGATGTTGCTGGGTAGTAGCGTTTCTCGCAGCCGGTCGTAGTCTGGGTTGAGCGCGGCCTTGCCGTGGGCCAGCCGGACGTCGCGGGCGCCTCGGCCGGCGTCCAGGTCGGGCAGCCGGCGCAGCCAGGACAGCAGGCGACCGAACATGGCATCGCTGGTGGCGCGGGTCGGCAGTGCCAGGTAGCAGCCCGATGCGCCGGTGCGGCGGGCCACGATCTCCACCACCGCCAGGGCTGCTTCGGTCTTGCCCTCCCCCATGGCCGCCTCGACGATCACCATGCCGGGCACGGGCATGGTCGCGGCAAGCTCGGCGACCGTGCGCTGCACCGGGCGCGGTGTCGCGCCGGCCGGTAAGGCGAACCGCGCCCCGAACAGATCGTCCACGCTGGCCGGCGGCGTGGCGGGTCGCCATGGCGCGGGCAGGTCCAGCAGGTCCCAGCCGGACCGCAGCCGATCCTCGTTCGTACTGTCGAGAAGGTACGGGAAGAAGTCCTCGTTGCTGGCTATCCAGTCGGCGACGATGACCAGACCGGTGAGGGCGGCCTGAACAGGCTGCGAAAGCGGCACAGTGCCCCAGTCGATCAGCCGCTCACCCGCGCCCGACCGTTCGGTCATCCAAGTCAGCAGCTCCTGCTGCACCTGCTCCCAGGCAGAGTCGCCGAGCAGATGTGGGCGCACCTGGGCATCGCGAAGTCCCTCGTCGGTCGGCGGGACACCGTGGTGGCCCCCGACGACGACGGCGAACGGATGCGGGTCGCTCCAATCCTGCTGGTGCAGCCAGTTGGCCAGCACGAGGTGTCCGGCGGTGGCGTGCGGGGCGTACTTGCGGTCCGCGCGGATCAGCTCCGGCTGGTAGCCGAGCCCATGGTCGCGCATCCGCCGCGCCAAGTCGTACGCCTGGTAGGCGAAGGCGGGTGTGGCCTTGCCGATGTCGTGCACCCCGGCAATCCAGACGGACAAGGTGCGAGCGTCGGCCTCTCCACCGGGCAGCTCGTCGGCGATGCGGCGGCGCACTGCCCGACTCAGCCAGTTATCCCACAGTTGTCCGGCGACATCGGCGGTGTCTGCGAGGTGGCGCCACAGCGGCAGCCAGCCCACCGGCGAGGTGCCCTTGCGGTCGGTCTTGCCCCAGACGGAGCGTGCCGCGTCGCCCAGGGCGAGACCGCCAGCGACGGCGCGGGCGTTCATTGGCCCACCGGCAGCAGCGGGCTGGGCATGCCGCTATGTGACAGGTAGAGCGCGTCACGGGCGCGGGTCAGGGCCACGAACAATAGGCAGCGCTCACGCTGCAGATCCTGACGGTGGGCGTGCGGATCCTCCGTCACCGAGGTGAGCGCGTGTGGCGCCGGCAGCACGCCCGCCTCCAGCCCAACAACCGCAAGGCACTGGAACTCCAGCCCTTTCATCCGGTGCATGGTGGCAACGCGTACCCCGTCGGTGCCTCGCTTGTCGTCAGCGACGGGAATGTGGGCCTCGCGCAGAATCCCGCTGATGGTCGTGACGAGCTGTCCGGTGCGCACGGCCACGCCGACGGCGTGCGGCTCCACGCCCTGATCCAGCCAGGTCCCCACCCGCTCGATCAACGCCTCGCGCTCACCGTCACGGCTGCCGTAGGCGGCGAGTTCGGGCACGCTACCACGGGTGATCGAGCGGTATCCCCGCAATGTGTCGTCCTGCCCGTCCAGGCCGACGGCGATCTCGCCGTTGAGGACTTTGACCGACAGGTCCAGAATCTCGTGGGTGGTCCGGTAGTTGACGGTGAGCCTACGGGTTCGGCCGCGAACCTCAATGCCGAGCTGGGCCAGGGACACGTGGCTGTCGTAGATGCGCTGGTACGGATCGGCGAGCAGGAACATGTCGTTCGGCCCCGGTGCGACGAGCGCGCGCAGCAGCCGCCACTGTGCCGGGTGCAGATCCTGCCCCTCGTCCACGACGACGTGCCGGTACGGGGCTGTGGTACGGCGCAGGATCGCGGCGGCCTCGTCGGCCAACTGGGTGTGGGTGCGCAGGCGTCGCTTCACCAGCTCCCGCACCACCGCGTCGATCGCGACCCACACCTGCTCGCGCTGGGCGGCTCGCAGCCCGGCGCCGCGGCCTCGCCGTGGAGCGGCGCGGTATGCCTCGATAGTGGTGAGCTGCTGAGCGAGCAGCACCTGCTCCCACTCACGCCGGAGGAATGCGGCGCTGAACGTGGTGACCTGGCCGGCGCGGTTCAGGTACGTGGGCCCGGTCTTCGCGGCGGCTTCCCACATCTGGTCGATGATCTCGCTATCGGCGACCGCGACTTTTCTGCTGTCCCGCGCGACGATCTCGTAAGCCAGCTTGTCGACACTGATCACGTCGATGCGTGCCCGAACGGCCGGGTCCGTGGTGAGCCGGTACAGATGCTTGGTTAGGGCGTCGGCGAGCGCGCGGGTGAACGTAGTCAGTAGGACCTTGTCGCCGTCCGGCAGCCGCTCGGCGAGAAACACGGCCCGGTGCAGGCCGGTTACCGTCTTGCCGGTCCCCGCGCTGCCGGTCACGAGAACGGGACCGCTGTACGCCTCGCGGTAGGCCACGTCGCGTTGGGTCGGGTGCAGGAACGTGCGCCACACGTCGAACGGGTGGGCGAGGATCGCCGCAAGCTCCATAGGGCCGGAGACGAACTTGATCCTCTCGGGGGTGCGGTGTGCGGCGGTCAACAGGTCGTCGGTGTCCACACCGGACACGATCCGGTCGGCCAGCTCCGCCCAGACCTCCGCCACGGGCAACCCGCTGGCCAGCCCCCGCAGGATGTCCAACTGTGACTCGGGCAGACGCCCGGCCAGGCTCTCCAACTGTTGGTCGGTCGCAATGACTCGCAGCAGCGGCAGCAGGTCCTCGTCCACACCGAGCCGCGCGAAGTCGGCGACCGAGACATGACCGAACAACGCGGCGCCCAGCTGCTCCGACAGTTCGGTATGGGCAAAAGCCTCGATGCCCGCCTGGTCACGCATCTCTAGCACACCGAGTACCTGGTTGACGGTGAAGCGGCGGCTCACCGCGAAGGCGATGGCTTCCTCGTGCGGCAGCACGTCGAGCAGTGCGTACTTCTCTTCGCCGAGGGCGAGCACCACACCGCGGTAGAGCCGATCGATGCGGATGGTGCGGATGTGGGGGTCCCGTGCGCCGGCCAACTTCTCCAGGTGCAGACCCGCATGGGTGTGCTCGGCGAACTTGCTGATGGCGGCGTCGACCGCGCGCTGAACCCGGCGTTGCAGCCGGGCATAGGCGGGTAAGAATCCTCGGCCGATCGCCAACTCAGCCATACCATCCCCCGTTGCCGGAAGCCTGGGCGCACCAGGTCTTGGGTGTCGGAACTGTCGTGCGCCGGACACAGTCAGCCGGCTCGAACGCGCAGCATGGACCACGGCACATCCGGAACCGGCCGGTCGGCACACATCTTGCCAGCTTGTGAAGCACGTTTGCAAGCGTTCTTTCGTGGCCAGTGTTCACCGATCATCCGCAGTTGCTCGGACAGAAGTGCGCGGGTGCCGCCGATTCGGGCACTATGCTGAGGCCCGTGGTGCCAGGCGCAAACATTAAGGACCGTTACCTGCTGGGCCGCTTCCCGTTGGCCCATAAGGGAATGGGCGAGGTCTGGCCCGCACAGGACACTTTGCTCGACCGTCCCGTCATAGTGAAGTTCATCAACGCAGCCATGATGGACAAGGACCTGGTACGCCGGTTTCGCCGCGAGGCATTGCTCACCGCACGCCTCGATCACCCCGGCGTGCCCGCCATCTACGACCTCGGCGAGTACGCCGGCCAGCCCTACGTCGCCCTCCAGAAGATCAACGGGATCGCCCTCTCAGACCTGGTCGCGGAGCAGGGCCCGCTTCCAATTGGATGGGTAACCGCCATCGGGGCGCAGATCAGCAGCGTCCTACTCGCGGCGAGACGGCTCGGTCTGGTGCACCGGGACATCAAGCCGAGCAACGTCATGCTGGATAAGAGCGGCGCGGTGAAGGTGCTCGACTTCGGGCTGGCCGTCATGCTCGACGACGAGCGTTTCTCGCGGATCACCCAGACCGGGCAGAGCCTTGGCACGGTGGGCTACATGGCGCCCGAACAGATCCACGGCCGGCGCCCCGACCACCGCACCGA
Source organism: Actinomycetes bacterium KLBMP 9797 (assembly GCA_037414955.1). Classification (GTDB taxonomy): domain Bacteria; phylum Actinomycetota; class Actinomycetes; order Mycobacteriales; family Micromonosporaceae; genus Phytohabitans. The sequence continues at coordinate 134,738 of JBBEWH010000086.1, forward strand.
CCTGTACGGCCTAGGGGCCACGCTCTTTGACCTGCTCACCGGCGGCCCACCTTTCGACGAGGTGACCACCAGGACGACGCTGCGGCACCAGATGGACTCTCCTCCGCCGCGCCCTGCCGACGTGCGACCGGAGATCCCACCGGTGCTCGATGACCTGGTTCACGCGCTGCTGGCGCTCCGCCCCGAGGAGCGACCCGCCACCGCCGCCGACGTCTACGAAGTGCTGGCTCCGCTCTCCCGGGATCTGCCGCCGATTCCCGGAGTACTCGACGACACCGCCGAAGCGGTGCGGGCGTACGCCGCGATCATCGGGCGGGTGCCGCGGCAGCTCTCCGAGCCGCCCATCACCGCTGGGCAGACCGAGCTCGACCTGGAGCAGGCCCTACGGCACGCGGAACAACTACAGGCCGCCGGAGAGTTCCGAGCCGCCGCGCGCCAGTGGCGACGGATCGCCGAGGACCGCGCCCGCCGACACGGCGACGACGATGCCATGGTGTTCGATCTCCAGCGGCGCGCCGCGCTGGCCCATGTGCCGCTCGGGGAACATGACCGGGCGCTACGCCAGCTCAACTCGCTGTTACAAAGCCGGATACGGGCCGACGGGCCGGAGCACCCGGCGGTCGTGGACCTGCGCCAGGAGATCGCCCGGCTCAGCCGCGAGCGGACGGACTCCTCTTCCCCTCCACGACACCCACCAGGCGCGGATCGCTGAACGACCGAGGTAGCAACGCGGCCTTCTGCTCGGGGAAGCGGTCACCTTCGTAGCGGAAGACCTGCGCACAGTTCTGCCCGCGCGTCTCGGTTGTCAGCGCGCGCACCGCCAGCGGCGAATACATGGTGCTGTGCTTCAACCAGGCCGCCTCCTCGCCGTGCCGGTCGAAGCCGCGGCCACTCGCAGCGTGGCCGAACACGTCGTGGACCGCCCGGAACATGTCGTTTTCGCCGTCGCTGAGGTACGGATGCGGGTTGCCGCTGGCCGCGCTGGCCCAGACCTTCAGGCGACGTCGCCGCACGTCGCGGACCATCAACTCAACATCCGCATAAGGATCCTCATCGACGACTCGCACCGCCACGCCCAAGCCGCCAAACTCCGGCCGACCCACCAGCAAGTGGTACTGCTGGACAGTCTCCCGGCAGAACGCGGCGTATGCGGAGTAGGCCCGTTCGTCTCGGACCGGCGCCGCCACGTACGCATCCGCTATGGCTAGGCCGATCACGGGGTCAAGGCGCACTCGCGCGTACACCTCGGGTGCCGCAGGGTCGGAACGGTACCGCCGCGCACCACGACATACGTACGCGACCGGTGGAAAGCACGGGCACGGAGCGGTTGACAGAGCTGGTACGAGCAAGGGTGTTCATGGTCCTCCTTCGATCATTGGGATGAAGCTGGTCCGGTCAACGGGAAGCCGAGCTCTCCCGCCCACCCCGTGGCTGCGCTGCTTCGCGGAGGGCGCCGAACTGCTCGCGACGCAACGACTCGCCGAGCATCCGGATCTCGGAAGCCCGACGGTCCTGACAGAGCTTTGCGATCTTTCCGACGGTGGTGCTGCGCCCACGACGCGGCATGGAAACCTCCAAGAGACCCTGTGAATCAGATGTTGAGACTATACGGCTTGTGAATACGGTTAACAAGAGGGAGCCCTGTGCTACGGTTCACGCGTGATGAAGGAGTCGAACCTCGCCCCGAGCGAAACCACCTTGACCGCCAGCGGCATCGCACGGCTGGCCAACGTCGGCAGGGCAGCGGTGAGCAACTGGCGGCGTCGGTACGCCGACTTTCCGACCCCTGTGGGCGGCACCCCGACGAGTCCGTCGTTCGACGCACGGGAGGTGGAGCAATGGCTGCGCCACCACGGCCGACTACACCAGGCCAGCACCGAACAATGGGCGTGGCGACACATCGAGAGCTACCAACCAGCAGCGCAGATCAACGACGTGCTCGGCATCGCAGGCGCGTTCCTGCTCGTCCGCGCCGATCAGTCCACGTCCGACGACACCGATCTGCCTACTCCGAGGCAGCTCACCACCCGTCTGCGCGCGCTCGACTCGGAGCTGACTGCGACGGTCGCCGCGGTGCTACCGAGGCAATGGCCATCGCAACTCACCGCCCTGCTGCAGACGCTCGACCAACTCAGGGCAGAACAGGGCGCGGAACCCGCCTTCGAGTACCTGCACGGCCGGTACGTCTCCTCAGCCCAATCAATGTCGGGCCTCGCCGGCACACCGGACACCGTCGCCGAAGTTATGCTCGCCCTCGCCGGCAACGGAGCCCGCACCTTCGACTTCACCAGTGGCACCGGATCGATCCTGCGAATGGCCGCCGACCGAAGCCTGCGAAGCGGCCCCATCACCCGATGCTACGCACAGGAGATCAATCCGCAGTACGCCCTGATCACCCTGCTGCGGCTGTGGTTCGTGCACCTGCGCGCCCGACGCACCGAGCCCGACGCCGAGCCGCCCGTCGTACACGTCGGCGACAGCCTGCTCGCCGACGCCCTGCCCGACCTACGGGCCGACGTCGTCGTGGCGAACTTTCCCTTCGGCGTGCACGACTGGGGTCACGACCGCCTCGCCTACGATCCCCGCTGGATCTACGGCCTGCCCCCACGCACCGAACCCGAACTCGCATGGGTGCAACACGCCCTCGCCCACCTCTCCTCTGGCGGCACCGCCGTCGTACTCATGCCTCCGGCTGCCGCATCCCGCCCGGCAGGCCGCCGCGTACGCGCGGAGCTGATCCGCCGCGGAGCACTACGCGCGATCGTCGCCCTCCCAGCCGGCCTAATGCCGCCGGCCGGCATCGGACTGCACGTCTGGGTGCTCACCCAGCCCGTCCTCCACCAGCCGCACGCCGGAGATCTGCTCGTAGTCGACGCTGCTGCCGCCTCCGCCGGTCGGCCCTTCGCCGAGATCGTTGGCACCGCGTGGGGCGCCTACCTGTCGGACCAGTACACGGACTTGCCCGGCGCCCATCGCACCGTGCCCGCCATCGAGATGCTCGACGACCAGGTCGACCTGACACCACAGCGCTACCTGCCGCAGGCCATCGATCTCGCAGCCGACCCGGGCCAGATCACCGCCAGAATTGACGAGTTCGATCGACTGCTCCACCGCTTGAGAGGCCTCTTGCCCCAGGCACGACAGGTTCAGCAAGCACCGCTACGCGATGCCCCACAAGCCGATGTCGCCGACCTCGTCCGGTCCGGCAGCATCTCTGTCCAGCGCGCGATTTCGCGTAGCCGACCCACCAGCGCCCCCATCGACGCCGCTGTGCTAACCGCGGCCGACATCCTGTCCGGCGGCCCGGCCACCGGCTCCGCGACCCGCGCCGCCGACGAGCCGGGGCCGCGAGTACACCCAGGCGACATCCTCGTCCCCGCCATCGGCCGCAAGATCAGCGCTCGGGTAGCCACACCGAAACAAGTCGGTGCCGAGCTCGGACCCGGCACTCAACTGATACGCGTCGACACCACCAGCTTCGATCCGTGGTTCGTCGCCGGTGTCATCTCCCGCACCGACAACATGCGGATAGCTGGTCGAGCCTCAAGCACCGCCAACGGAGCCTTACGCATCGACATCAGGCGACTCACGATCCCCGTCGTGCCGCTGGATCTGCAGCAGGTCTACGGACAGGCATTCCGCCAGCTCGCCGAGTTTCGCACGACCCTTGAGGAAGCGACAGCCATAGGAGCCGTATTGGCCCGCGACATCGGCGACGGCCTGACGGCGGGCGCATTCGGCCTCCCGTCTTGATCCAATGCCGTTAAGTTTGGATCTTTGGGCAGGCCGGTCGGGGTATGGCGGGTGTGGCGGGTCCCGCCTATGTGAAGTACTGGGCGGAGCGGAACCCCAAGCGGGCCGAGCTTCGCCACCTAGTGCCCTGGCCCGCTCAGGACAGCAAGGGCCCTCCCCTTCCCCCAACCAGCAACAAGACGAGACGAGACGGCCCCGCGCGGACCGCGATGGCGGAATCAGTTGCCCCGTGGCGGCAGCGGCCAGCCGTGTAGCACCACAAACTTCCGATCACCGCTGGTCACGCCGCGTTCCCATGTTGTACGAGCTGGTCACAGCACTGCGTGCGAGCGGACGTCATATGCAGGTCCACACCGGCGCCGAACAGGTCAGCGGCGCGCCGGGCCGCCTCGTGCGCCCCCGTGTCCGGATCCAGGTCCGTCAACACGGCGGTCGCGCCGGCGAGCCGCTGCCAGGCCTGCCGTTCCTCCCGCACGTGGACACGGCGTGAATACACGGCATAGAGCGCGGCGACGGCAAACGGCATCGCGGCCAGCCAACGCACGTCGACCGCCAGCGCCGCCAGCCCGCCCACCCCGAGAGCGAAGGTGGCCACCGCGACGACCGCCGGATGTTGGCGTTGAACCGGGCCACCTGCTGCCAACGTCGACCGGTCGCCAAGGCAACCACCGGCACCGGCAGGACCTCGTCCACGACGAAGTAGCACAAGGCTGCCAGGCACAACGCCAGCAGGTGCGTGCTCCAGGACAGCGGGGCGATCTCCGCGGACTGCCGTGTGGGTTGCAGCCCGACCGACCACGCACCGTCCGCGGCGCCTGCGGCGCCGAGGACGTCTTTGCCGGTGTTGAACACCACCTTGCGCGTATCGCGGGAGCGAGCGACTTCGCAGCGGCCACACCGGCGGCAGTGCACAGCACCACCCATGGGGCAGGCAGCACCGCCACCGCCGGAACGATCGCGGCCGCGGTCGCGGTAACCGCCTGTCGCCTGCGGGCCACCAGGACCCGGCACGCCGGTGCCTCGGCGATGAGCAGGCCGGGCTCGTCATCTGTCGCGCCTCTAGGGGCTGCTTCGGTCTTACCCGTCGCCCATCGCTGACCACGGTCGAAATCCTCGCCGCCAGATTCGGCGCCGCGGGCTGTTTCATCGCCCTGCCCACCCCGCGCCACCAGCGACGCCATGCTGTCCCGTGGGCTGGCCTGGCTCGAACGGCTGCCCGACGCCGACGTCGGCCGCGGCGCCTACAGCGCCGCACTCGCACACGGCAAGGCCAAATTTAACCCCGAGTACGACACGCTCCTTGCCCGAGGACGACCAACCTCGATCGGCATCGACGAAGGCGGAACCGACGTCGCCGTGCACCGCTGGCTCGCCTCACGGCAGAAAATCCTGCTCTCCGACTTCGTCATCGGCACCATCGACCAACTGCTGTTCATGGCATTCAAAGCGCTGGCCGTGACAGCTTCGCTTGGCCCCACCCGTGACCGGGCGACTTCCGAGAACGACCCGACAGAGACACGACAACTCCCGAGATGATCAGGTGTTGCGACGTTCCCTGAAACCCAAGCCGTCACGGTGGGGCCAAACCAAGCCGCCAGAGCCAAAGCGCGGTACACGGTGCTGCGCCATCTCGCGCTCGCCGGCAAGGTCGTCCTCATCGACGAGGCCCACACGTACGACGTCCACATGAGCCAGTTCCTCGACCGCGCCCTGGAATGGCTCGGCGCGTACCGGGTCCCAGTCATCGTCCTGTCCGCGACACTGCCGGCCCGGCGCCGAATGGAGATGACGGCCGCCTACGACGACGGCCGGCACGGCCGGCCTCGGCGTCGTGCCGGCACCGCCGCATACCAGGTGCTCGACTGCGACATCGGCTACCCCGTGATCAGCGTCTCCGGCACCGAACGCACGCCACCACCATCGCCACCCAAACCTCCGGACGCGCGGTGTCTGTACAGGTCAGGGGCATGACCGACGACCTGGACGCGCTGACCGGCCTACTCCGCGAGGAAATCACGCCCGGTGGCCGCGCCCTCGTCGTACGGAACACCGTCCGCCGGGTACAGGAAACCGCGCAGCACCTTCGCGAACAGATCGGGAATCAGATACCAATCCTCGTCGCCCACTCTCGCTTCCTCGCGCCCGACCGGGCGATGAACGACCCCTGGCTACTCGACCGGTTCGGACCACCCGGCAAAGCCACCAGCCGGCCCGAGCGGTACATCGTCGTGGCCAGCCAAGTCGTCGAGTCCTCACTGGACATCGACTTCGAGCTCCTCGTCACCGACCTGGCGCCCATCGACCTGCTTCTGCAACGGATGCGCCGACTACACCGCCACGCCCGTACCCGGCCCAACCGCCTCACTCGCGCCCGCTGCCTCATCACCGGTGTCGACTGGTCACCCACACCGACCCGTCCGGTGCAAGGCTCAGGCATCGTCTACAGCGAAGCGACGCTCCTTCGTTCGGCCGCCGTTCTCTGGCCACACCTCGACGCCGGTGGTCGCCCGGTCGAGCTGCCCACTGACATCCCCCGCTCGTCCAAGCCGCCTACGCAGAACTGCTCGCCGGACCGGATGCCTGGCACGATCGGATGCGAGAAGCCGACGCGGCAGACCGGAACAAGCAAGACGAGCACAGACGGCGAGCCGACATCTTCCGCATCGACCCCGTCGCCCCCGACGACAGTGCGGTCTTCCGCTGGCTACACGGCCACATCGGCGACGCAGACAAAGGCGGTGACGAGGCGCGCGTACGAGGACACGTATGCGCCGACTCCGCAGAGAGCCCTGAAGTACTCCTGCTCATCCGGCGCGGCGACCGGCTATACATCCCAGGTTGAGTGCGCCGCGCGCCTGGGCGGGAAATCCCCACTGAGGCCACTCCGGATCCCAGGCTTGCCCGTTCGGTCGCTGAGTGCTGAGCCACCCCCGCTTTCATGGAGCTTCTTGATCATGATCTGATGATCATGGAGAGGAACATCCATGGCAGCACCGAAGAAGTACCCAGACGACCTGCGCCAGCGCGCTGTGCGCTTGTACCGGGAG
>JBBEWH010000087.1:0-8216 GCA_037414955.1 Actinomycetes bacterium KLBMP 9797
ATCAAGGGCTTGGGGACGTGGTTTGATCTCCGAACCACGTGCCCAAGCCCTTGATCGACGCGGTCCTCCTTGATCGACGCGACCCACCAGCGAACAACGCCGCCCGCCAGGGAACGGCGCGGCCCGCCGATCAAGGCCACGCCCACCGATCAAGGGCTCCGGCACACGACTTGATCTCCGAACCACGTGCCCAAGCCCTTGATCGGCACACATTCCCTTGATCGGCGGCGGGTGGCAGCACGGTGACCTCCGCGCGCGCCCGGGTTGGCGGCGCATCGCGCCAGAACTACGCGCGGGGTGCCTTGATCATGAGAGGGTTTACCTGGAAGTTTGTCCGGGCATACGGTGATCCTTGGGTGCCAGCAACGGAGGTGGCGGCCATGATCGGGAGCGGCGCACCCGTCATCGTCGGGGTGAAGAATCTGGCCGTCGACTTCGACACCGTCCGCCTGGCCGCCCGCGAGGCGGCTTCGGCCGGGCTCCCGCTGTGCGTCCTCCACGCGTTCGTGTGGCCCGCGTTCATCGCCTCCCGCGACGCGTACGGTGACGATCGCGAGCTGGCCGACCGGATGCTCGACGAGGCGGTCTCCCTCGCCCTGGCCGAGCGGCCCGGCCTCGACATCTCCGCCGCCGTGGTCGACGGCGAACCCATCCAGGTGCTGCTGCGCGCCGCCAACGACGCCTCGCTGGTGGTCCTCGGCGGCAACGGCGCGCAGCCGGGTCACGACCCGGCCTTCTCGGTGACGATCCAGGTGGCGGCGCGGTCGAGCCGCCCGGTGCTGTTCGCCACCGGCGCCGAGCACACCGGCCCGGTCGTGGTGGGCGTCGACGGGTCCGCCGACTCGGTCGTCGGGCTGGACGCGGCGTTCGACGAGGCGCGCCGCCGCCACACCGGTGTCGTGGTGCTGCACGCGGAGGGCGTCCGCTGTCGGGCGGAGGGCGGCGACGACCCGTCGGCGGTACCGGCGGAACACCGCGTGGTGGACCGCCCGGCCGACGAGGCCCTGATCGCCGAGTCGGACAGCGCCCAGCTGGTCGTGGTGGGCGCCCAGGGCGACCGCCCCTGCCTGCTGGGCCCGGTCACCCAGGCCGTGATCCGCCACGCGAACTGCCCGGTCCTGATCGCCCGCGCCACCGCCACCTCGCCCCGTTGATCATGGTGTCCGCCACGCCCGGCCGGAACTTGACTTCGACGGAGCGGCGACGATCATGGATCGAAGCCGTCGACGAGGTGACCTGACATGCCGCTCGATCCAGACTTCCGGGAGCGCTTCGCGCCGTTCGCCGGCGTCGAGTTCGCCGACCTCCTGCGCGATCAGGCGCTCCGGACGCGGTACGAAGAGGCGTTCACCAAGCGGGCCGGCTACCGGGCGCCCGCGGTCGACACGACGGATGTGCTCATCGACGGGCCGGCCGGACCGCTGCGACTTCGGGTGTACGAGCCGCGCGATCCATCCGGCGACGTCGTCGTGTGGGTGCACGGCGGCGGGTTCGTCGCGGGCTCCATCGACATGGTCGAGGCGGACGTCGTCAGTCGCGAGCTGTGCCGGCGCGCTCGATCGAGGGTGGTCTCCGTCGACTACCAGGTCGCCGGCGCCGGCATCGCCTATCCGGTCCTCCACCGCGAAGTCGTCGCCGCCTACCGGTGGGCACGTGCCGGCGCCGCCCGGCTCACCCTCGCCGGCGCCTCCGCGGGCGGCAATCTCGCGCTCGCCGCCACGCTGGAGATGAGGGCGTCGGGCGACGAGCTTCCCGCCCGCCTCGGGCTGATCTACCCCGCCCTGCACCGCCAGCTCCCACCGCTCACCGGGGTCGACGGCGAGGTCGACGCGCTGCCGCCGCCGCTCCGCTTCGATGAGGGCAGGATCGATGCCATGTTCGCCGCCTACCTGGGCGGAACCGACCACGCGCCGTACGCCAGCGCCGACGGCCACGACCTGACCGGCCTGCCCCCCTGCCTCGTCGTCGTCAACGAGTACGACGACCTGCGACCCTCCGGCGAACGGTTCGCCGCCGACGCGATCGCCGCCGGCGTCGACGTCGACCTCGTTCACGTGCCGGGAATGCCGCACGGCCATCTCAACATGACCCCGCTCGTACCCCAGACCGCGGCCACCCTCGACCGGCTCGCCGCGTTCGCCGCCGGCGGCTGACGAAGCGAGCCGCTCGCTCCGGTGAACCCCCACGCCTCGCGTCAGCGGGCGATGACGAGGTTGGCCATATCGGCGACCGGCCGGTAGCCGAGGGCGGCGTAGATCCTGTTCGAGGTCGGGTTCGCTTGGTCGGTGAACAGGCACACCCGCACGCCGTCGGCCTGGATCCGCCGGGAAACCTCGGCGACCGCGTTGCTGGCCCAGCCGCGCCCCCGCTGCGCCGGTGGCGTGTACACCGGGCCGATGCGCGCGACTCCGAACGACGGCGGGTTCGCGCCGGTGAGGTGCACCGGCCGGCCGGTCTCGTCGACCCAGAACCACAGCCGTCCAGCGTCGAGCCGGCGGAGCAGCTCCGCGCGGTCCGGTACCTCGTGCGCGCTGGCACCGCGCGGACGGCCCGCCTGCTCGTCGGCGTCGCCCATGAACGCGTCGAACCACGCCGTCACCAGTTCCACATCGTCGTCGGTCGCGACCGCTAGGCGGCCAGGCACGGGCGCCGGCCGCACCAGCTCGCCGAGTTCGTGCAGCCGCGTGTGCTGGTTGACCTGGACGCGGCCGCCGGCAAGGCGGGCCAGCTCGGCGGCGCACCGTTCCACGGCAGGAAGGGCGCCGTTGACCGCGAGCACTTCCTCACCGCGCTCGTGCAACGCGCGGGCCAGGGCCACGGCCGCCGCGTCCGGCATCGGCAGCAGAAATAGCGGGTACGGCGCGAATGGCGCCGTCCGCATCCCGGCACCGACCACGGCGCCGGATCCGTCCCTGACCACCAACCACCAGTCGCGGTCGGGCTGCGGGATCCCATGCGCCCGTTGCGACGACAACCGGTGCGCGATCGTGGTCACGACGGTGCTGACCACCGGGTCGGCGGCGAGGTGGTCGCCAGCTTCGGCAAGGAACTGGTCCGGATCGGTGTGGAATCGCAGGCGTGGTTCGCTCATCGGGTTGCCCTCATTCGCGTAAGCTACCCAGTCCGCCGCCCCACCGGCATCCAGGCATACTGGCGGCCGTGACGAGTTCGGTGCGGCTGGCGGCCATCGACAGCGCGGAGAGCGCCGAGGCGTTGCTGGCCGTGGCGGTGGCCGAGGCGGATCCCGCGGACGTCATGCCGCCGGTCGCCGGGCCGCCCGGGTGGACCGCCGCGCGCCGCGCGGCGTTCCGTGCGTTTCACCGCCTCTTCTTCCAGGGCCTCGCTGGTCCGCATCGGACGATCATGTTCGGGGTCGTCGCCGACGGCCACCTGGTCGGCATGATCCGGATGCGTCGCAGCGGCGCCGACTCCGTGGAGACCGGCATGTGGCTGGGGCGGTCCGCGCGCGGTCGGGGCATCGGCAGCGCCGCCCTGCGCGCACTGGTCGCCGAGGCGGCGGCCGCCGGCGCGCGGACGGTGGTCGCCGAGACCACATCGGACAATCACGCCGCGCTCGCCGCGCTGCGACGGTGCGGTGCGCTGCTCACCGCGGACCCCACGTCCGGCAAGGTGGTCGCCGTCATCGCCGTACCCATGGCTTAGTGCCTGGATCGAGGTGGATGAGCGGGCTGCGGCCGGCCGCAGCACGCTGTGGTCATCCGGTAGGCCCCCTCGCGGCGCGAAGGCTCACCGGCCGGCCCGGCGTAGCCGGATCACGGCCCCGGCGGCGAGCAGGAGGGCGGCGAAAACGGCGGCGATCGCGGCCGGGCCGGCGTGGTCCAGCCAACCGGACAGCGTGGTTTGGATCCGGGCGGCACCGTCGACCACCGGGTCGGTCACCGGGTCGCCGCGCAGCACCCGGACCTCGTACCAGCCGTACCACGCCACGTAGCCGCCAGCGATGACGAGCAGGGCGCCGGCGACCCGCCCGACGATCGGGGCGGCCCGGCGCAGGGCACGCACGAACGACGCCTTGGCGAGCGCGACGGCCAGGGCGACCGCCCCGACCAGCACTGCCATCCCGGCGGCGTACGCGACGAACAGCCCGATCCCGGCGAGGACGGAGTCGGTGCGGAAGCCGGCGACGACCACGGCCAGGAACGGACCGATCGTGCAGCCCAGCGACGCGATCGCGTAGGAGGCGCCGAACAGCGCCATCGAGGCGAAGCGCCGGGTGACCTGCGGCCCGGTGCCGATCTTCGGGGCGATGGTGGGCAGTTGCCGGCCGGCGAGCAGCCAGATCCCGGCCGCCGCCAGGATCAGCCCGATGCCGATACTCACCCAGGGCAGGTGCCGGGCCACGGCATCGGCCGCGGGAGCGGCCAGCAGGCCGAATCCGCCGAACACAGCGACAAACCCGGCGGTCATCGCCGCGGTCAGCGTCAGCGCCCGGCCGACGGCGGCCGGCCGGGCGCCGCCGGTGTCGTCGAGCACGAGAAATGACAGGTACGCGGGCAGCAGGGCGAACCCGCAGGGGTTCACCGCGGCCAGCAGACCCGCCGCGAAGGCGAGTGCGAACGGGGCGTCGAACACCGCCAGCGTCCTAGCCAGCCAGCGCCGTGACCCGGTCGCGCAGCGCCTTCCCGGTCATCGGTCCCTTGTGGACGACACTGCCGGTGGCGTCGAGCACCACGTAGTACTCCTGCGCGGTGACCTCGAAACGCCGCCACACCGCGCCCTCGTCGTCGGCCAGGTTGACGAACCCGCCGATGCCCCGATCGGCGACGAATGCGCGCATCGCGTCGTCTCCGCTGTTCAGCCCGGCCACGCCGACGACGTGGACCCGGTTGGCGAAGTCGCGCCGCACCGCCGCGACGTCGTCGGCGGCGGCCCGGCAGCGCGGGCACCACGCGGCCCAGAACCAGAACACCACCGGCTTGTCCGCCAGGGTCGCGGCGTCGAACGGTTTGCCCTCCACCGTGGTCGCGGTGAACGCCAGGGTCCGCGGCACCTCCGTGCCGGCGGCGGACGACGAGGTGGCGCTCGGCGACACCGGCGCGGCGGTCGACGGCGTTACGGCGCCGGACGGCGGATCACTGGCCGCCGCACCGGAATCACCGTTACCACCGCACCCCGTCACGGCCACCGCCACCATTGCCACCGCGGCAGCCGCGACCGCCCGGCCGACCAGCACCATGGGAACCTCCGTCACCACTCGTCGCATTGGCGTCAATCTAGCCGGCGGCACCGCGGCCAGCGCCTTACCGAATGATTACGGGCCGGGTGGGTCGCTCGGCGGCCGGTGGTGCGGAGACCGCGGCGGGGGCGCGGAGCGGGTCGGTCGCGAAGGCGGTGACGCCCTCCGTGAAGCCGACCTGGGCGCGGAAGCCGAGCAGGTCGGCGGCGCGGGCCGGGGAGGCGACCACGTGCCGGACGTCGGCGGCGCGGGCGCCACCGACCACGACCGGTGCCGGGCCGGCCATCGCCGCCGCGAGGACGTCGGCGAGGTCACCGACGGTACGCGGTTCGCCGGAGCACACGTTGACGGCCGCGAAGCCCTCGTCCGGTGGGCCGGGCGCGGTCAGCGCCAGCAGGTTGGCGCGCGCCACGTCCGTCACATGGACGAAGTCGCGGCGCTGCCGCCCGTCTTCCAGCACCCGGGGCGCGTGCCCGCGGGCGAGGGCCGAGCGGAAGATCGACGCCACCCCGGCGTACGGGGTGTCCCGGGGCATCCGCGGCCCGTACACGTTGTGGTAGCGCAGCGCCCACACCTCGCCGCCGGTCTGCGCCGCCCACGCCCCGGCCAGGTGCTCCTGGGCCACCTTGGTGGCCGCGTAGAGGCTGCGCGGGCGCAGCGGGGCGTCCTCGGGCACCAGGTCGGGCGCGAGCACCGCGTCGCAGCGCGGACAGGGGGGATCGAACCGGCCGGCCGCGATGTCCGCTTCCCGGCGCGGCGCGGGCCGCACGACGCCGTGGGCGGCGCAGGTGTACCGGCCCTCGCCGTACACCACCATCGAGCTGGCCAGCACCAGCCGCCGTACCCGCGCCGCGTGCATCGCCGCCAGCAGCACCCCGGTCGCGTAGTCGTTGTGGCTGGCGTACTCCGGCGCGTCGGACGGGTCGATACCGTGCCCGACCATCGCCGACTGGTGGCACACCGCGTCCATACCGCGCAGCAGCCGGTCCAGCAGCTCGCGGTCGCGCACGTCGCCCCGGACCAGGGAGTGCCGCGCGGACCAGGCCGGCGGCTCGCCGCCGTGCGCCTGCGGCAGCAGGGCGTCCAGCAGGATGACGTCGTGGCCGTCGTCGGTGAGCAGGTCGGCGATGTGGGATCCGACGAAACCCGCCCCACCGGTGATCAATATGCGCACCCGACCACCGTAAGCGCATCGATGCCCCACGCGGGCGGGACGTAAGGCTTTCGAAATACCTGCCGGCCGGCCGGCGACTAACCTGACAGGTGATGGCACAACGGGTACTGGTGGTCGACGACGACCCCACAGTGAGCGACGTGGTGTGCCGGTACCTGCAACGGGCCGGCTACGACGTCAGCATGGCCGCCGACGGCGCCGCGGCACTGGCCGCCGTCGCCCGCGACGCGCCCGATCTGGTCGTGTTGGACCTGATGCTGCCGCGCGTCGACGGCCTGGAGGTGTGCCGCCGGCTGCGCACCCGACCGGACGGCGTCCCCATCGTCATGCTCACCGCCCTCGGCGAGGAGGCCGACCGGGTGCTCGGCCTGCAACTCGGCGCCGACGACTACATGACCAAGCCGTTCTCCCCCCGGGAACTGGTGCTGCGGGTGCAGTCGGTGCTGCGGCGCGCCGGCGCCGACCCGGCGCCGGACGGCGCGATGGTGACCGACGGCGACCTGGCCGTCGACGTCGGGCGGCGGGTCGCCCAGCTGCGGGGCAGCGAGCTCACCTTGACGGTACGGGAATTCGACCTGCTCGCCTACTTCCTGCGCCACCCGGGTCGGGCGTTCTCCCGCGTCGAGCTGCTGGAGCGGGTGTGGGGCTGGGACTTCGGCGATCAGTCCACTGTGACCGTCCATGTGCGACGGCTGCGGGAGAAGGTCGAGGACGACCCGGCGGCGCCGCGGCGGATCGTCACCGTCTGGGGCGTCGGCTACCGGTACGAGCTGGTGGGCTGACATGCGCGACCTGTCGCTGATCTTCGCGGCCGCGCTGGCCGGCGCCCTCGTGGTCGGCGGGCTCGGCGCGGCGGCGCTGCGGCTGCTGCGCGGCCGGTCCATCATGGCCCACATCTGGGTGCTGATCGCGGTCACCGTCGGCAGCGTCGTCGCCGGCGTCGTGGCCATCGCGCTGGCGATGTTCCTGTCCGCGCACGACCTGCAGGTGGTGCTGGTCACGGTGGCCGCCGGCGCGGTGGTGAGCCTCGTGGTCGGCTGGCTGTTCGGCCGCCGGCTGGCCGCCGCCGCGGTGTGGGCGGCGCAGGCCCGCGAACGCGAGCGGCGGTTGGAAAAGGGCCGCCGCGACCTCGTCGCCTGGGTCTCGCACGATCTGCGCACCCCGCTGGCCGGGCTGCGGGCGATGGCCGAGGCCCTGGAAGACCGGGTGGTGCACGACGAGTCCACAGTGGCCGAATACCACCGGCGGATCCGGGTGGAGACCGACCGGATGGCCCGCCTGGTCGACGACCTGTTCGAACTGTCGCGCATCAACGCCGGCGCGCTGCGGCTGTCACCGTCCACCGTGCCGCTCGGCGACGTCGTGTCCGACGCCGTCGCCGCCACCGCACCGATCGCCGTGACCCGCCGGATCCGGCTGGTGGCCGCCGAGTCCGGCTGGCCGGCGGTCCGTGCCAGCGAGCCCGAGCTGACCCGGGTGGTGGGCAACCTCCTGCTGAACGCGGTGCGGTACACGCCGGAGGACGGCACCGTCTGGGTCAACGGCGGGCAAGATGTCGACGGCGCCTGGCTCGCGGTCGCCGACACCTGCGGCGGCATCCCGGAGGCCGACCTCCCGCGCGTGTTCGACATCGCGTTCCGTGGCGAACGCGCCCGCACCCCGCGACACGCCGACGGCGCGGTCGGCGGCCTGGGATTGGCCATCGTGCGCGGTCTGGTCGAGGCGCACGGCGGCCGGGTGGACGCGCACAACATCCCGAACGGCTGCCGCTTCGTCGTCCACCTCCCCACCGCCACCCCATGATCAAGGCGTCCCGCACGTCGTTCTCACGACATGCGGGACGCC
>JBBEWH010000088.1:0-132415 GCA_037414955.1 Actinomycetes bacterium KLBMP 9797
ACGCCTTGATCATGGGTCTCACCACCAGGTCCAGACGAGGTGGTTGACGGCGAGGGCGGTGGCTGCCTGAGCGATCAGCCAGGCACGGCGGTGGCGGTCCGGTAGGGCGGCGGTCGCGACCATCAGCCACACCGCGAACGGCAGCCAGATCCGTTCCACCTCGGCCTTGCTGAGGCCGGACACGTCCGCGACCACGATCGCCGCCGCGCCGGCGACGGGCAGCCACCGCGCCGCGCCCCGCGCCGCCACGATGGTGCGGCGCAGCGCCGGACCCACCGCCGGGCCGGCACACAGCACCAGCGCGGCCAGGTTCGCCCAGACCCAGTACGCGTACGGGCGGTCCGACGCCCAGCCCTGGTAATAGCGCTCGACCACCAGGTGGTACCCGTCGAGCCACCAGAAGCCGGCGGCGGTGAACGCGACGACCACCGCGCCCACCCCCGCGGCCGCCGTGCCGAGTGCGGCGGCCCGATGCCCACGGCGCAGCGCGACCACCGCGAGCGCCAGGATCCCCACCAGCGCGAACCCGTAGGACAGGTAGAGCGCGAACCCGAGCAGCACGCCACCGAGCGGCCAGCACCACCAACGCGGGGCGGCCAGCAGCGCCAGCCCGGCCGCCACGACGGCCGCGAAGATGCCGTCGGCGGAAGCACCGATCCACACCGCGCCGGGGAACAGCACCAGGAACGGCACCACCGCGCGCGCGGCCGCCTCGTCGGCCAGTGACCGCAGCGCCATCGGCACCGACACGGTGACGGTCGCGCCGGCGAGCACGCAGGCCAGCGCCGCCGGCCCGCCGCCGCCCAGCCCGATCCGGTCGAGCCAGACGAAGACCAGCAGGGCGCCCGGCGGATGGCCGGCGGTGTGCGTGGACCACACGCCCGCCTCGGTCTGCACGATCTTGTCGGCGAAGCCGGACAGCATGGCGCCGATGTCGACCACCCGCGGCACCTCGTTCAGGTACTCCGCCTCCGAGGTCAACCGCTCCGCCAGTCCCCCGGACCAGCCGTCGACGAACGCCAGCGACAGCGTCCACGCCAGCGTGACGAGATAGCCGACCGCCAGCAACCGGCCCCAGGGCGCCGCCCGCGCCCAGACCACACCGCGCCACCCGACGACGGCGGCCACCGCGACCGCGACCGGGGTACCCCAACCGGCGTGCGGCCGCCACACCCCGAAGATCGGTGCCGTATCGGCCCACAACCGCACGCCGCGGTCGTTGAGCAGCGCTCCGACGACCACCGCGGCGGCCACGAGCGCCGCCTCCACACCGACGACAACGAGATCCGCGCGCTTGTCCTTAGTCATAGTGGCGGCCGACGCTACCGCCCGCCGCGGCCGGCCGCGAACCGAACCGGACTTCCGTCAGCGGTTCGTAAGGAATGGGCGCGCGGTAAGGATTCCGTAAGCATCCACCGTCCACTGCCGACCTACGGTACGGCTATGGACGAGTACGTGGACGTGGTGTTGCCCTGCCTCGACGAGGCGGCCGCCCTCCCGGCCGTGCTGGGCGCGCTGCCGCCCGGCTACCGGCCGATCGTGGTGGACAACGGGTCCACCGACGGCTCCCCCGAGGTCGCCGCCCGGCACGGCGCGCGGGTCGTGCCCGAGCCGCGCCGGGGCTACGGCGCCGCTGTGCACACCGGTCTGGAGGCGGCCACCACGGACGTGGTGTGTTTCCTGGACGCCGACGGCTCCCTGGACCCCGGCGACCTGCCCCGGCTGGCCGCGCTCGTGCGCGCGGGCGACGCCGACCTGGCGGTGGGCCGCCGGGTGCCCGTCGGGCGCGGCGCGTGGCCGTGGCATGCCCGCGCCGGCAACGCGCTGCTCGCCGCGCTGCTGCGCCGCCGCGGCGTACCGGTGCGGGACATCGCGCCCATCCGGGCCGCGCGGCGCACCGCGCTGCTCGAACTCGGCGTCGCCGACCGGGCGTTCGGGTACCCGCTGGAGCTGTTGCTGCGCGCCGGCGCGGCGCGCTGGCGGATCGCCGAACTGGATGTGGCGTACCGCCCGCGGGCCGCCGGCACCCGTTCCAAGGTCTCCGGCTCGGTCCGTGGCACCCTCCGCGCCGCCCGCGACATGGCCGGAGTCCTGCGATGACGATCCTTCTCGTGGTCGCGAAGGCGCCGGTGCCCGGGCTCGCCAAGACCCGGCTGTGTCCACCCGCGACCCCGGCGCGCGCCGCCGCGATCGCGGCGGCCGCCCTGCTGGACACCCTCGACGCGGTCCGCGCCACGCCCGGCGTGACGCCCGTGCTCGCGTTGACCGGCCGGCTCGCCGACGCGGCGCGGGCGGACGAGATCTGGGCCGCGCTGTGCGGTTGGGCGGTGATCCGCCAGCGCGGCACCGGCCTTGGCGAGCGGCTCGCCAACGCGCACGCGGACGCCCGCGCGATGGCGCCCGGATGTCCGGTGCTGCAGATCGGCATGGACACCCCGCAGGTACGGCCAGCGGTGCTCGCGGCCGCCGCGCGCCAGCTGTCCGATGTGGATGCCGTGCTGGGGCCGGCCGTGGACGGCGGCTGGTGGCTGCTGGGCCTGCGCGACCCGAGCCACGCGGCGGCGCTGCGTACGGTGCCCATGTCCACAGCCGGCACCGGCGCGGCGACCCGCGCGGCGCTGCGGGACCACGGCCTCCGGGTGGCCACCGCACCCGACCTGTCCGACGTAGACACCTGGGCGGACGCCGTGGCGGTGGCCGGCGCGACGCCCGGCAGCCGGTTCGCCGCGGCGGTGGCCCGGTGACCGCCTTCGCCGCCGCGTACACCTCCGCCGCCGGCGGCTGGCTGGTCGACAGCGCTGGCCGGCGCACCCGCCTACCGCTCCGCCGCTGGCACGGCCCCACCGAACCGGCGCTGCGCGCGGTCCTCGACCGCTGCACCGGCCCCGCGGTCGACGCCGGCTGCGGCCCTGGCCGGGTCGCCGCCGAGCTCGCTCACCGGGGGCTGATCGCGCTGGGTATCGACACCTGCCCGGCCGCCGTACGGCTGACCCGGCGGCGGGGCGCCGCCGCACTCCGCCGGGACGTCTTCGATCCGCTGCCCGCCGAAGGCCGCTGGGCGCACGTGCTGCTGATGGACGGCAACATCGGCATCGGCGGCGACCCCGTGACGCTGCTGCGCCGGTGCGCGCACCTGCTGCGCCCGGGCGGCACGGTGCTCGTCGAGCTGGACGGTCCCGGCACCGGCCTGTGGCGGGGGCAGGCGCGCGTCGGACCCGGGCCACTGTTCTCGTGGGCGCGACTCGGTGTCGAGGCCCTCGGCCCGGTCGCGGCGCGGGCCGGCCTCACGGTCCGGGCGGTCGTGGCGCGCGACGGCCGCTGGTTCGCCGAACTGGAGCGACCATGAAGCTGTTCCCGTCCCCCGTTCACTCCCCCACCGTCGCCAGCCGGGTCGGCCTGTGGCTGGGTGTCGCCTTCGGACTGTGCTTCCTCACCGGCCTGCTCAGCCACGCCGTCCAGCACCCGCCGGGCTGGTTCACCTGGCCCACCCGCCCCGTCAACCTCTACCGCGTCACGCAGGGCATCCACGTGCTGTCGGGCATCGCCGCGATCCCGCTGCTGCTGGCCAAGCTGTGGAGCGTCTATCCGCGGCTGTTCCACCGGCCCACCCGCCTCGCCGCGGACGCCCTGGAACGGCTGTCCATCCTGGTGCTGGTCTGCGCCGCGTTCTTCCTCCTCGTCAGCGGCGTGTTCAACGTCGCCCAGTCGTACCCGTGGCGGTTCTTCTTCATCGAAACCCACTACGCGGTGGGCTGGATCGCGGCCGGCGCCATTGTCGTCCACATCGGAGTGAAGTTGCCCCGCATCCGCACCGGCTGGGCCGACCGCCCCGACCCCGCGCGACGCGCGTTCCTGCGCACCACGTGGCTCGCGACCGGCGCCGCCGTGGTGGCCACCGCCGGCATCACCGTGCCGTGGCTGCGGCAGGTCTCCGCGCTCGCCTGGCGATCCTCCGGCGGCCCACAGGGCCTGCCGGTCAACCGGACCGCCGCGGCCGCCGGCATCCGGGTACCGGACACCTGGCGGCTCACCATCGCCTGGCCGGGCGGCACGGCGTCACTGACCCGCGCCGACCTCGCCGCGCTCCCCCAACGCACCGCCACCCTGCCCATCGCCTGCGTCGAAGGCTGGAGCGCCACCGCGTCCTGGACCGGCGTGCGGGTACGCGACCTCCTCGCCGCCGCCGGCGCGCCCACCGACCGCGCCGTGCGGGTGTCCTCCTTGGAGCGCGCCGGGCTCTACGCGACCAGCCTCCTGCCGCCACCCCACGTCCGCGACCCGCTCACCCTGCTCGCCCTGAAGGTCAACGGCGAGACCCTCAGCCCCGACCACGGCTACCCCTGCCGGATCATCGCACCCAGCCGGCCCGGCGTACTCCAGACCAAATGGGTCACCCGCCTGGACGTCCAGCCATGAAAGCCACCCGCACGCTGCTGATCGCCGCCGGCGCCGGCACCGTCGGGTACGGCGGCTGGCTGCTCTGGCCGCACCTGCCCAGCGCCTGGCTCTGGCTGCTGGCCGGACCGGTCCTGCACGACCTGGTGATCGCCCCAGCGGTCGCCCTCATCGGGTTCGGCGCCACCCGCGCGATCCCCGACCGGACCCGCCGGACGTGGCTGTTGGGCGCGCTCGCGGTCACCGCGATCCTGCTGCTCATCGCGACCCCGCTCATCTGGCGCCCGGCCCCCGCACCGCCCAACCCCGGCCTGCAGGACCGCGACTACGTCACCGGCCTGGCCGGCTGGCTCGCCGCCCTCTGGACCGGCGCCACGCTCGCCGCCCTCGTCCACCGAGACGGGGGAAGATCCGGTAACCACCCCGTAAGGTCCGTCGCCGGGAAGGAGCGGTTGACTGGGTCTGTGATCAGTCGACTCCTGCGCAAGCCCGTCACCTGGCTCGGCATCCTGGCGTTGGCCGCCGGTGGCGCCTTCGGGCTCTACTGGTTCCAGCCCTGGAAACTCGTCACCGACACGGAGGTGTCCGAGGCGCTGACCGTGGTGTCGACCACGCCGCCCGGGACACTCCCCCCGTCGACTCTCCCGTCGACTGCCGCAGCGGCACCACCCGCCGGGCCCACCCTGGTCGGCCAGGGCGAGTTCATCAGCCACGAGCACGACACCACCGGCACCGCGCGGATCATCCGAAGCTCGGACGGCACGCACCGGCTCGAACTGGCCGACCTGGCCACCTCCAACGGTCCGGACCTTCGGGTGTGGCTGACCGACCAGCCGGTCAAGGAAGGCGCCGCCGGCTGGCGGGTCTTCGACGACGGCACCTGGGTCGAACTCGGACGCCTGAAAGGCAACCGCGGCGACCAGAGCTACCAGATCCCCGCCGGCACCGACCTGAAGGCCCTCACCAGCGTCTCCATCTGGTGCAAGCGATTCTCCGTCTCATTCGGCGCCGCCGACCTCGACCCGTCCCCATGATCACGGCCCGGGTCGTGCCACCGTGCGGATCTTGTCCAGGATGCGGCCGGCGTCCTGCCCCAGCTCCACGACGATGTCCAGCGCCTCCTGCCACACCGCTCGCGCCGCCGAGCGTTCGCCCTCGGCGAGATGGGTGTCGCCGAGGTGCGTGAGGGTGGTGGACTCGTAGTAGCGTTCACCCGCCTCACGCCAGAGCGACAGGGCCTGTCGGTAACACTCGGTGGCCTCGGAATACTGGCCCAGGTGGTGGTGCGCGTGCCCGAGACTGTCCCAGGTGTGGGCCTGCCAGTAGCGGTCACCGGCCTCCTGTTGCAGCAGCAGCGCCCGCTGGCAGTGGTGTAGCGCCAGCTCGTGGTCACCGAGCTGGCTGTGGTACCAGCCCGCGTTGTTCAGGGCGTTCGCCTGCCCGGATCGGTGTCCGGCCGCCCGGAACAGCCGCCGCGCCTGTTCGGCGTAGCGCAGGGCGAGCCGGGGCTGGCCCCGATGCTCGGCGACCGCACCGAGATTGAGCAGGGTGCGGGCCTGCCCGACCCGATCGCCGAGCCCGCGGTAGAGCCGCACCGCGTGCCACAGGTGATCGCGGGCCTCGCCGTGCAGGCCCCGACGCAGGTGCGCGATGGAGATGTTGCGGTGCGCTCGGGCCTGCCCGTCCCGGTCCCGGACCCGGCCGGCCGCCTCCAGCGCGAGCTGTTGCACGATCGCCTGGTCATGCCAGTGGCCATGCCGGTCCAGGAACGTGGTCATGGCCCAGCCAAGCTGCCACGCGTGGACGTCGCGCCCGTCGCCGCCGGCCCGCCGCAGGAGATTGAGGAGCACGGGATACTCCTGGCTGAACCATGCCCAGGCCGCCTCGCGGTCGCCGACGACCGCGACGGTCACGCCCTCGACCGCCGCCGGCAGCCGGATCGGGTCCCGGTGGGGGTGCAGCCGCAGGTCGGCGAGGTGGGCGCTGCCCAGGTAGTGGTCGAACATCCGGTGGGTGGCGGCCAGCCGCTCGGCTTCGTCCTCCTCGATGTCCGTCCGCTCCACGGCGTACGCGCGGAGCAGGTCGTGCATGGCGTACCGGCCGGGCGTGTGTTCGGTGACCATGTGCGCGTACGCGAGCTCGGCCAACAGCGGACGTACCCGCGAGGGTGGCGCACCGGCGATGCTGGCCGCCGCGAGCGCACCGAGGTCTGGGCCGGGATGCCTGCTGAGCAGTCGGAACAGGCGCGCGGCCGGACTGCTCAGGGCACGGTACGAGCAGGAGAAGACCGACCGGACGTCGGTTTCGGCGTCCATGCCCGAGAACCCCTCCAGTCCCCCGTGGGCCAGCTCCAGCTCCTCGGCGATGGCCCGCAGGGGGAAGTGGGGGTGGCTGACCACCCGGGACGCCACGATCGCCAGCGCCAGGGGCAGGCCCGCCGACCGGGCGGTGATCGTCGTGACGGCCGCCGGCTCGGCGGTGAGCCGGTCCGCACCGATGCGGCGGATCAACATACGCTGCGCGTCGCCGGGCGGCAGCGGATCGAGGGTGATCGGATGTGCTCCTTCGGTCGTCACCAGGCCGGTCAGCCCGCTGCGGCTGGTGATCAGGGTGAGGCAGCCGGGTCCACCCGACAGCAGCGGGCGGACGTGATCGCTGTCGCGGGCGTTGTCCAGCACCAGCAGGACCCGTCGTCCGGCCAGCAGCGTGCGCAGCAACGCCGACTGGGCGGCGAGGCCCTCGGGCAGATGCGGTGCGGGTACCCCGAACGCGTCCAGGAAGCCACGGACCGCCTCGCCGGGGTCAAGCGGCGGACCCGTCGGATGGAAGCCGCGCAGATCGACGTGGAGCTGGCCGTCCGGAAACCGGTCGACCACGCGGCGGGCGAAGTGGACCGCCAGGGCCGTCTTTCCCACCCCCGCGATGCCGGAGACGACCGCCACCATGGCCGTGCCGGCCCGCGCGGCCGCGTCCAGCAGCCCGCACAACTCGGCAAGCTCGGCGGTACGTCCGGTGAAGGCGTACGGCGACGCGGGTAGCTGCGCCGGAACCGGCTTCGTCGGGGTCGGCGCCACCGGCCGGCTGGGCTCCGGCCCGGAGATGGCCGGGGGCGCCGTGACCGGTGTCAGTCGCGGGTCGGCCTTGAGGATCGCTTGGTGCAGCTCGGTCAGTTCCCGTCCCGGCTCGATCCCCAACTCATCCACCAGCAGGCGCCGTACCTGGTGATACGCCTGGAGCGCCTCGGTCCGGCGGCCGGCCCGGTACAGAGCGAGCATGAGCTGCCCGTGGGCCCGCTCGCGCAGTGGTTCCGCCGCGACCAGGTCGGCGATCTCGTCCACGAGTTCGACTCCGCCGCCCAGCGTGAGTTCGTGTGACAGGCGTTCTTCCTGGACGCTGCGACGTTGGTCATTGAGCTGCGCCGCCGCCGCCTCGATCAGCCGGCCGGTCACCCCGGTGAAGGCGGGCCCGCGCCACAGCGCCAAGGCCTCCCGCAGGTGGACGACCGCGCCCGCCAGCTCTCCGGCGGCGGCGAGCCGCCGGCCCTGCCGTGCCCGATCGACGAAGACCCGCAGGTCGATGTCGTCGTCCGGGACGCGCAGGGAGTATCCGCCGGAGTCGGTGACGATCTCGCCCGCTGCCGCCAGCCGCCGACGCAGCATCGACACGCCGTTGCGGACCACCTTGACCGCACTGGTCGGCGGATGCTCGTCCCAGATCGCCTCGACCAGCCGGGACACCGGCACCACCCGGTTCGCGTCGAGCAACAGCGCGGCCAGGATACGTTGCTCCCGCGACGCGGCCAGGGAAATCTGGCCACGGTCGAGCCGCACTCTGAGCGGACCCAGTACCTGGAACCTCACGTACCTCCCGCCCTCGTCCGCGCGCTGGCCGGTCCGTCCCGTGCGGACCCGGCGCGGCCGACATCCGCACGAGCCGCCACTTTGGATTGTCACACCGCGACGAGCGCGTGCATACCTGGTTGTCGACAGCGGACCGAACCGGTCCCGTGCTGTTCCGGGTGCCGGGCCGGGGACGAAGCGGGGATGGATCGGGGACGGGCAGGCGCAGGGTGCTCGTCAGAAGTTTCTCTGATTGGCGGGAGGTAGTCATGACACACCGCAAGGTCTGGCTCGGCCTGCTCGTGCTGGCCCTGGCAACGGTGTCCCTCGGCTTCGCGACGCGCGGCCAGGCCGACCCCGGCTGGCCGTCCGGGCCGCCGCGGTTCCGGGCCACGCAGCTCTCCGACGCGATCCTGTTCAACGACGGGCCGGCCGCCTACCGGCTGGTCTACCTGGAGCGCCCGCCGACACAGTGGACGCCGGCGCTGCGGCAGGCCCAGACCGCGCTCAACGCGGAGCTGACCCGTCGGGGCAGCTGGTCCGAGGGGTACATCTCGCAGCGGGTGCAGAGCGGCAACCCGGTCGTGGTCCGGGACGGGCTGATCACCCTCGTCGCGCTGGCCCGCGAGGTGCTCAACCGGGAATTCGGCAAGGAGACCGTGGACGCCGCCGTGCTTCTGGTCAACGACGCCCTAATGGCGAACGCGTACGAGATCATCCGCGGCGACTACCAGGTCAACGAGAATGACGTGGACGACAGTAGCCGGACCCCGCTGGGGGCGGGCGCGATCCGGGTGCTTTTCGCCGGTGGGTTCGCCGACTGGTCGTGGGACATGGCCGGCAACCCGGCGCCACAGGCCAAACTGGTGCAGGACCGGCTCATCCAGATCATCTGCCGCGACCTGTGGGCGAGGTAGTCCGAAATGGACGACACCGGGCTGGGTCGGCGGATCGCCGTGACCGTGTTGGTCGCCGGGTTGCTCGTGGGCTACGTCATCCGGGCGGTGGTACCGGTGGCCGCGATGCCGGCCCCACCCGGCCGGTCGGTCGCCCGCGCGCTGATACCGGAGGGCTGGGCGTTCTTCACCCGCGAGCCCCGTCAGCCCAGCCCGGTGGTCCACACCCAGGACCGGGACGGCCGGTGGCGACCGGCCCCGGGCCGCAGCCGTGGCCCGGCCGGTCTGGACAAGCGGGACCGCAGCCGCAACGCGGAGATCGCGATGCTGATGGATCGGCTGGACGGGGCCGCGTGGACCACGTGTGACCGCGAACCCGGCGCCTGTTTGGCCACCGCCCGCGAAACCGAAGTTGCCAACACCGCCACCGTTCGCACGCTGTGCGGCGACGTCGGAATCGTCCTTCAGGAGGTACTGCCGTGGGCCTGGAAAGATCTGCCGACCGTGCTCCCGTCCCGGGTGGCCCGGCTCACGGTGACCTGCTAGGCCGGTGGCTGGCCCGGCTCGGCCGGCGCTGCCGGCCCGGGCTGGCGGTCGCGCCCTGGTCCAGCGGGGTCGGGCTGGCCCGCACCCTGCTGGCCACCGGCTCCGGTGCCACCCTGCTCGTCAACCCACCGGAGATCCTGCTGGCCGCGGACGGCGCCGAGCACTGCACGGGACCGGCCACCGCCGGCATCTGGTGCGCCCTGCCCACCGCGGACGGGCAGGTCGCCCGGTGGATCGGAATCGCCGTGCTGGTCGTGGTGGCCAGCGGCTGGCGGCCCCGGTGGACCGCACTGCCACACTGGTACATCTCCTGGAGCGTGATCGCCAACCTGTCCCCATTGGACGGTGGCGACCACATTACCGCCGCCCTCACGCTACTGCTGCTCCCGCTGACGCTCACCGACCCCCGGCGCTGGCACTGGCAACCGCCGCCGACCGGCACCGCGATCGGCACCGGCCGCGTGGTCGCGCACACCGCTCTGATCCTCATCTGGCTCCAGGTCGCCTTCGTCTACCTGCACGCCGGCATCGCGAAGCTGGACGTGACCGAGTGGGCCGACGGCACCGCGATGTTCTACTGGCTGCGCGCGCCCGGGTACGAGCCGCCCGGCTTCCTGCGCCCGCTGACCGAGGCGGTCACCGGTTCCGCGGCAGGGGTGACGCTGTTCACCTGGTCGGTGCTGGTGCTGGAGTTCGCTCTGGCCCTGGCCCGGCTGTTGCCTCCCGGGCTGCGCCGCGCGCTCCTCGCGGCTGGGCTGGCTTTCCATATCGCTATCGCGGTCGTCCTGGAGCTGGTCACATTCGGCTTCGCGATGAGCGGGGCGCTGCTGCTCTACCTGCTGCCCGTGGGACACCAGGTCGCACCACGCACCCCCCGCGTCCGCACCCCCCGCGTGCGCGCCCCCAACCCCGTCGATCAAGGGCAAAGGCACACGCTTTGATCTCTGATCCGCGTGCTTTTGCCCTTGATCGGCGCGCTTTCCCTTGATCGACGACCTCACCTGACGACCCCGCTGACGACGCCTGTCTACGATGGCCGGTGTGCTGCCCGTGACCCCATGGCCATACAACGACCAGCCCGCCGGGTTGGCGCTGCCCGACTTCGGGTTGCCCGCCGACGAGGGCGCGCGGCTGCGCGACCGGATCTGGGCGCTGCTCCTGTCCGGCCGCGACGACCCGGATTACTTCGCGGTGGTGGAGGGCGGCCAGTGGGCGGCGCTGACGCACGCGCAGCTGGTCGAGGCGTTCGCGCACGCCCGGCAGGCGCGGGTGCGGCAGCAGGCACAGTGGGCGGGCCAGGAGGTACGCACCAATCTGGACCTCGCGTTCGACGACCTCAACGCCGCGGGCATCGTCGCCCGGCAGGATTTCACCTGCTGCGGCACGTGCGGCGCGGCCGAGATCGAGGACGAGGCCGACGACTCGCGGCATTGGCGTGGCTATGTGTTCTACCACCAGCAGGACACGCCCGGCCTGGCCGATGAGGGATCCGTCTACCTGTCGTATGGCGTCTTCCCACCCGACAGTATGGACGTACGCGAGTTCGTCAACACCGAGGTCGTGCCCCGCCTCACCGCGCGGGGCCTGGATGTGGAGTGGAACACCGACCTCGGCACGCGCATCCTCGTGCGCGGCGCGCAGTGGTACGCCCATGTGTAGAAGCGGGCAGGGGATAACGGGAACGGCGGGACGTCACCAGCCGATTCGGATGGTGACGTCCCGCCCCCGTTGAGCGTCCGTGCTCAGGCCCAGAAGCTACCGTTACAGGTCAGCCGCGTTCGGTTGGGGTACTCGGCGATCGTCTGCACGCGCATCGGCGCCGACCTGGTGGACACGTGGTAGGCGGCCGGCCAGTAGAAGACCGCGCGGGCCCGGTTGAAGCCTCCACCGGTGGCGTTGTAGTGGACCTGGGCGCCGGCGCCGTTGCGAACCGTTACCGATGCCCCGTAGAAGACCGTCGCGGCGCCGTTGACCGACGGCTGGAACATCTCCACCCGATTGACGGACAGCCGTTGCCCCGTGGTGATCGAGTAGGAGACGGTAACCCGGTAGAAGTAGCCGGAGGTGCTGCATTGCAGCTCGGACTGGTGGCTGGTGGCCGCGGCGGCCGGGGCGGCCGGCAGGCCGGCGAGAGCCGACCCGAGCGCCACCGCGGTCGCGGCCGTGGCCACGGCCCTGCGTTTCGTCATCATTGTCATGGCACCAGGCTGGACCGCCGCACTGAAAGCGATGTCGAACGATCCTTGAACGGCGTGACTCAAGCGCCGGGCCCGGTGTCCACGCGGTTGTGCTCATCGAGCTTCCGGCGGATCTGGGCGGCGTCGGCGTGGCCGAGCTCGACCAGAATGGTCAGGGCCCGCTGCCACACCTCCCGGGCTCGCTGCGGCTCACCGAGGACGCGGTAGGTGTCACCGAGCCGCCCGAGCGTGCCCGCCTCGTTGTACCTGTCGCCGACCTCGCGCCACCGCTCCAGCGCGGCGCGATAGTCGTGGACGGCGCGGCCATGCCGCCCGAGGTGATGGTGGACCAGCCCCAGGCTGTCCCAGGTGTTGGCCTCGCCGTAGCGGTCGCCGATGCGCTGGTGCAGCATCAGCGCATCCTGGCATCGCGACAGCGCCAGGTCGTTCTCGCCGAGTTGGGTGTGGTACCAGCCGACGTTGTTGAGCGCCCGGGCCTGGCCGGCGTGGTGCCCCGCCCGGCGGAACAGGTCGATGGCCTGTTCCGTCTCGTGCAGGGCGGCGCGCGGACGGCCCTGGCTTCCGTGTACCCGGGCGAGCGTGTTGTGGGTGTGCGCCTGGCCCGCGGCGTCGTCCAGTTCGCGGTAGCCGGCCAGGGCCTGCCCGAGGTGGCGGTTCGAGTCGTCGAACGCGCTGAGCTGGGCGTACGCGAGGCCAAGGTTGCGGTGCGCGAACGCCTGCGCCTGCCGGTCACCCGCGCGGGCCGCCGCCGCCAGCGCGATCCGCTGGGTGTCCACCCAGTCGTGCCAATGGCCTTGCAGATCGAAGTACGTGGTCAGCGTCCACGCGAGCTGCCACGCGTCGCCGTCGAGCCCCGCGCCGTAGCTCTGCCGTACGGCGTGCACCAGGACGTGATGCTCGGCCGCGAACCACGCCAGCGCCTCCGCGTGGTCCGCCGGCGACGCCACCGTGACGTCCGCGCCGGCCGGCTGGAGCCGGATCGGCTCGCGATGCGGGTGCAGCAGCCGGTCGGCCGCGTAGGCGGAGTGCAGGTAGTGATTCAGCATCCGGCGCCGCGCGGCCTCGAGCCCGGCCGCGCTCTCGGTGGTACGCACCACTTCGGCGGCGTAGACACGCAGCAGATCGTGCAGCGTGTAGCGCCCCGCGACGTGCTCGATCAGCAGACTCGCGCGGACCAGTGCGCGCAGCTGCCGCACGGCGGCGCCGACCGGCTCGCCGATGAGCGCGGCCGCCACCGGCGGCGTCAGGTCGGGGCCGGGGTGCAGACCGATGAGCCGAAACAGCCGGGCGGCGGGCGGTGGCAGCGCGCGGTACGACCAGGACAGCACGGCGCGTACGTCGGTGGCCTCGTCCTCCTCGGCGAACGCGTCCAGATTGGACCGGGCGTCGCGCAGTTCCTCGGCCAGGCGGGCCAGCGGCGCGTCCGGCCGGATCATCGCCCGGGCGGCGGCGACCGTCAGCGCCAGTGGAAGCCGCGCGCAGGCCGCCAGGATCTCGTCCACCGCGGCCGGCTCGGCGGTCAGCCGTCGAGCGCCGACCCGCCCGGCCAGCAGCGCCCGCGCCTCGGAAGCGGGCAGGAGACCGAGTTCGACGGGCCGGGCCGCCTCGCCCGCCACCAGACCCGGCAGACGGTTGCGGCTGGCCACGACGACCAGGCAGTGCGGCGCGCCGGGCAGCAGCGGGCGCACGTCACGTTCGCTCCCCGCGTTGTCCAGCACGATCAGCACCCGCCGGTCGGCGAGGATGCTGCGGTAGAGCGCCGCGCGCTCTTCCAGCCCGGCCGGAATCTGCTCAGCGGGCACCCGCATGCCGGTCAGAAAGCCCCGCAGCGCCTCCGCCGCGCCCAGTACGGCTCCGCCGGGGTCGAAGCCACGCAGGTCGACGTAGAGCTGGCCGTCGGGGAACGCACCGCGTACCCGGTGCCCCCAGTGCACGACGAGTGCGCTCTTGCCGACGCCGGCCGTGCCCGACACCATGATCACCGCAGTGGCGGTGGGCTGCTCACTGCCCGATTCCATCATCGCGTCCAGCTGCCGCAGCTCGGCCCGGCGCCCGGTGAAGTCCGGCACGTCGAGCGGCAACTGCGCCGGGACGACCATGGCGGGCTCGCCACCCTCGGCAGGGCGCGGCCCGGGCTCGGACTCCGCGCCGGGGCGCCCACGCAAGATCGCCTGCTGTGCCTCGCGCAGGGCAGGGCCGGGCTCGACGCCCAGTTCGTCGACCAGCCGCCGGCGGACCTCCAGGAAGCGGCTCAGCGCTTCTCCCGTACGTCCCACCGCGTGCAACACCCGCAACAGCACCGCGGCCAGCGGCTCCACCAGCGGATGCGCCGCGGCCAGCTCGGTGACCGGCCCGATGACCGCGGCCGGGTTACCGCACCGGAGCTCGACGTCGGCCCACGCCACCACCGCGTCCACGCGTTCGCCCCGCAGCGCGGTCCGGACCCGCGTGGCCCACTCCCCCGCGATCCCGGCCAGGGGCGGCCCGTACCAGAGCGCGGCCGCCTCCCGGAGCAGCGCGGCCCGGTCCGGATCCTCGCCGGGCAGCCCCGCCGCCCGCGTGACGAGGCGCCGGAAACGATGCATGTCCACCTGCTCCGCGGTCACCTCCAGCACGTAGCCGCCGCCGCGGTGCCGGTGCAGCCGCACGGGGGCACCGCCCGGCTCGGCCGCATGTGCCTGGGCGAGCAGGCGACGGATCCGGGACAGGTACGTGTGCAGCGTCCGGTGCGCGTGGTCGTGGGGCGAGTCATCCCACACCCTCTCGACCAGCGTGTCCGCCGACAACGGCTGGTTGGCGTCGACGAGCAACGCGGCGAATACCGCCGCCTGCTTCGGGGACCCCATGGCCAGCGCCCGTCCCGCGACATGCACTTCCGGATTTCCGAGCAACTGAAAACGCATGCCGCCTCCGGCCCGGCCGGGCTCGCCGCCGCTGTCGGGATTCAACAATCGCTCAACACCGTGTCGATTGACGCTAGTCACCGTAGATACCGGCCGTTCAGGGGAACGCCACCACAGAGAGGAAGGCATGATGAAGCGATCGGTTCTCGCGCTGGCCGCGACCGGCGCCACCGCCGCGGCCCTGGCCGTACCAGTACCCGCTCAGGCGGCACCAGGCTCCATCCAGTTGCGGTACACCAACACACAGACCTCGGTCATGTTCCGCTCCGGAACCGGCATCATCCGAGCCTGGCAGTACTGCCAGTCTTCGAGCGGCCAGACCAACTGGTACTCCTACGGGCCGTGGGTGGGCATCGGGCGCTGGTCGACGACCGGCTCCTGCACCGTCATCCTCAGGCGCGGATACAACACCTCCAACCCGGTCGCGTGACCGGACGGCGGCGTCGTCGCCCCTTCGGCCACGCCGGGCCCGCACCGGTGCGGCGGCATGCAGCGCTGGCACGGCGAGCAGGACGGGCATGGTGAGCGCTCCGACACCAGGAACGGGGGGTGTGGCGGACGGGGGACGAACGCCATCCAGGATCGGTTCGCCGATACGGCCGGTCAACCCGACTGTCAGCTACCCGCCGCCGGCCCCCGTGCGCCGAGCCCGGCGCACGGGGGCCGCGTTGCCGCTCGCGCCGCTGGCCGCCTCCTCCGACGCTACCCAGCTCGCCATTCCGACGGCTTCTGGGGCAGTGTGGGAGATCGGGTGTCAAGACGAACGAAGGAGCTGTTGATCATGGCGCTACCGCCTGTTGTTGATCACGCCACCTGGCGCAAGGAACTGGACGAACTGCGCGCGCGCGAGAAGGCAGCCACCAGGGAGCTCGACGCGATCGCCGCGCAGCGGCGCAGGCTCCCGATGGTGAGGATGCCCGAATACACCCTGGTCGGGGCCGAGGGACCGGTCCGGCTCGTCGACATCTTCGACGGCAGGTCGCAGTTGATCGTCTATAACCACATGTGGGACCCGGACGCCGAGTGGCAGTGCGGCGGCTGCACCAGTTTCACGTCGTCGTTCACCCGGCTGGACTTCCTCGCCAACTACGACGCACGGTTCGTGATCGTCACCCAGGGCCCGATCGACGCGGCCCTCGCCTACGCCGAACGCGTCGGCAACAAGATGACGTGGTACTCCACCGCCGACAGCCCGTTCGGGGCCGACGTCGACGCACCGCCCGGCGGCGGGTTCGCGGTCAACGTCTTCCTGCGGGACGGCGAGACCGTCTACCGCACCTGGCACACGAGCGGTCGCGGAGTCGAACCGCTCACGTTCACGTTCGCCCTGGCCGATGTGTTGCCCTACGGGCGGCAGGAGGAGTGGCAGGACTCCCCGGAAGGCTGGCCGCAGGCACCGACCTACAGCGCTTGGCTCGACTCACCCGATATCGCCCGCCTATACGGCCCCACCCCCACCCCCACCCCCACCCCCACCGCCGCCCCCAGCCCCACCCCCGCCCCCGTCGATCAAGGACAAAGGCACGTGCTTTGATCTATGATCCGCGTGCTTTTGCCCTTGATCGGCACGCTTTCCCTTGATCGATGAGCTAACGCGCCGCTGAGAGTGAGCGGCCGCCACGCCGATGAGCGTGAGCGGCCGCCTCGCCGATGAGCGCGAGCGGCCGCCTCGCCGATCAAGGGCTCCGGCACGTGGTTTGATCTTCGATTCGGGTGCCTACGCCCTTGATCCGCAAGGTTTTCCTTGATCGACGAGCTAACACGCCAAGGTGCGTGAGCTCGCTAGGTCACAGGCGCCGACCGGGACGACATGCCGCTCGGACTTCACGATCCACGTGATGCCGCTCGGACTTCACGATCCACGTGCCGAGGCCCGGCGGACCGAGGCAGTGCTCGACCCGCCAGCGGCCGGTGGCGTGCTGGAGGCCCGGGCGGTACGCCGTCAACCGCGCCTCATCCACGCATGGTGGTCGTTGCGATGCCGGCGGTTGGTACGGCGGTGCGGGTGCCGTCGGCCAGCACCGCCCCGCCGCTCGGTCTCACCATGGTGGCGATGACCTTGACCCTCTTCACGATTCCGGCCGGCCGCCGTCGCCGGCCTGGCACTGTCTGATGTCGACGGTGCGGCCCGCGGCTCGAACTGTGACTCCGCACTTCTCCCCGCAGATGGGCCGGCCGCGCATCCAGATGGCGACGTTTCTGCGATTGACGTTCCGCAAGCGCCGCCATCGTTCACCCACGGCTGCCACTCGACCGGGACATCGACGGACATGACTTGACACTCATGTGACGTATGACCTACGTTTTTCAAATCGGTTCGCCACGCCGCGTGGAAATCCTTCATCCGAACTCCGCAGCCGGACGTCCGCCAGCGGTTTCGTTCGGCTCTGCGCTGCCGCCGCCGGCGGAAGGGACGCCGTCGGTCGGTGCCGGTCGGGCCACGTTCCCCGCAGGCCGGTTCGACCGTGTACGGCAACCGTGGTACCTAGAAGGAGCTGAAGATCTTGAAGTACCGATCAGCACTGGTATCCGCCGCGGTCGCCGCAGTGACCGTCATGGCCACCAGCCTGACAATCAGCGGCGGGCTCACCGCTGCCGCCGGGGCCGACACTCTGGCGGCGTCGGCCGGGTGCGGTAAGGCGCCCACGCTTGCCAGTGGTACCCGCACGATCCAGAGCGGCGGGCAGAACCGCAGCTACATCCTGCGGGTCCCCGACAACTACGACAACAACCGCGCATACCGGTTGATCTTCTCGTTCCACTGGTGGGGTGGCACCGCCGAGCAGGTCGACAACGGCAGCACCAGCGGTCCCCAATGGTCCTACTACGGGCTCCGGCCGCTGGCCAACAACACCACGATCTTCGTCGCCCCGCAGGGCATCGGCAACGCCTGGGCGAACTCCGGCGGCCAGGACCTGACCTTCGTCGACGACATGATCAGACAGATCGGGGCCGGCCTGTGCGTCGACACCACTCAGCTGTTCGCCTCCGGCTTCAGTTATGGAGCCGGGATGAGCTATGCCATCGCCTGCGCGCGGGCCAACGTGTTCCGAGGCGTGGTGCTCTACGCCGGGGGAGTCCTCAGCGGGTGCGAGGGCGGCACTCAACCCATCGCCTACTTCGGAATCCACGGGCTGCGGGACTCCACGCTGTCGATCGCGGGCGGGCGGTCGATGCGCGACCGCTTCGTCAGGAACAACGGCTGCACGCCGCAGAATCCGCCGGAGCCGGCGCAGGGCAGCCTCACCCACGTCGTCACCTACTACGCCGGGTGCAGGCCGGGCTATCCAGTGGTGTGGGGAGCCTTCGACGGGCCGCATGCCCCCAACGCCGTGGATGGCTCCGCTGACCCGTACGCGCCCGGCGCGAGGTCCTGGACCCAGCAGGCGGTGTGGACCTTCATCACCCAACTCGGCCCCAACCCGCCGGCGACCTCGCCGACGCCGAGCGCCTCACCCAGCACCCCAGGGCCCGGTGGCGCGTGCCAGGCGAGCTATCGGACGGTCAATTCCTGGCAGGGTGGCTTCCAGGGTGAGGTCAGCGTGACGGCCGGCGGTTCGGCGATCAACGGCTGGACCGTCCAGTGGCCGCTCGCCGGCGGCCAGAACGTCACCCAGGTGTGGAACGGCACGCTGACCACCAGCGGCTCGACCGTGACGGTGCGCAACGCCTCCCACAACGGATCGGTGCCGGCGTCCGGGTCGACCACGTTCGGCTTCCTCGCCAGCGGCACACCGTCGGCCCCGGCACTGACCTGCGTCAGCCCGTAGCCCGGC
Organism: Actinomycetes bacterium KLBMP 9797; assembly: GCA_037414955.1. Classification (GTDB taxonomy): domain Bacteria; phylum Actinomycetota; class Actinomycetes; order Mycobacteriales; family Micromonosporaceae; genus Phytohabitans. Next base: position 18,554 of record JBBEWH010000088.1, read on the forward strand.
ATACGCGTTCAGACAGAACATCGAGGAGGAAGCGCACCGATGAATGACGTTCCCACTCACCCGAAACGCCGTACCGGCGGTCGCGCGAGACTGCTGCTCGGCGGCGCTTGCGCCGTGGTGATCGCCGTGTCCTCAGTGGCCATAGTCACGTTCGCCCACGCCGAGCTGAGCGGCCCGCCCGGGACTACCTTGAAGGCTGCCGCCGAGCGGAGTGGCCGGTACTTCGGCATGGCCATGGGGGCAGACCGCCTCAGCGACTCAGGCTTCCAGGCTATAGCGCGACGCGAGTTCAACATGTTGACGGCCGTCAACGAGATGAAGCCCGACGCGACCCAGCCCAACCCGGGCCAGTTCAACTTCAGAAACGGTGACGCGCTCCACAACTGGGCCACGCAGAACGGCATGCGGGTCCGCGGCCACACCCTGGCCTGGCACGCACAGCAGCCGAGGTTCTGGGGAAGCCTCAGCGGCAGCGCCCTGCGCACCGCGATGATCGACCACATCAACGGCGTCATGGCCCACTACAGAGGCAAGATCTTCCAGTGGGACGTGGTCAACGAGGCCTTCGAGGAGAACGGCAGCCGGCGGAACTCGAACCTGCAGGCCACCGGTAACGACTGGATCGAAGCGGCGTTCCGGGCCGCCCGCGCCGCCGACCCGGCCGCGGGTTTGTGCTACAACGACTACAACATCGAGAACTGGACCTACGGCAAGACGCAGGGCGTCTACCGGATGGTGCAGGACTTCAAGAACCGTGGGGTGCCGATCGACTGCGTCGGCCTCCAGACCCACTTCACCGGTGGCAGCTCACTGCCGGGCAACTTCCAGCAGACGCTGTCCAGCTTCGCCGCCCTCGGGGTGGACGTGGTCCTGACCGAGGCCGACGTCACCAACGCGTCGACCAGCCAGTACCAGGGACTGACCCAGGCCTGCATGAACGTCCCCCGCTGCCTCGGCATCACGACGTGGGGCGTACGGGACAGCGACTCGTGGCGCGGCAACGAGAACCCGCTGCTGTTCGACCGCAACAGCAACCCCAAGCCCGCGTACACCTCCGTCCTCAACGCCCTCAATGCCGCCTCCACCACGGTGCCAGGCACGAGCCCGCCGCCGACCACACCGAGCAGCACGCCGCCGACCACACCGACCAGCACGCCGCCGAGCACGCCGCCCGTCACCGGGCAACCGGGCGCCTGCACCGCGACGTTCCGTACGGCCAACAGCTGGGGCGGCGGCTTCCAGGGCGAGGTCACCGTGGCCAACAACGGCGCCGCCGCCCTCAGCGGCTGGACGGTACACCTGACGCTGGCCAGCGGGCAGACCATCGTCAACGTCTGGAACGGCACCAACACCGGCACCAGCGGCGCGGTCAGCGTCCGCAACGCCGCGTACAACGGCACCCTCGGCGCGAACGCCTCGACCAGCTTCGGCTTCATCGTCAACGGGAGCACCAACGCGGCGCCCGGCAACATCTCGTGCACCAGCCCCTGACCGACCGACGACACGAACCAACCCTTCGCACCAGAACCCTGACAGGGCCCGGAGCCACCGGCTCCGGGCCCTGTGCCGTCGTGGTCGGCCGGACGAGCGCTGACGCCGCCCGCTCTGGACTGCGGGCCACGCCGACCCACGCACCACCATGGCTTCTTTCGACACACGTGAACCTGGCGAGCGGGAGGGCTTTCCCAACGTTCTGCCCGAGGAATGGCCACTCCGCGAAAGCCGCACGGAATCTCGTGAAAGACACGCCCGAGGGGAGGCGCTCGCGGAAAAGCTCGAAGCCTTCGACAAGCTCGACGACACGCCGAAGGAGAAGGCCGCCTCGGAAATCCGCAACGACATCGCCGACATCGTCGCCCGCGCGGTCACCGAAGAGCACCAGCGCAAAGAGCTGCTGGACGCTCTTGCGAACTTCAGGACCGACCAGACCCTCGCACGTCACGTCGAACCGAGACCCCAGTTCCCGAACCCGAGATTTCGGCCCGGTGGTAGTAGAGGCCGCTGGGGTCGTCCTCTCGGCCGGTGAACCGGTCGGGTGCGCGCGGCCGCCTCGCCGATCAAGGGCTCGGGCACATGCCGCGTGGGCCATCGGGTGTCTGGCACCATCGCCTCGTGCGTATGGAGCAGCCGATTGCAGCGCAAAAGGACGAGATCCGGGTGGAGTACCGCCAGTTCGGGTTGCGTGACGAAGAGGCGGACGACGCCTTCCAGGCACTCGGGGTCCCGGATGACGGCGTGCTGGTCGGACCGGGCACGGCGGCCTTCCTCAGCGACGGAAACGACCATTACGCACAGGTTCGATTCGAGTCCTGGCTATACGAGCCAAGCCCGCCTTCGGTTCCCTGGGACGTCGAGGAGGGTATCGACGAACTGATCGAGTTGCCGTCCGGCGTGGTCCGGCTGTGGGAACTCGTTGGTGGACCGTCCCCGAACAGCTTCCGGGTTGGCCCTGCCGGCAGTTACCGGCTCCGGATACACGTACGCAGCCTCATGACTGCGGTCGCTGACGACGAGGTCGCCCCTGACGAAACAGCCGGGTGTCGCGCGGAGCGATGGCTCCTTCGTTTCTGGCCAGCGACGTGACCTGGAGCCCGGCACCCGGCTCCTGCGGGACGAGGCCGCGGGCTGGGCGCCGTGGCCTCGTCCGGTTGTCAGGGTCGAGGGATTAGGCGTTGGCGTGCTGGGTGGCGACGTCGAGGATCCATGTGACGCCGAAGCGGTCGGTCAACATCCCGAACGCCGGCGCCCACTGCACAGGGCCGTATGCCTCGATGACGGTGGCACCATCGGTCAGCTTCTCCCACAACGCGCCGACCTCCTCGACGGTCTCGCCGCGGACGGCCAGGAAGAACGGCTCGCCGGTCAGCGTCATGCCGTTCTCGCGCCGGGTGGCCGGCGCCGGCGCGATGCCGGCTCCGGCCTGGCTGGGCACGTCGTAGGCCATGACGCGGAAGCCGTCGTCGGCCGCGACCTGGCCCCAGAGGACCTTGCTGGCGTCGGGCAGTGCCTTCGGCATCCCGAATTCGCCGTACGTGATGACCATGATCTGGCCGCCGAACACCGAGTGGTAGAACTCCAGCGCTTCCCGGGCGTTGCCCCGGAAGTTGAGGTGGGCGGTGGTGGTGATGCTCATGACGACTCCTGCTCAGATTTTGTGCCGGTCACGGTGTCCGGCCGGCGTCATCACCAAGGTTCGACGGCGTAGGTGACAGGTTGTGGCACCTACTGCCGATAGATTCCACTCATGCCGAAAACCTCCGGTCGACTGCTGGCCCTGTTGTCGCTGCTGCAGACGCGCCGCGACTGGCCGGGCACGCTGCTGGCCGAGCGGCTCGACATCAGCCTGCGGACCGTGCGCCGCGACGTCGACCGGCTGCGCGAGCTCGGCTACCCCATCGCCGCCGCCAAGGGGCCCGACGGTGGCTACCGGCTCAGCGCCGGCACCGAACTACCGCCTCTGCTGTTCGACGACGAGCAGGCCATCGCCCTCACCATCGCGCTGCAGAGCGCCGCTACCACACCGGACGCCGGCATCGGCGAAGCGGCAGCACGGGCGTTGACCACCGTCCGGCAGGTCATGCCGTCCCGGCTCCGGCACCGCAGCAACGCCCTCCAGGTCACCGCCGTCGAACGGCCCGCCGCCGGACCGGCTGCCCCGATCGACGGCGACGTGCTCCTGGCCATCAGCTCCGCCGCGCAAGCCCACGAGATCCTCCGCTTCGACTACGGCTCCGAGACCGCGGACAAGCCCCCGCGCCGCGTCGAGCCGCACCACCTCATCACCTGGGACGGACGCTGGTACCTCGTCGCGTGGGACCTCGACCGGTCGGACTGGCGCACCTTCCGCGCCGACCGGATCACCCTGCGCATTCCCAACGGACCCCGCTTCACGCCCAGGGAACTGCCCGGCGGCGACGTGACGACGTTCATCACCGGCAGGTTCCGCGGTACTGACGACGGCACCATCGGCTGGCCCTGCCAGGGCACCGCGATCCTCGACCTGCCAGCCGGCACTGTTGCCCTCTACACGCGCGACGGGATCGTCGAGGAGCTCGGCCCGGACCGCTGCCGGCTCACGCTCGGCTCCTGGTCCTGGCCCAGCCTCGCCGCCGCCATCGCCCGGTTCGACACCGAGATCGAGGTGGTCGGCCCCGCCGAGCTTCTCGACGCCTTCGACCACCTGGCCCGCCGCTTCGCAAGGACCGCCGCCGGCCCTAACCCCGGCGTGCGTGGAGCATCCGGTGTCGGTGCGCGCCGGCCACGATCGGCCCGGGGCGCCTAGCATGGTCTCGATGACCACTCCAGCAGTGCGACCCGACGACGTCCCCACCGACCGCGCCCGGGTGGAGGACGCCCTGCGGCTGCTCTCCGGCGTGCCGGTCGAACTCGGTGTCGCCGTCAAGAGACTCAGCCGTGGCGGCGGTGTCTACGCCTGGTGGGCAGCTCCTTCGATCCTTCCCGATCTCCCCGGGCCGCCGAATGGGAGCGTCCCGTCGCTACGACTGCTGTATCTCGGGCGGGCGACCAGCCTGCGGGGCCGGATCCTGCGCAACCATCTGAGGCGTTCGGGCAGCTCGACTCTGCGCCGGACGTTGGCCGGGCTTCTGGTGTCCGAGGGCTATCGGACGACCTGGACCGATCGCGTCGTCCTGGTCGCTGAGGATGAGGCGCGGTTGACCGCGTGGATGTCCGCGCACCTGCGCTTGACCTGGGCGGAGGACCCGGAGCCGGCGACCATCGAGGCCGAACTGGTCCGGCGTGTGCACCCGCCGCTCAACGTACACGGCGTCGACCCCGAGCACATCCAGGCGGCCGTGGTCGCCGCCAAGAACTCGTACAACACCAGCAGCCGCCCGGTCGAGCCCTTGCGAACGCCGTAACCCTCTGTTCGGCACGCGTACGGGTGCCGACGCCAAGAGGACAAACCCGGACGCCAGGGCGGCTGCGAGATGTGCGAATCCCCAGCGGGTCGGGTGGGCGACAACCGCTGCGGCAACTGCCTCCGCACGGGGAAAGCCCATGCCGATGTGCGGATGCGCGAGGAGGCTCGCCAGCAGCACCACGGGTGCGACCACGACAGCGACGATCTGGAGCACCGCCTTGGTTGTCATTGTCCGCACCATGAGTTGAGCTTAGCGACGCTGTCGGCCCTTCTCAGTCGGATTGCGCTTACCGTGAGGGCGGTATGCGGCCGCGTGGCAGGGGCGGCATTCACAGGTAGCTTATCGAGCGATGTAGGTGTGACCGGCAGCGGGAGCCGGGCCGGTATGACCCGGCTCCCTTGCCGATCAGTACGGGCGAAGCGACGTGAAGAACTGTGTCAGTTCGGCGGCGAGCAGGTCCGGTTCCTCCAGCGGCATGAAGTGTCCGCCCCTACCTGGTTCGCTCCAGTGCCGGATATCGGTGCAGGCGCGTTCGGCGATCTCGCGGGGGAAGTTGGCCATCGAGGGTTCGGTGCTCAGTGTGAACGCGGCAGGCACGGTGATGTCGGGTCGTGGGCCGTTGTGGTCGAAGTCGAAGTACTGCCGGAACGACGAGCCGATGGCGCCGCTGGTCCAGTACAGAGTGATGATCGCGAGCAGGGTGTCCCGGTCGAAACGGCTTTCCAGGTCGCCGTGGTTGTCACTCCAGTCCCGGTACTTGTCGACGAGCCAGGCGGCCAGTCCGGCTGGAGAGTCATTCAACGCCGCGGCGATGGTGTCCGGCCGGGTGCCCATGATGGCGCTGTAGCCGCCGTCGGTCTCGTCGTAGGCCGCCTCGGCATCGAGATATGCCTGCTCGGCGGGTGATATCGGGCGGGCGTCGAAGCTGGCCGGGAACGGTGGGTGGATCATGTGAATGCCGGCTACCTGCGCGGGGTACAGCGCGCCCAGCCGACCGGTGACCACGCCGCCGACATCGCCACCGAAGGCGCCGTAGCGCTGGTAGCCAAGCACGTCGGTCATCAACAGGTGCAGCGTCTGCGCCATCGAAGCTCGGGTGAGCGGGCCCTTCGGCAGCTCCGAGTAGAGGAAGCCGGGCAGCGAGGGAACCACCACGTCGAACGCGTCGGCCGGGTCGCCCCCGTGGCGAGCGGGGTTGGTCAGGCGATCGACCAGCGGCACCATCTCCACGAAGCTGCTGGGCCAGCCGTGGCTCAGGATCAGCGGCAGCGGTGCGGGCGCGCCGGCCGGACGCGCGCCGGGCACGCGCAGGAAGTGCATACGCCGGTCGCCGATCCGGGCCTGATAATGCGGCAATGCGTTGAGTTCGGCCTCGCGCGCCCGCCAGTCGAACCCGTCGACCCAGTAGGACACCAGGTGCCGCAGGTAGTCGGGGTCCGCGCCGGCCTGCCAGGGCTGATCGCCGCTGCGGTCCGTGAAGCGGGTACGGGCCAATCGGGCCCGCAGATCGTCGAGTACCTCGTCGGATACGTCGATACGGAACGGGGAGAAGGTCATTGTTCCTCCGATTAGGAGGGCGCTCCCCGACGCGAGATCAGCAGACAGGGATGGCCGGGTGGAGCGCCCAGACGTGACATTGGGTGTTCACCGAGCTCACCTCCCTTATCGCTGACAAAGGTCACTTTACACACCCTCTCCTGCCGCCGGCCGTGCGCGCCGGCCACCGGCGGCGTGCGCATGTGCTTCGTCAAGGTCATTGTTTGTTCCCTCCTGAAGGTGGATGACGTATGTCCCGGTAATCTCGACGATTCTCAATTACGCGCCCGGTAGCGCTCGTCTCTCCCATGAGGAGTAGCGCTGCGTCGATGTAGAGGGTCGACCCGCGTGCTGGGCGTACACGTCCACACCGACCCGGCGGTCCTCGACCCGGTGTGGCGCGATCGGTCGTCGCGGGTCCGGCTGCGTGCTCGGTACACGCGGCAGTTTCAGCTGGTGAAGGACTCGGGGCCGAACCGGCCCCAGGCAACGAAGACGGCCAGGGCGAGGTAGACCAGGTCGACGACGATCGTCTTCCGCTCGCCACGGCGAAGGCGCACGATCACCGCACCGGTGAACAACAACGCGACACAGGTGGCGGTCACCGGCACCATGACCGGTGCGATGTCGAGGACAGCGGGCAGGATCAGGCCCGCGGCGGCCAGGATCTCCAGGGCGCCGATGGCCTTGAGCGCGCCGGGGCTGAAGTCCAGGACCCATTGCGCGGCGGCGCCACCCATGGCGGCCATCTTCTCCCGGGGCACGAACATCTTGGCGGTACTGACCAGCAACACCGCCGCCAGCAGGCCGGTAGCGATCCAAAGAGCGACGTTCATCAGACTCTCCCGTGCAGGGGTTTGTCGGGCGGTTCCCGGTGGCCGGGCCGCTCGAGGGGGTTAACAAGGGTGCCGCGAAGGCTCCGGTTCAGGCGGGGTTGCCCCGTCGGTGCTTGGTGGGCGCGTTCCACATGTCGAAGCGCGGCGACCGACGCCGCGGCGTCGGCCGGCGGATTCGGCTCGATCCGGCCGCTCTCATCGGCGACCATTTCGCCACAGCGTCGCCGAGCGCGTCGGGGTCGTGGCCGCGCGCCACGAGCTGGGTCACCAGGTGCGTGCCGACGGCGCCGGAGGCTCCGGCGATGAAGATCTTCATGATGTCTCCGTCCGTTCGTGCTCGGCAATAAAGACGAGGCAGCCGGGCGCCGCATGAACGGCGGTAATCCAGGTCACAACGAGGTGGAAGACGTAAACCTCCTCGGCCGGCCGCGCGCCGGGGACCCTATGGTGGCCAGAACGTCGCGAAAAGTGATTGTCTCCGCTAGAAGAGATCGCTAATGGCTATGGTATGCGTATGGCTGACGTCGAGCTGCGCCACCTGAGGACCATGGCCGCTATCACCGAGGAGGGGACGTTCGGGCGAGCGGCGAGCCGGCTTGGCTACACCCAATCGTCGGTGAGCCAGCAGATCGCCGCGCTGGAGAAGGCCGTCGGTGGCGCCGTCTTTGACCGGCCCGGAGGTCCCAGGCCGGTACGGATCACTCCCCTTGGCGAGGTGGTCCTGGCCCACGGGCGCGATCTGCTCACGAAGGCGGAAGCGCTGGCCGACGCCGTCGACCGCTTCCGGGCAGGTAACGGCCGGATCGACATCGGCACCTTCCAGGGCGTGTCCAAGCTGATCCTGCCGACCGTCGTACGCCGGCTACTCGGCGAGCACCCCGGCTGCGACATCAGGCTGTTCGAGGTGGGACCGGAGGATCCGCACATCGGAGACCTCGACCTGCTGTTCCACTACGGCCGGATCGACGGTGACGTCGAGCACGTCGACCTGCTCGACGAGCCGTACCTTCTGGTCGCCGGCGCTGACGCGTTCCCCGATGGTCCAGTGCCGGTGAAGCTGCTCGACAAGGCACCGATGGTCGCCTGGCCTCCCAACTTTCACCAAACGTGGTTGGAGCGGACGCTCGCCAGCAACGGCGCGCGGCCGCGGATCGTGTTCCGGACCACCGGCCACGAAACCATCGTGTCGATGGTCCGGGCCGGCATAGGCTCGGCGGTGCTGCCATGGCTCGCCCTCCACGGATCTGATGCCTGGTCCGACGACCAGCTCAGCGTCCACCAGCTGCGACCGTCGCCCACCAGCACGTGGCGCCTGTACTGGTCGGCCGGACGCACCCAATCGCCGCTCGCGACCCGAGCCATCGACATCGCCATCGAAACCGCCAACGAGCTGGCAAAGCAGATGTGACCACTGTCGACGAAGGCGTGTCAGCCGAGGCCGGGGATAGAGCGAAGGCGAGTTCCCTTCGTTCGAGGTGCTGATTCCCGCTCACGCATCGGTGGGACGGACATCGTGCGCCGGGGCGGAGGTTCGGCGGCGCAGTGCGCGGGCGACAGCCCGTTGCGCGGCGAACAGCGCGAGCCCGATCGCCGTGCATGCCGCCCACAGCGCGGTTCGCCCGGCGTGGTCGAGCAGCGCGGTGCCGAGCAGTGGCCCCAGCACGGCGCCCAGGCTCCACGTGGTGGCGGCGACGCCCATGTATCGGCCGCGTAGGTCGGCCGGCGCGAGGTTGGCGAAGGTGGCACCGAACATGACGGACACGCCGATCTGGCCGAGGGTCCACACGAGAATCGCCCCGGCATGGCCAGCGCCGCTGTGCACGACAGCGCCGAGTCCGCCGCCGATGCCGACCAGCAGCATCGAGACCGCCAGCACCGAGGCGGTGTCGCGGCCGTCGAGCAGCCGTACCGCGATCGGTTGGACGACCACGATCAGGATCCCGTTCAGGGCGAGCACCGCACCGTATGTCCCGGGACCGTGGCCGTCGCCGGCCATGAGGAGCGGGAGCGTCGAGTACGCCTGCAGGAACGTCGTGAAGTAGGCGACGTGGATCGCCGCCATGGCGAGCATCACTCGATCGCGCAGGAGGACTGGTAGCAGCGCCCGTCGGGTCGCTTTCGGCGTCGACGGACGGGTCTCGGGGACGTGTCGCCACACGATCAGCGCCGCGAGGACCGAGGCCGCCGCATTGATCCAGAACAGGATGCCGTATCCCTGTTGGGCCAGGGCTCCAGCGGCCACCGTCGAGACCGTGAAGCCGAGATTGGCCGCCCAGAAGAGCAGACCGAAGGCGCGGACCCGCTCCTGCGCGGGCAGGTCCGCCACGGCAGCCGATCCCACCGGGCGAAACAGCTCCGCCATCAGCCCGACGCTGACGGCCGCCGCGCAGATCGCCGGCATCGTTTCCGCCGAGCCGAGCGCGACCAGCGCGACGGCGGTGCCCAAGAACCCCACCAGCATGGTGTGGCGACGGCCGATCCGGTCGGCGAGCCAGCCGCCCAACAGCTGCGACCCGATATCTCCGATGCCCACCGCGGCGACCACCGCCCCGGCCGTCGTCGGCGAGAGTCCCCGTTCCTGGGTCAGATAGAGCACCAGGAACGACCGCGCCACGCCGCCGGCCCGACTGACGAAGTGCGTTGCCGTGAGCGCCCACACCAGGCTCGAATGCCGGGGCAGCGCCCGAGGCGGTCGCGGTTCGATCGCCAGCGCGACAGGTGCGAGGGTGCTGTGGGTTGTCATGCCGCCGACGTTAAGTCCACGCTCACATCAGGAAAAGCGATTGTTTACGATCACTTTGATCGCGCTCGGCGATGCTTGGCGGCGCAGCGCGCTGTCAATCCGCCGTTGCCGGTTCGGTGGGCCGCGCCGTGAAGAGGCGGGAGCCTCGGACCCTACGTCACCCGCATGCTCGACACAGGCCGCTATCCCACCGTCGCCCGGCTCGTCATCGACGGCGCCCACCTCAGCGCCGAGGAAACCTTCAACCACAACCTGACCACCATCTTGGACGGCATCACCAGCCATCCCCACACGTGACTTCGTTGGCGTCAGGATCCGGTGCGGCCGGCGTCTTGCTGCCCAGGTAGCCACGGTGGCGTCGGTCGGGTCGTGCCGGAAACCGCGTGCAGCAGTGCACCGAGCACCTCGCGGGTGTGCGGCTCGTCGAGCATCTCGCCGATCCACGCCGCGGCGCCGGCCCGATCCGGGTTCCGCACATTCGGCTCCAGCCAGTCCAGGGCGGCGATCTCCGCGATGTGGCCCAATTGCGCGATGAGCATCGAGAAGTGGCCGGGGCGGGCGATCGTGGCCGGACCGCCGCCGGCCGCGTACGCCGACATCAGGGCCCGTGCCCGACCCGGATCTGACCGGCCGAATTCGAACAACACACAGGCGAGTTCCTGGCCCGGGTCGGCCGGTCCGCTGTTCTCCCAGTCGATCACGCACACCCCGCCCTGGGCCGCGGGCAGGATGTTGTCGGCCCACAGGTCGCGGTGACACGTCTGCACCGTCACCGGCTGCTCCAGCCACGACTCCAACGCGACCAGTTCGTCGCGCAGCGCCGCGAGCCGGCCGGCGAACGGCGCCCCGGCCGCGCGCAGCCGCTCCACCAGCCGGTCCCAGCCGTGGGCGCCCACCGGTGCGGTGTACCACGGGTCCACCTGACCTCCGGCGGGAACCAACACCCGGTGGATGGCGGCCACCGCGGCGCCCACCAGGACCGGGTCCATACCCGGATCGGGCGCTTCGAGATCGACCCACTCGTACACCCGCACCTGCCGCCCACCCACCCTGGCGAAGACGCACCCGTCCGCGGTGCGTCGCACCGCCGGCGCCGGTACGCCTGCGGCACACGCCGCCTCCTGAAACCGGGTCGACGCCCGCACCTGGTCCTCGCCAGACTCGTGGAACGGCACCTTCACCGCCCACCGGCCGTCCGCCGTCTCAAGCCGCCACACCTCGCCCTGCCGGCCCCGAGCGACCGGCCCGTCGGACAGCTTCCGGGCCCGGCCGAGCCCGAACCGATCGGCCAATTCCGCGGCATCCACGACACCCACTACAACACAACGAGGGTCGTACGACCGGACACGCGACGTGAAGGCACTGTCTGTGGGGGTCGGCCGGCGGCCGCGTGGGGTGACGGCCGGACCAAGGCGTCGCGGGATGGGTGGCCGCAGAACTGGTTGGCGATGATTGCGTTGATCGCGTCTTCGGCGGCTTGGTTCAGGGTGAGGCCGCGGTTGACCGAGATCGTGATCTGGCGCGCGTTCTGCGGGCTGATGAAGCTGTACGTGCCGTATCCGGGCACGCCTCCGACGTGACCCCAGACCTGTTGACCGCACATCTCGATGTATCCGAGGCCCAGCCCGTACTCGAATCCGGGGAAGGCGGCCTCGGTCTGTTGCATCTGGTGCAGCAGGGTGCGCGGCACCAGATTCCCGCCGAGCAGCGCCGAGTAGAAGCGGTTCAGATCGTGGGTGGTGGACACGATGTCGCCGCTGGCCCAGGCGACGGACATGTTGTAGGTGGTGAGGTCCGTCAACCGGGTCGACGAATGCACGGCCTCATATCCACGTGCCGACGGCCGCCGCAGGCGCGGGTCGTGTCCGGGCGGGTAAGTGTGTCGCAATCCGGCCGGCTCCAACACGCGCTGGGACAGCTGACGCGCGTAGCTGTCACCGGTGACCTTCTCCACGAGCATGCCGAGCACGACGTAGTCGGTGTTGGAGTAGAGGAACTCGCTGCCGGGGGCGAACGGCAACGGCTTCCGCGTGGCGATGCGCACGAGTTCGGCCGGGGCATAGTCCCGGTGTCGCGACCGGGCCACGAGTTCCGGAGTGGCCCACAGGACGGTGCCGTAGTCGAACAGACCGCTTCGGTGTTGCAGTAGCTGGCGGACAGTGATCGGCTCGGAGTAAGGCAACACCCCGGGCAGGTAACGGTCGATCGGGGCGTCGAGGTGGATCCGCTCATCCGCGGCCAGGCTGAGCACCAGGGTCGCGGTGAACGACTTGGTGACGCTGCCGATGCGGAACTGGCCGGAGGGCCGTGGCGGTTCGTGGGTGCGCAGGTCCCCCACACCGGCCACGATGGACTGTGTGCCGCGCTCGTCGCGCGTCTCGATGTTGACACCCGGCACGCCGGCCGCGAGGACCTCGCCCACCTGTCGCACGAACGTCGACCGAGACGGCGGCGGGACCGACGATGCCACGTCCGGTGCCGCGGCGGCCGGCGTGACGGGCAGCGCCACGCACACGAGTGCGGATCCGGTGACGGCGGCGGCCGCCCGCATCGCAGTTCTCATGACAACGACGCTAGTGGCGCCGTACGGCAGGCACAGTAGGGTCAGCATCCGCATTCGAGGTAGGGCAGACCGGCGGGCCTCGCCGGCCACCGCATTAGGGGTACCGGGGATATGGCGGGTCCCTCAGCGGCGACGATCCCGGCGGCGGTTCGTCCCGGCGCGCCGCAGCCGCCACCGCGACGCCGAGGACCACGGCGATCACGGCGCCCAGCGCGGGATACGGCCGGGCCGCGAGCCACGGCACGCTCAGCGTCGGCACCATGACGGCCGCCACGGTGACCAGCGCGGCCGCCACCGCCCACCCGACCCAGCGGTCCCGGACCGCGTCCGCGTGGCGGCCGCTCACGACGATGCCGACGCTGCAGGCCCCGGCCACCAGCGCCAAGCCGATCGCCGTCGCCGCGGCCATCGTCTGCATCATCCCGTCGTGGCCGTACAGGCCGAGCACGGCGAGCCAGGCCAACGGCGCCGTCACCGCCAGGAGCGTGATGAACACGATCAACGCGGGCCTCCTGGCGACCGTGGCGCCACCCACCGCGATGCCGACCGTAAGGATGCCGGCGAGCAGGGCGGCGAGGACCGCGGCCAGCAGAAGGTTCAAGGGCATCCCGTCGAGCGGCTGGGGCGTCCCGTCGAGCGGCTGGGGCGGACCGAGGTACGAGCCCTGGCCCGAGTGAGCGAACCCGGTTCGCCGCCACTGGCCCCGCACGTCGCGCACGGCGAGCCCGTCGCGGCCGTTGGCGACAACCACCACATACCCGCCGGGCCCCGCGCTGATCGCGAGGGCGTGCGAGGCCAGGTCCGTCGAGACGCTCCGGACCTCCGGGTACCGGTGGGCGAGCAGTTCACGCTGTCGGTCCGTGACCTCCCAGCTCACCGACCAGGTGGCCCCGCCGTCGAGGCTCCGCTCCACCCGCAGGTGGGACGGCACCACCCGGTAGCACTCGCGGGTCGCCGGAGCCGGCGCGCACTGTGCCGTCACCGGCGACGGCCGCGCGGCGTCGAACGCCGCCTGTTGCTCGGGCGTGAGGTCCCGCCACGTCGCGGCGTCCTCGCTGACCCGCCACGTCAACGCCTCGCCCGGTTTCGGTGTGTCGAAGCTCTGCGCCACGCCCACCGCGATCCCCGAGCGCCAGGGTACGACGGTGACCGCGCTCGGGTAGTACACCGCGCTCGTGGCGGCCATGGCCAGCGCGGCCGCCGGGAGTACCACAAAGATGGCCAGGCGACGGGCCAGATCCGGCCGCAGCCGCCAGGCCCGGCCGGGATCGGGCCGGCGGCGCGCCCGCCCGGCGCACCAGGCGGCGACGGCGAGGATCGGCAGCGCCGCGAGGTCGGTGCGGTCGGCCCGGATCACCGACGGCCCGTGGACCAGGCTCCACAGTGCCGACGCGGCCGCCGCCCCGGCGGGATACGCCTTGGTCAACGCGAAACCGACGCCTACCGCCACGATGGCACCGTGGGCGGCAGCTGCCGCCGGCAGCCGGCGTATCGCCAGCACCGCGACCGTCGCGAGCACCGGTGGCGCCACGAGCAGCCCGGCCAGGTCGCTCAGCTTGCCGGTCACCGGTCCCGGGTGCACGGCCTTGAGCACGTGGTCGTTCAGTGCGAGCAGCGCGAGCGCGAGCACGGTGACCGGGTGGGCGAGCCAGGTCAGCACGGCGGCGCGGTGCCGTCCGGCGACGTCGACGGGTGCGGGCATGCCACCCATGCTCGTTCGGGAAGATCGCGGTTCGACGGCGCCGCGACAACGATCCCCCATCGGTGGGCGGACGCCCGCCGAGGGTGCGGCGAGATCTTCAAGCGAACGCCCCGGCGGATGGCGGGAAATCGCGCGACGTGCGGTGGCCAGGGCGGTTAGGTTGCCGGCGTGAGCGGGATTGTGTCGGTCAACCTGGCGGTGCCCGAGCCCAACCCGGCCACGGGCGTTGGTCTCACGGGCATCAACAAGCGGCCGGTTGATCACCTGGTCACCGTGCGCGCGCCGGGGCCCAAGACGACCGGGCTGCACAGCGGCCTGGTCGGTGACCAGATTTTCGACATCGCGCACCACGGCGGCGACGACCAGGCCGTCTACGCGTACGCGCGGGAGGACTACGACTGGTGGCAGGCGCGGCTGAGCCGCCGGCTGGCCAACGGGCTCTTCGGCGAGAATCTGACGACCGAGGGGGTCGACGTCAACGGCGCGGTCATCGGCGAACGGTGGCGCATCGGTCCGCGGTTGGTTCTCCAGCCGACGTTCGGCCGCATCCCGTGCGTCACATTCCAGCGCAAGATGGGCGAGCCGCGCTGGGTGAAGACCTTCACCCGGGCGAACCGCCCGGGCGCGTACTTGCGGGTGCTGGAACAGGGCGAGGTGTGGGCCGGCGATCCGGTGACCGTGGAGGACCGTCCGGCGCACGGGGTGACGATCGCGCGGGCCTTTCGGGCGTACATGACGGAGCCTGAGCTGCTGCCCGAGCTCGTCGAGATCGACGGACTGCCCGACGATCTGCGCGCGACCCTCGCGGAGCGGCTCCCCCCGCGGCGGTAGCGCGCGGAGGTGGCCGGCCCTGGTTGCCTCGCGGTTCCGTCACGTGTGGCGGTGGCGCGCCGCGTCACCGCCACACGATTTGCGGGGACGGATCAGGTGACGGCGACGGAGCTGGCCTCGTTGTTGAGCGCCTCCAGGTCGCCGAAGCTCTCCCGCGGGCCGTACTGCGCACCTTGCAGGTTGATGTGCTGGTAGAAGGTCGCCCGGCAACCCGAGTAGGTCCGGAAGGACTCCACCTCGTCGTTCCACCATCCGCCGGCGACCTCGTGCAGGTTGTACCACCACTCGACGTCAGAGGTCTGGGACGTGAGGCAGCCCCAGGGCGCGATGAGGTTCAGCCTGCTGCCCTCGTAGTCGTCGTCCGAGTACAGGACGGCGACGATGACCTCGGCGGCCCGGAGGCGGTCCGGAGAGCCGGTGCCCCGGCCGCTGATGTCCTTGGCGGCTTCGTCGGCGGTGCGGTAGCAGGTCACCGGCGCGTTGGCCGTCGCCAGCCTGAGCACGCAGTGCCGCGGCTGCTCGGCCGCCGCCTGCGCCGGCGGGGCCAGGGCCACCAGCCCGAGCGCACCGACCGAGGCGGCGAAGGCGGCCGAGGCGAGAGTACGCAGTCGCATATCTGTCTTACCTCCTTATCGAGCTGAACCGATCGGTCCAGCACCTCTACCGTGATGGGGCGACCTGCTCGCGGACCTTGCGATGACCTTGCGACCGGTAGGGGGAGGTATGGACATCCGGCTCCTGGGCGAGGTGGAGTTGCGCGCGGCGGGACATCCGACCGAGCTCGGTACGCCGCGGCAGCAGGCGGTGTTGGCGGCGCTCGCCGTGGACGCCGGGCGCCCGGTCCCGATCGAGACGGTCATCGACCGGGTGTGGGGCGAGGCGCCGCCCCCCGAAGTGCGCAACGTGCTGTATTCGCACCTCAGCCGGATCCGGCGGGTGCTGCGCCGGGCCGGCACCGGCGGGCCGGGCGGCTCGGTCGCCCGGCGGCCCGCCGGCTACCTGCTGGACGTGGATCCGGACGTGGTCGACCTGCATCGGTTCCGGCGGCTCGTGGAGCAGGGCCGCGACCCGCGGCGCACCGACGCCGACCGGGCGGCCGTGCTGGGCGAGGCGTTACGCCTGTGGCGGGGCGCACCGCTGGCGGGCCTGCCCGGGGAGTGGTGCGAGCAGGTGCGCCGCAGCTGGCATCGGCAGCGGGTGGACGCGCTGGTGCAGTGGGCCCAGGTCGAGCTCCGGCTGGGACACGGTGCTGAGCTGATCGCCGTACTGTCCGATCTGGTCGTCGAGTACCCGCTCGTGGAGCCGCTGGAGGCCGGGCTGATGCGGGCGCTGTCCGCGGCCGGACGCGAGGCCGAAGCCCTCGACCGGTACGCCGCGGTCCGGCAGCGGCTCGCCGACGAACTCGGCACCGACCCCGGTGCCCAACTGCGCGATCTGCACCAGGCCATCCTGCGTGGCGAGGCACGCCAAGCCCGCACCGCGCGGGAACGCACCACCGTGGCGCCCGCGCAACTGCCACCGGACCTGACCGCCTTCACCGGCCGCGACCGGGAAATGCGCCGGCTCGACGAGCTGGCGGCACCGGCGAGGAGCGGCGCCGGCGGCGCCGGCCAACCGACAATCGTGGTCATCGACGGCACCGCCGGGATCGGCAAGACGACGCTCGCCGTGCACTGGGCGCACCGGGTCGCCGACCGGTTCCCCGACGGGCAGCTGTACCTGAACCTGCGCGGCTTCGATCCCACCGCCGCCCCGCTCACGCCGCCCGAGGCGGTGCGCGGTTTCCTGGACGCGTTCGAGGTGCCACCCGAACGGATCCCGGCGAGCTTCGCCGCTCAGGTGGGGCTCTACCGCAGTGTCCTGGCCCGGCGGCGGGTACTGGTCGTCCTGGACAACGCCCGCGACGCCGAACACGTACGCCCGCTGCTGCCGGCGGCACCGGGCTGCCTGATCATCGTCACCAGCCGCAACCGGTTGCCCGGCCTCATGGTGGCCGAAGGCGCCCATCCGTTGACCGTTGGTCTGCCCTCGGCCGTCGAGGCCGGCGAGCTGTTCGCCGGCCGGGCCGGCCAGCGGCGCGTGGCGGCCGAGTCGGACGCGGTAGCCGAGATCGTCCGGGCGTGTGCCCGGCTGCCGCTCGCCCTGGCCATGGTGGCCGCGCGTGCCGCGAGCCACCCCGAGTTCAGCCTCGCCGCGCTCGCGGACGAACTGCGGGCGGCCCGAGGCGGCGGTCTGGACGCGTTCACCGGCGCCGACCCGGGCAGCGACCTGCGTGCCCTGTTCTCCTGGTCCTACCTGCAGCTGAACCCGCCGGCGGCGCGGCTGTTCCGGCTGCTGGGGTTGCACATCGGAGCTGACATCACCGCGGCCGCCGCGGCCAGCCTGGCCGGCGAGGAACCCCGGTCGGCCCGGCGGTCGCTGGCCGAACTCGCCGCCGCCCACCTGGTCACCGAGCACACCCCCGGCCGATACGCCCTGCACGACCTGCTGCGCGCCTACGCGGGCGAGCTCGCCCGCGCCCATGACACCGAGTCGGGGCGCGGCGCGGCGATCCGCCGGGTCCTCGACCATTACCTCCACGCCGCCCACGCCGCCGCGCTGCTGCTGAACCCGCACCGGCACCCGATCGTGTTGGTACCGTCCCGACCCGGCGTCACCCGGGAGCACCTGGCCGGTGCCGAGTCCGCCTTCGCCTGGTTCGGCGCCGAGCACGCCGTGCTGATGGCCGCGCTGCGCCACGCGGCCTCTGCCGGGCTCGACACCCACGCCTGGCAGCTCGCCTGGACCCTCACCACCTTCTGCGACCGGCGCGGGCTCTGGCACGACTGGGCCGCCGTCCACGAGGTGGCGCTCGCCGCCGCCCACCGCGGGTCCGATGTGGCCGGTCAGGCGCACGCCCACCGCGGTCTGGCCCTGGCCAACAGCAGGTTGGGGCGCGACGACGAAGCCGCGGCGCATCTGCGGCAGGCCCTGGACTTCTTCGGCCGGCTGGGCGACGACATCGGCCGGGCGCACACCCACCTCCACCTCGCGTGGAGCTGGGAGCGGCACGGCGGCTACCAGGAGGCCATCAGCCATGCCCGGCAGGCCCTGGCGCTGCACCGCGCTGCCGGCAACGTGGCGGGGCAGGCCAGCGTCCGCAACGCTCTCGGCTGGTTCTTCACCCGGCTGGGCAACCACCGCAGCGCGCTCACCCACTGCGAACAGGCCCTCAACCTCTTCCGCCAGCTCGGCAGCCGGGTCGGCGAGGCGGCCAGCTGGGACAGTCTGGGCCACGCGCACCACCATCTCGGCCAGCACCAGCACGCCACCACCTGCTTCCAGCACGCGCTGGCGCTCTTCGAGGCTCAGGCGGACCGCTACCAACAGGCACAGACCCTCATCCACCTCGGCGACAACCACCACGCCGCCGGCGGTCGGGACAGCGCGCACCGGGCCTGGCGGCAAGCCCTCGACATCCTCGACGATCTCGGCCACCACGACGCCGAACAGCTACGCGACCGGCTCGACCACACCGACCAACAGGACGGCGGCCGCCACGCACTGCTGACCACGTAGCCAGATGGCCACGGAGGTGAGCGGCACGGGACCAGGTCGTGCTCGGCGAACGTCATTCCTGGGCCTTGCCTCCGGTGATGCGGGAAACGACGAGCGCGATGAGGATGATCCCGCCGTTGAGCGCGCCGATCCACTGGGCCGGTACACCGGCGAGCGTCAACACATTCTGGATCATGAAGAGCAACAGGATGCCGGTGAAGGCGCCGAACATCGTGCCCTTGCCGCCGTTGAGGCTGACGCCGCCGATGACCGCGGCGGCGAAGACGGTGAAGATGGCTCCGTTGCCCTGAGAAGCCGCGACGGACGCCAGCCGGCCGGAGAGCAGCAGGCCGCCGAGCGCCGCGAGGACGCTGGCGCCGATCAAGGCGATCCACAGCACCCGGTCGGTGCGGATGCCGGCCGCCTTGGCCGCGTCGGCGTTGCCGCCGATCGCGTACAGGGATCGCCCGAAACCCGTGTAGCCGAGCAGGACGATGCCGGCCGCGAAGAGGGCGACACAGATCCATATCGAGGCGGGGATGCCGAGCCAGACGGCGGTGCCGAGGTACATCATCGACTCGGGCAGGTTGAAGAAGGTCTGGCCTCCGGAGACGCCGGTCAGCAGTCCACGTAGGACAATGAGCATGCCCAGCGTCACGATGAACCCGTGCAGCCCGAAGCGCACGATCAGCGCCGCGTTGGCGATGCCGACAAGCGCGCCGACGGCCAGCGTGATCGGTATCGCCCAGGCGCCGGACAGCAGCCCGGTGCCGTGACCGGCGCCGACCGCGACCGTCATCCACGCGGCGACGCCCGGGGCGAGGCCGAACGTGGATTCCAGTGAGAGGTCCATCTTGCCCGCGACCAGCACGATGGTCTGGGCCAGGACGAGCAGGGCCACCTCCGACATGGTCTGCCCGATGTTGATGAGATTGTCTGGCTGCAGGAAGACCGGGTTGATGATCTGCCCGACGACGGCGATGAGCGCGATCGCCGGGACCAGGGCCAGGTCCCGCAATCGCGCGAGGGCGAGTCTTCCGACCGTCCGGCGGGGTGGAGGTCCGGCCGCGGCGGTGCCGTCAGCGGCGACGGTCCCGGCGGTCATGGTCTTAGGCATCGACGGTCAGTCCTTCCATTGCGGCCACCAGATCGTGGTCACGCCAGCCGCTGGGCATCTCAGCGACGATCCCGCCCTGGAACATCACCAGGACGCGATCGCAGATACGCAGGTCGTCGAGCTCGTCGGAGGCCACGATCACGCCGGTGCCGGCCGCCGCCACCTGGTCCACCTTGTCCAGGAGGAACTCTTTCGACCGCACGTCCACGCCGGCCGTGGGCGTGATGAGGACGAGAACTTTGGGGTCGTTGGCGAGGGCACGTGCCATGACGACCTTTTGCTGATTGCCGCCGGAGAGGCCGGCGACCGGTAGGTCCGGTCCGGAGGTCTTGATCGCCAGGGCGTCGATCAGCGTGCCGGCGATGGCGTCCCGGCGCCGGGCGCTGAGGAATCCGGCCGTCCCGAGCCGTTCCGGAATCGTCATGGTGGCGTTGTCGGCGATCGACATGCCGGCGATCAGGCCCTGATGATGGCGGTCCTGGGGCACGAACCCGACACCGCAGGCGAGGGCGGCGCCGACGTTGCCGGCTCGCGGGGTGCGGCCGTCCACAGTGATGGTTCCGGCGTCCGGGGCACGGAGCCCGACGATGGTCTCGGCCGCCTCGGTCTTGCCGCTGCCGCCGGCCCCCGCCAGGCCGACGATTTCTCCGGCGCCGACCTGGAAGGTGACGTCCTCGAACACTCCGTCCAGACGTAGCCCGGCGACGTCCAGCACCTTGCCCGCGCCGCCGGTCGGCGCCGATCGCGACCGGGGGACGTCGAGCGCGGTGGCCTCGCCGGTCATGGCGGCGACCAGCTCGCCGCGCGGGAGGTCGGCGACCGGTGCGGTGACGATGTGGCGGGCATCGCGGAAGACGGTCACCATGTCGCAGATCTCGTAGATCTCCTGCAGATGGTGGCTGATGAACAGGAAGGTGACGCCCTGGGTTTGCAGGTCGCGGATGTGGTCGAAGAGCCTGGCGATCGCCCCGGCGTCGAGCTGGGCGGTCGGTTCGTCGAGGATGATGAACCTGGCTCCGAACGACAGCGCCCGCGCGATCTCCACGAACTGGCGCTGCTCGACACTCAGGTCCTTCGCCTGGGCGTCGACGTCGACCGCCACGGACCAGACGGCCAGCAGGTCTCGGGCACGCTGCCGCAGCGACCGCCAGCTAATGAGCCCCATGCGGCCCCGGTCGTACCGGTTGAGCAGGAGGTTCTCGGCCACGGTGAGCTGCGGGATGATGGTGGACTTCTGGAAGACACAGGCCACGCGTCGCCGCCACGCGTCCCGGTCGGACAGGCGTGGCGCCGCCGCGCCGGCGAACAGCACCCGACCCGTGTCGGGTGCCTGCAGTCCGGTCAGGATCGACACGAGAGTGGATTTGCCGGCGCCGTTCCGGCCGACGAGGGCGTGGGTCTCCCCCGGCAGTACCCGGATGTGGGCCTGGTCGAGCGCCACCGTCGAGCCGTACCGCTTGGTGATGTCGATCGCCTCCGCCACGGGCGGGCCCGACGGGGCCCGCCCGTCGCCGTCCTGGGCCGGCGTCTCGTTGCCGCTCATCTGCCCGTGTTCTCCTCGTGGCCGGTCAGCCGATGTTGTTGCCCCACAGGGACTTGTCGTCCGGTTTGAGGCTCGGCACGCCGCCGTAGCTGCCGCCGTCGGCGGTGACAAGCGGTGCGGAGAGCTGGTCCTCGAGCACCCCGTCGCGCACCCGGATGATCGTGCTGTCGTGGTCGGTCGGTCCGGGCTGGAACGTCTTGCCTTCGATCGCGGCCTTGACGTAGTAGAGCGCGTATTTGGCGTACAGATCGGCGGGCTGGGACACCGTGGCGTCGATGTTGCCGGCCGCGATGTCCTGCAATTCCTTCGGGATGCCGTCGTTGGAGACGACGAAGACATGCTTCGGGTCGTCCGGCGCGGTGAGCAGGCCACGCTGTTTCAGCAGTTGCAGGGTGCCGGCCAGCGCGAAGCTGGACTGCATGTAGACGCCCTTGATGTCCGGGTGCTCGGTCAGCCGGATCTGCAGTTTCTGCGACGCGAGCGCGCCGTCCCAGTTCGTCGCCTCGCCGAAGACCGTGATGCCGGGGAAGTCCTTCTTCATGCAGTCGTTGAACGCTTCGGTGCGGTCACGGCCGTTGATGGAAGCCAGGTCACCCTGCAGCATGACCACCTTGCCGGCGCCCTTGAGCTTGGTGCCGAGGAATTTGCACGCCTTCTCGCCGTAGGCGCGGTTGTCGGCGCGCACGACCATGAACACCTCGCCTTGATCGGGGCGGGTGTCGATGGTGACGACGGGGATCTTCTTGGTGGCCAGCGACTGCAGCGCCGGTGCGATCGCGGCGGTGTCCTGCGGCGCCATGGCGATGCCCTTGACCCCTTGGCTGATGAACGACTGCACGTTCGAGGCCAGCTTCGCCACGTCGTTCTGGGAGTTGGTGGTCTTCAGGTCCAACCCGAGCTCGTCGGCGAACTGGGGCGTGTACTTGATGTAGGAGTTCCAAAAGTCGGTATCCGACCGCGGGTAGTCGACGCCGACCACCGCGGCCTTGGTGCCGCCGGTTCCGGAGGCCGAGTCGTCGCCGCCGCACGCGCTCAGCAGCGCGGCCGCGGACATCAGGACTGCCGCTGTCGCGGCGATGCTTCTCGGGTTCATCACGACTCCTGTGTGGAAGGTGCCCGAACGTGAGGGTCAGTCCTCGATATTCCACTGTGGACCGGTTGGGAACGTGTACGCGGCCACCGATTCCGGGTGCATCCGGGCGCCGATACCCGGGCTCTCGGGCGCGACGTAACATCCGTCTCGAATGGCCACCGGATCGACGAAGTGCTGATGCAGGTGGTCGACGTACTCGATGACCCGGCCCTCGGTGCTGCCGCTGACCGCCACGTAGTCGAACATCGCCAGGTGCTGCACCATCTCGCAGAGCCCGACGCCGCCGGCGTGCGGGCAGACCGGTACGCCGAACTTGGCGGCCAGGAGCAGGATGGCGATGTTCTCGTTCACCCCGGCCACGCGGGTGGCGTCCAGTTGCAGTACGTCGATCGCCCCCGCCTGCAGCAGTTGCTTGAACATGACCTGGTTGTGGCAGTGCTCGCCGGTGGCGACCTTGATCGGCGTGACGGCTCGGCGGATGGCGGCGTGACCGAGCACGTCGTCGGGCGACGTCGGTTCCTCGATCCAGTAAGGGTCGTACGGTGCGAGGGATCTCAACCAGGTGATCGCCTGCTCGACGCCCCATGCCTGGTTGGCGTCGATCGCGATCCGGGTGCCGGCGCCCACCGCTTCGCGGGCCAGGGCCACGCGCCGCACGTCAGCGCTGTGGTCGGCGCCGACTTTCAGCTTGATCAGGCCGAACCCGTCGGCAACCGCTTCCTTGGCCAACCGGACGAGTTTCTCGTCGGTGTAGCCCAGCCAGCCGGGCGTGGTCGTGTATGCCGGGTAGCCGCGCGCCCGCAGGTCCTTCTGCCGCCACTCCCGCCCGGGTCGCGCCCGCTCCAGGATGTCCAGCGCCTCCTCGGGGGTGAGCGCGTCGCGCAGGTACCGGAAGTCGACGAGGCCGACCAGCTGTGTCGGGGACATCTCGGCGAGCAGCCGCCACAACGGCTTGCCCTCCCGGCGTGCGTACAGGTCCCAGGCCGCGTTCACGATCGCACCAGCGGCCATGTGGATGGCCCCTTTGTGCGGACCGAGCCAGCGCAACTGGCTGTCGCCGGTCAATCGCTCGGAGAACGCTCGCAGGTCGCCCAGCACCTCGGCGACCGGCATCCCCACCACCAACGGCGCCAGCGCACGAATCGCGGCGACCTGGACGTCGTTGCCGCGCCCGACGGTGAAGGCGAGCCCGAAGCCTTCCGCGCCACCGCTGGTGCGGATCGTCACATACGCGGCCGAGTAGTCCGGCTCCGGGTTCATCGCATCTGACCCGTCGAGCTCGCGGGAGGTGGGGAAGCGGACGTCGATCGCGTCCACCGCGGCGATCACCTCGGACATCTCGACCTCCCCGGAGCGGTGTGGTCAGGCCGCGCCGATACACCGTGTGCCATGGGATGTCTTTATAGCCGCCGGACCGACGTGCGTCTAGACGCTGCGGCGAATATAGCGGTCCAACCGTATTGTCCCGTTTACGGAGGAGCAGGACGAGGCACAAGGGTTCGAGACATGGGATCACCTGCTACGGTAACGTCGCGCAACACACCCACCCCGCTGGCCGCGCACCTCCGGGGCGAGTCCCGAAGGACCCACGAATGTCGCTGACCGACAAGGCGATGGCACGCCTACGCGAGATGATCCAGTCCGGCGATCTACCGCCGGGCTCCAAGCTGCCCTCCGAGCAGCAGCTCGCCGCGGACCTGGGGGTTGGCCGAAACATCATGCGTGAGGCCGTGCGTGCGCTGGTGGCGGCCAGGGTGCTGGAGATCCGCCGCGGCAACGGCACCTTCGTCACCAGCCTTGAGCCACGCATCCTGTTGGAAGGCATCAGCGGCGCCGTGGAGCTGCTCCGCGGCGACACCATGCTCGAGCTCACCGAGGTGCGCCGCCTGTTCGAGAGCGCGGCCACGGGTTTGGCCGCGACCCGCATATCGCCCCAGCAGCTGTCCGTGGTCCGGGGCCACCTCGAGGCCATGCGCGCCGCGGCCGACGACGTGGAGCTACTCAACCGGCACGACGCCGCCTTTCATCGCGCCGTGGTGGCCGCGACCGGTAACGAGACGCTGCTGACGGTCCTGGAAGGAATCTCCAGCCGAACCGTGCGGGCCCGGGTGTGGCGGGGTCTCGTCGACGCCGACGCCGCCGACCGGACCCTGCGCGAACACGAGGCGATCTACCTGGCGCTCGCCGCCGGCGACGCCATCCAGGCGCAGGCGGCCGCCCTGATGCACATCACCACCACCGAGACCTGGTTACGCGCCCACCTGCGCGAGAACCCCGACGGCCTGACCCGCTCCTGACCGCTACATCGAGGATTTCCATGCGTTCTGCGTTGTACACCGGCAACTCGACCATCGTGGTGGCGGATCGCCCGGCTGTCCCGCCGGCCCCCGGCGAGGTGCAGATCGATGTCGCCTACACCGGCATCTGCGGCACGGATCTGCACATCCTGCACGGCAGCATGGACCATCGCGTGCGCGTCCCCCAGGCGATCGGCCACGAGATGTCCGGCCGGATCGCCGCCGCCGGCGCGGACGTCGCGGGGCTCGCGATCGGCACGCCGGTCACCGTCATGCCGCTGCGGTGGTGCGGCGCCTGTCCCGCGTGCCTGGCCGGTCACCACCACATCTGCCACCGCCTCGACTTCATCGGCATCGACTCGGTCGGCGCGATGCAGCAGCGCTGGACGGTCCCGGCGAGCGTCGTCGTCCCGCTGCCCGCCGATCTCCCGCTTACCCACGGAGCCCTGGTCGAGCCGACCGCGGTCGCCGTCCACGACGTACGCCGCGCCGGTCTGCGCGCGGGCGACCAGGCGCTGGTGATCGGCGGCGGACCCGTCGGTGTGCTGATCGCTCTGGTAGCGCGCTCGGTCGACGCGGATGTCGTGCTCGTGGAGCTCGACCCGCACCGGCGGGCGATCGCCAGCGAGCTCGGCATCCGGACCCTCGACGCCGCACACGACGACCTCGCCGGCGACGTCGCGGCGTGGACCGGCGGCGCCGGCGTGGACGTCGCCTTCGAGGTCTCCGGCTCCGCCGCCGGCCTCACCACCGCTGTCGAGCTGCTCGCCGTGCGGGGCCGTCTCGTCGTCGTCGGCATCCACAACCAGCCACGCCAGATCGACGTCTTCCGCTTCTTCTGGCGGGAGCTCACCATGGTCGGCGCCCGCGTCTACGAGCGCGACGACTACGACACCGCGATCGAGCTGCTGCGCGCCGGCAGGGTCGGCGCGGAACGGCTGATCACACACGTGGAGCCGCTGACCAACGCCGCCGCCGCGTTCGACCTGCTGCGCGCCGGCGGCAACGTCATGAAGGTACTGATCGACTGCCAGGAGACGTCGTGAAGCTATTCGACCTGTCCGGCCGGCTCGCCGTCGTCACCGGGGCGCGCCGCGGCATCGGCCTGGCCATCGCCGACGCGTTGGCGGCCGCCGGCGCGGACATCGTCGCGGTCAGCGCCCAGCTCGAGACCACCGGCAGCGAGGTCGAGAAACGCGTCCGCGGCCACGGCCGCCTCTTCTCCGGCCACCGGGTGGACTTCCGCGACCGGGCCGCGGTCGCGGACCTCGCCGCGCGGCTGGAGGGCGGCGAGCGGGGCGTCGACATCCTGGTCAACAACGCGGGCACGATCAAACGCGCGCCCGCGGCCGAGCACACCGATGAGATGTGGGACGAGGTCCTGGCGGTCAACCTGTCCGCCCAGTTCGTCCTGAGCCGCGAGCTCGGCCGTGCCATGGTGGCCCGCGGCCACGGGAAGATCATCTTCACCGCCTCCCTGCTGAGCTTCCAGGGTGGCGTGACCGTGCCCGGCTACACCTCGGCGAAATCGGGCCTCATCGGGCTCACGCGCGCGCTCGCCAACGAATGGGCGCCGCGTGGCGTCAACGTCAACGCCATCGTGCCCGGCTACATCAGCACCGACAACACCCAGGCCCTCCGCGACGACCAGAGCCGCAACGCCGCCATCCTCGACCGCATCCCCGCCGGCCGGTGGGGGCGGCCCGACGACCTCGCCGGCGCCGCGGTCTTCCTGGCCTCGCCGGCGGCCGACTACGTCCATGGGGCCGCCATCGCCGTCGACGGCGGCTGGCTGGGGCGGTAGGCGCGACGGCCAGCAACTCCTACACAGCGACCAGTTGCCACTGCTGGTTGGTACCGCTGTTGGCCGCCCACTGGATGACTTGGGCGCCGTCGTTGAGCGACCCGCCCGAAACGTCGACGACGAGTCCGTTGTGGACGTTGGTCAGGCGGTGGTAGCCGTCGCCGGTGTCGGCCAGGCGCCACCACTGGTGGGTGCTGGCTGTGTCGGACCACTGGTCGAGCTGGGTGCCCTGTGCGGTGGCGCCGCCGGGGCTTTCGAGCACCTTGCCGCTGCTGCGGCTGACCAGTTTGAACGACTGGTCGGGGTTGGGCTCCAACCGCCATTGCTGGTTGGCGCCGCCGGTCCACGACCACTGGACCACTTTGGCGCCGTCGGCGGTGGAGGCGCCGGAGATGTCGAGTACCTTTCCGCTGCGGCGGTTCACCAGGCGGTAGTAGCCGGTGGGCAGCTCTCGGCCGGGAAACTCCACGGTGACCCGCACCTGTTGACCGGCGGTCAACGAGATCACGCGGGCGTGCGCGCCCAGTGGGGAGGAGGCGACCGGCGCTGAGGTGGAGACGGAGGTCATCCCACGGCGGTTGATGAGGGTGATGTTCTGGGTGACCGCCGAGGTGAGCATCACCGTCGCGGTACGGGCGGCCAGGTCCCACGTGAGGCTGTCGACGCGGACCTGGTTGCGGCCGCGTACGCCGGTGATGCTGCCCTTGGGGAGCTGGTCCGGCAGGGCGGGCAGCAGCTCGACGATGCCTGGCCTGGTGTAGACGAGTGCTTCGCTGAGCAGGCCGGGCAGGGCGTTGACCGCGTCGGCGTTGTAGATGTCGAGGTTCGGGTTGTGTGAGGTCATCAGCGACCTGAAGACCATGTTATTGCCGATGATCTTCCGAAGGTTGCCGTAGACGAGGTTGCCGTCCTTCAACCGGGCGGCCGCCAGGGCCCGGTGCAGGCTGCCGTGCGCGGAGACGTTCTCGTCGCCGCGCATCGCCAGCGCCCTGAGCGAGGCGGTGACGAGGGCCGGCTCGTCCTCGGGATTGATCTCGTGCAGCGGCCAGACCCCGTACAGGTGGTGGACGTGCCGATGGTTGTAGCGGTCGGTCAGCCCGGGCCAGGACCATTCGGCGAGGGCGCCGTCACCGTTGACACGGTAGGGCGGCAGCTTGCCCAGCAGAGCGGTCCAGCGTTCGACGCCTTGACCGCGGCCCTGTTCGACGCCCAGGGCGTTGGCCGCGTCGATGGCGGCGCGCAGGGCATGCTTGCCCGCCTGGACGTCGCCGGTGGCGTTGATCGCCAGATGGACCCCCGTGTTGGCCGGCGAGTTCTCCATCGAGAACGATGGTACGAACACCACGTCGCCGTTCGCGTCGGTGCGGGTCAGGAAGTCCTCGTAGAACAGGGCCAGCTCCATCAGGGCGGGGCCGAGCTTGTCTCTGAGGAAGGCACGGTCCCCCGTGACCTGGTAGTACTCCAGCAGCGGGTAGAGCAGCCAATCGGCGCCGCCGGTCCAGCAGTGGCCCGGGAAGCCCGCGTCGAAATGCAACATGTGCCCGTACTCGCCGTCGGTACGCGACGGGGCGTGGAAGCCGCGGGCGCCATAGAGGTTCCGCGCGTTGGTCCGCCAGTGGGCCAGCTGGCCGAGGACCAGATCGAAGTAGCCCTGCATGGCATCGGTGAGGTCGAGGATGTTGCCGCCGGCGACCTGCAGGTTGACGTTGGCGTCGGTGGTGAAGTCATCGGCCCACGCGGCGTTCCATGACCCGGCCCAGATGCCGGTCAGCCGCGGCGGCAGGACCCCGCTGGAGCTGATGAACAGGTAGCGGCCCGCGTCGTACAGCCGCTCCAGCAGGGCGATGTCGATGACGGTGCGGTTCGCGTTCTGCCGGGCGATCAGTTCGCTGGTCGACAGCTGCCGGTCGGCGGCGGGCAGGTTCAGGTCGAGCCGGGAACGGTCGTACATCGCCGAATGCGATACGACATGCCGGCCGCGTAGCGCGGAGTAGTCCGCGGTCACCGCGGCCAGCGCGGCGTGCAGCGGTTTGGCATCCCACGCCGCGGCCGACTCATACCGGTCGAGTTTGGTCAGCAGCACGAGCTTGGTCGCGCCGGCGACGACGACGGCGGCTCCGTTGACGGTCACCGTGCCGCCGGTCGGCACGATCCGCGTGACCCCCTCGTAGCCGAACGCTCCCTGTCCGGACGGGTGCCTCCCCCGCAGGTTCAGATAGCCGGACCCGTTGTCGACCGTGGCGAGGGTGGTGAATTGCACCGTGTTGGGGACGCCGGCGAGCGCCGTGGTGACGCTCAGCGTGGTGTCGATCGTCCGGCCGGGCGCGGGGATGAGCTCGTGGACGATCACCTTGTCCGCCCGGGAGACGAAGGCGCGCCGGGTCCAGCTTCCAGAACCATCGGTCCAGGTCGACGTGACCTCGCCGGTGCGGAAGTCGGTGATCCGGGCGTAGTCGCTGACGCTGGCGGCGCCCGGCGTGCTGATCCGCAACTCATAGCCGGGGTGGAACGGCTGGGTCCAGCGCAAGCTCCACCCGGAGGCGAAGTCGGTGTTCGCACCCCGGTAGTCACCGGCCAGCGCCTTGTTCCGGACGCCGGCCAATCGTCCGGACATGACCGGCGGGGTGAGACTCCGGGTGCCGTTGGGCAGCACGAAACGGTGATGGTTGAAGATCACCTTCTCCAGCGCCGGAGTACCGTACAGAATGGCGCCGTATTCACCGTTGCCGGTCAGGAAA
The DNA here is from genome assembly GCA_037414955.1 of Actinomycetes bacterium KLBMP 9797. GTDB lineage: Bacteria > Actinomycetota > Actinomycetes > Mycobacteriales > Micromonosporaceae > Phytohabitans. The sequence continues at coordinate 47,777 of JBBEWH010000088.1, forward strand.
CCGTGCGTCCAGTCGGTGGCCGGGGCGGCGTCATAGATGCCCCGTTCGGGGAGCGTGACCTGGGCGGGGACCGCAGCGGCGGCGGCCCGGGCGAACATCGCCGAGGGCAGGGCGACGGCGCCGGAGGTCACGGCGGCCGCCGTGATGAAGCGCCTACGGTCCATGGGCAGATCCATGACGAACTCCTTGGTGAGGTCATGAAGTCGAAGGGGATGTCGCTTCGCCAGGCAGGGCGGCCGAGGGGCCGTCACTGACCCCATAAGCCGCCCTGCCGTTCCTCGCTCCCGGGCGCGCCGGGCACGCGATCAACTACGCATGCTCCAGCGCTGATTGGCTTGGCCGCCACAGGCCCACAAAATGATCTTCGTACCGTTGGCGGTACCGGCGCCGTTGGCGTCCAGGCACAGCCCGGACTGCTGGCCCGTGATGGTGCCGTTGGCGTTGATGTTCCACTGTTGGTTGGACTGACCGTTGCAGTCCCAGATGATGACCTGAGTGCCGTTGCTCGTGCCGGCACCGTTGGCGTCCAGGCACTTGGCTCCGCCGTACGCGGTCAACTGCCGGCCGGAGGTGTACGTCCAGCGCTGGCCGGTGGCGGTGCCACAGTCCCCTAGCTGCACCTGCGTACCGTTGGTGGTGGTCGAGTTCGGCACCTCCACGCACCGCGCGGACTGACCGCCCACGATCTGCTGCCCCACCGGCGCCGGCCCATCCGCCGGCGGCAGCACCGTGATCGTGAAGGTCTCATCGACGTTGGTGTGCGGCACGTTCACGGTGGTGCCGTTGTTCGACAGCGTCACCACGGAGTCCTGCACGGTGACCGGGCCGACCACCGCGCCGCCGCCGTTGTGCGGGATCCGCTCGACAACCACCCGCACCCGGTTGTCGCGCACGATATCGGTGGTGGCATCGAGCCGCTGCAGGCTCACCGCCACGTTGCCGGTCGTGCGGCCGCCGCCGACGAGCACCTTCGCCACCCCGGTGTCCCTGGTGGCGAAGCCGTCATAGTTGGCGCTCGGCGTCACCGAGGCGATCTGACCGGTCTGCGAGCCGTAGAAGCGGTAGACCCACCACTCCCCCTTCGGCTGGTGCTGACCCGCCGAGTTGCGAGTGAGCAGGTTCCCCAGATCATTGTGCAGGTTCCCGCCACCTGCCCAGTTGGCGCGCAGCCCGTCAGCCCCGGCACGCTCCAACCGCGCGATATACCACGAGCCGTCGCCCGGATTCTGCTCGTTGGACGCGCCGTACTCGTTGATCTGATACGGGCGTGGATGCGGGATGCCCCGGGAATCCAATGTGGAGTTCGCCACCGCCACGTTCGCCACCGGGTCGCCGGGCAGGCTGTGCCAGCTGATGATGTCCGGCACGACGTTGTTGGCGCGGACGAAATCGAGATACTGGACCCACCAGCCCCCGGTCGACGGCACACACGCACAACTGGGGCCGACGATCAGATGGCTCGGGAACGCGGTCCGGATGCGCTGGTACGTGCGCCGCCACAGCTCGAAATACTGCGCCTGCGGCCGGTTCCAGAACAGGGTGATGTTCGGCTCGTTCCAGATGTCCCACTGCACCGGCGCGCCGGTCGCGCGCACGTCGTCGATGAGCCGGGTCAGGAAGGCGTCGTAGTCCGCCCAGTTGCCGTTGTCGCCCGGGAACCGGGAGATCGGGTAGCCATCCGCGCCCCACAGGTCGTGCGGCAGGATGATGAACTCGCCGCCCAGCGACCGGGTGCGCAGCAACTGTGCCCGGGTGGCGTTCCACCGGCGGTCGTACCGCCCCGACACCCAGCCGCCCGGACTGTCCAGCTGGGCGCCCCCGGCACGCATGTAACGGAACTTCACGTCGCGGAAGTAGTTGTCCGGCGGTCCGGCGGCGTTCTCGGTCATGCCGTAGATCCAGCCGGAGGCGCGGTACGTGGGGGTCCCGGAAGCCACCGAGAAGTTGACGCTGATGGACTCGTCGGCGGCGTACGCGGGCTGGGCCACACCAACCATGGCCCCGCCGGTCAGTACCGCGGCCACGAGGGCGACGACCAGGCCGCGACCCCTGGGGCCGCGACGTCGCGCTATATCCACTATTGACAACTGCTTCTCCCTTCCGGCGGATCTGCACGCCGTCCCGTGAGCGAATCGTTTCGGTCACGTTACCAGCCAGTCATTGATTTGAGTATGTCTATCAGCAGGGACACTGGGCCGGGCGAGACTTGAGCTCCACGGATCAGGCCGCTACCAGGCGAACCGATTCGCTGCCCCGGCGAAGACTTCGCACCGCGAGCCGCTGGCGTTCGGGCCAGCCTCCTGCCCATCGCGGGCGGCGCGCCGCGCGTCCGGCGGATCGATCCCGCTACCTGGTGATTCGCCCGAAGGGTCGGGCCGCGTTACCTGAATGTGACTTGCCATCGACCGAGCCCGTTGGCTTAATTCGTTAGGCGAGACAACAAATAACGGTGCCAGCCGCGGCAGGCCGGCGCCGTGCGTACGCCCGTCACGCACCGGTCTTCGGCGAGCCGATGCGAGATTTCCCGCTGTCCCATCCAGCGAAGGAGCTCCTTCGTGCGAGCAAGTCGCCGAACCCGCGGCCTCCGCGGCTCTGTCACACGCATGTCCCTGATCAACAAAGCCGCCCTCCTCGCCACCGCCGCCCTCCTCGCCGCCTCATCGACCCTGATCACGCAGGCGGCGCCGGCTCAGGCCACCCCGGCGCGGCAGGCCGCCGCGGAGCCGTTCTCCATCCTGGTCTTCTCCAAGACGGCCGGCTTCCGGCACGACTCGATACCCGCGGGCATCGCCGCGATCGAGCAGCTCGGCGCGGACAACGGCTTCACCGTCGACGCGACCGAGGACGCGGGCGCGTTCACCGACGCCAACCTCGACAAGTACGCGGCGGTGGTCTGGCTCTCGACCACGGGCGACGTGCTCGACGCCGACCAGCAGGCCGCGTTCGAGCGATACATCCGCGGCGGTGGCGGCTACGCCGGCATCCACGCCGCCTCGGACACCGAATACAACTGGGCCTGGTACGGCGACCTGGTCGGGGCGTACTTCGCGTCGCACCCGGCCAACCAGACCGCGACCATCAAGGTCGAGGACCCGGCGCACCCCTCCACCGCGTCGCTCCCGGCCAGGTGGACCCGCTTCGACGAGTGGTACAACTTCCAGACCAACCCACGGACCGACGTCCACGTGCTGGCCAGCCTGGACGAGCGTACGTACACGCCGGGCGCGGGCGCGATGGGCGCCGACCACCCCACCGCCTGGTGCCACGACTACGACGGCGGCCGGTCCTGGTACACCGGCAGCGGCCACACCATCGAGTCATACTCCGAGCCGAACTTCCTGGCCCACCTGCTCGGCGGCATCCGGACCGCCGCGGGCGCGGTCGACGCCGACTGCGCCGCCTCACAGACGAGCAGCTTCGAGAAGGTGACGCTGGACAGCAACACCAGCAACCCGATGGAGCTGGACATCGCGCCGGACGGGCGGGTCTTCTACATCGAGCGGGACGGCCGGGTGCAGATCGTCAAGCCGGACACCCGCACCACGGTCACCGCCATCGACCTCAACGTCTTCACCGGCAACGAGGACGGCCTGCTGGGCATCCGGCTCGACCCGGACTTCGCCACCAACGGCTGGGTGTACCTCTACTACGCGCCGAACGACGGCGTCACCCGCAACCGGGTGGCCCGCTTCACCGTGGAGGGCGACTCCATCGCGCTAAGCACGGAGAAGGTCGTGCTGGAGGTGCCCACGCAGCGCAACACCTGCTGCCACGCGGGCGGCAGCATGGTCTTCGACCGCGCCGGCAACCTCTATCTGTCCACGGGTGACAACACCAACCCCTTCGAGTCGAACTCCTTCACCCCGATCGACGAGCGGCCGGGACGCCAGGACTACGACGCGCAGCGCACCGCCGGCAACACCAACGACCTGCGTGGCAAGGTGCTCCGGATCCACCCGGCGGACGACGGGACGTACACGATCCCGGCCGGCAACCTCTTCCCGGAGGGCACGGCGCGGACCCGGCCGGAAATCTACGCGATGGGCTTCCGGAACCCGTTCCGGATCGGCATCGACAAGCGGACCGACACGCTGTACGTCGCCGACTACGGCCCCGACGCCAACGCGGCCAACCCCGACCGCGGGCCCGAGGGCACCGTCGAGTGGAACGTGGTGACGCCCGGCAACTACGGCTGGCCGTACTGCCACGGCGCGAACTACGCGTACAACGACTACACGTTCCCGTCCGGCCCGAGCGGACCGAAGTTCACCTGTGCGGCGCCGGTCAACAACTCGCCCAACAACACCGGCCTGACCACCCTGCCGCCGGCGATCTCCGCGACCGTCGACTACGACTACAGCGGCAACCCGCTCTTCCCCGAGATCGGGGGCGGCGGCGCGCCGATGGGCGGTCCGGTCTACCGGTACGACGCGGACCTCGACTCCACCCGCAAATGGCCGGCCTACTTCGACGGCAAGGCCATGCTCGGCGAGTGGAACCAGAACAAGATGTACACGCTCCAGCTCGCCGAGGACGCCAAGTCTCTTGTGGACATCAACCAGACGCTGACCGGGATGACGCTCCTGCGGCCGATGGACTTCGAGTTCGGGCCGGACGGCGCGCTGTACATGATCGAGTGGGGCACCGGCTTCGGTGGCAACAACGACAACTCCGGTGTCTACCGGATCGACTACATCGCGGCCGACCGCGCCCCGATCGCCGTCGCGTCCGCCGAGCCGACGTCGGGCCAGCCCCCGCTGACCGTGCGGTTCTCCAGCGCGGGCTCACGCGACCCGGACGGCGGCGCGCTCACCTACGCGTGGACGTTCGGCGACGGCGGCACCTCGGACCAGCCGAACCCGTCGCACCAGTACACGACGGCCGGCAACTACACCGCCCAGCTGACCGTCACCAACCCCAACGGCCGCACGGCCGTGGCGAACGTGCCGGTGACGGTCGGCAACACCGCGCCGACCGTGACCATCGAGTTCCCGCCGGAAGGTGGCTTCTTCGACTGGGGCGACCAGATCAGGTACACGGTCAAGGTGACCGACCCCGAGGACGGCGCGATCGACTGCGACCAGGTCGCTCTCCAGGTCTACCTGGGCCATGACGAGCACAACCACCCGATGCAGTCGTACACCGGTTGCGAAGGCACTGTGCAGACGGCGCTGGCGGCCTCGCACGGTGCGGAAGCCAACGTGTTCGAGATCTTCGAGGCCACCTACACCGACGAGGGGGGCTCCGGCGGCGCCAGGCCGCTGACCGGCCGCGCGGTCGAGGTGCTCCAGCCCAAGCGCAAGCAGGCCGAGTACTTCGCGGCCACCGGCAAGGCGCCGGACGGCCTGGGCACCGGCGCCGCCGGCGTGCAGAAGGAGGCCACCGGCGACACCGCGGGTGGTTTCCAGAACATCGGGTCCATCGAGGACGGCGACTGGTGGTCGTTCGCGCCCACCAGCCTCTCCGGCATCGACGCCCTGCGCTTCCGGGTCGCCTCCGGCGGAACCGGCGGCACGATCCAGGTACGCACCGGCGCGGTCGACGGCCCGCTGCTGTTGACCGCCACCGTGCCGGCGACCGGGGCGTGGCAGACGTACACCGACGTCTCCGTCGACCTGCCCGCGCCGAGCACCGCGAGCGGGCCGCTGTACTTCGTGGCCCGCAACAACCCCGGTGGCACCGGCGGCGGTGGCCTGTTCAACGTGAACTGGGTCGACTTCCTCGGCCGCGGTGTGACCGACAACGCGCCGCCGGTGGTGAGCGCGTCGGCGACCCCGACCACGGGCACCCTGCCACTCGCGGTGCGGTTCACCGGCACGGCCACCGACGCCGAGGGGAACACGCCGCTGACGTACGCCTGGGACTTCGGGGACGGCGGCACCGCGAGCACCCTCGACGCCACGCACACCTACAACGCGGCGGGTACGTTCACCGCCACGCTGACCGTGACCGACAGCAAGGGCGCCAAGGGGTACGCCACCGCCACGGTCAAGGTGAGCGCGCCGAACATGTCCTGCTTCGGGGCGCGCTCGGACGACTTCCTGGGCACCGCGCTGGACAAGGCCCGTTGGTCCACAGTGGTCCGAGAGAACCAGCAGTACTCCGTACAAGGTGGATCGCTGCTGCTGCCCACCGCGGCGGGCGACCTGTACGGCGGCGGCAACGACGCCACCAACATCGTGCTCCAGCCGGCGCCGGACGGCGGGTGGCAGGCCACGACGAAGCTGACGCTCGCGGCCACCGCCGACTACCAGCAGGCCGGGCTCATGGTGTACGGCGACGACGACAACTACGCCAAGGTCGATCTGCTCTACGCGGGCAGCCGGCGGGTGGAGTTCATCCGGGAGACGGCCGGCACGCCGCGCAACGAGGCCGCCGACAGCACCGCCGCACCCACCGGATCAGACACCATCTATCTACGGATCACCAGTGACGGCACCAACCTGACCGCGGCGTTCTCCGCCGACGGCCAGACCTTCACCCCGGTGGGCCGGGCCGCCGAGCTGGCCGGCATCACCAACCCGAAGGTGGGCCTCTACGCGCTGAAGGGCGGCACGACCGCCCCGGTCGTCGACGCGACGTTCGACTGGTTCCAGATCTCGCCCGACGAGCCGGGCGAACCGGTCCCGCCGTCCGACGAGTTCGACGGCGTCAGCCTGGACAAGTGCCGCTGGGACGCGATCCTCCGCGAGGACCCCGCCGCGTACCGGGTGCAGGGCGGGTCGCTGCACATCGACGTCCCGAACGGCGACATCTACACCACACCCAACACCGCCCCGACGAACTTCATCCTCCAGGAGGCGCCGTCCGGCGACTGGACCATGGAGACGAAGGTGGACGGCAGCCTGTTGAACGAGCAGTACCAGCAGGGCGGCCTCATGGTGTACGGCGACGACGACAACTACCTGAAGTTCGACTTCGTCGTGGACAACTCGCCCGGGTCGGCGGTGTCGCGGCGGATCGAGCTGCGCAGCGAGATCGACGGCGCGATACAGAACCCGCAGCCGGGTCCCACCGGCCTGACCGCGGCCGTGTGGTACCTGCGGCTGGCCAAGGAGGGCAACGTCTACACCGCCTCGTACTCGGCGGACGGGCAGACCTGGACGGCGCTCGAGCCGCTGACCAACGCGGCGGTGGGCGCGACGCCCCAGGTGGGCCTGTTCTCGCTCGGTGGGGCGCAGACCGCCCGCAAGACCGTCTCGTTCGACTACTTCCGGCTCAGTGCGGAGGAGGGGGACGACACCCCGCCGGTGACGGTGGCGACGGTGGGCGGCACGGCGGTCGAGGGCTGGTACACCGGCCCCGCGACGGTCACGCTGGCCGCCACGGACAACGAGGGCGGCAGCGGGGTGGCCCGCACCGAGTACCAGCTCGACGCCGCCACGACCTGGACCGCGTACACCGAACCGATCCTCATCGCCGGGGACGGCGCGCACGAGGTGCGCTTCCGCTCCGTCGACGTGGCCGGGAACGTGGAGGCCACCAGGTCCGTACCGGTGCGGATCGACACGACCGCGCCGGTGACCACGGCGACGTTCGCGCCGCCGTCCGACGGCGGGTGGCACGCGGGTGCGGTGCCGGTCACGCTGGCCTCGACCGACGCCGGCTCCGGTGTCCAGAAGATCGAGTGGTCGCTCGACGGCGGTCCGTGGACGCCGTACACGGAGCCGGTCGACGTGACCGGCAACGGCGAGCACGAGTTGCTCTACCGCGCGACGGACCGGGCCGGCAACGCCGAGACGCTCAAGTCGGCGGTGCTGCGGATCGACGGCGACAAGCCGACGGTCCTGGTCGCCGGCCTCGCCGACGGCCAGCTCTACGGCGACAGCCAGGACGTGCGGGTCACGTTCCAGGCGGTCGACCCCACCTCTGGCCTCCAGTCGGTGGTGGGCAAGCTCGACGGCAGGCCGTTCCAGTCCGGGACGCTGCAGGTCATGTACGACCTGACGCTGGGCCTCCACGAGCTGGTCGTGACGGCCACCGACAAGGCCGGCAACGAGACGACGGCGAACGTACGGTTCTTCGTCACCACCTCGTTCCGCGACATGCAGGGTCTGATCGACCGGTTCAAGGCGACCGGCCAGCTGTCCACCAAGGCGCATCGCCAGCTGTCCACCAAGCTGGAGGCGGCCAGGGTCTCCGAGGCCACCGGCGACGACCGGCGGGCGATCCAGCAGCTGCGGGCGTTCATCGGGCTGGCGTCGGATACGGCACTCGTGGCCGACGCGGACGTGCGCGGCGTGCTGGTCCGGGACGCGAACGCCATGATCGTCCGGTTGGGCGGTCAGGCGTCGGCAGCCGCCAAGAAGGCCAACGGCGACGTCTCGTTGGCCGGCACGGGCCGCCTCGACGGTGACCCGACCCGGGTGCCGGAGGGCGGCAAGCTCTGACGCGGTGGTGGGGCCGGCCGCCGCGCCGGCCGGCCCCACCCTTCTCGGGGAGGCTAGGGAATGAGTAACAGGATCAAGGCACGGCCGGCGGCGCCCGGCAGCCGGCCCGTGCCAGCCGTTGGACGGCGCGCCGTTCCGATCGTCATCGCGTTCGCGGTCGGTGCGTTGCTGGCCGGGCCGATCGGCGCCTACACGGCCGGCCCATCGTCCACAGACGACCGGGTCGCGGCACTGCGGGCCGAGGAGGCCAAGCGCGACGCGACCCAGATCGTCGATGTGACGGGCAAGGCACGGCAGGTGCGGCAGGCGCTGCTCCCCGTCCTCGACGGGCTGGCCGCCGCGGTGCCGCCCGGCAAGGCGCCCGGTCCGGCCGCCGCCAAATCCGATGTAGAGGGTTGGCAGGCGGCCGCCGACAAGGCGGTGGCGGACTTCGCCAACCCACCGTCCGGCGGTACCGCGGTCAACATCGCCCGGTCCGGGCTCGCGGCCGCGGTCCGTTCGCTGGACGCCGCGGCCGACACCTACGCGGCGGCGCTCGCCCAGCCGCCGGCCGCCCGCGGCGCGCTCCTCGAGCTCGCCGGGCGGCAGCGCGACATCGCGGTCGCGACCTGGTCCACGGCGGCCACCCAGCTCGACGTGCTCAACATCGACTCCGGCAACGGCCACGTCCACGTCTTCCTGCCGGCCGTGCCGGGGCAGGGGGCGCTGACCGCCGACGGCGCACCGGAAGGGAAATGACATGGCCCGTGGGATCCTGGCGACGCTGGCGGCGGTAGCCCTGCTGGCCCTATGGCCCCCGGCGCCCGCGGCCGCCCACGGCGGCGAGGTGGCGCTCGACGTGGCCGGCGACGGCGCGACCGGCGTGACGGTCCGCGCGACGTACAAACAGGACGGCCACCCGGTGGAGGACCGCGTGCTGCGCCTGGTGCTCAACGCCACCGGCGAGGGCGGCCGCACGGTCGGTCCGGTCCAGCTCAACCCGGCGAACGAGGGCCAGGGCTTCTACAGCAGCGGCGCGGTGCTCACGCCCGGCGCCTGGACGGTGGTGATCACGTCATCCGCGCCGAACCCCGGCAAGGCCGAGGCCCGCATCGAGGCGCGCGCCGCGCAGACCGCCCCGGCTCCCGAAGCCGCCCCGGAGTCGCCGGTTGGCGGCGGTGGCGGTACGTGGCGTGGGTGGGCGGCCGGCGCGGCCGTGCTGCTGGGCGCGGTGATCGCGCTGGCTCTGGTCAGCCGCCGCCAAGCCCGTGGTGTGCCCTCATGATCAAGGCGTCCCTCAAGTCGCTATAACGACTTGTGGGACGCCGTTCTAAGTGGTTTTGTAGGCCCCCCCCTCGGAGGCGACCCCACAAAACACGGCACACACACACTAATTTATCACGACTTGGGCACGCCTTGATCATGGGTTATGTCGTCCCGCCGCTCGTGGTGAACTGCCACCAGTTGACGTTGAACAGGTAGCCGCTGCCGCCGGCGAACCGCAGGTACAGATCGTGCGTCCCGGCCGCGCCGTTGACCGGGCAGGTGACGGTGGTCCAGGTCTGCCAGCCGCCGGTGCCGGGCACGGTGCAGGTGCCCACGAGCGTGCCGTTGGTGCCGCCGAGGCGTAGCTCGATCCGGCCGCCGCTGGTCGCCGACGCGACTCTGGCGGTGAAGGAGGCGGCGCCGGCGCCGAACGCGGCGCCCTTGACCTTGATCCAGTCTCCGTTCTCGATCCAGCCGACGTTCATGCCGCCTTCACCGGACGGCTCGGTCTCCACACCGGTCTCCCAGGCGATCGTCTCCGCTTCCTGCCGGCCGTAGGGGTTCAGGGTGCCCACCTGTGGCGCTCCGGCCGCGGTCATGTTGATCGTCGGAATCGTCCCGTCGGCGTTGTAGCTGAACCTCTCCACCGCGACGGACCGGGTGTAGCCACCGCCGCCCGGCAAGGCACCGTTGTGGTAGAAGAAGTACGAGTTGCCGTTGAAGTCGACGATGCCGGGATGGTTGGTGAAACTACTCCCCTGCCTCGGCATGACCGTGCCGCGGTAGGTCCACGGACCGGTGGGCCCCGGTGCCGTCGAGTAGGCGATGAACTCCGAGCAGCACTCCGCCGCGAACACGTTGTAATACAAGCCGTTGCGCTTGTAGACCCACGGGCCTTCCTCGTACAGCGTCGGGCGGCTCGGGTTCCCGCTCCGGGCACCGAACCCCGCCGCGGTCAACGGGATCTGCGTCGGGCCGCCCGAGAACGAGATCATGTCGGCGTTCAGCCGCACGTACCACAGGTTGGGGTTGCCCCAGTACAGGTACGCCTGCCCGGTGTCATCGATGAAGACGTTGGGGTCGATCTCCCCGTTCTCCACGAGCGGACGCCCCAGAGCGTCGCGGAACGGTCCGGTAGGGCTGTCCGCGACGCCGACACCGATAGCCATCCGGCCGGTCGCCCGGTTCTTCACCGGCACGTACCAGTAGAACCTGCCGTTGCGGTGGACGGCTTGACCGGCCCACGCATCGGCACTGGCCCAGCTGAACGTCGCCAGACTCATCGGCGAGCCGTGATCGGTCCAGTTCACCATGTCGGCCGAGGACCAGACCCGCCACTCACGCATCGTGAAGTACGTCGAGCCGTCCTCGTCATGACCGGTGTAGAGGTATACCCGGCCGTTGTGCACGAGCGGAGCCGGATCGGCCGTGTAAATGGTTTGCACGATCGGGTTGTCGGCCCGGGCCGCGCCGGGCACCAGCGCCACGAGGCACAGCAATGCGCACAACCCGCTGACGGCCCGCCGGCGTGGGGCGCTGCCGAACACTGCGTCCTTCACGTTACCTCCCGAGATTCGCGATCGCCTGGCGCGCGGTCGCCGGCGCAGGCCGGCGCGGAGGTGCCTTCTCCGCGCCGGCCCCTCCCGGGTCACGTCAGACGGCTGTGCATGTCGGCGTCATGACGCTGCCGTCCCAGTGACCTGGAAGCCGATTTCGCTTCGCTGGCCGTCGCCCGCTAGCGGCTGGAGTTGGTTTCGGTCATCGGACACTCCGGCATCGTCAGGCCCTGGCCCAGCGCTGGTTGGTGCCGCCGTGGCAGTTCCACACGATCGCGGCCGTGCCGTTGGCGGTGCCGGCGCCGTTGACGTCCAGGCACAGCCCGCTCTGGGCATTGCTGATCGTGCCGTTGCCGTTGAGGGTCCACTGCTGGTTGGCGCCACCGCTACAGTCCCAGATCTGCACCCGGGTGCCGGCCCCGGCGTTGGCCGGCACGTCCAGGCACTTGCCCATCACCCGCAGGGTCTGTCCGCTCTGGCTGAACTGCTGGTTGGCGTTGGTGTGGCAGTCCCAGATCTGCGTCTGTGCCCCGTTGGCGGAGCTGGCGCCGCTGACGTCCAGGCACCGCCCGGAGGCCTCACCCCGCAGCCGGCTGCCCGTGGGATTCGAGCTGCCCGTCGGGGTCGGGTTCGTGCCGGCGTTGAGCTCCCGCAGAACGGCGTCGTAGGCCGGCTTCTTGTTGCCCGCGCAGTCGAACAGCAGGGCGTTGTCGCTGCCCCGCCAGGAGTCACAGTCCCGCACCCCCCACACCGTGATGCCGGTGCAGCGGGAGACCGCCAGACAGGCACGGGTCACCGCGGCGTACATGTTGGCCTGATTGCCGCCCTGCATGATGTCCAATTCAGTGATCTGCACATCGACACCCAGATCCGCGAAGCGCTGCAGATTCGCCTGGTAGTCACCCGCGATCGAGGTGCCCAGATGCGACTGGAAACCCACACAGTCGATCGGCACGCCCCGCGCCTTGAAGTCACGGACCATGTTGTAGATGCCGGTCGACTTCGCGTTGATTCCGTCGGTGTTGTAGTCGTTGTAACACAACTTGGCGTTCGGATCCGCCGCACGAGCGGCCCGGAACGCCGCCTCGATCCAGTCGTTGCCGGTGCGCTGCAGGTTCGAATCCCGCCGCCCACCACTACCGCCGTCGGCGAACGCCTCGTTCACCACATCCCACGAGTGGATCTGCCCGCGGAAGTGGGTCGCCACCTGCGTCACGTGGTTGATCGCCGCGTTGCGCAGGTCGCCGCCGGACAGCCCCTGCGCCCATCCCGGCTGCTGGGCATGCCACAACAAGGTATGCCCGCGCACCGACATACCCCGCGAACGCGCGTGGCTGACGATCCGGTCACCGGCGCCGTAGTTGAACACGCCCCGCTGCGGCTCGGTCGCGTCCCACTTCATCTCGTTCTCCGCCACGAGACTGTTGAACTCGCGGTTGAGCACCGTCATGTACGTGTTGTCGTTGAACTTGTACGTCCCGACCGCGGCGCCGTAGTAACGGCCGCCCTTCTCGGCCGCGGAGGTGCCCAACGTGGTGCCCGCGTTGGCGGTGCCCGTAAACACCAGCGCCGTGCCGGCCGCCGCCAGCGCGACCGCCAGCAAAGGCAGAATCGCTATGGTCCGCCGCCGTCGCGGACCGCTCGAACGAACGAGATCCTTCATGAGTCAGTACCTTCCAAGGATTGGGCCAGCTAGCCGCGTTAGCGCTAACATCGCTCGCCCGCTTGATGCCACTCACGCGAGGGTGAGGACGCCGCACATCGATGACTGTGAGATTGTCAGATTGCCAGATTGTTTCGGCACGTTCAAGAGGAAGACGTCGATACGCCGTTGGACGTTCGGCGGGCTTGATTCATAACACTTTTCTTGGCAGAGCAGCGCGGGTACACAGTGGACAGGACCGGACGTGCCGGGTGATGCGCTTGCGCCATAGCGGATTGGGTACGCCATCCCAGTCCTCCACCGCAGCGGTGAGCCGTACGCACCGGGGGCGAGCCGCCAGCGCGGCGACGAGTGACCGGCTCAGCTCGAGCTGGTTCCGCATCCGCTGGACGCGCACACCGGCGTGCGCCACGCTGGTGCCCAGCGCCGCCGCGAGCTCGGTCCGGGTGAGGTGGCCCGCGGTCTCCAGCCACCACAGCGACAGCAGCCGCTGGTCGTCGGAGTCCAGCCATTGACTGGCGTGTACCGCCTGCCGGCGGCGGCCGGACAGCTCCACGTTCGTCAAGGCCCGGCTCTCGGAGTCGGCGCTCGGCAGGTCGGTCACCTCGTCGAGGGGAACCGTCCGTCGGGCGTCCGCCTGCCGCCGGTGGAGGTGGGTGCTGATCTGGCGGGTCGCGATCGTCGCCAGCCAGGGTCGAAAGCTCTCCGGAGCACGCAGCGCGCGTAACTCCCGCAGGGCGCGCAGCATGGTCTCCTGCACGACGTCGTCGACGTCCGCGCGGTCGCCCAGCGCCCGGCGGACGATGGTGTACACCAGCGGCAGGTACGCCGTGACGAGATGGTCGAGCGCCCGCCGGTCGCCGGCTTGAGCGGCGACGACCAGGCTCGTCTCGTTCACCATGCGGCCGGCGTCACCGTCGGTCAGCTTCGAGCGGCGTGTGGCATCTCGGCGTTGGCCGGTACCAAGCTGACGTCGACGGGGTATGGCGGCGGGTGTACGGCGACCGCGAGCAACCTCCGGCCAGCGTGCTCCGGCCGTACGTGCGGTCCGCTGGGTACGGGCGCGTTGCCCCGATACGCGGCGGCGATCATGGTTTCGTCGACCCGGATACCAAGCCCCGGCCGGTCTCCCAGGACGTAGGCGCCGTTCTCCACGTGCAGGTCCATGGCCACGCCGATCGGCGGCCGCAGATCCTGCAGTTCGCTGGCGATGTGGTTGGGCACCGAGGTCGCGGCGTGCAACAACGGCACCGGCGTGTTGCCGATGGGGCTGACCGGTAGGTCGAAGGCGTGCGCCAGCGCGGCCACGCGCAGGAAATGGGTGACTCCCCAGACCGCCGCGGTCTGGACGATGTCGAGGCCGCCCGCGGCGATCAGCGGACGGAACTGTTCGAGCCCGGTCAGGTTCTCACCGCTGGCCACCGCCGCGCGTACGCCGCGGCTGACGGCGGCGAGGCCGTCGGCGTCCCAGCGCCGGACCGGCTCCTCGATCCAGGTCAGGTCGAGGGTGCGTTCGAGTTCGCTGACATGGCGGATCGCCTGCTTGCGTCCCCAGGACTCGTTCGCGTCGAGCATCAGCCCGGGCCGCTTTCCCTGCGCCGCCTCGGTCAACACCTCGCGCACGAGCATCAGCCGGTGCCGGTCGCGCTCGATGTCCAGGCCGCCCTTGAGCTTGGCCGCCCGGAGCCCGTGCTGGGCGTAGATCTGGTAGGTGGCGACGAGCTCGTCGTCGCTCAGGCCGATGTCCAGACCGGAGGCGTAGGCGTGGACCCGGCGGTCACGGCCGCCGAGCAGCCGCCACAGCGGCTCGCCGGCGGCCTGCGCCTTGATGTCCCACAGGGCGGTGTCGAACGCGCCGATCGTGCCGAACACGACTCCGGCGTGGCCGGCTTTGAAGGTTTGCCGCAGCATGCGGTCGTACAGGGCCGTCACCGCCCGGGGATCCTGCCCGTCGAGGGCGGCGAAGACGGCTTCGGCTTCCACGTGCGGTCCGAGGCCGACGCCGGTGATCCCCTCATCGGTGTCGACCATGACGATCGGCACGGGAATGACGCCGTCGGCGTAGACGCCGTTGGCGTCACCGATGGGTCGGCCCCATTCCTGCGCCGTCGTCAGGGTCCGGTATCCGGTGATCCGCATGTCACCCCTTCGTCGCGCCGGCGGTCACGCCGTCGGCTATCTGGCGCTGCAGGAACAGGTAGGTCACCAACACGGGTACCGCGGCGATCAGGACGCCGGCCGCGAAGGTGGGGATGTCGTCGGAGTACTGGCCGCGCAGGGAGGTGACGCCCACCATCAGGGTGCGATGGTCGGCCGACGGCATCATCAACAGGGAGATGAGCACGTCGTTCCAGCAGAACAGTGCGTTGAGGATGCCGACCGACAGCAGGGCCGGAGTGCCGATGGGCAGCATGATCCGCCGGTAGACGCCGTACAGGGTGTTTCCGTCGATCCGGGCCGCGTCGATGATCTCGGCCGGCACGCCCCGGTAGTAGCTGGTCATCAGGAAGACCGTGAACGGCAGGAACTGCGCGACGTAGGCGAGGATCAGGCCCGGATAGGTGTCGATGAGACCGACGTCGGCCATGATGCGGGCCAGCGGCACCATGATCACCTGGAACGGGATGAACAGCGCCGCGAGGCAGACCAGGAACAGCGCGGACGAGCCGCGGAACCGCGCCTGGCTCAGCGCGAACCCGGCCATCGAGCCGATGAGCAGCAGCAGGGCGACCGAGCAGGTCACCACGATGAGCGAGTTGAGGAAGTAGCGGGCCGTACCGGCGCTGTTCCACGCGGTGGTGAGGTTCTCCCAGTGCAGGGTGCTCGTCAGGGAGAAGCGGTCGAGGATGTACTCCCGGCGGGTCTTCATCGCCACATTGGCGGTGAACAGCAGCGGGTAGATGGTCGCCACGGCGAGGACCGTCATCGGCACGGCGATCAGCCATCTGCCCAGGCGAACGCGGGACATCAGTCTTCCCTCCCCGTGCGGCGCAGGAGGCCGATCTGCAACAGGCCGACGACCAGCATGATCACGAACAGGGCGGTGGACGCGGCGGAAGCGAGCGCTGGGCGGTTCATCTGCCCTTGCTGGATCCAGATGTAGTACTCCGGCAAGTAGGTCGATCCTTCCGGGCCGCCGCTGGTCATGACGTAGAGCAGCCCGAACATCGAGGTCAGCATCCCGATCATGGTGGTGACGAAGACGAACTGGATGGTGCGGGACAGGCCGGGGATGATGACGTGCCAGATGGTCTGCCGCAGGGAGGCGCCATCGACCCGGGCGGCGTCCACGAGCGCCGCGTCCAGGGTCGCGAACCCGGCCAGGAACACGACCAGCGCCATGCCGAACGTCGCCCAGACGTGCACGCCGACGACGGCGAAGACGGCCACATCCGGGTCGCCGAGCCAGTCGACCGGACCGACGCCGGCACCGCCGAGCACCGCGTTCAAGGGGCCGTCGTACGCCAGCAACAGGTTGAAGATCGCTCCGACGATCACCGGTGACAGCACGGCCGGGAAGAAATAGACGCTGCGGAAGAGCCGGTGGCCCGGCACGCGCAGGTAGATGAACGTGGCCAGCAATCCCGGAATCGCGACCGCGACCGGCAGCAGCAGTACCAGCAGCCCGACGTTGCGCAGGGCGGTGCGAAACAGCGGATCGTCGAGCAGGTCGCGATAGTTGGCCAAGCCGACCGCCGCGCCGTTGCGCGCGCCGTCGCCGGTGAAGGAGAAGTTGACTCCCAACAGCAGCGGCCACAGCCGCAGCACCACAATGATCAGCACGGCGGGTGCGACCAGTACATAGGGTGCGAGGCGTTCGGCGCGCCGGCCGGTCCGCCCTAACGCGGTGGGGCGGACCGGCGCCGCGCTACCCGATGGCACGAGATCAACCAGCCTGGTCGGACGCGGCCAACTGCTCCACCGCCTTGTCGACCGTGACCGATCCGCTCAGCAACTGCTGGGACAGCCGCCCCATCAGGTCCACCGTCTTCGACGACAGGGCCACGTGCAAAGCCGGCTTGCCGTCCTTGATGTCCGAGACGATCGTCGCGACGGCGGGGCCGGCGCTGGACACGTCGATCGTGGTGTCGGAGGCGATCGCCCCCGCGTCGGCGTAGAACGCCTTCAACGCCTCGGCCGAGGTCAGCGACCGCACCAGATCGGCGGCGACCTTCGGGTCCTTGGTCCATTTCGCGACCGCGTAGCCGATGCCCCCGTCGTACGGCAGGCTCGGGGTGGTGCCGGCGGTCACGACCGGCGAGGTCATGACACCGACGTTGTCGGCCTCGAGAAACTCGGCGAAGTCCTTCCAGTGCCCGATGTCCGACATCAACCCGATGACGTGCGCGGCCTTGCTCGACTGGAACACCGCGAACGCGTCGTTGAACATCGCCGTCGAGTTGGCGCCGTCATTGTTCAGGCCCTGGTCGTGGACCTCTTTCCAGAGCGCGAAGATCCGCTTGACGCCCGGCGACTTCCAGTCGCGCTTACCGGCGATCCAGTCGTCGTACTCCCGTGGCGAGAGGATGCCCGAGCCGAGGCCGGACATGAAGAACTGGATGCCGATCCCTTCCTTGTTGCCCTGCGCGAAGCACTTGGCCCCGGTCGCCTTGCTGATGGTCGCGCAGTTGGCGACGAACTCGTGCCAACTGGTCGCCGGCCGCTCGGGGTTCAGCCCCGCCCTCTGGTAGAGCGCCTTGTTGTAGTAGATCGGGTGCCCCTGCAGCGTCACCGGGGCGCCGTAGACCTTGCCGTCCTTGGTGAACGCGTCCCAGCCGGCCAGCCGCTGCTTGTCCGCGGCGATGTGTTCATCCAGCGGCAGGAGCGCGTCCACCCGGTCGCGGATCTGCCCGCCCCCGTTGAAGAGCATGACATCGGGTCCCTTACCGGACTGGATCGCGGCGCCGAGCAACGTGTAGTACTGCTCGAACGGCTGCGCGACGAACTCAACCGTCACACCGGAATGCTTCTTGGCGAAGTCGGCCTTGGCCTTGTCGATATATGAGGCCGCGGACGCGTCGCCCGACTTCCAATCCCACACCACGAGCTTGCCGGCCGAACCACTGGACGAGGATCCGGAATCCGAGGCGCTTCCACAGCCGGCCAACGCCAGCCCAGCAACCAGGACCGCAGACCACAATGCACGCTGCTTCATCGCTGCTCACTTCCCTGGTGACCGGCCGTCCCGGCCCTTGGAGGAGGATTAAACGGCAAGGTAACTCGTATGACGTATGACGTCAACATATTGACGTATAGTGAGGGAGCGCTCGTGGCGGCTCGCGGGCCACGGAGGGTGATATGACGGCAGCAGCGCAGCCGGCCGCAGGCGTCGCCGGGCCCCCTGCCTGGACGCGACGACCAGCCAACCTCGCCACGGCGGTCACCGCCGAACTGGTGGAGCGGATCGTCCGCGGAGTGCATCCGTCGGGCACGACGCTGCCGCCCGAGCCGGTGCTGTGCGAAACCTTCTCGGTCAGTCGCACCGTCATCCGCGAGGCGGTGAAGATCCTCCAGGAGAAGGGGCTGGTGCAGGTTCGCCAAGGCACCGGCACCACGGTCACCCCGCCGGCGATGTGGAACATGCTCGACGAGCTCGTCCTCGGGGCGACCATCGCCGAAGACGAGAGCCTCGCCATCCTCGACGACCTGGTCGTCACCCGCCGCGTGCTGGAGTCCGACATGGCCAATGTCGCCGCCCGGCTGGCAGACGACGGGGTCGTCGACCAACTGCGCCGCATGGTCGACGAGATGGACGAACTCGTCGACGATCACGTCGCCTATCATGATCATGATCGCGCCTTCCACGACACTGTTATGCAGGCGTCCGGAAACCGCATCGCCCGCGCCGTCGTACGCGCCCTGGAGAGCCAGGTCGTCAACACCGCCCGCTACATGGGCCGCACCGAACGCGCCCTGTGCGTCGCCTCCAACCGCGGCCATCGGCGCATCTACGAGCGGATCGCCGCCCACGATCCCGAGGGCGCGGCCGAGGCGATGTTCACCCACATCACCGAGGCGTGGGTGGTGCGCCGCAGCGGGCCCGGCTGCGGCGATAGCGTCATGGAGGTGGCGGCGGGGCCCCGCCTCACCCGGGCCCCGCCGCCGGCTTCCGGCACCCGCCTACAGCGGCGGGTAGGCGTTCTGCATCAGTTGGCTCAGTTGCGCCGGGAAGAAGGCGCCCGCGATCGGTGAGTCGGGAAGGGCACCTGACATGTTGTTGCCGTTGAGTTCGTTGCCGGTGTAGGTCGGGTCGCACATCCGGTCGAAGCCCTTGCCGTCCGGGTTCTCGATCAGCCGGCTGGAGCCGTCCGACTCGCCCGGCGGCTTGACCCACACATAGGCGTCGATACCTGCCGGGCCGGGATTGGCTCGCGGCCGCTCCCCGATACCGGCTCCCGACTGGTTGCACCAGTTGCCCTTGTGCAGCCGCCGGTCGACCCGAGAGCCGTTGACCTGCTCGTCGACGGTGCCGGTGGTGACCGGACCGGTCGGCCGGGCCGAACCGCCCCAACCATTGCGGGAAGTGTCGATCAGCATGCCGATGTCCGACGGCATGCCCTGCGTGATCAGCTCTCGCCGGAACGCCTGGACGAAGCTCGTCTCGTCGTTGTACCGGTTCCAGTCGAGCCACTTCGACGCGCGCGTCGTGTCGTTCACCGTGATGTACGGCTCCACCAACGCCGAGTAGTTGGAGGTGTTGCTGATGAAGCCGTGCACGTTGTTGACGCTGCCCGACAGCCGGACCGTGTCGGCGATCAGCTGGGCGGTGGGGCGGAAGTTGTCGTCCCAGCCGAGCCAGCCGTGGTGACCAGAGTCGATGTAGTTGTAGACGTTCCGGATCGCGCCCAGCTTCTGCAGCGCGTACGCGATGCCGGTCTGGTAGTTGCCGTTGGCCTTCATGGTGTCGCACATCGGCTTGGCCGACGGACGGCCGGACACGTTCGTGATCAGGTTCGGCAGCGAGTCGATCTCGACGATGTTGATGATCCGCAGGTTGGCGAACCGCGGGTCGGCCTGATAGGCCGCGATCGGGTCGATGTAGGCGGTCTTGTACCGGTTGATCTCCGTCGGGCCGAGCTCACCGTTGGACGCCAGCGCCGAGCAGTCCCGGCCCGGCAGGTTGTAGATCACGAACTGGATGTACGAAGCGCCTTGCCGCACCGCCTCGAGCAGGTGGTCCTCGACGCCCCAGGCGCCATTGGACTGGCTGTCGGGAGTGCCCTCGATGGCCGCGATCCGGTCGATCCACACCGCGGTCGGGTTGCTGGAGACCCGGCTGCCGCCCGCTACCGTCTCGGCCTTGGCCTTCCACTCGGGGTTGTTGTACCCACGGCCGCCCGCGTACGGGTTGTCCGCCTTGGTCCCGGGCTGAGGGCTGATGGTGGGGCTGACGGTCGGGCTGATCGTCGGGCTCACGGTCGGGCTGACGGTCGGGCTCGACGTCGGCGGCGTGGTGCCGACCGGGCCGTTGCACGCCACGCCATTGACCGAGAACGAGGTCGGCGCGGTGTTGGCGCCACTCCAGTTGGCGATGAAGCCGGGCACGACCGTGCCGCCGGTGGCGACGCCACCGTTCCACGACTCGTTGGACACCGTGACGGCACTGCCGCTCTGCGCGAACCGGCCGTTCCACCCCTGCGTCACTTGCTGGCCGTTGGCGAACGAGAACTGTAGCGTCCACGACGTCCACGGATCGCCCACGTTCCGGATGGTGAGGCCGCCCTGGAAGCCGCTGCTCCACTGACTGGCGACCGCATACGTCACACTGCAACCGGTGGCGGCGCTGGCTGGCAACGCCTGGACCACCGAGAGGCCGCCCAAGCCAAGCGCCGCGACGGCGGCTACCGCCAGGCGCTGTCTCCGGGTACGACTCGACACGAGTCTCACTGCTGATTCTCCTCATTCGTCGCGGCGCGTACGCGCCTGACGGTTGGCTCGCCGAGCCCGGAGGGCGAGCGTGCTGGTCTTCAACCCTGTCCGCGAGGGCAGGGAGTGTCCCGCCATGTGGGTGGCTCGCACCAACCCACATGCCCTTGGCGGGGCACATTCGCGTCGGCTCCCGATGCGACGCCTCGATCGAGGCGGTCTAGGTGGTGGCTAGGCTCATCGAAGGGTCCACTGTTGGTTGGCGCCGCCGTGGCAGGCCCAGAGGTGGATCTTGGTGCCGTTGGCGGTGCCCGTTCCGCTGGCGTCCAGGCAAAGTCCTGAGTGGACGCCGGTGATGGTGCCGTTCGAGTTGACGTTCCATTGCTGGTTCGCCTGCCCGTTGCAGTCCCAGATGATGGCGGTGGTGCCGTTGCTGGTGCCCTGCCCGTTGGCGTCCAGGCATTTGGCGCCGCCGTACACGGTCAGTTGCTTGCCGGCGGTGTGGGTCCAGGCCTGGCCGGTGGCGCCGGTGCAGTCCCACAGCTGGGTCTGGGTGCCGTTGCTGGTGGTGCCGCCCGGCACGTCGAGACACCGCCCGGACTGCGTCCCCACGATCGTCCCGCCCGGCTGGCTGGTGCCGCCCTGCGGCCCCGCGGACGCCATCACGGCCTGGGCGCCCGACGGCCAGTTGCCGTTGGTGACGGTGACGTTGCCGGAGACGACGTTGCCGCGGTCGCCGTTGGTCACATTGGTGCTGCCGTTGGTCGACCAGTTGTTGGTGACGGTCCAATTGCCCATGTTCTCGCCACCCCAGTAGTTGGCCGTCGCCCAGGTGCCGGTGTTCGAGAACACGTTGTTGGTGGCGGTGTAGTACTTCGAGCCCTCGTCGAAGTACACCCCGAAATAGCCGTTGGTCCGCAGGCAGTAGTTCTGGCCGATCAGCGCGTTCGGGTTCCACCCGAGCGTGTAGATGCATCCACCGTCGTTCATCTGCTGCATGACGTCGTGAATGTAGTTGCCGATGAGCCGGTTGTTGGACGCCGTGGTGGGCGTCGTGTACCGCGGCTGGTAGTTGTACAGGCCGCGGTTGGCGTAGTGGGTGCTGCCACCGGCGTCGTTGGAGCCCCACCCGTAGCCGATCGACATGCCGGAGTACGGCATGTTGTAGACCTCGTTGTGCGAGACGGTGGCGTTGGTGACGTAGGTGTTCAGGACCGAGACGATGCCCCGGTAGTCGATCCCGAGGTCGTGGATGCGGTTGTCGCTGACGGTGATGTCGCGATTGACCATCCGCTGGTCGCTGGGGTGATGCGCGTCGGCGCGCACGCCGCCGACCACGATGCCGCCGGCCGAACTGCGGGCGATCTCCGACCGGGTGATGGTGATGTTGCTAGCTCCCAGGCCGACGCCGCTGGCGTGGGCGTTGGCGTCGTTGCCGATGCCGATGGCCGTCTGGCCAAGGTTGACGAACTGGGAGTCGCTGAAGGTGATGGTGTTGGCGGCGGAGACCTGCACGGCGGCCGGCATCTGCAGCCAGTTCGGCCGGGTGGCCTCGAACTGCGGGCAGCCGTTGTGGCAGGACGTGAAGCTCGGCCAACTCCAGTTGCCGGCCATGTAGGCGCCGGTCTGCTGGTCCACGTAGCCCTGGTTGCCGCTGGGGCCCAGCCAGCTCGTGCCGGTGAACGTGATCCCGCTGAACGTGATGTGGTGCGCCGGCGCGTCGTAGGTGCCCCCGATGTTCACCAGGGACTGCAGCGCCGGCAGTTCCACGCTGACGCTGCTCATGTTCTGCCCGGCCAACGGGATATAGGACAGGACCCCGGTCCCCGGGTTGATATACCACTCGCCGGGCGCGTCCAGGAACTCGTACGCGTTGGCCAGGTAGAGCGGACCGGCCCGGTGCGGGCTGGTGAAGGTGTCGTACCCGAAGTTGTTGTTGTTCCACGCCGGCTGTTGCATCGTGATGAGGCCGCCGCTGATGCTCTGCACCGGCGCGTACCGGTCGGTGAACGAGTTGACGCTCTCCATCTCGACCCGGTTCTGGTTGGCCAGGTTGTTCAGATAGCTCAAGGCGCCGTTGGTGAACCGCATGCCGGTGCTGGAGGCGGTGAAGTCGGCCCGGTTCACCTGGGTGCGCGCCCGGGTGGCGACGGCGCCGTTGACGTAGAGCTGCCGGGCGTCGATCCCGGTGCCGACGGTGGCTCGCCAGATATTCCGACCCGCGTCGGCCAGCGACCATCCGGTAACCGCCCGGGCGCCGCTGATCACCGGACGCGCCGACGGTGCCGCCTGCCACACGACCGTGTGGCCGTTGGCGCCGGAGTCCTCCGCGGTCAGCCGCAACGGCGACGTCAGCCGGTACACCCCGTCGGCCAACTGCACGACGATGTCGTCCGACATCGCGTCGTTCAGCGACCGCACCGCGGCCTGCGCCGCCGTCAGGGCGCACGGCTGAGCGCTGGAACAGGCGGTGCCGGTGCCGGACGGAGACGCGTGGAGGATCGTGGGCGCCGCCAGGGCGGGGGCGGGCGACGCCAGGACGCCGACCGCGGCGGCCAACCCCGCCGCGGCGACGCCGGCCAGTAGCTGCCTACGCAGCGCCGAGGACGAGGATGCGAGCACGCGTTCTCCTAACCATGGGCATGGGGGTGCGTCAATGCCATACCGCGGCGGGCCGGTTGGGAGGTACGGCCAATCCTCGGTGTGACACAGGCTTTATACGGGTGACGTCGGCTTGATACGGGTGACGTCCGAACGGCGTGACGGTCTACCCGGCAATCGGGGGATTCCGGTTTCTCCAAAGGGATGCGGCCGCCACGGGAGAGGTCGCTCCCGCACCGGGGATCACCAGACGGGTCGGCGAAACCGTCCGGTGATCGACTGAATCACCTCCTGAAGAGGGGGACTGAGGCGTATGACGTATGACGTCATACACTCGTCACGTTAAGCGGCGATTACGTCCATGTCAAGTGACTGCTGTCGATCCGGTTATCGCCGGATTGGAGAGCCTGGTCCACGCAGCGGTCCGCCACCCGCAGGTACGCCAGGCCCTGCAGGGCTAGCAGATCCTGCGACTCGGCGAGCGGACGCCAGATCGACGCCGCGGTCGCGATGGCCTCGTTCTGCGCGGTGAATGACTCGATGCAGATCGATCCCGCGTAACCGGTCCCGCGCAGCGCGGCGAGGAAGCGGAGCCAGTCGAAGTGGTCCGCGCCGGGAGCGCCGCGGTTGGTGCCGCTGACCTGAACGTGCTTGATGCGCGATCCAGCGAGGGTGAGGGCCGCGCAGGGATCGGCCTCCTCGATGTTCATGTGATAGTTGTCGATCATGAGGCCGACGTTGGGGGGCAGGCCGTCGATGAGTTCGAGGACCTGCTCGACCGTGTTGACGACGCTGGTCTCGTAGCGGTTCAACGCCTCCACACCGATGCTGACGCCCCGCTCGCCGGCGTAGTCGGCGAGCGGGGCAAGCGCCCGGCGGAAGTCCGCGTAGCACGCCGCGCGAGCCGCCGCTGACATGTGCCAGGTCCGGCCCACCGCGGCGTAGACCGGGCCGCCGACGCAGGGCGCGCCGACGGCGGCCGCACTGTCCACACAGGTCTTCAGGTACGCCACGGTCGACTCGACGACGGCCGGCGGAGCGGCCACGAGATCGCGCCCGGGCGGGGTGACCGCGCAGACGGCGGCCGCGGCCAGCCGGTGGGCGCCCAGCAGCTCGTGGGTACGCGCCGGATCCCAGTCGCCGGGTTGCTCGACCGGCAGCTCGACCGCGTCGAAGCCGAACGAGGCGATCCGCGGGATCAGTTCGGCCAGCGCCTGGTCGTCGACTGGCGAGGCCCACACCCACGGGCTGACGCCGATGGCGTACACAGGACTACTTCCAGCGCTGCGGGTAGCCGGGCAGGTCGGTGCAGCCGCACATGGCGTAGTGCAGCGGCGGCATGTTCGGGTCGACGTACTCGTTCAGGTTGTCCTGGGTGATGGTCGGCTGCGGCAGCTTCCACGGGTTGGACACCGGCTCGCCGCCCAGCACCCGCAGCGCGGCGATGATCGGGGTTCGCCACTGATAGGTGGGGTACGTCGGCGCGATGGCGGTGAGCTTCTTCTCCTGCCACAGCTTCAGGAAGTCGAGCTGGTCCTCACCGTTGATCGGCGGCACGGGCTTGCCGGCGTCCTGGAACGCCTCGACGGCCGCGACGGCGACCGCTCCGGCGTCCATCCAGACACCGTCGATCGTGCCGTACCGCTGGATGTAGTCGCCGACGATCTTCTTGGTCTTGGCCGGGTCGCCGTCGGTGAACTCGACACCGACCACGTTGACGCCCGCCTTGTCGAAGGCCATCTTCGCCGCGGACCAGCGGGTCTCCAGCACGTCGACACCGGGGAGGATGCGCAGGGCGAGCACCTTGCCGCCGGGCTTCATCTTCTGGCTGACGAACTCGGCCGCGACGTGACCGAAGCCGTAGCCGCCGATGGGGTTGACGAACGTCACCGGGCAGGTGGTGTCGACGCCCCGGTCGAAGACGATGACCGGCAAACCCTTCTGGCAGGCGGCCTCGACGGCCGGGGTGAGCGTGGCGGTGGTGTTCGGCGAGACGATCAGCGCGTCGCAGCCCTTGCCCAGCAGGTCGTTGATGTCCGCGATCTGCTTCTGGTCCTTGCCTTCGGCGTCGACGTGGACGAACTCCTTGATCTGGCCGCGGTGGGTGTCGACCTCGGCCTGCATGGTCTTGAAGCCGACCTGGCGCCAGGGGTTGTTCAGCCCGGCGTTGGAGAAGCAAATCTTGTACGGCCCGGCCTTCTTGTACTTCGCGGTCGCCACCATCGTCGGGTTGAGCACCTGCTCCCACGGCTTGCCGGCCGGACCGGTGGCGGTGGCCGCGAGCAGCGCGAGCTCGTTGTCGTAGTCGGCCCGCACGAAGAACTTCGACTGCTCGCCCGTGCCCGAGCCGGCGGCCTGGGACGCGCTGCTCGTGGCGGTCGGGGCGGGCTCATCGGTCGCGCAGCCGGCAAGCGCCACCAGTGCGCCCACCGCGAGTGCGGCAATGGAACTTCTCACTGAATCCCCTTTACGTGGACGGGTTTACTCGGGGGTCGAACGTTTACTCGGGGGTCGAACGCAGGGACGAGACCGCCACCGCGAGCAGGATGATCGCGCCTTGGACGGTCGACTTGAGGGCGCCGGAGACGCCGTAGAAGTTCATGAGCGCGAAGAGCGTCTCGAGGGTCAGCGCGCCGAGCATCGCGCCGACGACCGAGCCACGGCCGCCGCCCAGCGCCACGCCGCCGAGGACCACCGCGGTGATCGCGCCGAACTCCAGGCCGGCGCCGGCCTGGAACGAGACGCCGCTGTACCCGCCGAGCAGGATCGCGGCGAGCGCCGCCGCGAGTCCACTGAGCACGAACGCGATGGTTTTGGCGCGCCAGACCCGCACGCCGCTCAGTTCCGCGGTGCGGGGATTGCCGCCGACCGCGACCAGGGTGCGCCCGAAGTCGGAGCGGGTCAGCAGCACCGCGAGGCCGGCCGCGGCCAGCAGGACGAGCAGCGCGTACGGTATGCGGCCCAACCCGGGCACGTCCTCCAGCGCGCGCCGGCCGAACCGGCGGAACTCCTCGGAGAGGCCGCCCTTCGGGGCGCCGTTGGACCACAGGTACACGGCGCCGACGAGGATCAGGAACATGCCCAGGGTGGTGATGAAGGAGGGCACCCGAAGCCGCGTCGTGACCAGGCCGTTGACGAGGCCGACGGCCGCGCCGAACGCGAGCAGCAACACCACGACCGGCCAGGTGCGCGACGGCTCGCTGTCGATCAGCCGCGCGGCGACGACCACCTGCGCGGTGACGAGCGAGCCGACGGACAGGTCGAACTCGCCGGCGACGATGACGAAGTACTGGCCGGCGGCGAGCAGGATGATCGGCGCCGAGCGGCCGAGGAACGACATCAGCGACGGCGGGGAGAGGAAGTCGGGTTGGCGGATGGTCACGAGGACCAGCAGCACCGCGAGGATGGCGACGATCGGCGCGACGCTGCCGGGGCGGACCCCCGGGAAGCGCGGCAACGGGCGGGACTCGACGATCCGCATGGCTAGGACGCCGCCTTTCGCAGGGCCCGGCGGGCGTAGATGGCCACGGCCGCGATGATGATCACGCCACGGATCACCTGTTTGAAGAAGGCGTCGACCTCGAGCTGGTTGAAGATGGCGTCGATGCTGGCGAGCAGCAGCACGCCGCCGAGGGTGCCGAGCACGCCGCCGCGGCCGCCGGCCAAGGCGGTGCCGCCCAGGACCACGGCGGCGATCGACTCCAGGTCGTACAGCCCCTCGGTGCCCACCCGCGGGGCGCCGGAGCCGAGCCGGCTGGCGAGGTAGATCCCGGCGACGCCGGCGCAGAGCGAGCACAGCACGTGGGCGGCGACGAGCACCCTGCCGTTGCGGACACCGGAGAGCCGGGCGACCTCCGGGTCACCGCCGACGGCCATCAGGTGGTGGCCGAAGCGGGTGCGCGCGAGCGCCAGCCAGGCCGCGGCGGCGACGGCGAGCAGCAGCAGGAACGACACGGGCACCGGTCCGAGGCGCTGGTAGCCGAGGCTCTGCACGAGAGCGGGCGCGGTCTGGCCCGCGGGGCCGTCATAGCCGTTGTCGAGGTATCCCTTCAGCAGCAGCCCGACGCCCACGGTGGCGATGAACGCGTTCATCCGCGCCTGGGTCACGAGCACGCCGTTGACCAGGCCGATCGCGGCGCTGACCGCGAGCGTCAGGCCGATCGCCGGCAGCAGCGCGCCGTCGTCACCGTTCATGGTCTGCGCCGCGACCAGGGTGCTGAGACTGACCACGTACGCCACCGACAGGTCCAGCGAGCCGCCGATGATGACCAGGGTCTGTCCGACGGCGACGAGCCCGAGACCGGTGGCCACATGCAGCAAGCTGACCGTGGTCGACTGGCTGAACAGCTGGCCGCCGTCGACCGCGACCACCAGCCAACCGACCGTCAGGGTAAGGGCCAAGGCGACGAACACGCCCGGCGAGGTCCGCCTGGTCGGCAACGGCAGCGCCGTGTTCATCAGGCCGCCTCCCGCGCGGTGCCGAGGGCGAGGGCGAGGACGTCCTCCTCGGTCGCGCCGGCGGGTAGCTCGCCGGCGATCCGCCCGTCGCGCATCACGATGATCCGGTCGCTCATGCCGAGCAGCTCCGGCAGTTCGGAGGAGATCATCAGCACGGCCGCGCCGTCCCGGGCGAGGCGGCGGACGAGATCGTGGATGGCCGACTTCGCGCCCACGTCGATGCCCCGGGTCGGCTCGTCGAACAGCAGCACCTTGGGGCCGAGCGCGAGCCACCTGGCCAGCACGACCTTCTGCTGGTTGCCGCCGGACAGGAAACGGATCTCCTGGTCCTCCCCGGCGGCGCGCACGTCGACGGCGGCGAGCAGCTCACGGACGCGAGTGGTACGGGAACGGCGGCCGGTCCACGCGGGAAGGACGGCGCGGCTGGCCAGCAGGGCGTTGTCGAGCACCGGCTGCCCGGCCACGATGCCCTCGCCCTTGCGGTCCTCGGTCACGTACGCGATGCCCGCGCGCATCGCCGCGCGCGGCGAGCGCAACCGGACCGGCGCGCCGTCGAGCGTGACCTCGCCGGTGGTGAACGGCGCCGCGCCGAACAGCGCGCGGGCCAGCGCCGACCGCCCGGAGCCCTGCAGGCCGCCGACGCCGAGCACCTCGCCGGCGCGCAGCCGCAGGTCGACGCCGCGCAGCTTCCGGTTGCCTCCGTTGTGGACGGCGACGCGGGCGGGTCCGACCTCGCCGGGTGCGGCGCGGTCGGGGTAGTAGCTGGACAACTCCCGGCCGACCATGTGTCGCACCAGCTGCTCAGGGGTGGTATCGGCGGTGGGCAGCGTGGTCACCCGGCGGCCGTCCTTGAGGACCGTGATCCGGCCGGCCAGGTCGAACACCTCGGTGAGCCGGTGCGAGACGTACAGCACGCCTATCCCCCGCTCCTGCAGCCGCCGGACGAGCGCGTAGAGCTGCTGGACCTCGTGCCCCGCGAGAGCCGCGGTCGGCTCGTCCATGATCAGCAGCCGCGCGTCGAGGGCGAGCGCCTTGACGATCTCGACGACCTGGTGCTGCGCCACGCCGAGCTGCCGCACGAGGGCGTCGGCCGGCAACGACTCCTCCCCGATGGAGGCGAGCAGCGCCGCGGTGCGCCTGAGCATCGCGATGCGGTCGACGAGCCCGCGGCGCACCGGCTCATGGCCCAGATAGACGTTCTCGGCGACGGTGCGCTCGGGCAGCAGGTTGAACTCCTGGTGGACGATGCCGATGCCGGCCCGGTGGGCGTCGCGCGGGCCGTGGAACGTGCGCGGTGCGCCGGCGAACTCGACGGTGCCCTCGTCGGGGCCGTACACGCCAGACACGACCTTCATGAGCGTCGACTTACCGGCGCCGTTCTCACCGACGACGGCGTGCACCTCGCCCGGCCAGACATCGAGGTCGACGTCGTCCAGGACGCGTACGCCGAGAAACGACTTGCCGATGCCTCGGAGTGCGAGCAGCGGCGACGGCGAAGTGGTGGGCATGGAGGCATCCCTACGGAGTGTCGTCAAGAACAAGATCAATTGCTCATGGCGGAACGTTCCGCAGCCTTCGCCGATGAGCTACGGACCCTGCACGAGCGCGACCAGTCTCCCCATCAGGGAGGGTAAATGATCAGATGAATCACTGCAATCCTGGGCATCCAATCAGGATCGAGTCCGGCTGTTCGCCCTCCACAGGTGACATATTGACTTTTCATGATGTCCCACGCATGCTGACCGAGCAGACCACGGGTTCCGGCGATACATCTGATGTATCACGCCGTTGCGGACCTGCGGACCTGACTGCCCGTCGCGGCGGACGGCATGACGATCTGACCGGCACACGCACGCGCTCCGCGCGCCCAGGGCACCGCCTGACGCGCCGAGCGCGCGGCTTCCCGTGCCCGTGGTCGCAGCCTCGTTCCGCCGAAATAGGAGACGGCATGCGTCGCAGCACATTGATCATCGGGGCGATCGCGGGTCTACTACTGTCGCTCGCGGTCGCCGTTCAACCGGCGACCGCGGCCCCGGCCTTCCGCGCTCTGCTGTTCACCAAGACCACCGGCTACCGCCACGACTCGATCCCCGCCGGCGTCACGATGTTCCAGGAACAGGCCGCCGCCAACAACTTCGAGCTGGTCCATACCGAGGACTCGAACGTCTTCACCCCGGCGAACCTCGCCACCTTCGACGTTCTCATCATGTTCCAGACCTCGGGCATGGTGTGGACGACGGCGGCCCAACGCCAGGCGGTGGAAGGGTTCCTCGCCAGCGGCAAGGGCATCGTCGCCGTCCACAACGCCACGGACATGGGCATCGAGAACGAGTACCCGTGGTGGGACCAGACCATCAACGCCGGCGCGCACATGCCGGAGCACTCCCCCGGCGTGCTGCAAGGCACCGCCATCGTCGCCGACAAGAAGCACCCGTCGACGGCGAGCCTGCCGGACCGCTGGACCCGCAGCGAGGAGTGGTACAACTTCGACCGCAACCCGCGCGGCAGCGTCCACGTCCTGGTCACCGCCGACGAGCGCACCTACAACCCGGGCTCCCGCGCGATGGGCCCCGACCACCCGATCTCCTGGTGCCGCAACACCGCCGGCGGCCGGGTGTGGGCCACCGCCATGGGACACGCGATCGCCTCGTACAGCGAGACGAACTTCCGCAACCACGTGCTCGGTGGCGTCAAATGGGCCGCGGGCAACGAGCCGGGCGACTGCGGCGGCACGGTGTGGAGCAACTTCGAGAAGCGCACCCTCGACGACAACACCGCCGACCCGATGGCCCTGGCCGTCGCGCCGGACGGGCGGGTGCTCTACGTGCAGCGCGGCGGCCAGCTGAAGATCTTCAGACCGGCCACGAACTCCACGGTCACGGCCGGCACCCTCAGCGTCTACACCGGCGGTGAGGACGGGCTGACCGGGCTGGCGCTCGACCCGAACTTCGCCAGCAACGGCTATGTATACCTGTACCACTCGCCGTCCAACAGCTCGACCGACGTCAACCGGGTCTCCCGCTTCACGCTCACCGGCGACACCCTCACCATGTCCAGTGCCGTCACCATCATCGACATCCCGGCGACCCGGGACCGCACCTTCGCCGAGCCGGGCCACACCGGCGGATACATCGAGTTCGGCCCCGACGGAAACCTCTACATCGGCACCGGGGACGACGTCCCGCCCAACCTCGACCCCAACTGGCAGGGCTACGCCCCGCTGGACTGGCGGTCGGGCAAGGCCAACCTCGACGCGGCCCGCACCGCCGGCAACACCAACGACCTGCGCGGCAAGCTGCTGCGTATCCGGCCCTCGGCCAACGGCGGATACACCATCCCGGCCGGCAACCTCTATCCACAGGGGACGGCGCAGACCAAGCCGGAGGTCTACGCGATGGGCTTCCGCAACCCGTTCCGGTTCTCCATCGACCCCTCGACCGGATGGGTCTACATGGCGGACTACGGCCCGGACCGGAACCCTCCGACGACCAACCGCGGCCCGGAAGGGCTCGTCGAGCTCAACGTCATCAAGACGCCGGGCAACTACGGCTGGCCGTTCTGCCACGGCGACAACCAGCCCTACGCGCCGTACAACCCGGACACCGGTGCCGTAGGGGCGAAGTTCAACTGCACCGCACCGGTCAACAACTCGCCCAACAACACCGGCCTGACCAGCCTCAAGCCGGTCGTCGCGCCGAACATGTGGTACGGCTACGGAACCTCACCGAACTTCCCGGAGCTCGGCTCGGGCGGCTCGGGTCCGATGGGCGGGCCGGTCTACCGCTACAACGCGGCGAACCCGTCCGCCACCAAGTTCCCGCCCTACTACGACGGCGTCCACTTCTTCTACGAGTGGATGCGCGGCTACCTCAAGGAGGTGCACTTCGACTCGGCCACGGCGGTCACCCGTACCAACTCGTTCCTGCCCGCCGGCAACTTCAACAAGCCGATGGATATGGAGTTCGGCCCGGACGGCTCGTTGTACCTGCTCGAATGGGGCTCCAACTTCGGCGGCGGCAACAACGACTCCGGCCTGTACCGCATCGACTACATCCACGGCGGACGGTCACCGGTCGCCAAGGCCACCTGCACACCCACCAGCGGGAACGCGCCGCTGGCCGTCCAGTGCAGCAGCGCCGGCACCACCGACCCCGACCCCGGTGACACCCTCAGCTACCTGTGGACCTTCGGAGACGGCGCCACCTCCACGGCGGCCAACCCGTCACACACCTACACCGCCAACGGCAACTACACCGCGCAGCTCAAGGTCACCGACAACACCGGCAGGAGCGCCTTCGTCAACGTGCAGATCACCGTCGGCAACACCGCGCCGGTGGTCACCATCACCGTTCCGGCCAACGGCGGCATGCTCAACTTCGGCGACCGGGTCTCGTACACGGTGACCGTCTCCGACCCGGACGGCGGGTCCATCGACTGCACGAAGGTGTTCGTCAAGCCGGCTCTCGGCCATGACGACCACGAGCACGAGACCACCGACTACCCCGGCTGCTCCGGCACCATCGCCACCGAGCTGCTCGGCGGGCACCCCGACGGCGCCAACCTGTATTACGTGCTCAACGCCCGCTACACCGACAACGGCGGCGCCGGCGGTGCGGCCCCGTTGACCGGCTACGCCAAGGCGATCCTGCAACCCAAGCACAAGCAGGCCGAGTACTTCACCAACCAGTCCGGGGTACGGGTCGTCGACCATGCCGGCGCGGAGAGCACCAAACGGGTCGGCGACCTCTCCAACAACGACTGGATCGCGTTCAGCCCGATGAGCCTGTCGGGCATCACCAACGTCAGCTACCGGCTGGCGTCGCCGAGCGGCGGCGGCACGATCGAGCTGCGCGCCGACTCACCGACCGGCACGCTGCTGGCCACCACACCGGTACCCAGCACCGGCGGCTGGGACAACCACCAGTCCACACCGGCGGTGAACACCGCCGCCCTCGCGGGAAGCCACCCGCTCTACATGGTGTTCAAGGGCAGCTCGACCAACTGGTTCGACCTCGACTCGTTCACCTTCGGTGGCAACGGCGTCGGCACGCCGAACCCGGACGGCGGCGTGGCCGGCCGGACGTGGACCGTGGCGGCGCAGCACAGCAACAAGCTCATCGACGTCAGCGGCGTCTCCACCGCCGACGGCGCACAGATCGTGCAGTGGGCGGCCACCGGCGGCAACAACCAGAAGTGGCAGGCGGTCGACGCCGGTGGCGGCGCCGTCTACCTCAGGGCGATGCACAGCAACAAGTGCCTCGACCTCACCGGCGGCTCCACCGCTCAGGGCGCGTTCCTGCAGCAGTTCACGTGCAACAACAGCAACCAGCAGAAGTTCCTCGTGACAGCGACCACGACATCGGGCGTGTACACCGTCAAGAGTGTCCCCAGTGGACTCTGCATCGACGTCAACGGCGCGGCGACGACGGACGGCGCACGCCTCCTGCAATGGAGCTGTCACAGCGGCACCAACCAGCAGTGGCGATTCACCATCGCATAGCCCACCTCATCGAGAGCGCTCCGGTGCGTGCCCCGCACCGGAGCCTCACCCCCGACTCCATGTGAGGAACCGCTATGGTTATCTCGAACCGCCGGCGCCGCCGCTACCGGCAACTGTTCGCCGCAGGCGCCGCACTCGTCATCGCTCTCGCCGCCGGCACCGCCGTGGCGGCCGCCATCCAGCCAGGGCAGAGCGCCCCGATCGTGAGCGTCCAGTCCGGACGCTGCCTGGCCGTCCCGAACTCCAGCACGAGCAACGGCACCCAGACGCAGTTGTGGGACTGCACCGGGACGAACAACCAGACCTGGACCTACACGTCGTCGAAGCAGTTGATGGTGTACGGCAACAAGTGTCTGGACGCCAACGCGCAGGGCACCGCCAACGGCACCCGGGTCATCATCTGGGACTGCAACGGGCAAGCGAACCAGCAGTGGAACGTCAACGCCAACGGAACCATCACCGGCGGGCAGTCCGGCCGCTGCCTGGACGCCAACGCGCAGGGCACGGCCAACGGCACGAACATCATCCTCTGGGACTGCCACGGCCAGGCCAACCAGCAGTGGAACTCGCCAACGGCCACACCGACGGCGACCACGCCGACCACGCCACCGACCGGCGCCGGCCCGTGCGACATCTACGCCTCCGGCGGCACGCCCTGCATCGCCGCCCACAGCACCGTGCGCGCGCTGTACGGCTCCTACAACGGCAACCTTTACCAGGTGCGACGCTCGTCCGACAACACGTCCCGGGACATCGCCGTCCTGAGCGCGGGCGGCGCCGCCAACGCGGCGACCCAGGACTCGTTCTGCACCGGCACCACCTGCGTCGTCACCGTCGTCTACGACCAGTCCGGCCGGGGAAACGACCTGTGGTACCAGGGATCGACCGTGGTACCCGGCTCGCCCCAGAGCCGCCCGGCGATCGCGACCTCCGAGTCGCTGACGATCGGGAGCAACAAGGCGTACTCGCTCTACATCAACCCCGGCAACAGCTACTGGCGCGACGGGCACCTGACCGGCGTGCCGACCGGTAGCGCCCCGGAAGGCATGTACATGGTGACCAGCGGCACCCACGTCAACAACGGCTGCTGCTTCGACTACGGCAACAGCGAGACGACCCGGTCCGCGGACGCCGCCGGGGCGATGGACGCCATCAACTTCAGCACGCAGTGCTGGTTCGGCGGATGCTCCGGCACCGGCCCCTGGGTCCAGGCCGACCTGGAGTGGGGGCTCTACCCCGGGGGAAGCCAGTCCTGGAACCCGAACCAGCGCGCCTTCACGAGCAAGTTCGTCACGGCGACGCTCAAGAACAATGGCGTCTCCCGCTTCGCCATCAAAGGCAGCAACGCCCAGTCCGGCAACCTCTACACGCTCTGGGACGGCTCGCTTCCGCCCGGATACAGCCCGATGAAGAAGCAGGGCGCCATCATCCTGGGCAGCGGCGGGGACTGCTGCAAGCCCAACGGCGGCGCCAACCTCAGCGCCGGCACCTTCTACGAGGGCGCCATGGTCGCTGGCTATCCGTCCGACGCGACCGAGAACGCGGTGCAGGCCAACATCGTCGCGGCCGGCTACCGCTGAGTCGCCACACCCCACGAGGAATGGAGTATCCATGAGACAGGGCACCAATCGACACCGTTGGCGGACGCCGATCGCGGTCGCCGCGACACTGGTTCTCGCCAGTGCCGGTGTCACCGGCATCCGGCTGGCATCCGCGACCGCGGACGCCGTCCCCCTCGCGGCGACGGCCGGATGCGGCAAGGCCCCAGGGTTGAACAGTGGCACGCACACGATCCAGAGCGGCGGCCAGAATCGCAGCTTCATCATTCGAGTCCCCGCCAACTACAACAACAACAACCCGTACCGGTTGATCTTCGCGTTCCACTGGCGGGGCGGCACCATGAACGACGTCTCCTCGGGCGGGAGCAGTGGAAGCATCTGGTCCTACTACGGGATGCAGGAGCAGTCGAACAACAGCGCTATCCTCGTCGCGCCGCAGGGCAACGGCAACGGCTGGGCCAACCCCGGTGGCCAAGACGTCACCTTCGTCGACGACATGATCCGGCGCATCGATGACGCCCTCTGTGTCGACACGACGCTGCGCTTCGCCCTCGGTTTCAGCTTCGGCGGCGGCATGAGCTACTCACTCGCCTGCAGCCGGGCCAACGTCTTCCGCGCGGTCGCGGTCTACTCCGGCGCGCAGCTGAGCGGGTGCAGCGGCGGCACCCAGCCGGTCGCGTACTTCGGCCTCCACGGCATCTCGGACAACGTCCTCAACATCTCCCAGGGCCGTTCGCTGCGTGACACGTTCCTGCGCAACAATGGCTGCGCCAGCCAGAACGCGCGCGAACCGTCGCAGGGCAGCGGGCAACACTTCACCACCGTCTACTCGTGCCGGGAAGGTTACCCGGTGCAGTGGGCCGCGTACGACAGCGGCCACGGGCCGGCTCCGGTGGACGGATGCTCTGGCTGTGAGGACGGCGCCCGGACCTGGACCAGGGCAGAGGTGTGGCGGTTCTTCGCGCAGTTCGGCGGCGGCACGCCAACACCGGGTCCGACCACGCCGACGCCGGGTCCGAGCACGCCGAACCCGACCGGCAACCGGCTGCGGGGTGAGGCCTCCGGGCGGTGCCTGGACGTCAGCGGCGCCAGCTCCGCCAACGGGGCACAGACGCAGATCTGGGACTGCCACACCAACGCCAACCAGCAGTTCACCCAGAACGGTGCGGCGCTGCAGGTGATGGGCAAGTGCCTGGACGTGCCGGCCAACGCCGGGGCCGGCACCCGGGTGCAGATCTGGGACTGCCACGGCGGCGCCAACCAGCAGTGGACCCTCAACGGCAACGGCACGATCAGCAACGCCCAGAGCGGATTGTGCCTGGACGTCAACGGCGCCGGCACCGCCAACGGCACGGCCGCGATCGTGTGGAACTGCCACGGCGGCACCAACCAACGCTGGGCCCGAGCGTAGGTAGCGTTCGCCCACTACGGGCAACTTCCCCATGATCAAGGCGTCCCTCAAGTAGTCAGAGCGACTTGAGGGACGCCTTGATCATGGGGAAGTCGGACCTGAACGCTTCAAGGCGTCCCTCACCCGTGGCTTGGATGATCATTCCCGTGTCGGTATGCGCGGATCGTCGCGCGTGGGCATCGCGACTGGGCTCATCTCCGGGTTCATACCAGGGGGTCCCGCGCCGCGTCGATCAAGGACATCCACGCCGATCAAGGGCTCCGGAACGCAGAACAGAGATCAAACCATGTGCCCCAGCCCTTGATCGGCGGCGAGGGGCTTGCGCGGCGGGGAGGGGGTTGCGCGGCGGGGAGGGGGTTGCGCGGTGGGGAGGGGGTTGCGCGGCGGGGAAGGGTTGGGCGCGACAAGGCGGCCTCGGCATCGCCGGGGCCGCCTTGTCGGGCGGGCGCTACGCTCGTGTCCAGCGTTGGTTGGCGCCGGTGTGGCAGCTCCAGAGGACCACGGCGGTGCCGTTGGCGGTGCCAGCGCCGTTGACGTCCAGGCACAATCCGCTCTGGGCGTTGCTGATCGTGCCGTTGCCGTTGAGGGTCCACTGCTGGTTGGCGCCACCGCTACAGTCCCAGATCCGCGTCCGGGTGCCGGCCCCGGCGTTGGCCGGCACGTCCAGGCACTTGCCCATCACCTGCAAGGCCGCACCGTTCTGGGTGAACTGCTGGTTGGCGTTGGAGTGGCAGTCCCAAATCTGCGTCTGGGTGCCGTTGGCGGAGCTGGCGCCGTTGACGTCCAGGCACCGGCCGGCCGACTCGCTCCGCAGCCGGAACCCGGTCGGGTTCGGAGTCGGGTTCTCACCGGTGAAGAACTTCCACACCTCTTCCTTGACCCAGCTCCGGGCGCCGCTCTCACAGCCGGCACACCCGTCCACGGGACCTTGCTGGTGCCCACCGTCGAAGGCGGCCCAGACCACCGGGTATCCCTGCTGGCATCCCGAGTAGGTGGTGGTGATGTGGGTCCGGCTGCCCGCGGCCGGCTCTGGCGGGTTCTGGGGAGTGCAGCCGTTGTTCCTGACGAACCTGTCCCGCAGCCCTCGTCCGGCACCGATGTTGTCTCCGATGCCATGGATACCCATGTACGCGAAGGGCTGGGTGCCGCCGCTACAGCCGCTGATCGGTCCCGGGGCGGCAATGGCCGCGACCGCGCGGAAGACGGTCGGCCGGGCACACGCGAGCGCGTAGCTCATGGCGCCGCCGTAGCTGAAGCCCAGGGAGAAACGCTGCGTCGTGTCGACGCAGAGAGCGTTGTCGATCACTCGGATCATGTCGTCGACGAAGGTCACGTCCTCGCCGCCGGAGTTGGCCCACCCGTTGCCGATGCCCTGGGGCGCGACGAAGATCGCGGTGTTGTTCGCCAACCGCCGGAGTCCATAGTGGGCGTAGACGTCCCCATCGCTGCCGCCGGAGGCGACGGCCTCGGCGGTGCCGCCCCACCAGTGGAACCCGAAGATCAACCGATGTTGCCGGTTGTTGTCGTAGTCGGTGGGAACGCTCAGGATGAAGGAGCGACTCTTGCCACTGCTCTGGATCGTGTGCGTACCGCTGGTCAGCGCAGGGGCCTTACCGCACCCAGCGGTCGCCGCGGCCGCGACGACATCGGTGGACGGCGTGGCCGCGCCGGCGGCACTGGCGTGCGCCACGCCGCCCGCGGCTAGGACGAGCACCGCCGCGACCAGGGTCGATCCGAGGATCGATCGGTGGTTGGACATCATGCAACCTCGCTACTTGTGGTTCTGCTGGACTTTCTGCTGTAGGACCTAGACGCGTTGGAGCTGGAATCGCTGGTTGGCGGCGATGGAAGGCGTCCACTGCGAGATGCGCGCGCCGTCGGCTGTCGACGCCTGCCACACGTCCATGGCCAGGCCGCTTTGCCGGTTGACCAGCCGGACCACCCCGCCGCCCTGGTCCTCTACCCGCCACTGCTGGTTGGCGGCGTTGGTGTCGGGCTGCTGGGTGATGTCGGCGCCGGTGCTGTTGCTGGCGGCCTGGAGGACCAGACCGCTGTGCCGCGCCCGGATCCGGTGATAGCCGCCGTCCGAGGACAGGAACTCGAACTGCTGGTTGAGACCGCTGGTGGTCTGCCACTGGGTCAGCAGCGCACCGGCGGCGATGGACACACCGCTGATGTCGGCGGCCTTGCCGCTGTGCTGGGCCAGCAGCCGGTAGTGCACGCCGGCCTCCACCGGCCCGGACCGCACCGCGGACGCGCGGTAGGTGTGGCCGGCCTGGCCGGCGAACTCGACGAGATCGGCCTCGAGCCGGGTCGGCTGGACCTGGACGCCACCCGTCTCGTCGCGCAGTTCGAAGGCGCTGGCGAAGACCTGGCCGCGCACCCGGACGGTGCCGGCGCGGTCCGGAGTGACCGTGACCTCGATCCGGCTGCTGGACCAGGTGGCGCCGACGGTGTATCCGCCGCGGCCGCGCAGCCCGGTGACGCTGCCGGTGGGCCAGGCCGACGGCAGCGCGGGCAGCACGTGCAACTCACCGTTGTGGCTGTGCAGCAGCATCTCCGCGATACCCGAGGTAGCGCCGAAGTTCCCGTCGATCTGGAACGGCGGGTGCAGGTCGAACATGTTCGGCGCGAGCCGGTCGGTGCGTACCAGGTCACGGATGAGCTTGTGCGCGCGTGCGCCGTCCTCCAGCCGGGCCCAGAAGTTGATTTTCCAGGCCAGCGACCAGCCGGTCCCGTCGTCACCGCGCAACTCCAGCGTCTGTCGCGCGGCCTGGTGCAACTGCGGCGTGCCCCGCTTGGTGATCTGATTGCTCGGGTGCAGCCCGTACAGGTGGGAGACGTGCCGGTGGGTGCGCTCGGTCTCCACCCAGTCCGCCAGCCACTCCTGCACGTTGCCGCGCGAGCCGACCCGCGTCGGCGCCAACCGGTCCCGGGCCGTCAGCACCTGGCTACGGAAGCCGGCGTCCACACCGAGGACTTCGGTGGCCCGCGCGCACCCGTTGAACAGATCCCGCAGGATCTGGTTGTCCATGGTCGGGCCCGCGCACACGCTGGCGTTGGTGTGATGGAGCATCTCTGGCGAGTTCGACGGGTTGGTGACCAGATGCCCCAACGTCGGATGCACCACCAGCGTGTCGAGGAAGAACTGGGCGGCACCCTTCATCGCCGGATAGTTGGCGCGCAGGAAGTCGACGTCCCCGGTGAACAGGTAGTGGTCCCAGATCATCGTGGCCAGCCAGGCGCCGCCGGTCTGCCACATGCCCCACACCGCCCCGTCGACCACCGACGCGCCCCGCCACCCGTCGGTGTTGTGATGCGCCACCCAGCCGCCGGCGCCGTACTGCACCGAAGCCACCCGGGCACCGGTCACGGTCAGGTCTTTGATCAGGTCGAAGACCGGCAGGAAACACTCGGCCAGGTTGGTGGTGTCGGCGGGCCAGTAGTTCATCGGCAGGTTGGCGTTGATGGTGTACTTCGAGTCCCAGGACGGGGCCATCAGGTCGTTCCAGATGCCCTGCAGGTTCGCCGGCTGGGTGCCCGGCCGTGAGGACGCGATGAGCAGGTACCGGCCGAACTGGAACAGCAGCGCGGAGAACTGCGGGTCGTTCACGCTCGCGTGCTGCGCGATCCGCACGTCCGTCGTCTGGTCGGCCGCGGCCGTGCGGCCCAGGTCGATCGTCACCCGATTGAACAGCGCCTGATGGTCGGCGACGTGCCGGGCCCGCAGTTGGTCGAAGCCGACGGTGCGGGCGGCGTCGAGGTGGCGCCGCGCGATGCCTTGGTAGTCGCCGTTGACGGTGCGGTAGTTGACGTAGCTGGAGCCGATCGACACCAGCAGTGTCACGCTGGTGGCGCCGGCCACCCGCAGGGTGCCACCCGAACTGGTCACGGTGCCACCGGTCGCCGCGGCGTGCGCCAACGCCAGGAACCGCACCTGCCCGCTGATGCCCTCCATAGTGCCGGAGACGCCATCCAGACCGATCGTGGCGCCATCGGGGCTCGACACGGTCGTCCGTTGTGGACTGTCGAAGGTGGCGTTGAACGTGAGGGAACCGGCCCTATCGGCGGTCAGCCGGACCACGATCACCTGATCCGGCCCGCTCGCGAACACCTCCCGCTGGTACCGCACCCCGTTCAACACATACGCCGTCGAGGCGACACCCGTCGTCAAGTCCAGCGTCCGGGTGTGCTGCGACGCCCCACTGGCCGAACCGAACGCCAGCCGAAGGTTGCCCACCGGCTGGTACGCCAGCTGCCCGACCGGCCTGCTCAACATCGTCTGGTTGATCAGGTCCTGCGCCTGGGTCCACTGGTCGGCGAAGACCCGCCGCCGGATCTCCCCGATGTTGGCCACCCCGGCGGGATTGCTGGAGTCGTGCGGCCCGCCGGCCCAGACGGTGTCCTCGTTGAGCTGCAGCCGCTCGGCGTCGACGTTTCCGAACACCATCGCGCCCAAGCGACCGTTGCCGATCGGCAGCGCCCGCAACCAGTCCGTACCCGCGCCCTCGTCGTACCACAGCGCCATGTCGCCCGCCGCCAACACCTGTCCCGGCGGCACCGCACCGGCCTTGGCCGCCGCGGTCCAGCCGGTCGGCAACAGCGCGGTCCCAGCCGCCGCCGCACCAGCGGTGAGAAGTTTCCTTCGTGTCGTTTCTGCCATGGTGGTATCTCCAAGCCGCGAACGGTGTCGTTACGGAAGGGTCCAGCGCTGGTTGGTGCCGCCGTGACAGCTCCAGATGATCAACTGGGTACCGTCGGCGGAGCCGCCGCCGTTGGCGTCCAGGCACCTGCCCGACTGCGGGTTGACCAGCGAGCCGTTCGCTCCGGGGTTCCAGTTCTGCGCGCCGGTGCCGTTACACGTCTGCAGCTGCACCAGGCCGCCGTTCGCGGTGCCGCCACCGGCGATACCCATGCACTTGTCGAGCGCGCGCAGGGTGCTCCCGTTGACCGTCCACCGCTGACTGGTGCCACCGTTGCAGGTCCACAGCTGGATCTTCGTGCCGTCGGCCGAGCTGCCTCCGGTGACGTCGACGCACTTGCCGGCGACGCCGGTGATCGGGCCGACCCGCGGCGTGGTGCCACCCGACTCCTTGATCCGGATGTTGCGGAACGACACGTCGTCGCCGGTGCCGTGGTTCTGGATGCCGATGTGACCGGAGGTCAACGAACGCACCGGATCCGTGTTGGTGAAATCGTTGATCTTGACGCCGTTCAGGAAGACCTGTAGCCGCTCCCCCTCCACCAGCAGCTCGTAGGTGTTCCACTCGCCGGGTGGGTTGAGCGCGGCGTCGCGGGCGGCGATGTCCGCCGACTTGACGCCGTACACCGCGCCGGTGGTCCGGTCCGCGGCGTCGGTGGCGTCGATCTGCACCTCGTATCCGTTGCTCATGGCGGAGTTCGGGTCGCTGCTCGCCGGGAACCCGATGAGCACGCCGGAGTTGTCGTCGCCCGGCATCGTCCAGTCCAGCTTCAGCGAGTAGGAGCGGAACTCCTTGGTGCTGTACCAGAGCATGCCCAGCCCACCGGTGGACGTGAGCGTGCCGTTGGCGTTGGTGAACCCGCCCGGCCCGGCCTGCGACCAGCCGGTGGTGGCGCCGTTGTAGAGCGTGGTGTAGCCGGTCTCCGGCCGGCAGTCCGCCTTGGTGCGGTTGGCCGCGTACCTGATGCCGCCGAGCACCAACGACCGGAAGCCCGCCTCGGTGTAGCTGGCCTGGGTGTGACCGCTTCCGGTGTAGAACGAGCGGCCACCCTGGAGGGTCTTGCACCAGGTGTGCGGGTGGTCGGCGCCCATCGAGCCGCCGGAGTAGGTCGACTCGTCCAAGGTGGACAGCACGCGGGCCGACGACCGGACGTTGCTCCGGAAGTTGTACCACTCATCGGTGCGCACCCACGTCGGGCTCAGCCCGGCGGTCGCCGCGTGCGCCCGGTTCTCCACCCGGATGGTGGCCTGTTGGATAGCCGGGTGTGAGGCGAAGTACGCGCCGACCAGCTCGCCGTAGAACGGCCAGTCGTACTCGGTGTCCGAGGCCGAGTGCACGCCCACGTACCCGCCGCCGCCCCGGATGTAGCTCTCGAAAGCGGTTTGCTGGGTGGCGTTCAGCACGTCACCGGTGGTGTTGAGGAAGACCACCGCCTCGAACTGGGCCAGGTTGGTGGCGGTGAACTGGTTCGAGTCCTCGGTCGCGGTCACCGTGAAGGTGTTGGCCCCGCCCAGGTCCCGGATCATCTGGATGCCGGCCGGGATCGAGTCGTGCCGGAAGCCGGCGGTCTTGGAGAACACCAGTACGTCGTACGGCGCGTCCGCGGCGTGGGCCGGCGTGCCGCTGCCGCTCGCCAGGATCACCAACGCCGCCGCCGCGACGCCGAGGATCTTGCGCTTTGTTGGTCGCATGGCCATGGTCCTTCCTCAGGGCAGGGTCCAGCGTTGGTTGGTGCCGCCGTGGCAGCTCCAGATGATCAACTGGGTGCCGTTGGCGGAGCTGCCGCCGTTGGCGTCGAGACACTTGCCGGACTGCGGGTTGACCAGGGATCCATTGGCTCCCGCCGTCCAGTTCTGCGCGCCGGCGCCGGTGCAGGTCGACAGCTGCACCAGGCTGCCGTCGGCGGTGGCGCCGCCGGCGACGCCCATGCACTTGCCGAGCGCGCGCCAGGTGTTGCCGTCGCGCGTCCATTGCTGGTTGGCGCCGCCGTTGCACGCCCACAGCTGGATCTTGGCACCGTCGGCGGAACTGCCCCCGTTGACGTCGACGCATGCGCCGCCGGCGCTCCTGATCGGGCCGGCGCCGCCACTCGGCGCCGTGCCGAAGGTGAACGCGTCCACGTCGAACAGCGTCCCGGTGCCGCCGTGGAACGTCAGGTACAGCGTGGTGGTGCCGGCCGGAGCGGCGGACAGCGCCGTGGACACCTCGGTGAAGGTTTCCCAACCGCCGGTGGCCGGAACGGTGGCCGAGCCGAGCACCGTGCCGGTCGGCGAGCCGGCGCGGACCGACAGCGTGCCGCCCGAGCCGCCGGAGGACACCCGGGCCGTGAACCGGCTCTCGCCCGCGAGCGCGTAGCGCTCGAACGCGATCCAGTCGCCGTTGTGGATGTCGCCGACGGTCTGCCCGCCCTCCGCGGTCGCCTTGCTGAACAGTCCGGTACCTGACTGGGTGTCACGGTGCTCGGCCTGGCGGTGCCGTGGCTGAAGCACGCGTTGCGTGTGTGTGGTCAACGCCGGCAGGCCGTTGGCGCCCCGGTCGGTGTACTCGGCGTCGAACACCGCGTACAGGTTGGCCGCCGTGTCGTGCTCACCGTCCACCGGGATCGACAGCGTTCCCGAGCAGCCGGTGCCCGTGGTGATCTCATGCGCGTGGTCGTCGTGGCCCAGGAGGTAGGCCATCGCCACCCGGTCGCAGTCGACCGTGCCGTCCTCCGGATCGGAAACCGTGACCGTGTACGGCACGTTGTCGCCGAAGTTGAACAGGGTGCCGTCGATCGGCGTGTTCAAGGTGACCGTCGGCGCGGTATTGCCGACCGTGATCACCACCGTTCCGATGCCGGTGCGCCCGACGGGATCGGTCACCGTGAGGGTGACCGTGCGCTGGCCGTTGCTGGCGAAGGTGTGGCTCGGGTTGGCCGCCGTGGAGGTGCTGCCGTCGCCGAAGTTCCATGCGAAGGTCAGCGCGCCGCCCTCGGGGTCGGACGAACCGGCGGAGGAGAAGTTGACCGTCAGCGGCGCGCTGCCGGACGAAGGGGTGGCGCTGGCCCGGGCGACCGGTGCCTGGTTACCGGCCGGGTTGTGCTCGATGCGGTACAGCGCGGAGCTGGCGTCGCCGTGCCCCCAACCGGTGCCGTAGTCCAGCACGTACAGCGTGCCGTCCGGGCCGAACGCGCTGTCGATGATCTGCGTGCCGCGCCACGGGAAGTCGCTGATCTGCCCGGCCGACCCGTCGGCGTTCACGTCGATGGTCTTGATCCAGCGCCGGCCGAACTCCACGGCGAAGTAGTGCCCGTCCAGGGATGCCGGAAACTTGGTCGACGAAGGGTTGGCCGCGTCGTAGCGGTAGACCGCACCACCCATCGGCGACTCCGCGCCGCAGCCGAACGCGGCCAGCGAACAATCGTCGTACTTGATCCAGGCTGGGCGCGCGGCCGGCAGGTTGGTCAGCCCGGTGTTGCGCGGGGAGTTGTTGACCGGCGCGGCGCAGTTGAACCGGTTCCCGGACGGCCCGGACGGGAACACGTAGTCCACATAGGTCTCTGAGGTGGTGTTGGAGCCGGTGCAGTAGG
Organism: Actinomycetes bacterium KLBMP 9797; assembly: GCA_037414955.1. Classification (GTDB taxonomy): domain Bacteria; phylum Actinomycetota; class Actinomycetes; order Mycobacteriales; family Micromonosporaceae; genus Phytohabitans. The sequence continues at coordinate 92,297 of JBBEWH010000088.1, forward strand.
GCCAGCCGTAGTTGCCGGCGGACGTGATCCGGTTGAACTCGACCTGGCCCGCCGGACCGCGGCTGGCACTGGTGGTGCCGGCGTCGGGTCCGTAGTCGGCCACGTATACGGCGCCCGTTGGCTTGTCCACGCTGAGCCGGAAGGGGTTGCGAAGGCCCATCGCGTAGATCTCCGGCCGGGTGCCGGCGGTGCCGGACGGGAACAGGTTGCCGGACGGAATTGAGTACGTCCCATCCGGATTCACCTTGATGCGCAACACCTTGCCGCGTAGATCGTTGGTGTTGCCCGCGCTGCGCTGCGCGTCGTAGGCCGGGTTGCGGTTGGTGCGCTCGTCGATGGGGGTGTAGCCGCCCGAGTCGAACGGGTTCGAGTCGTCCCCTGTGGATAGGTACAGGTTTCCGGCCGCGTCGAAGTCGATGTCACCGCCGACGTGGCAGCACATGCCCCGACTGGTCGAAACCTCCAGTACGGTCACCTGGCTGGCCATGTTGAGCGAGAAGTCGGCGTTGAGCGTGAACCTCGCCAGCCGGTTCACCCCGTTCCACGCGGAGAAGTCGGTGCCGTTGGCCGGTGCGTCACCGCCCGGAGTGGACAGTGGCGGCGCGTAGTAGAGGTAGATGAACCGGTTGCTGGAGAAACCCGGATCGACCCCCACGCCCTGCAGGCCTTCCTCGTCGTGCGTGTAGACCTGCAGCGTGCCGATCACATTGGTGACTCCGGTCGCGGTGGTCCGACGTAGCACCCCGTTGCGGGCCGTGTGCAGCACCGAGCGGTCCGGCAGTACGGCCATCGACATCGGCTCGCCCAACTCGGCCACCCCTCGGGCGAGTTCGACCTGATGGAAGTCGGCCGCATTGACCGGATGCGCGGCCGCCGGAGCCGCGTGGCCGATGATGGTGGCCGCCGCTGCGGCGGTCAGGAGGACAGCGGCGGCTGCCGCCGCCATCGCGCGTGTTGCCATAGGACGGTCACACCTCTGGTCGTCAGCTTTCGACTCGGACACGGGGAAAGGGCTACGCGGTGCGGCGGCAACCACCGCGACGCGCGCCGTACTCCTCGCGGCCCGGCGCCGTCCGGGTGCGCGTGGGGGTATTCGTCAGACGTCATACGTTAGATGGGTGATAGGAGGTAGTCAATACGTTCTGATCGCCACGCCTCGATGAGGGCGTGGCCGCCGCCCTGCCCAGGGCCCGACTTCTCTAGTAAGCTACGACCGCCGCCTCGCGCGGTCCCGACGGACGCGGAGAGCACCACGGACAGACGCGGTAGAGATCTGATGCATGAGGGTCGGGTCCGAGAGACCGGGCGGCGACGAGGGTGGCATGTCTCGCACTGACGAAGTGATCGACAGCATCAAGCGGATGATCCTCGAAGGGGTGTTGAAGCCCGGGGATCGGCTGCCCGTCGAGAAGGAACTCGCCGAGTCGTTGGGCGTCTCACGGGGTTCGCTACGCGAAGGGATATCGGCGCTGTCGTTGCTTGGCGTGGTCAACACTCGCCAAGGCGACGGGACCTACGTCACGAAGCTGGACGTGGCCCACTTGCTGGCTCCGATGGGCTTCGTCATCGAACTGGAGGGTCGAGGCAACGCACAGCACGTGCACACGGTCCGTCGGGTACTCGAGTGCGAAGCCGCCTGGTCGGCCGCGTCCAGGATCACCGACGAGGCGCTGGCCGAGGCGCGGAAACTGCTGGACGACGCGAACCGGATCGCCGACCAGACGCCGCAGGACCACGAACGGATCATCGAGATCGACATCCACTTCCACCGGATCATCGCCGTCCACAGTGGAAACCCCGTCCTGGCCGGGCTCATCGACGCGTTCGCGGGACGCACGGTACGCGCCCGGCTGTGGCGCAGCCTGCACGAGGAGGGCGCCGACCGGCGCACCCACGAGGAGCACCTGGCGATCTGGAAGGCGCTCGCGGCGCGCGATCCAGAACGGGCCCGGATGCGGATGGCGAACCACCTGATCGGGGTCGAAGAGGCCCTCCACGACCTGCCGGACGACCCGAGTCCAGGCCCTGGACAGACCGACGCCCCCGTTATCCCGCGCCTTGACCCGCGACCTTGACCGCGGTCGCGGTCAGGGGTTCAGTACCTGCCATTTCTGGTTGTCGCCGCCCCAGCAGGTCCAGAGCTGGACCTTGAGGGTACTGGTGTTCACGTCCAGGCAGAGGCCCGACTGGGCGCCGCGTATGGTGCCATCGGCGCTGGTCGTCCACCGCTGGTTGGCGCCGCCGTTGCACGCGTAAGTGCCGACCACGGTGCCGTTCGCGGTTCCCGCGTTGTACGCGTCCAGGCATCGCTGGCCGGCGAGCGCGGTGAGCTGTCCGCCGGCCGTCGAGGTCCACTGCTGGGCGGGCGTGTCGGTGCACGTGTGCACCTGGACTTGGACATTGGCCGTCGTGGCGCCCGGGATGTCCAGGCAGCCTCCGCTGCCGACGTTACGCAACAAGCCGGTCGAGCCCGGGTCGCCGCCCTCCCCCAAACCCCAGCCGTACCTGAGACGGTCGAGGCCCGAGGCGTTCGGGGTGCTCAGGGTGAGGTTGGTACCAGTGCCGTGCAACTTCTGCATGGCGTACCAGTCGTCGTTCTGGCCGGCGGTGATCTTGCCGCCCAGGCCCGGCCAGTAGATCGAGCCGATCCGCAGCTCCCGGAGCACCGTGGTGGTCGCCCGGAAGTAGCGCACGAAGTTGTCCGCGCTGGCGGCGTCGTGGTAGTTGAGTCCGGTATCCATCGGCGCGCCGAACTCGTCCATCACCGTGCGCTCGGCGCAGGAGCCGATCGCGTCCCGCAGGAACGCCACCCACTGGTCGTAGTTCTTCGCGCCGCTGAAGAAGGTGTAGTGGTGAAGAGACAGGAAGGTCCCGTCCAGGCGCCGGTCGGCGCACATCGACTTGATGTCGGTATTGAGGCCGGCGCCGCTGACGAAGATGCGGTTCCGCGGGATCGACGGGCGGCTGCTGATCCAGGTACTGACCACGTTCGCCCAGTCGCCGGCGCTGTGCCCGCCGGGCTCGTTCATCGGCTCGAAGTAGACCAGGCCGTTGGTGCCGTACCTGGCGAGCACGGTGTTCCACATGTTGTTGAAGGCGGTCGCGTTGACGATCCGGCCGCCGCTGGCGGCCACCCCGTCGTCCCAGTAGGAGAGGACGACCTTGAAACCCTTCGCCGTGGCCGCGTCGATGGCGCCGATGTAGGCGTTCCACCAGTTCGTACCGACGGTGTAGGTGTTGATCGGGAGCCGGACGGTGTCGGCGCCGAGGTTGTTCTGGAAGCCGGTGTAGACGGCGCCGGCTTTGGCCAGGACCGTCGCGTAGCTGTCGGAGCTGTCCAATCCGTGCAGGACCAGCGGTCCACGATGGAAGTTGTCGCCCAGCCGGCCCCAGTTGACGCCGCGGAACTGGGTGGTGTCCGCGGCTGCCGGCGAAGCGCCGCCGAGCATGCCGATCGGCACCACGCCGAGAGCGGCCAGGACACAGACGAGCAGTCGGGCCAGGTAGCGTCCAGGACGGGAACGGGACATGCGGAAGGTCCTTTCGGGTGACCGCCAGGCGGGGGCGCGCCGCGGCCGTAGCCAGATATCTCTGGTGGCCGTGTGCCATTCCGGCAGGCCGCTACTGCCGAGCCCGGCAACAGCGGGAAAACAGCGACGTCGATGCCTACCGCGCCGCCGGATACACATCGACGACCCTGACGGTCTGCGACGAGAGTAAGGGGATTCAGCGCGGCGTGTCCATACTCCCGCCCAAAACCGCAATGGCGACTCTCAATCAGAGCAGCGCATTGACACGCGGATTTATGTTATGTGACCGGCTGCGATTTGGTCGCGGTCCCACCATCAAGTAGTCGTTGACGGCCCTTATGGCGCTGAGTATGGTCGTACGTCATACGAGTAGGCCGGTATCGATAGTTTTCCGGAACCTGTGTGCGACCAATATCCATTCGCCACGATCGCTCCCGACCGCCGCACCGCCTGGAGGGCCGAGTGAAGCGCGTCATCACCCCCGCAGCCATCCTCACCGCTGTGCTGTTGGTCGCCGGCTGTACGCCAGGATCGAACAGCGACTCCGGATCATCCGACTCGAAGACCTTCGAGTTCTGGTCGTTCACCCAGATCAACCAGAAGGTCGAGGTCGAGGCGTACAAGAAAAAGCACCCGGACGTGAACGTCAAGCTCACCGAGGTGGGCAGCACGACCGAGACGGCACAGGCACTCACCGCGGCACTGGCCGGTGGCAAGGTGCCCGACCTCGTGCTGATCCAGGGTGACGACCTGCCGAAGTTCATGCAGTCCCCGGAGAACTTCGTGGACCTGTCCACGCTCGGCGCCGACAAGGTGAAGGGGGACTATCTCGACTGGGTGATAAAACAGTCGGTCACCGAGGACGGCAAGATCATCGGGATACCGACGGATGTCGGCGGCATGGCGATCGCGTACCGTACGGACCTGTTCAAGGCCGCGGGCCTGCCCACGGATCGGGAGCAGGTGTCCAAGCTGTGGCCAACCTGGGATGCGTTCATGGATGCCGGCAAGAAGTACGTCAAGGCGACCGGCAAGCCGTTCCTGGACAATACCCCGACGAGCGTCTTCTTCCAGGCGGTCAACCAGGGTTCGGAGCGCTACTACGACGCGGACCGTAAGCTGTCGTACGACAAGAACCCACAGGTCAAGGCCGCGTTCGACCTGACGTTGAAGATCCACGCGGCGAACATCGCCGCCAAGCAGACGTCGTGGTCGGCCGGTTGGACCGCGGGCATGACCAAGGGTGACTTCGCGGCCATGTCCGCGCCGTCGTGGATGCTCAACGCGATCCGCACCAATGCCCCCAAAACAGCCGGCAAGTGGGATATCGCCACCATCCCCGGCGGCTCGGGAAACTGGGGTGGCAGCTATCTGGCCATCCCCAAGCGGGCGAAGAACCCTCAGGCAGCCTGGAACTACATCGCCGAAATGCAGTCGCCGGCCGGCCAGCTCGAGCACTTCCTGGTGCAGGGGTCATTGCCGACGACGCCGTCGGTCTACTCGGACCCGAAGCTCGTCGGGGAGAAGGATCCATTCTTCTCCGACGCACCGATCGGCAAGATCTACACCGACTCCGTCCTGAATATCAAGCCGTTCTACATCGGTCCGGATGACGCCACCATCGGCAGCGAGCTGCTCAACGCCCTCACCAGCGTCGAGCAGGGCAAGCTCGAGCCCGCTCACGCGTGGAGCACCGCGGTGACCAACGTCAAGAACGCCCTCCGCGGCTGAACGGACGACTGACGTGCGGCGGCCGGTGCCGAGCCAGCCGTCGCACGTCGGGGGAAGGTGACCGCTGTGACCACCACGCTTAGCCCGGCCACGGCCCCGAAGGCCACCGCCCGGCCCGGCCGGTACCGCCACGTCCAGCAGGGCTTGCGCGAGCGTTTGGCGCCATACGCGTACATCGCGCCGTTCTTCCTGCTCTTCTTCATCTTCGGGCTGTTCCCGCTGCTGTTCACGTTCTACGTCGCCCTGTTCGACTGGGACCCCATCGGCGAGCGCCGCTATGTGGGGCTGGCCAACTTCTCCCAACTCCTCGACGATCCGCGGTTCTGGGGCGCGCTGCGCAACACGTTCAGCATCTGGGTGCTCTCGACGGTCCCGCAGTTGCTGCTCGCGCTCGGCTTGGCGCACGTGCTCAACCACGTACGGCTGCGGGCGGCCACGTTTTTCCGGATGTCCGTGCTGGTTCCCTACGTCACCTCCGTGGCGGCGACGACCATCGTCTTCGCCCAGCTCTTCGACCGCGACTACGGCATGCTCAACTGGTTCCTCGGGTTGCTCGGTTTCGAGCACATCGACTTCACGGCGTCGGTGTTGGGCAGCCACATCATGGTCGCCACGATGGTTGCCTGGCGGTGGACCGGATACAACACCTTGCTGTATCTCGCCTCGCTCCAGTCGGTGCCCCGCGATCTGTACGAGGCCGCCGCCGTGGACGGCGCCAACGGCTGGAAGCAGTTCCGCCACATCACCATCCCCGCGCTGCGGCCGATCATCGTGTTCACCGTCGTCACGTCGACGATTGGCGGGCTGCAGATCTTCACCGAGCCGCTGCTGCTCAGCCCGGTGGGTGGACTGACGTGCGGAGCGGCTCGGCAGTGCCAGACCCTCACCTTGTTCCTCTACGAGCAGGGTTTCGGACGATTCCACTTCGGTTATGGCGCCGCCATCGGCGTCGCGCTCTTCGCCATGGTCGTGATCGTCGCCGCGATCAACTATCTGCTGGTCACCCGCATCCGCTCGGAGCGTCCATGAACACCGCGTCCTCGACCACCGGGCGGGCAACGCACGGTCGGCGCAGCGTCAACCGACTCCCCGTCGCCGTGTACGCGGTGCTCTGCGCCATGGTGTTCGTCAGCGTGTTTCCGCTCTACTGGATGTTCGTGGTGTCCACGACGGACTCCGCCACCGCGCACAGCCTTCCACCGCACCTCCTGCCCGGCGGCAACTTCCTGCACCTGGCGCGCCTGGTCTTCGACATCGTGCCGTTCGTGCAGGCGCTCCTCAACAGCCTCGTCATCTCCACCGCGATCGGCGTGGGCCAGGCAGTGCTGTGCGCGCTGGCCGGCTTCGCCTTCGCCAAGCTGCACTTCCCCGGCCGCGACACGTTGTTCCTCATCGTCGTGCTGACCATGACCGTACCGGCCCAGCTCGCCATCATCCCGCAGTACCTGATCATGTCGCAGCTCAACTGGGTGGACACCCTGCAGGCGGTGATCGTCCCCGGACTGGTGAGCGCGTTCGGCATCTTCTGGATGCGTCAGCACATCGCCAGCACCATCGACGACGAGTTGATGCACGCCGCCCGCGTGGACGGCGCGACGACCTGGCAGATCTTCTGGCGCATCGCCTTTCCGCTCGTCCGCCCGGCGGCGTTCGTCCTGGGACTGTTCGGGTTCGTCAACGCCTGGAACGACTTCCTATGGCCGTTCATCGTGCTGAAGTCCCCGGAGAGGTACACCGTCCAGATCGCCATCAAGGCGTTGCAGAACAGCCGGGACATCGATCTGGGCCTGGCCATGTCGGGTTCGTTCCTGGCCACGCTGCCGCTGCTCGTGTTGTTCTTCTTCGTCGGGCGGCGGCTGGTGCAGGGAATCATGGAGGGCGCCTTCAAGGGGTGACGCGCTCCGCACCCGAGCACTGCTGATGTGCAGCTCGAGGTCGTCGCGTGCCGACCGGCCGTCATGCTCGGATGGCCGCGTTCGCGCGGAGCAGCCATCGAACATGCTCCATCTATTGACATCATACATCATACGAATTATGTTCGGACTGTCTTTCCCCGTCGCATCGCTGGCAGCCAGGCCGATCTCGTCGTCTCTGAGTCGAGAGTGAGCAGCCACGAAGCAGTGACATTGTGCCGCAGTGTGCCGATTGAACGGCAAAATGAAAGGAACAGTACGTGAAGTCAGCCGCTTCCACCGCTGGACGGTCACTGCTGGCAGTCGCGGTGCTCGCTTCCGTCGCACTGACCGCCACCATGACAATTCAGATGCCGGCTTCGGCCGCGACCCAGGCGACCTATTATGTCGCTCCCGACGGCAACGACGCCAACCCTGGAACGATCACGTCACCGTTCAAAACACCGCAACGCGCGCGGGACGTCGTACGGACGATAAACGCCAACATGACCGGCGACATCTACGTATATTTTCGGGGCGGCAGCTATCCGGTAGGCAGCACCATCGAGCTCGGCCCGAGCGACTCCGGCACGAACGGTTATCGAGTCATATATACCGCGCACGCCAATGAAACGCCCGTCCTCGAAGGCGGCGTCCAGGTGACCGGATGGACCCAGCACAGCGGCAACATCTGGAAAGCCCCGCTCGACCGCGCGAACAAGCTGCGCACACTCTATGTCAACGACAAGCGCGCGTTCATGGCTTCGAAAACGATGAACTCGGCGGGGTGCCACGGCACCTACAACATCACGGCCGGGCAGGCCGCGTGGGCGTGGGAATCAGGCTCACAATGCGAAGGCGCCAGATACAGCCTGTCCGACTTTCCCGCCATCGCGCGCAACCAGGACGACATCGAGATCGAAACGGCGACCACCTGGACCACCGCCATCGTGGGAGTCCGCCAGGTGACCACCACAGCCGATGGCGCGAACCGCGTCGCGCTGTTCCAGCAACCGGGTGCCGCGATCGCGCAGGGCGCCTACAACGGCAACGCTCAGGTCGGCGGAAGCCACAAGGTCATGAACGCCTACGAGTTCCTGGACACGCCGGGCGAGTTCTTCTTCGACAAGACCAGCCGGACGTTGTACTACTACAAGGCCAGCTCGGAGAACATGACGACCGCAACGGTCTTCGCGCCGAACAACGTGTCTACCGTGCTGCGGATCGCGGGCACCTCGACCAGCGGCCACGCCCGTAACATCACGATCTCCGGCCTCACCGTGCAGCACTCCGACTGGAACCTGTTCACTGTGGCCGGCTCCGCGTTCAAGCAGGCCCAGCAGGGCAACCTGGGCGCCCAGGCATATGCCAAGGGAAACTTCCACGTATATTACTACCGCAATGTCGACGTCACTCCCGGCATAATCCAGATCGAGAACGCCGATGGGATAATCCTGCAGCGTAACCGGATCCAGCACACCGGCGCCGACGGGATCAACATGGTCAACGACGTGCAGAGCACGCAATTGATCGGTAACCACACCAACGATATCGCCGGATCCGCGATCACCGTCGGACATCCTCAGCACGTCTATATCGGCGACCACACGTCGACCAATCGGGAGAAGTATCCCGCTCAGGTCGAGGGACTACCCAAGAACATCACGATCACGAACAACTACCTCTATGACAGCGCCGTACTGTTCAACGGACACAGTCCCATCTCGGCCTACTTCGCCGACACCCTCACGATTCAACGCAATCGGATCGAGAAGACTCCGTGGTCGGGAATCACGCTCGGCTGGGGTTGGTGGAACTTCGACGGGTCATCGGGCTCGATCGCGCCCAACCGGCCGACCACGACGGCGCGGAACAACAACATCAGCTACAACCACATCATCGACACGGTGCAGCGGCTCAGCGACACGGCGCCCATCTACACATTGGGCAGCCAGCCGGGTACCACCATCCACGACAACTATCTCCAGGGCGTCCCGGCGGGCCACAAGTACGGACTTCACCCGGACGAAGGCTCCGCGTACATGACCTTCCGCGACAACGTCCTGAGCGTGGACAAGGATGTCACGTGGCTCATCAACTCCGACGACTTCGGGCGCAAGCACGATCTGAGCATCACGCAGATCTACGGTCCTATCAACAAGGTCTCCAACAAGAACCTGCCGAACAGCACCATCCAGGATATTCTCGTCTCCTCCGACTATGTGTGGCCGGCGGCGGCATACGGCATCGCCGTGAATTCGGGGCTGGCGGACGCATATCGGGACATCATCCCGCAGAGCAATCTCTCCGTGCCCGACTATGTGCTACCGGCGAGCACGTTCGTCGGCAGCCAGAGTGCCTCGATTCCGGTCCGAAGCACCGGCGACGCGACCAAGACGATCTGGCTGGCCCCCTCCGGCACCACCACCTTCGCCGCCGGCGCCACGATGACCCGGGCGGACGGCACTGCCACGTCCATAGCGGTTCCGGCGACGCGGGGCGACTACCGGCTCTACGTCCTCGACGCGCAAGGCAATCGATCAGCTGAGTCCCGGTCGCTCGTCAGGCAGCAAAGCGGCGGCGGTCAGCAGAGCGGTCAGATTGTGGGCGGCCAGTCCGGCCGCTGTGTCGAGGTGCCCAACTCCACGACCGCCAACGGCACTCAGGTGCAGCTGCAGGACTGCTCCGCCGGCACGAACCAGCGGTGGGCCCACACCGCTGCCAAGCAGCTGACCGTGTACGGCAACAAGTGTCTGGACGCGTACGGCGCGGGCACGAGCAACGGCACCGTGGTCGCCATCTGGGACTGCCACAGCGGCCTCAACCAGCAGTGGAACCTCAACGCCAACGGCACCATCACGAGCGTCCAATCCGGACTGTGCGTGGATGCGAACGGCGCCGCTACCGCCAACGGAACGAAGATCATCCTGTGGTCGTGCAACGGCGGCGCGAACCAGCAGTGGAGCCTTCGCAACTGACCAACCGCACCCCAGGCCGGCCCGCCGGCCTGGGGTGCGCGCCTACGCTCGTCCTATGTTCTCCCGGGGTGCCGGGGGCGGGGAACCGATCGGGGCGGTCAACGGTGTACTTCGCATGAACCTCCAATCGACCCGCGAGCGGGCCGGGCCCGCCGACGACGCGGGCGCGGCCGACGACCGATCGTTCGAGGCCTTCTACCGCAGCCACGTCGACCGCGTGTACCGCGCGCTGGCGCTGACCCTGGGCAACGTGGAACTGGCTCGCGAGGCCACGGACGAGGCCATGGCGCGGGCCTACGCCCGGTGGGACCGGCTGTCCACCTACGACAATCCCGGTGGCTGGGTGTTTCGCGTCGGCGCGAACTGGGCCACCTCGTGGTGGCAGAAGCTGCGGCGGGAACGGCCGATGCCGGACCAGCCGCTGGGCGCGGTGGCCGCCGACGACCCGGCGGGCCAGTTCGCCCTCGACGCGTTGGGCCACCTGCCGCGCCCGCAGCGGGCCGTGGTGGTGTGCCGGATCCTGCTGGAGCTGTCGACGGTCGAGACCGCGGCCGCCCTGGGCATCGCCGAGGGCACCGTGAAGAGCCGACTCGCCCGTGGCCTGACCACACTTCGAGGCATCGTGACGGAGGGAAAATCATGACCACGGTACGGGACGAGACCCTCTCCGAGGACGTCTGCGCCGTCGTTCGGGACGCGGCCGCGGCGCTGCCACCGGGCGGGCACCAGCTGAGGCTGGTGGCGCCGCGGCGGCGGGCACAGCGGCGCCGGACGGCGACGCTGACCATGGCACTGGCCGGTGTCGCGGCGCTGGCGGTGGCCGTGGCGGTGCCGCTGGCGCTGCGCCCCTGGACCGCCCCGGAGCGGGCGGCCGCGCCGGCCGACGCACCCGCGCAGCGGATGTTCGCCAGTTCCCTGGGCCCCGGCATCGCCGAGGGCATCCGCAAGCCCGCCACGCCCGGCGGGGAAGGTGTCGGGGTACGCGCGCCGGCCGGGCTCGTGGAGATCATGGGGGACGGCACGACCGTCGTACACGACAACCCCGACCTGGACATGATGCTGTCCGATGTGGCCGGCCTGCCCGACGGCGGGCTGGTGGCGTTCGGCGCGTGGGACCGGTCCGAAGGCGCTACCAAGCCGGACGGCACGGCCGTCATGGACATGCGCGCCGTGCTCGTCGTGGTGGGACCGGACGGCCAGACCCGGTTCCGGCGTGACCTGGGCGCCGCCAACGGCACCCTACGGGCGGTCGGCTTCACCGGCGACGCGGTCTACCTGCTGCACGGCGACCGGCTCGCGCGGCACGAGCTGGCGACCGGCCGCGAATTCAACATGCCCGCCGGCGCGCGGATCCGCGGCTACCTCGGCCAGGGCTGGGAGTTGACGGCCGTCGGCGGTGGACGCGCCGTCCTCCAGAAGGACGAGGCGGACGGCGTGTACGCGAAGGTGGTGAACCTCGACGGAACCGGCGGCGATCCGGCGGACGTGCGGACGTGCGACGTGTCATGCCACCGCACCAGCCCCCGGCTGTCCCCGGACGGACGCCATATCGCCTACACCTTCTGGGCACGGAACAGTAGCCGGCTCATCGTCACGGACCTGACCACCGGCCGGCAGGTGGTCGAGCGGGACTTCGACGGGCGCACCCGACTCGGCGGCCTGGATCTGATGGGCTGGGCCGACGACCACACGCTGCGGCTCGGTCTCGTCGTGCCCCCGGAGAAGGACGGGACGTACGACCTGAAGGACGTGCTCCACGTCGAGACCGTCACGGTCTGACTCGGCGCCGGGCCGCGCGGTGCGCCGCACCGCGGGGCACACCGGGCTGGGCGTCCAGGTCGACGACCAGGGCGCCCAGTGACCGGCGGCTGCTGTGGAGGCGAGCCTTGACCTTGACGTAGCGTCAAGGTTTTTACTGGGTGCATGCGGATCGGGGAGCTGGCGGCGCTGGCCGGGGTGTCTACCCGGACCATCCGGCACTATCACCGGCTCGGGCTGCTGCCCGAGCCGGAGCGGCTGCCCAACGGATACCGGGAGTACCGGCTGCGGGACGCGGTCGAGCTCGCTCGGGTACGCCGGCTGGCTGAGCTGGGCATGTCGCTGGACGAGATCCGCGCGGTGCTCGCCGCGGACGAGGGTCGGGACCTGCGGGCCGTGCTGCGCGAGCTGGACGCGGACCTGGCCCGGCAGCAGGAGGGGCTCGCCGCCCGGCGGGCCCGACTCGCGGCGTTGCTGGCCGAGGGTGAGCTGCACCCCGACGCGGCCGTGTCGCCGGAGATGGCGGCGGTGCTGCGCGCGCTGCCCGCGGACGGCTCACGGTTCGGTGCGTTCGACCGGGAGATGCTGGCGACGTTCGACACGACCGCCGGGCCGGGCTTCGCGGACCTGTTCCGGCCGTTCGCCGAGGATCCGGCCGCGGCCGCGCGGGTGCGGGCCAGCTACGCCCGGCTGGACGAGCTGGCCGCGGCCGAGCCCGGCGACCCGCGGGTCGCGGCGCTGGCCGGCGACCTCGCGGCGGTACTGCCCGACGAGCTGGCCGCCGCCATGGTGGGCAGCCTCGACCAGGTCGAGACCGGGCATTGGCTGGCCGCGCTGTCCGAGGAGCTGTCCCCGGCCCAGGCCGAGGTCTTCCGGCAACTGGTGATCATTGTGAAGGAGCGCGCGTGATACGGGCACTGCGGGTCCTGCGGCGGTTGACGCAGTTCGAGGCCGCGGGACTGGTCAGCCTCGTGCTGTGGGCCGTGCGGCGCCGCCACGGGGTGCCGCGCGGCACCACCGCCGTGCCGTACTCGGGTGCCCAGACCTCCATCATGATGTTCTTCGTGGTCGCGTCCGTGATCGAGCTGATCGCGTTCGAGGTGCTGCTGCGCGCACTGGACGCGCCGGACGCGGTGCGGATGCCGATCCTGTTCCTCGACGCGTACGGGGTGGTGATCATGCTCGGGGTGGTGGCGGCGTTCAGCACCCGACCGCACGTGGTCTCCGCCAGCGAGGTCCGGATCCGCAGTGGCGCGTACGTCGACCTGCGGGTGCCCCGGGATCGGATCGCGGCGGTGCGGCGGGTGCGCAACTACAGCGAGCCCGGCAAGGTGGCGGTGGACGGTGACACGTTCATCGTGGCGGTCATGCATCAGACCAACCTGGTGCTGGAGCTGACCGAGCCGGTCACCGCCGTGCGGCCGCTCGGGAGCACCGTCGAGGCGCGCACGGTCCGCTTCTTCGCCGACGACCCGGACGCCGCCCTGGCGGCCCTGCACGGTCACGGCGTCGGCGTCCCGGAGGCGGCGACCACGACGCGCGGCGCCGCCTAGCGCGGCCCGCGTGCGGCGCCGGGTGCCCACCTTGGCGCTAGGTGAGTGGCGCGAGCGCCGCGAAGCCGGCGCGGCTGAGCTTGCCGTTATCGCGCAGCGTGACCAGCCGTTCGTCGATCTGGCGGAGTCGCTCCGCCGCCTTGTCGCCGTGTCCGCTCCGCACCGCCGTGGTGACCCCGGCGAGCATCCGCAGGAGGTCCCGGCCGGCTCTGGCGTCGAGGTCACCGCGGTCGACCAGGCGTTGCACGGTGGCGGCGAATTCGCCCAGACGGTCGCGTGGGGCGGCCGGTGACGTGCGGGAGCCCGCGGGGGTCGGGCTGACCGGCCCGGTCGGTGTGGCGGCCGTCGGGGTGGGCGCCGGCTCCAGGAGTCCGCCGGGCGCTTCGGCGGTCGCGGGCACGCCGCCCGCCGGCGCCGCGGCCGGTCGCCGGTCCGGGTCCCGCCCGGTGACGACCGCCGCGACCGTGGCGACCGTGGCGAGGACCAGCGCGACGGCGACCACGCTGAGCCACCACCGCCGCAGCCATGCCCGCGCGTCCGGCCAGGACGGCCGCCAGCCGGCCGGGTTGCTCCACCAGCGCCGCGGCCAGGCCCGCACGGCCGCCCAGGACGGCGGCCAGTCGGGCAGCGCGAGCGGCATCCGGTGCCGGCCGGGCGGGCGGGACAGGGCCGCGGTCACCCGGGCGAGCACCGCCGTCGGCGTGGCGGTGGCCAGGGCCGCCGTGGCGGTGTCCGTGGCCAGGGCCGCCGCGGCAGTGTCCGCGGCCAGGGCCGCCGCGGCGGTGTCCGTGGCCATGGCCGAGCGGATGGCGGCCAGCTCGTCGCGTACGTCGGTGGCGGTGGCCGGCCGGTCGTCCGGCCGCTTGGCCAGCAGCCGCCCGACCAGCTGGTCCAGCGCTACCGGCACGTCACCGCGCACCGACCGCAGCGGCGCCGGCGCCTTGTGCAGATGCTGGTGGAGTACGGCCATGGCGGTGTCACCGAGAAAGGGCGGCCGGGCGGTCAGCATCGCGTACAGCACGCAGCCGAGCGCGTAGAGGTCGCTGCGCGCGTCAACCGGTTCGCCGATGGCCTGCTCCGGGGCCATGAACTCGCACGTGCCGACCGTCTGGCTGTGCGCGGTGAGGGCGGCGTCGCCGTCCCGGGCCTGTAGCCGCGCGATGCCGAAGTCGCACACCTTCACCACACCGGAGTGGTCCACGATCAGGTTGCTGGGCTTGACGTCGCGGTGGATGACGCCGGCGGCGTGCGCGGCCGCGAGCGCGGCGCAGACCTGTGCGGCGATCGCCACCGCGCGCTCGACGGCCAGCGGCCCGCCGGTGGTCAGCAGGTCCGCCACGGTCGGGCCGTCCACCAGTTCCATGGCCAGGAAACCGCCGTCGCCGTCGACACCGAGGCCGTGGCTGCCGATGATGTTCGGGTGTTCCAGCCGGGCGACCGCCTGCGCTTCCCGGCGCAGCCGCGCCAGGGCCACCGGGCGCGCCGCCTGCTCGCGGTCCAGTACCTTCACCGCCACCGGCACGCCGGTGTCGAGATCGACGCCGCGCCACACCGTCGCGGTCCCGCCGCGCCCCACCTGCTCGTCCAGCCGGTACCGGTCCCCAACGATCCGGTCACTCATGGTGCCCCCCGGTCCCTCCCCCACCACAACCTCCCACCAACCGCTCCTGAAAAAGCGCCCGCTGCCAGACTGGCGTTACCCCGCTGTGGAGGCGTGCCGCTTGGTGCGTTGATCGAGGAAGTCTCGTGGCTATGAAGTCACGATAAATCCGGACATGATAGCCACGAAACTTCCTCGATCAACGGCTCAGATGACGGCGGCCGGTCATGGGGAGAGGAGGTCGGTTACTTCCTGGGCTATGCCTAGTTCCTCGTCGGTGGGGATCACGCAGATCGGGACCGGCGTTCCTGCCGGTGAGATGACTCGGGGTTCGTTGGCTGGTACGGCGTTTTGGTGCGGGTCTACCGCGATTCCCCAGTGGTCGAGACCGGCCAGCGCCGCGGCGCGTACCTCCGCCGCGTGCTCGCCCACACCCGCGGTGAACACCACCGCGTCGAGCCGGCCCAGCACCGCGTGGTAGGCGCCGACGTACTTGCGGATCCGGTGGCAGTACACGTCGAAGGCCAGCGCGGCGTCGGCGTCCCCGGCCGCCCGCCGGGCCAGTACGCTGCGCATGTCGTTGTCGCCGCACAGCCCGACCAGGCCGCTGCGGTGCCACAGCACGTCGTCGGCCGCGTCGGCGTCGAGCCCGGCGACCCGGCGCAGGTGGCCCGGCACCGCCGGGTCCAGGTCGCCGCACCGGGTGCCCATCACCAGGCCCTCCAGCGGCGACAGGCCCATCGACGTCTCCACGCTCCGTCCACCCTGGACCGCCGTGGCGCTGGCGCCGTTGCCCAGGTGCAGGACCACCAGGTTCAGTTCGCTCACCGGCCGGTCCAGCAGCGCGGCGGTGCGCCGCACCACGTACCGGCAGGAGGTGCCGTGAAAGCCGTACCGCCGGACGCCGTGCCGCCGCGCCAGCTCCGCGTCGATCGCGTAGGTGGCGGCGACCGCCGGCAGCGTCGCGTGGAACGCGGTGTCGAACACCGCCACGTGCGGCACGTCCGGCCGCAGCCGGCGGGCCACCGCGATGCCGCGCAGGTTGGCGGGATTGTGCAGCGGCGCCAGCGGGGTCAGCTCCTCGATGGCCCGCGCGACCGCGTCGTCGACGACCGTCGGCTCCCGGAACCGGTCACCGCCGTGCACCACCCGATGCCCCACCGCGCGCAGCTCCTGCCGCGACAGGTCGAGCGCGTCGACCACCCGCTCAAGCGCCGCGCCGTGGTCGGGCGGGCCGCCGGCCGCGCCGATCCGCTCCACCACCATGCCGCGCGCCGCCGCCGGCCGCGCCGGGTCCACGAGGCGGCACTTCAGCGACGACGACCCGCTGTTGAGAACCAGGATCACGACCGCACGGTACCCCGGCGACCCTCTCCCCATGATCAAGGCGTCCCTCACGTCGTTAGAGCGACGTGAGGGACGCCTTGATCATGGGGAGGTCTCCGCTAGGTTGATCGTGTGGTGCGGAGCCTCTATGTCACGAGTGTGGGACCGGGTGGGGGCAAGTCGACGATCGCGCTCGGCCTGGCCGAGCTGCTGTCCCGGCAGGTCGAGTCGATCGGCGCGTTCCGGCCGGTGGCCGACGCGGACGACCCGATCCTCACGCTGCTGCGCGGTCGCTACCGCATGGCGGCGCCCGCCGCCGACATGTACGGGGTGTCGCGCGCGGAGGCGGGCGCGCTGCTCGCCGACGGCCGGCGCGAGGAGCTGATCACCCGGGTCGTGGAGCGGTACCGGGCGTTCGAGCGCCACCACCAGGCGGTCGTCGTGGTGGGCAGCGACGTCGATGACGAGGCCGGCGACGTGGCCGCGTTCAACGCCCGGCTGGCCACCGAGCTCGGCAGCCTGGTGGTCGCGGTGGTCGACGGGCTGGGTCAGGACGCCGGCGCGATCGCGGCGGAGGTGCGCCGGGCGTACCACGGTCTCACCGAACCGGGCGCCACGCTGCTCGCCGTCATCGCCAACCGGGTGCCGCCCGGCACACCGGTGCCCGAGCTGCCGATCCCGGTGTACGCGATCCCGGAGACGCCGGCGGTCTCGGCGCCGACGGTGGCCGAGGTCGCGGCGGCGCTGGGCGCCACCCGGCTGGCCGGCGACGACGCCGCGCTCGACCGGGACGTGCTGGACTTCGTGGTCGGTGCGGCGCACGTGCCGATCCTGCTCGACCACCTCACCGACGGGTGCCTGCTGATCACGCCCGGCGACCGGGCCGACCTGCTGGTCGCCGCTGGCGCGGCGCGGGTGGCCGGCGCGGCGGCGGTGGCCGGCGTCGTGCTGACCCTGGCCGAGCCGCCGGACCCGCGCGCGATGCGCCTGATCGAGAAGCTCGACACCGGGCTGGCGGTGCTGTCGGTGCCCACCGACAGCTACGACACCGTCGAGGCGTCCAGCCGGATCGAGAGCCGGCCGACGCTGGCGAGCCCGCGCAAGATCGAGGCCGCGATCGGCGCGTTCGAGTCCAGTGTGGATACCGAGGACCTGGCCGCCCGGCTCGACGTGGCCCGCGCGGCCCGGGTGACGCCGTTGATGTTCGAGTTCGACCTCATCGACCGGGCCCGCGCCGCCCGGCGGCGCCTGGTGCTGCCGGAGGGCGGCGAGGAGCGCATCCTGCGGGCCGCCGACGTGCTGCTGCGCCGCGGCGTCGCCGACCTCACGCTGCTCGGCGACCCCGACGACATCGCGCGCAAGGCCCGCGACCTCGGCCTGGACATCTCCGCCGCGGCCATCGTCGACCCGGCGACCAGCCCGTGGCGGGAGGACTTCGCGAAGCGGTACGCCGAGCTGCGCCAGCACAAGGGCATGACCCTCGACCTGGCGCACGACGTGGTCCGCGACGTCAACTACTTCGGCACCCTGATGGTCCACACCGGACACGCGGACGGCATGGTGTCCGGCGCCACGCACACCACGGCGGCGACGATCCGGCCCGCCTTCGAGATCATCAAGACCGTGCCGGGCGTGTCGGTGGCGTCCAGCGTCTTCTTCATGCTGCTGCCCGACCGGGTGCTGGTGTACGGCGACTGCGCGGTCAACCCGGACCCGGACGCCCACCAGCTCGCCGACATCGCACTGTCCTCGGCGGACACCGCGGCCCGGTTCGGCGTCGTGCCCCGGGTGGCCATGCTGTCGTACTCGACCGGCACCTCCGGCGCGGGCGCCGACGTGGAGAAGGTCGCCGCGGCGACCGCGCTGGTCCGCGAGCAACGGCCGGACCTGCCGGTCGAGGGTCCGATCCAGTACGACGCCGCGGTGGACCCGACCGTCGCGGCCGCGAAGCTGCCCGGCAGCGCGGTCGCCGGGCAGGCCACGGTGTTCGTGTTCCCGGACCTCAACACCGGGAACAACACGTACAAGGCGGTGCAGCGCTCGGCGGGCGCGGTCGCGGTGGGCCCGGTCATGCAGGGTCTGCGCCGCCCCGTGAACGACCTGAGCCGCGGCGCCACGGTCAAGGACATCGTCAACACCGTCGCCATCACCGCGATCCAGGCACACGCCTGAGGACGGCCCGGAGACGCCTAGATCATGAGGGCGCCGGGCAGGTGTGACCTCGGTGTTCTCGGGGCACCATCGGGTGGTGAAGGTGCTTGGCGGGCGATACCGGATGGTCGAGCGGGTGGGCGCCGGCGGCATGTCGGTGGTCTGGCGGGGATTCGACCTGGTGCTCGGCCGGCAGGTCGCGGTCAAGGTCCTCGACGCCGCACTGGCCACCGACCCGGTCCTGCGCCGGCGGATCCGGATCGAGGCGCAGGCCGCGGCGCGGTTGAGCCACCCCCACATCACGAACGTGTACGACTACGGCGAGTCGGACGGCGCGCCGTACGTGGTGATGGAGTTGGTCGACGGCGAGTCGCTGGCCGCGATCCTGGGCCGCGACCGCGTGCTGCCCTGGCCCCAGGCCGTGACCGTGTGCGCGCAGGTGGCCTCGGCGCTGGCCGCGGCGCACGAGCGGGGTGTGGTGCACCGGGACGTCACGCCGGGCAACGTGATGCTGACCGCCGCCGGGGTGAAGGTGGTCGACTTCGGCATCTCGGCGCTGGTGGGCGAGCGCGAGGTCGGTCCGGACGGCACCCTGCTGGGTACGCCGGCCTATCTGGCGCCGGAACGGCTGGACGGTGGTCCGGTTTCGCCCGCCACCGACGTGTACGCGGTCGGCATCCTCCTCTACCGGGCGGTGACCGGCCGGCTACCGTGGCCGGCGGCCTCGACCACCCAGACGCTGCGCGCCCACCGGCACACCGACCCGGACCCGCTGCCCGCCATCGACGGCCTGCCGGACACTGTCGTGCGGCTCTACCAGCGATGCCTGGCCAAGAGCCCGGACGCCCGCCCGACCAGCGCCGAGGTGGCCGAGATCCTCGCCGCCGCCGCACCGGCCAGCACCGTGGCACTCCCGGTCGGTGTCCACGGCGGGCCGGCCATGCCGCGCACCACCATCCTCCCGGCGGCCACCGCCGCCGCGATGATCCCGCCGCCGCCCCGGCCCCGCCGGTGGTGGCGGCCGGCGGCCGGCGCGCCGCGCCGCCCGCCGGTACGCCAGCGGGCCCAGGCCGTGCTGCTGGGTGCCGGCCTGCTGGCGTTGACCGGCCTGCTCTGGACCAACGCGGACCGCTCCCCCGACGCCGGCGCGGGCGCGACCGGCGAGGCGGCACCCGCGCCGGCCGTGACCACACCCGGCCCGGCGGCCTGCCGGGTCGGCTACGCCCTGCGGCAGGACTCCGGAGCGGCGTTCCGCGCCACCGTGGTGGTGACCAACACCGGGTCACGGCCCCGGAAGCAGTGGCGGCTGACGTTCGCCTTCCCCGCCGGCCAGCGGCTCGCCCCGCCCCTGCCGCCCAACGTCACCCAGCACGACCGCCAGGTAACGGTGCGGCCCGTCGCGGCCGGGCAGGAGCTGCCGCCGGGCGGCTCGGCGACGCTCGACCTCGCCGGCACGTATGACCGGACCAACCCGCTGCCGGTCGCCTTCACCCTCGACGGCGCCGCCTGCGACGCCGTGGTCTCCGGCGTCAACGAATCGCCGCCGGCCACCGCACCCGCCCTCGGCAACGCCCGGACCGGCGGCACCGAGCCGGACAACTCGGGCAAGGGCAGCTCGGGCAACTCCGGCAAGGGCAAGGGCAACGGCAAGGGCAAGAAGGACTGACCTCAGGAGGTTTCGAGGAGGACGCGGACGTCCCAGGGGGTGAGGGCGAGGTCGGCGCCGGCCGGGTGGTCGGTGCCGGCCAGCACGTCGCGCACCGGCACCGGCGCGCGCACCGCCGCCGGCGACCACGACCAGTTGTGCAGGAAGCGCAGCCGCCGCCCGTCGGCGGCGGTCGCGCCGGTCGAGACCACGCCGGTCGCGGGCTGCGGCGCCCACGGCCCCGGGTCCGGGACCAGCCAGCGGAACAGCGCCACGGCGAGGGCCGGGTCCGGCAGCGTGCCGACGCACGTCACCCTGCCCTTCCCGTACGCCTTCGTGGTGACCGCCGCGAACTGGCCGAAGTGCGGGTGCGCGTAGCGCGCCAGCACGTCGGCGCCGTCGGCGTGCAACCCGTCCGCCCACCGGGTCCCCCACGCGTCCTCGGTGGACAGCGCCGGAGCATCGATCGGCAGCGGCGCGTCGAGGTTGCTGAACTCGTCGTACCAGACCCCGGCGGCGCCCGACAACCCGAAGGGCTGCACGTCCGGCCGGGCCCGCGCCTCGTGGTCGGCGTAGCCGGTGCGCGGCCCGAGCACCAGATGGCCTCCGGCTTCCGCGTAGGCGACCAGCCAGTCCACTGTGGCGTCATCGGCGATGTACAGGCCGGCGGCGACCAGCACCGGATGCCGCGCCGCCACCGCGCCGGGTTCGTCGGACACCGCCTGGCCCACGTGCAGGACCCGCACCTGCCGCCCGGCCTCGAACGCGCCCCGGTAGAACGGGTCGAGGATCCCCTGGTACGAGCGATGATCCGGGCCACCGTCCGCCGTGGACAGCGGCGGCTGCGCGGCGAGCGCCCACTTGCTCTCGGTCGAGTAGAGCAGCGCCACGTCGGCGTCCGGGGTGAGCCCGTCGACCAGGTCGCCGGCCGCGGCCAGCTCCGCACCGAGCCGCGCCAGTTCCCGATACGTCCGGCCGGGCCGGCCACTGTGCGGCAGCACCCCGCCCCAGTAGGTCTCGGTGCCGAAGTGGAGGGTGCGCCACTGCCAGTACTCGACCATCCGCGCGCCCCGGGCGACGAGCGCCCAGCCGGCCTGCCGCCACTGCCCGTCGTACGCGGGCTGGTTGATCCACGGTGGACCGATGGCCTGCGCGTTGGTCTCGGTGACCAGGTACGGCTCCTGGCGCGAGGAGTACATCCGGTCGGCGCTCTGGTAGAACGCCCAACAGTCCTGGGTCATCCAGTGCTGCGGGGCGTCCGCCGGGGACGGCACCGCGAGCCCGTCCCGCATCGCGTAGTACGGGTTGCCGGCGGTGACGTCCAGCTCCCGGGTGAGCGCCTCGTCGTCGACGCCGGGCCGCTCGTACGAGATGCAGGTGGTGACGAACTGCCCCGGCCGGGCGTACTCCCGCACGATGCCGGCCTGCCAGGCGATGAACTCGGTGACCTGCGCGGCCTGGAAGCGCCGCCACGCCTGTTCGTACTGCGGTTGCGCGTTGCCGTCCGGCACCCACAGGTCCTCCCAGGTGGACAGCCGGTGCGACCAGTAGACCAGGCCCCACTCCCGGTTCAGGGTCTCGACGTCGCCGTAGACCCGGCGCAGGTGGTCGACGAACCGCTGGAACACGCCCCGGTTGTGCAGCAGCTCGTTGCCGGGCTCGTTGTCCACCTGGTACCCGATGACGGCCGGGTGGTCGGCGTACCGGCCGATGACGCGCCGGATGACCCGCTCGGCGTGGAACCGGTACGCCGGGTGGGTGATGTCCATCTCCTGCCGGCCACCCCACGGGATCCGCTGGCCGGTGCCCCGCTCCCCGGCGATCTCCGGGTACTGCCGGGCCAGCCACGGCGGCACCGCATAGGTCGGGGTGCCCAGGATGACGCCGATGCCGCGCTCGTGCGCACCGTCCAGTGTGGGCTGGAGCCAGTCGAGGTCGAACCGGCCGTTCTCGGGCTCCCAGGTGGACCACACCGACTCGCCGACCCGGATCACCGAGAAGCGCGCCTCGGCCATCAGGTCCAGGTCGGCCTTCAGCAGGTCGGACGGGTGGTACTCGGGGTAGTAGGCCGCTCCGAACAGGACAGTCACTGTTTCACTCCTCCGGCGCCGAGGCCGCTCTGCCAGTACCGCTGGAGCATCAGGAACGCCGCCACCAGCGGGATGATGGACAACATCGAGCCGGTGACCACGAGCGGCAGCAGGTCGCCGCTCGCCCCGCCGCCCATCTGGGCGGTGGCCGCCCAGCTCGCGAGGCCCACGGTCACCGGGTACAGGGACGGGTTGTTGAGCATGATGAGCGGCAGGAAGTAGTTGTTCCACGTCGCCACCAGCGTGAACAGCAGCACCGTGATGAAGCCGGGCGCGAGCAGCCGCATCGCCACCTGCCAGAAGATGCGGAACTCGCCGGCGCCGTCGATGCGGGCCGCCTCGATGAGGCCGTCCGGCACCGCGTCCTGGGCGTAGACCCGCATCAGGTACAGGCCGAACGGGTTGACCAGGGACGGCAGGATGATGGCCCACGGCGTGTCGACCAGGCCGACCTTGCTGAACAGCAGGTATGTCGGGATGGCCAGCGCGGTGCTGGGCACCATGACCGCGCCGAGCACGGTGCCGAACAGCAGCCGGTTGCCCCGGAATTTGAACTTCGCGAACCCGTACCCGCCGAGCGCGGCCAGGATCGCCGCGCCGCCCGCGCTGACCACCGCGTACAGCAGCGTGTTGAGCAGCCAGCGCACGAACACGCCGTTGTCGTAGCTGAGCGTGCGGCGGGCGTTGGACCACAGCGAGAGGTCGTCGGCGAACCACAGCCCGAAGCTGTTGAACAGGTCGCCGGTCGTCTTCGTGGACGCCACCACCAGCCAGAACAGCGGCAGCATGAAGTAGATGAAGAAGGCCAGCAGGCCGAGGGTCAGGAGCGGGCTGCGCCGCGCGCCGGCCATGCCGCCCGCCCGCCGCGGCGCCGGCGCGCCCGGGTGGGTCTGGGTCACCACGCTCATGACGGCCTCCGGCTCACGGTCAGCTGGACCACATAGGACACCACGACGATGACGAGCCCCAGCAGGAACGAGACCGCCGCCGCGTAGTTCAGGTCCTGGCTGGTGAAGGCCAGCGAGTACGCGTACAGGTTGGGCGTGTACGCGCTGTCGATGACGTTCGGCGCCAGCCGCTGCAACAGCTGCGGCTCGTTGAAGAGCTGGAAGCTGCCGATCACCGAGAAGATGACGGTCAGCAGCAGCGCCGGGCGCAGCGCGGGGATCTTCACGCTCCACGCGGTGCGCCAGGCGCCGGCGCCGTCCACGGCCGCCGCCTCGTAGAGCTCGGTCGGGATGGCGCGCAGCGCGGCGTACAGGATGATCATGTTGTAGCCGGTGAACTCCCAGGTCACCACGTTCGCGATGGAGCCGAGCATGAGATCCTGGCCGAGCAGGTTCGGCGGGTCCAGCCCCGCCTTTTCGAACAGCTGCGCGATCGGGCCGAACTGCGGCCCGTACAGGTAGCCCCACATCAGCGCGGCCACCACGCCGGGCACCGCGTACGGGACGAAGAAGCCCAGCCGGAACACCCGGGTCAGCCACAGCACGCCACTGTCCAGGGCGAGCGCGAAGAACAGCGCCAGCCCCAGCATGATGGGCACCTGGACGGCGAAGAACAGGCCCACCCGCAGCACGCCCGACCAGAGCTGGCCGTCGGAGAACGCGCGGGTGTAGTTGTCCAGCCCGGCGAACGTGGTGCCGCCGATGAGCTGCTCCTTGAACAGGCTCAGGTAGCCGGCGTACCCCAGCGGCACCACCAGCATGGCCACGAACACGACCAGGAACGGCGCGACGAAGAGGTAGCCGGTCGCGGCGCGGCGAGACCCGGCCCGCCGCCGCCGCGGGACCGCCGTGGTCACTGTGGACACGGTCACTCCACCGTGAAGCCCTGGTTCTTGGCGTACGTCGTGACGCGCTGCTGCCACTGGTCCAGCGCGGCCGTGGTGTCACTCTTGTCGGCCAGCGACTTGCCGACCGTCTCGTCCCAGTCGTTGACCGTCTGGTCCAGGAACGGCGGCCACTGGAAGTCGGTGGAGACGGTGTCGCTGATCTGCGCGAAAAGCTTGTTGACCTGCTGTCCACCGTAGAACGCCGGTTCCTGGTTGACGAAGCTCGCGTCGGACAGCAGGGCCTTCAGCGGCGGGAAGAGGAACTGCTCGGTCGCGAACATCTTCGCCGACGCCGGATCGGTGTTGAGGAACTCGGCGAACTTGGCCGCCGCGATGGGGTTCTTCGTCGACTTCACCACCGCGCTCGTGGAACCGCCCCAGTTGCCGGCCTTGTTGTCGCCGGCCGTCCACTGTGGCAGCGGCGCGGCCCGCCACTTGCCGCTGGTGTCCTTGGCGCTGGTGGTCAGGAACACCGGCCCCCACGCGGCGGTCAGCCAGGTGGCGTACTTGCCGCGGTTGAGCCCCTGGTACCACTGGTCGGTGAAGTCCGGGTCGGTCGCGACCACGCCCTCCTTGACCAGCCCGCCCCAGTAGCCGGCGAGCTTCTTGGACGCGTCGTCGTTCACGGCGATCTTGATGTTCTCGCCGCCGGTGTACTCGAACGGCCGGCCGCCCGCCTGCCACACGAGGCCCATCCAGGCGCCGTTCTGGTTCCCGGCCAGGTTCGTGATGTAGAGGTTGGGGTCGGCGGCGTGCAGCTTCCGGGCCGCCGCCGCGAACTCGTCCCACGTCGTCGGCGGCGTGACGCCGTACTTGTCGAAGAGGTCCTTCCGGTACAGCATCCCCATCGGCCCGGTGTCCTGCGGGATCGCCCACACCTCACCGTTCTTGCCGCTCACCTGCGCCCAGGTCCAGTCCACGAACTGGTCCTTGAGCGCCGCCGCGCCGTACGGCCGCAGGTCGAGCAGGTCGCCCGTGATGGTGAACGTCGGAATGTACTGGAACTCGATCTGCACCACGTCCGGCGCGCCGCTGCCGGCCTTCAGGGCGGTGCGCAGCTTCGTGTACTGCGGCTCGCCCTGCCCCGCGTTCACCACGTTCACCTTGATGGCGGGGTACTTCTGCTGGAACAGCGCCACCTCCTTCTGGATCTGCGGCACCCAGGTCCAGAAGGTCAGCTCGGTCGGCGTGCTCATGGCCTTGTCGATGTCGGCCTGGCTCACGTTGGCCGGCGGCGCGCCGCCGCCCGCGTCGTCGTCGCCACCCCCGCAGCCGGCGAGCGCGAGCGCGGCGGCCAGCCCGGCGGCCCACCACCGGATTCGTGGTCGGATCATGTTGCTCTCCTTCCGGGTCGTGCAGGTGCGGTCGATTGACGCACCACCAACGGAGCGGTGAGGTCTGTGTGCGGCGGCGGCGCCTCCCGGCCCTCGATGTGCCTGACCAGCATGGCGAGGCCGTGGGCGGCGAGCGCCGCGAAATCCTGGCGGATGGTGGTCAGCGGCGGGCTCAGGTAAGCCGCCGCCGGGATGTCGTCCATGCCGACGACGCTGACGTCCGCGGGCACCCGCCGGCCGGCCTCGGCCAGCGCGCGCAGCACCCCGATCGCCATCTCGTCGTTGGCCACGAACACGGCGGTCACGTCGGGCTCGGCCGCCAGGAGGCGGCCCGCGGCGTATCCGGACGCGGGCGACCAGTCGCCCACCAGCGGCGGCGGCGCCGCGGCCTGGGCGCCGGCGAGCGCCGCGCGCCAGCCGGCGAGCCGCTCGCCGGCGGACCACCATTTCTCCGGCCCGGCGACGTGCCACACCGTCCGGTGCCCGAGGCTCAGCAGGTGCGCGGTGGCGCGCCGGCCGGCGTCCGCCCCGGAGATGTCCGTCGCGACCGCGCGCGGCCCGTCCAGCCCGGGCGCCCGACCGAAGCTGAGTACCGGTACCGCCGGGTCGATGTGCAGCTCCTCGTGCTCGTCGATCGGCTCGGACAGCACGATGCCGTCGACGCCCTGTTCGAGCAGCGAGTCGACCGCCGAGCGGATGCTGCCGGCGTCGCCCTCGAACGTGTTGACGACGCTCAACGCGTACCCGATCCGCCTGGCCTCGCGCTCCAGCGCGATCAGCGTGGACGCCGGTCCGTAGAGCGACGAGCCGAGCGTCGCGACGCCGATGCGGTGGAACCGGCCGAGGTTCAGCGCCCGGGCGGCGGTGTTGCGCCGGTATCCCAGCTCGCGCGCCGCCGCGAGCACCCGCTCCCGGACGGCGGCGCTGACGTACTGCTCGCCGTTCATGACCCGGGAGACCGTCTTCTGCGAGACCCCGGCGCGGCGGGCGACGTCCGCGCTGCCCGGCGGCCGGCGGCTGACCTCGACCATCGCACCTCCGGCGCTATGACTACGTAGTCACACTACCGCCATTCTCCATGATCAAGGCGTCCTTCACGTCGTTCTTACTACATGAGGGACGCCTTGATCTTGGTTATGCGCGGAGCGGCGGCGTTACGCGCGGAGCAGCGGCCACACGTCGCGGTCCGCGTGGACGCCCCACACCGGGTCGCCGTGCCCGTAGCCGGGTACCACCGTGAACGTCACGTCCGGGTTGCCGCCCTCCGCGATCGGCCGGGCGCCGTACGGGTGGTCGCCCCGCCCCTCGCCCATGTTCACCCAGGTCACCGGCGCCTCGATGCCGGCCCAGTCGACCAGGCCGGCGTCGCCGCTCCACAGCGCGAACAGGTCCCGCAGCAGCGCCGTCGGCAGCATGCCGCTGCCCAGGTTGTCCGTCGCCTCGGCGACCAGCGCGACCGTGGCGTGCCGCAGCGCGAACGCGTCCTGCGCCGGCGCCGCCCCGAACGCGTACTCCCCGGCGTGCACGCTCGGCTCGTAGATCCAGTTGAAGACGCCGCCCGCGTCCCGCGTCCGGATGAGCTGGAAGTGCAGCAGCCCCGCCCACGTGAACGTACCGCCGGCCGGACGCGCCACCCCCGAATCGCCGAGCGGGTCCGCCGCGACGGCGCGCAGCAGGGTGCGCCGGGCGTTGGCCGTGTCCACCGCGTGCGTCGTGCCCAGCAGGCCCGCCACCACGTCCCGCGACTGGGCCGCGCGCTGCCGCAGGTCCGCCTCCGCAACCGGGTCGAACGGCCCGGTCGTGTCCAGCACCAGCACCCGCCCGAGCCCGGCAGGGCCGGTGCCGGCGTACGACAGGGCCAGCGCCGCGCCCGCCGAATGGCCCAGCACGTCGTGCGGCAGCCCGGTGACCCGGTTGACCACCGCGGCCACCGCGGCCAGGTCACGCCGGTGCGCCGCCAGGCCCCAGCCGCCGGCCACCGGGTCGTTGGACAGCGCCGGCAGGCTGTCCTCCCGCGGCGTCACCCCGATCACCAGGTACCCCTGGCGGCGCAGGTCGTGCGCGAGGTTGTGGACACGTGGGGTGAAGAAGTTCGCTGCGAAGTTGAGCCCGCCCCCGGGCAGCAGGTAGGCGGTGCGCCGGGGCGCGGCACCCGTCCCGACCAGCACGTCCACCGCCACCGGATACGCCTCGTCGGTCCGCACCAGTTGCACTCTGACCCAGTCCGGCCCGCGCTCCGTCTCCCGCACGACGACCGCGGGCCCGAGCGCCCTCCGGACGCGGTCGACCAGTTCCGCACCACCGGCGGGTTCGGCGGCCGCCGAACCGCCCCCCGTGAGTACCGCCGCCCCGAGCACGGCGAGTCCGACCACCACTCGACATCCAAGAATCCCCATACCTGGACCCTGCCCACGATGAGCGCCCCCTTCAACCCCCTCCATGATCAAGGCGGGGTGGACTTTCCCCCAGGGGGAGGTGTGAGGGTGGGGGCATGGACGGCGGCACCTACTACACGATCGGTGACCTGGCCCGGCGGACCGGGCTGACGGTCAAGGCGATTCGCTTCTACTCCGACCGCGGGATCGTGCCACCGGCAGACCGCAGCCCGGCCGGCTACCGCCGCTACGGCGCCGACGCCGCGGCCCGCCTCGACCTCGTGCGCACCCTGCGCGACCTGGGCCTCGGCCTCGCCACGATCCGGAAGGTCGTGGACCGCGAGGTCACCCTCCCCGAGGTCGCGGCGGCGCACGCCGAGGCGCTGGCGGTGCAGATCCGGCTGCTGCGGACGCGACGCGCGGTGCTCACCGCGGTCGCCCGGCGCGGCTCCAGCCCTGAGGAGATGGAAGTGATACACAAGCTCGCCACGCTCTCCGCCGACGAGCGTCAACGCCTCGTCGACGAGTTCCTCGACAGCGTCTTCGCCGGCCGGCGAGACGATCCCGGGCTTGCCGGCATCGCCCGCACGATGACCCCCGAGCTGCCCGACGAGCCCGATGACGCCCAGGTCGAGGCCTGGATACGGCTCGCGGAACTGTCCCGGGACCCGGATTTCCGCGCCGTCCTGCGGCGCACCGCCGAGCAGCACGCGGCCGACCAACCCGCGGCCTCGCCGCCGCGTCGGGACGTCGTCGCGGTCGTCCGCGACCAGGCCGGCTCCGCCGTCGCGGCCGGCGTCGACCCGGCCGCGCCGGAGGCCGGCGCGATCGTCGCGGCGATCGTCGCGTGGTACGCGGACGCCTGCGACCTTCCGGACGGCGCGGATCTCCGGCAGCGCCTGCTGACCAGGCTGGAGACTGCGAACGACCCGCGCCGGGAGCGGTACGTCGAGCTGCTGTCCGTGGTCAACGGCTGGCCAGCGCCGGAGACCCTCACCGCGGTACTCGGCTGGTTCACGACCGCCCTCCACGCCACCCTCCCCGCGTCGTTGATCAAGGGAGATTCGTGGCTATGATGTCCGGATTTATCATGCCTTGATAACCACGATTTCTCCTCGATCAACGACGAGAGGCGCTGGCGAGAGACCCGCGAGGGGCCCGCGAGGCGGCGTGGGTTACAGGCGGGGGACGCCGATTGGGGTGGCGCCGCCGGCGAGCCAGAGTTCGACACTGCGGGCGTACGCGCGCACGATGACCGCCTCCGCGCGGTGGCGCGAGATCAGATCGGCGGCCTCGTCCGCGGAGTTGCCGCGCAGCCGCAGGATCGCGTAGGCCAGCATGACGGACCGGCGGCGCCCCTGGTGACAGTGGATGAAGACGCGCGCCTCGGGATCGTCGGTCAGCACACCGGCGGCGAAGTGCGCGGCGGCCGACCAGAGCCGGGGACGCTGACTCTGGCCGAAATCCAGCAGCGGCACGTGGATGACCCGTCCCGGGCCGAAGAGCGCGCGCTCGACGGCGAGGTCCTGCGAGATCCAGGTCTGCGCCCGCGAGCGGCAGTTCACGACGTGCGTGACGCCCTGGGCCGGCAGGCTGAGCAGGTCGATCGCGAGCGGCAGGTTGCCCACCGCGATGCGCTCGTCGCCGATCCAGCTCAGCGGGGACACGTGCCGATCGGGCCGGTAGAACCGGGTGCTGTAGCGGTAGTACCGCTGCCGCCAATCCACCATCACCCGAGCGTACGTGGGCGCCCACCCATGATCAGGGCGTCCCTCAAGTAGCTCTAACGACGTGAGGGACGCCTTGATCACGGGGAGGGGGTCATGGGAGGAGGGGGCGCATGGGAGGGGTCATGGGGAGGGGGCGTAGGCGGTGGCCTGGATGCCGTACAGCTCGGCGTAGCGGCCGTCGCTGGCCATCAGCTCCGCGTGTGTGCCCGACTCCACCAGCCTGCCCTCGTCCAGCACCAGGATCAGGTCGGCGCCGGTCACCGTCGAGAAGCGGTGCGAGACGATCACCGTGACCGCGCCGGTGCGGGCCGCCAGCTCGCGGGCCCGCACCATGTACCGGGTGAAGATCGCGTGTTCGCTCGGCGCGTCGAGGGACGCGGTCGGCTCGTCGAGCAGGAACAGCAGCGGCTCGGCGCGCATCGAGGCCCGGGCCAGGGCGGTCTTCTGCCACTGGCCCTCGGACAGCTCGACGCCGTCGAACTTGCGCCCCAGCTGGGTGTCGAGGCCGTCCGGCAGCCGCCCCACCAGCGGCGCGGCGTCGGCGGCGCGCACCGCGGCGCCGATCCGCGACCGGTTCTCCAGGTGCGGCAGGTCGCCGAGGCCCACCGTCTCGCCGAACCGGATCTGGAACCGCCCGAAGTCCTGGAACGCCGCGCTGGACCGCGCCCGCCAGGCCGCCGTGTCTAGTTCGGACAGTGGAACGCCGTCGACCAGGATCGCGCCCGCGTCGGGGTGGTAGAACTTGCACAGCAGCTTGACCAGCGTGGTCTTGCCGGAGCCGTACTCCCCCACCACCGCCACCACCGACCCGGCCGGCAGGGCGCAGCTGACCTCGTCGAGCGCGCGCCGCTCGGTACCCGGATAGCTGAACGTGACGCGGTCCAGGACGATGCCGTCGCGCAGCACCGCCGGACTGGGCCGGACGCCGGCCGGCGCGGCGCGCGAGCGGGCGACGTAGTCGCGCAGCCACAGGTACGGCTCGATCAGCCGGGCGCCGGCCAGCGCCTCGCTGGCGCCCCACACCGCGTCCCCGACCGCCTCGCGCAGGGTGGCCGCGACGGTGATGGCGAGGACGATGTCGCCGATCGTGCCGGTGCCTTGCCCGGCGCGGTACACGACCAGGGCCAGGCCGGCGGCGAAGCCGGCGGTGAACAGCGACCAGCCGGCGAGCTTCCAGCCGGCGGCGGCGACCCGGGCCCGGAACCAGCCGCGCACCACCTCCTGCCACGCCGCCGCCTGGCGGCGGGCCAGCTCCTCGCCCGCGCCGGCGACCCGGATCTCCTTGCCGCCGGCCGCGTCGGTCGCGAGGTTAAAGAGGTGGCGTTGCAGCCGCATCGCCTCGGCGGTGTCGGTCTCCGCGCGGGTGACCAGCCGCCGCCCGCGGTGGTCGAACCAGATCGGCGCGGCGGCGAACGCCAGCAGGACCAGCAGCCACGGGCTGATCGTGCCGAGCAGGGTCAGCAGCAGCGCCAGCCGGATCGCGGTGAACAGCGCGTCGACGGCCGACCACATGCCGAACATCAGGTCCCACGCGGCGTGCCGCACCACCGTCACCCGGTCCAGGAAGTCGGTGCGCTCCAGGTGGTCGAGGCCCTCCAGGTGGGCGATGTCAGCGTGGATCCGCCGGTGCAGGTGCAGCAGGCCGACCCGCTCGACGAGCAGGAAGTGCAGCACCGTGTTGACCCCGTTGACGTACAGCAGGACGCCGTAGGCGAGCGCGGCCACCGCCGCGCCGGTGAGCGCGGCGGCCTCGTCGCGGGCGATGATGCCGTCGACCGCGGTGCGCAGCGCCAGCGCGCTCACCGCGACGGCCACGGTGACCACCGTCTTGACCCCGAGCATCGCGGCGGTCGGCCCCGGCTGGTGCCGCCACGACAGGCCGAACAGCTCGATCCACAACCGCAGGTACCGGGTCACAGCTCGCCCTCCTCGATGCGGTCGTCGTATCCGCGCCGGAAGCGCTCGGCCTGGATCGCGAACATCTCCGCGTATCCGCCGCCGCGCGCCATCAGCTCGTCGTGGCTGCCGGACTCGGTGATCCGGCCGCCGTCGAGCAGCACGATCCGGTCGGCGCGCCGGACCGTGGAGAGCCGGTGCGAGATCAGCACGACCGTGGCGCCGGCCTTGTGCGCCGCGATGCGTTCGAACACGTCGAACTCCGTGCGCACGTCCAGGTGCGCGGTCGGCTCGTCCAGTACCAGCAGCCGGGCGCCGGTGCGCACCGCGTAGAGGGCGCGGGCCAGCACCACCTGCTGCCACTGGCCGCCGGACAGGTCCACCCCGCCGGTGCGGGAGCGGGCCAGCGGCGTCCGCCAGCCGTCCGGGAGCCGGTCGAGCACCGCGTCCAGGCCGGCGTCGCGCGCCGCCGCCTCGATCGCGGCTTCGTCGCGGGGCACGCTCGCGTGGCCGAGCGCCACGTTGTCGGCGGCGGAGAGGTGGTACCGGACGAAGTCCTGGAACACGACGGCCAGCCGCGCCCGCCACGCCGCCGGCCCGAGGTCCGCGATGTCCACCCCGTCGGCGGTGATCCGGCCGGCGGTCGGCTCGTACAGCCCGGCCAGCAGCTTGATCACTGTGGACTTGCCGGCGCCGTTCAGGCCGACCAGGCCGAGCAACTCGCCCGGCCGGATCTCCAGGTCCAGCCCGGTCAGTACCGGCCGCTCGGCGCCCGGGTATCCGAAGTGGACGCCCTCGAAGCGCACCAGCGGCGGGGCGTCGGCGACCGTCGCCCTCGTCGCCACCGGCGCGGGCGCGGCCAGCTCCTTCTCCAGCCGGGCGTACGCGCGCAGGCCGCCCACCGCGCCCACCAGCGAGTGCACGTCGCCGGCGAACACCTGGTACACCGCCATGCTGGCCGTGAACACGGCGGTCGCCACCCCGACCGACACCTGGCCCCGCGCGGCGGCGACCGCGACCGCGAGGTACGCCACCGCCACCGGCACCAGGACCAGCAGGCCCTGCTGCCACTGCCGCGCCATCAGCCGGTTACCCAGTCCCCAGACCGGCTCGAACATGCCC
Organism: Actinomycetes bacterium KLBMP 9797; assembly: GCA_037414955.1. GTDB lineage: Bacteria > Actinomycetota > Actinomycetes > Mycobacteriales > Micromonosporaceae > Phytohabitans. Next base: position 124,842 of record JBBEWH010000088.1, read on the forward strand.
CGGATGTGGCGGTCGGCGCGACCGACGGCGAAGTCGGCCAGCCCGAAGACCCGGATCTCCTTGCCGTCGGCCGGCGACGTGATCGCGTCCTGCCAGACCCCGGCGCGCATCCCCTCCACGATGCCCTGCCGCCAGGTGTCCAGCCAGAGCACCGCACCGCGCCGGTTGAGCTGCTGGTATCCCACCGCCGGCAGGATCAGCAGCGGGATCAGCCACCACGCGTACGCCGCCAGGAGCGCCGCCGCGGCGACCAGCCCGATGCCCCGCTCGACGACGGCGAGCTGGGCGATGCCGCCCTGGCCCGGGCTCCGCTCGGTCCAGTTCTCCGGGTCGGCGCGGGCCTCGCGGATCAGCCGCTGCACGTCCGGCCGCTCCAGCGCCGCGATCGTCGGGCTGGTCGCGGTCAGCCGCGCCACATCGGCCCGGTGCGCGCCGTCGATGCGGGCCTCCGCGAGGAAGAACAACGGCCCGCGTACGGCTTGCAGCGCGTGCCCGACGAACAGCACCACCGCGAACGCGACCAGCGGCGCGGCGGCGACCGTGGTGAGCTCGGTGGCGGCCGCGCCCGCGACCCGGTTGACCAGCACCGCCAGCGCGACCGCGGTCGCGGCGGGCACGAGGCTCGACACCACCATGAGCAGCACCATCGCGGTGAGCAGCCCGGGGCCGGCGGCGCGCAGCGCCCGGAGCAGGCGGACCCGGTCGCGCAGGGCGACAGCAGTCATATAGCTAAATCCCCCGATAGGCGACCCTCACCATATCGCCGCCCGGAAACCCCACCAACCGCATTATCACCCTCATGATCAGGGCGTCCCTCAAGTAGTTCTCACTACTTGAGGGACGCCCTGATCATGGAGTGGGGGTGCGGAGGGCGCGGAGGACGAGGTCGACCACGGCGTCGAACTCGGCGTCGATGCCGGGGCGCCGCCACTCCGCGGCGTGCGCCGGGTGGCGGAAGCGGGTCGTGGCGTCGAGCACCGCGCGGGCGGCGGTCTCGACCGGCCGCGGCGCGAACGCTCCCCGATCCATGCCCTCCTGGACGATCGCGGTGAGGTGGCTGGTGAGCAGCGCGTAGTGCCGGTCGATCAACGTGCTGTGCTCGCCCACCAGCACCAGGTAGGTGGCGAACAGCTCCGGGTCGTCGCCCAGCTTGCGCCGCTTCGCGGCGAACAGCTCCGCCAGCCAGTGCCGCAGCTTCGCCTCCGGCGGCTCGGCGCCGGACACGATGCCGGACAGGCTCGCCAGCGCCCGGTTGAGCCACCGCTCGGTGACCGCCTCCCGCAGCGCCGCCTTGGTCGGGAAGTGCCGGTAGACGCTGCCGTGGCTGACCCCGAGCACGCGGGCCACGTCAACCACGTTGGCCTTGGCAGGGCCGTGCCGGCGGAGCACCTCCTCGGTCGCTTCCAGGATGCGCTCGGCGGTCAGGGTATCGGTCGGTGCCACGGGACTATCGTCACCGCTCGCTGTCGAGCGTGGCCATCTGGGGTGCGGCATAGCGGTCGCCGGCGGCGGCGTCGGCCGGCACCGCCCGCTCGATGGTGGCCAGGTCGCTCGCGTCCAGCGGCACGTCGAGGGCGCCGAACGACTCCGCCAGCCGGTCCCGGCGGCGGGCGCCGACCAGCGGCACGATGTCGTCACCGCGCGCGAGGACCCACGCGATGGCGAGTTGGGCGACCGTGACCCCCTTCTGCTCGGCGATCTTGCGGAGGGTGTCGACGAGGTCGAGGTTGCGCCCGAGGTTGTCGCCCTGGAACCGCGGCGAGTGCGCCCGGAAGTCGTTGGGCGCGAACCGCTGCTCCCGGGTGACGTGGCCGGAGATCAGGCCGCGGGACAGCACCCCGTACGCCGTGATGCCGATTCCCAGCTCGCGGGTCGTGGGCAGGATGCGCTCCTCGATGCCGCGGGAGATCAGCGAGTACTCGATCTGCAGGTCGGCGATGGGCGCGGTGGCGGCGGCGCGGCGGATGGTCTCCGCGCCGACCTCGGAGAGGCCGATGTGGCGCACGTAGCCCGCCTGGACGAGCTCGGCGATCGCGCCGACGGTCTCCTCGATCGGCACCGCCGGGTCGAGGCGCGCCGGCCGGTAGATGTCGATGTGGTCGACGCCGAGCCGCTGCAGGGAGTAGGCGACGGCGGTCTTGAGCGCGGCGGGGCGGGCGTCGTAGCCGAGCCAGTCGCCGGCCGGGTCGCGCAGGGCGCCGAACTTGACGCTGACGAGGGCCTGGTCGCGCAGCGCCGGCGGGGCGGTGCGCAGCGCCTCCGCGATCAGCATCTCGTTGTGGCCCATGCCGTAGAAGTCGCCGGTGTCGAGCAGCGTGACGCCGGCGTCGAGCGCGGCATGGATGGTGGCGATCGACTCGGCGCGGTCGGCGTCCCCGTACAACGCGGACATGCCCATGCAGCCGAGACCGAGCGTGGAGACGTGGGGACCGGTCGTGCCGAGCTGACGAGAAGAGGTCATGCCATCGACTATGGCATGACAACTGACAGATCACAACCTTTGTCAGTCATCCCTCATGATCAAGGCGTCCCTCAAGTCGTTCTAACGACTTGAGGGACGCCTTGATCATGAGGGAGACAGGTGTTACGGGCTGAGCCGGCCGGAGAAGCCCAGGTTGTAGTACGCGTTCGTGGCCTTGGCGACGAAGGTGCGAGGTTGGGCAGCGCACTGTGGCGGGTCACCCGCGACGAAATTGCCGGCTGAGATGGTGCCGACGAGGCGGTCGCCCGTCCAGGTCGGCCCCCCGCTGTCGCCGGGCAACGAGCAGGCATTCGTCTGCACCATGTCGGTGACCGTGGTCACGGTGCCGGTCTCCGGGTTACCGATGTTGGCCGTAGTGCTGGTGAGGACCACCGTGCCGTTTCGGTTGCCCTGGCTGGTGACGCCGCGCTGGCTGATGCCGGTGCCGGCCCCGATGTCGTCCGTCCCGGCGTTGAAGTTCATCCGGATGCAGTTGTCCGGCACGGTGAAGAGACAGTTCGTCGGGTTGTCGCGACCGTACCAGCCGGTGTTGCGGGACCACGGGATCACCAGGTGGTCCGAGGTGCCACCGAAGAGCCGGTCGCCCGGCGCGCCCAGCCATCCACCCGCCGCGCGGCCGCTGAAGTCGAGGGTGCCGTACGCGACGTCGTTGCCGCTCGTGAAGCAGTGGCCGGCGGTGAGCGTCGCCCGCTGGCCGCTCCGGCTGCTGCCGACGTTGGTGGAGGTGCACGAGTACCAGCGACCGTCGCGCTCCTGCTGCAGCAGGATGCCGCCGCGGGTGGGCGCGCAGTAGTAGCCCTCGGACGTGCAGGCGCCGAACGCCTGCGTCGCGGCGCCGTCGGGCGATGCGGCCGGTGTGAGTACTGGGGTGTCGGTCACGAGCTGGGTCGTCTGGAAGATCGGGGCCTGGACGACCCGGATCCGGTCCTTGCCGTACTGCCGCTCCAGGCGCGCGATCAGCGCCACGGTGGGCTTGACCACGCCGATCTCCACGCGGTTGGCCTTCGAATCGACCCCTGCGTACGAGAGGCCGGCCCCGATACCGGCTGGCCCGTTCAGCTCGGCGAAGATGTCGCCGCTGAGCGCGGACAGGGTGGCGGCCGATGTTTCCGGGGCTGGCGCAGCGTGGCCGGCGGGCGCGGCGACCTGTGCCGCAGCCACGGCGAGGGCAACCATCGCCAGCCCGCCGGATAGGGCTCTACGCATCCGGTACTGCTCCTTCTGGCTAGTCGGAACTCGGTGCCTCCCACCTAAGCGATCGAAGCTTTCACAAACCCTTCATCGCGCGCCTGGCCGTGTAAGGGGCCCCGTCCGCACCCGCTCCGCGACGGTCAGCACGTCTCGCACCGAGGACCATCCAGCGAGGGCGTCGCGTACGTCCGCCCGGGTCTCCTCCCGCAGTGCCTGGGCGTGGGCCCGCTCGAGCACGTCGTCCAGGCGCTCGAGCCGGCCGCTCGTCGCGGACGTCACCGCGGCCTCCACCATCGCCAGGCTCATCACGTTCTCGTGCACCTCGCCGGACGGCGGCTCCCCGGTCCGCAGCGCCCGTACGAACCCGTCCAACGCGCCGGCGATCCCGACGTTCACCGGGCCGGCCGGTTCACCGGCGTCCACCTCGGCGTCGAGGACCGGCTCGTGGTCGCCGTCCCAGAGCGCGGTGCCCTTCTCGCCGCTCACCCGCCAGGTTCCGTTCCACGAGGTGACGTCGCCGGGACTGCACCAGCTGCCGTTGTAGAGGTACCGGGTGCCGCCGTCCATCTCGAACACCACGGTCGCGTTGGCGTCCCCCGCGAACCAGCTCCACGGCGGGTTGTACGACTGGCAGTAGGCCGTCACCGGCTCGGCGTCGAGCAGGAAACGCGCCGCGTCGAAGGCATGGATCGCCATGTCGACCAGCAGCGGATACGCCATCAGCTCGCGGAACCCGCCGAACCGCTGGGACCGGAAGAACGCCGTGCTCACCGTCCCGATCGCGCCGAGCCGCGTGACCATCCCCCGCAGCGCGGCGAGCTGCGGGTTCCAGCGACGGGACTGGCTGACCATGAACAGTTCACCGGTGACCTCGGCCGCGGCGGCCATGGACAGCGCCCGGCTCACGCTCTCCGCGACCGGTTTCTCGCCGAGCACCGGCAGGCCGGCGAACAACGCCGCGGTGGTCACCGGGTGATGGGCCTCAGGGACGGTCACGTTGATCAGCGCCTGGGCGCCGGTCTGCCGGGCGAGGGCGGCCGCGTCGGCGCCGACCGGAAGGTCCGGTAGGCCGGCCGAGTCGGCGACAGCCCGTGCCCGCGCCAGGTCCAGATCGACGATGCCGGTGAGCGTCACCTCGGGCGAGTCGGCGACGGTGGCAAGCCAGGCCTGGCCCATACCGCCGGCGCCGACGATGACCACCCGGAGCGGATCCGCCGGGCTGGAGGGGATCGTCCGGAACGTCACTGCAGCGGCCCCCGGTAGCCCTGGCCGTTGAAGAACTCCCCGGTCGCGTACCGCAGGAGCACCGGATGGCGTCGTTCCGGCCGGTCGGTGCGGGCCCACGCGACGCCGTTCGCGATGACCCGGCGCACGTCCTGGTGGTGGTACGTGGGGTATGCCTGGTCCCCCGGCCGGAAGTAGAAAATCTTGCCGTGGCCGCGGCGGAACGTGCAGCCGCTGCGGAACACCTCCCCGCCGCTGAACGAGCTGACGAACACGAGCTCGTCCGGTGCCGGAATGTCGAAGAACTCCCCGTACATCTCGTCCTCGTCGATGATCAGCGGGTGCGGCACGCCCTTGGCGATGGGGTGTGTGGGGTCGACCGTCCAGATGAGCTCGCGGTCGTGCTCGTCGCGCCAGCGAAGGGTGCAACTGGTGCCCATCAGCTTGGTGAAGATCTTCGACCAGTGCCCCGAGTGCAGCACGACGAGTCCCATCCCGGCCAGGACGTGCCGGTGCACGCGCTCGACGACCTCGTCGGTGACCTCGGCGTGCGCCGCGTGCCCCCACCAGGTGAGCACGTCGGTGTCGGCCAGCACCTCCTCGGTCAACCCGTGCTCCGGATCGTCGAGGGTGGCGGTGCGGACGACGCAGCCGTCGCCGAGGTTCTCCTCGATGCCCTCCGCGATCGTCGTGTGCATGCCCTTCGGATAGATCTTCGCCACGTGCTCCTCGACCTGCTCGTGGCGGTTCTCGCCCCACACCGTCACACGCAGCGGGCCGGTGGTTCCGTCTGTCATGTCCAACCTTCTCTCATTCTGTGCGTCGACGCGTATCGACAACGCGCGGCGCCACGCGAGCGACGGGTGCACCGCCGTTCGGGCATACACCGGCCGCGCCGGCGGTGCGCGCCGCGGCGTTCCGCCCGCTCGCCGACACGCCGGGGGTCCGCGCCGAGGGTCAGGTTCAGGACGCGCGCGGCCGCACCGGCCCGCGCATCGCCTACGAGACTCAGGGCGAGCTCGGCGAGATCGTCATCGACGAGGCCGCCGTGCAGATCCTCAGCCACAGCCGGTCGTACCCGGACCCCCAGCGGAGTCGCCCCAGCGGATGCCGATGACCCGGCAGGAGACCCTGGTACTGGCAGTGGGATGGTCCGATGACGAGCCCGCCCCGCCGACCGGACCATAGCCGGGTTACGTGCTCGCGGCCGCGGCCTGCTGGCGCTGCCCGCGCGCCACCAGGCGCAAGGCCTGCGCCAGCGAGATGGCCTCGAGCGCCGACAGCGCCGGCCGGAGCAGCTCGAACGCGTACGAGTCGGGACGGAACGTGAACACGCCGGTGGTGGGCGAGATCCGGCCGACGACGCCGTCCGGTGCGACGAACTCGAACCGCCGGTCCGACCACATGCTGACCTGGTGTATCGCGAGCCGGCGGCCGCCGACGGTGAGCTCCGCCCCTTTGTACGGCCGCCACGCGCCGGGCCGCAGGTCGACCAGCACCCGGCCGTCCACCGCCCGCACGGTGTACCGGTGCCGGAGGAAGCCCTGCACCTCGCAGGCCGCCACCAGCGCGCCGGACGCGTCCAGCACCTCGAACTTCTGCGACCAGGTGTGCCACCGGATGGCGGCCACCGGCCGGCCGTCGGCGAGCAGGATCGGCGATCCGGAGGCCAGGAACTCCTTGTCCGGCAGGTACAGGGTGCCGGTGAACGGCGCGCGCAGGTCCATGAGATCGACGGTACGGCGCGGGCACAACCGTCGCCCTGGTCATGGGTTAGCGGGGGCGGGGCAGGCGGCGGGCCCGACCGCGCGGGCGACGCGCACCCGCCGGCACACCCTCTGATCAGGGATGATGAATTCGTTATAGATGGGGACGCTTCACATACGGCAGACTGTGCCGTCGTGGAGGGTGAGCGGGTGCTCGGTGGCCGGTACCGGTTGCATGAGCGGATCGGTGAGGGTGGCATGGCCGTCGTGTGGCGGGCCACCGACGAGGTGTTGCGCCGTCCGGTCGCGGTGAAGGTTTTGTCCGGGAAGGTGCGTAACGACGCGGCGGCGCGGTTGCGGATCCAGGCGGAGGCGCGGGCGACGGCCAAGCTCGCTCACCCCTGCGTGGCCAGCGTGTATGACTACGGTGAGTCGCCGGGTGCGGATGGGCAGCCGGTGCCGTTCGTGGTGATGGAGCTGCTGGACGGGCCGACGCTGAGCAGGCGGTTGTCGGGTGGGCCGTTGCCGCCGGTGGAGGCGTTGCGGGTGGCCGCGGAGGTGGCCAGCGGGTTGGCGGCGGCGCACGACGCGGGTCTGGTGCATCGGGATGTGAAGCCGGCCAATGTGATGCTCACGGCGGGTGGGGCGAAGGTCGTCGATTTCGGTATCGCGGCGGCGGCCGGGCCGCTCGATGACTTGGACGACGAGGGGTCGATGTTCGGTACGCCGGCGTATCTGGCGCCGGAGCGGCTGGTCGGTGGTGATGTGTTGGCCGCCTCGGATGTGTACGCGTTGGGTTTGTTGTTGCATGCGGCGTTGGTGGGCCGGCTGCCGTGGGATGCGGAGACGACGACGCAGATGCTGGCGGCGCACGTCTACATCGAACCGTCGCCGTTGCCGCGGATCGCGGGCGTGCCGTCGCAGGTGGCGGACGTGTATCGGCGGTGCCTGGCCAAGAACCCGGCCGACCG
>JBBEWH010000089.1:0-74918 GCA_037414955.1 Actinomycetes bacterium KLBMP 9797
CACGCCTTGATCATGGGCGTGAGGGGACCTTGCCGCGGGTGAGCGGCGGTCGCCAGCCGTCGCGGTACTCGATGGTGTGCGCGCGCACCTCGTCGCACCAGGCGCCGGGTACCGGTGCGGTGTGGACGGTGGCCGGACGCTCGACCACCACACACGCCTGCTCGCCCGGCCACCACCACCCGCAGGAGCGCGCCAGCCCCGCCCAGTCCTCGAGATGGTCCTCTTCGGACTGTGGGAACCGCGCCATACCCAGGCGCCGAACCGCGTCGTAGTAGGCGATCCAGGAGGACTCCTGCTGCCCGTACCAGGCGACCGGCAGTGCCGCCGCAGCGCCGGCGAGCGCCGCTCGGACCGGGAGGACGAACCCGTCACCGAGGCTGGTGCGCAAGGCCTCCCGCACGCCGTGGCGCAGGACCGTCCGCAGTGGAGCGCCAGCCGCCAGGGCGTCCGCCGGTGGCATCGCGGCCCAGTCCCAGTCCTTCTTCTTGCCCTTCTTCTCCGCCCGTGGCGGAGCGGGTTCGATCGGCAGGCAGGCGTCGAGCGCGGAACGCAGCCGGGACCAGATCATCACGAGGTCGCTGGCCAGCGGCGGCGCTCCCGGTGGTGGTTTCGGCCGGACCCAGGCGTGCAGGACGTCGTGCGTCGGCAAGCCGGCCAGCGACGACAACGCCTGCTGGGGCGATTCGACCCAGACGAACCGCGGTCGGGGGCGCGCCAGCCGCGCGTAGACGCGAGTGAGGCACTGTTCGGCCACGGCGCGGTCGGCGGGTTGGGTGGACAGCCCGTGGCGTAGCCATTCCTGGCGGATTTCCACCGCGTGGAACCACTGCTCGAGAGCGGGCTCGCGGTGCCGGATCAGATCGGGGACGGCGGCTCGAAGCCGCACCGGCGCGGTCACCGCGCGAGGGCGTGCACGCCCTTCCGGTCAGAAGTGATCATCGCACCATCATGACCGCCCCGCCCGGCGCCCGCAACCCCTTTCCGCGCGTCGCGTGTCGATGATGGAGCATCGCAGCGGTGCGCCGCCATGAACATCTACCCGTTTTCAGTTCCGGACACGGCGTGTCGAACCGAAAGCGGGTAGATGTTCATGAGCCGCCGCGGGCCCGGCGGGCCGGACCGTCAGGACGCCGACGGGTGGCTCGTTATTGGCCGGTCCAGACGGCCTTGGCGCCCGAGTCGCCGGTGCGGATCACGTAGTACAGGCTGGCCGCGCTCGCCACCGCCACCAGCACGCCCAGCGCGATGGGGAGCGCCCCCGTGCGGACGACCGCCGTGCCGCCCGCCGGGGCGACCAGGAAGACCAGGGCCAGCGTCAGGAGGCCGAGGACAACCGCGGCGTACAGCGTCAGGGTGCCCAGGTCGCGATGGTTGTCGATGGTCGGGTAGAAGCCCTCGGTGATGGCGTCGCGCGCGTTCATCCGCGCGAAGAACGCGTCGCCGGAGAGCTTCGCCGCCAGCGCCGCGAGCGGGGCTCCGACCGCGAGCAGCCCCAGCACCCAGCGGGTGTGCCGCCGGACGGCCGGCACGAACGCGTAGGCGATCGCCAGGAGGGCGAGCAGCGGCACGAACACCACCGCGGCGTGCACCAGCAGCGGATGGGCGGGTATGCCCATGAACTCTTCGAACACTGGCCCACCTTCCCGTCGGCTGTGGGGTCATGAAACTACCACCTGGCAGCCTATGCGGCGGGGACCTGCGCCATGATCGCGAGCGGATGCCCGTCGGGGTCCGCGAAGAACGCCATCCACTCCGCCACGCCGGAGTCGTGCTTGTGGATCATGCGGGGCGGCTGGAGGAAGTCGACTCCCCGCGCACGCAGCTCGTCGTACGCCGCCTGGATGTCGTCGACGCGGAAGTACAGGAGGGAGGGCTGGCCGGCGCTGGTGCCCGCCTCCGGCGGACTGAGCATCAGCCGGGTCCCGCCGCAGTCGAAGAAGGCGAGATCGCCGAAGGTGTAGAGGTGTGGCAGCCCGAGCACCCCGCCGTACCACTCGGCGGCGCGCCGGGTGTCGCTCACCGCACGCGCGATCTGCCCGATCGGTCCGAGCGCGAGTCTCATACCGTGCAGCATGCCGCACTCACCCCATGATCAGGGCGTCCTTCAGGTCGTTCGCACCGCGTGCGGGACGCCTTGATCATGAAGGGGTGCCGCGGCGGATGCGGGCCCGCGGCTTGACCACCGACAGCAGGAACGCGATCAGCAGCAGGGTCGGCGCCACGAAGACCGGGTACAGCAGGTCGCTGGGCGGCGTCGCGGTGACGTCGCCGGCCACCAGCTGGCGACCGGCCTCCGCCGCGGCGTCCACACCGGGCCGCAGCCCGATCACGATCAGCGTGGACATCAGCACGTTGACCGCCAGCTTGACCGCGACCCACCAGTACCGGAGCAGGCCGTACTTGCTGCCCACGCTCAACACGATCCCGGTGGCGAGCGTGACCAGGCTGGCGCCGAACATCGGCCAGATCGCGAACAGCCGCACCGCTTGCAGCGCCGTGCCGGCCGTCTGCGCGTCGTCGGTCACCAGCGCCGTGATGACCAGGATGCCCAGCGCGCTGTCGACGCCGAACCAGAGGGCGGCTCCGACGATGTGGGTGAGTAGCAACGCCTTGCGAGCGCGGCCGCTCAGCCGGAACGACCGCGGGGCAGACCTGTGCGGGGTAAGCGTGGACATGCCTCCATCCTTCGGCCGCCGCGGCGCGGGGGCGTCCGTCGCGGCGCTCATTCCGGCGTACGCCTGGCGACGTACACCGGGCGCGGGTGCGACGTAAATCCCTCGACCGGTGCGGCCGGCGCGGCGATACTCCTCGCCGTGACGATCCCGGTGTTGTGGCTGTGCGGGCCTCCTGGCGTCGGTAAGACCACGGTGGCGTGGGAGCTTTTCGGCCAGCTCACCGCGGCCGGCGTCCGCACCGGATACGTCGACATCGACCAACTGGGCATCTGCTACCTGCCGCCGAGCGCCGGCGACGAGTACCCCGAGCCCGCCGCCGACCCGGGCCGGCACCGCCTGAAGACCCGAAACCTGGGTGCTGTCGTGCGGAACTTCCACGCGGCCGGCGCCCGGTGCGTCATCGTCTCCGGGGTGGTTGACGCGACGCACGGGGTCCACATCGACCAGCTCACCGGCGCCGCGCTCACCGTGTGCCGGCTGCGCGCGGATCGGGACGAGTTACGGCGGCGCCTCATCGGCCGGCGGCGGCAGTGGGATCCGATCGACGCGGGGCTTGCGGAAGCGGACCTGCTCGACCGGACCGGCTTCGCCGACCTCGTCGTCGACACCACCGGGCGGAGCGTCGCGGACGTCGTCCGCGTGCTCCGAGCACAGACTGTCCTCATCGGAGACCCGTCGCCGCGACCCGATGCCGGGCAACCCGTGCGCGTCCCGGTGGAGATCCTGTGGCTCTGCGGGGTGACCGGCGTCGGCAAGTCCACAGTGGGCTGGCAGGTGTGGGACGGCATCCGGCGGGACGGCACACCCGCCGGCTTCGTCGACCTCGACCAGATCGGCTACCTCCGCCCCGCCGACAGCCCCAGCCCCGCCGACAGCCCTGGCCCAGCCGGCACACCTGGCCCGGTCGATCATGACGTGCGGGCGCGCAACCTCGCGGCCATCTGGGAGACCTATCACGCCAACGGCGCTCAGCGGCTCGTCGTCGTCGGCCCGCTCGACCGCGCCGAGGACGTCCGCCCCTACCGCGACGCGCTGCCCGCCGCCGCGCTGACCGTCTGCCGGTTGCACGCCGGCTCCGACGAGCTCACCCGGCGGATCCTGTCGCGCGGGCAGGGCGGTGGACCCGACGTACCCGGGGATTGGCTCAGGGGACGGCCGGAAGCCTTCCTCCGTGACGTCGCCGCGGCGGCGGCGTCGTCCGCCGACGCCCTCGACCGCGCTGCGGTGGGCGACCTGCGGCTCGACACCGACGGCCGGTCCGCCGACGACGCGGCCCGCGCCGTCCGCACCATGATCAAGGCGTCCCTGTAGTCGTTCTAACGACTTGAGGGACGCCTTGATCATGGAGTTAGCGGACGTGGGCGAAGAAGGTACGCAGGTCCGCCGCCAGCGCCTCGGGCACGTTCATCGCGATGAAGTGGTGCTCGGACGCGTTGCCCTCCGGCCAGTGGACCAGGTTGGTGCGCTGCTCCGCGAGCCGGCGGAACCCGGAATGCCCACTGTAGACACCGGTGGGCACGGCCTTCTGGCCCTGCGGCCAGCCGAGGCCCGTGCTGTCGTACATGGGCCAGGATGACGACCCGAACGTGTCCGTGAACCAGTAGACGCTGGCGTTGGTCAGCAGCAGGTCTCGGTCGATGACCTCGTCCAGCGGCTTTCCCGAGACGTTGAACTCGTGGAACTTCTGCAGCATCCAGGCCAGCGCGGCGACCGGCGAGTCCTGCCACCCGTACGCGAAGGTTTGTGGCGCGGCGCGCAGCAGCGCGTGGTGGTCGACGCCGGTCATCCAGCCCGCCTGCGTCATGGCCGTCCAGGCGGCTCGCTCCTCCTCGGTCAGGTCGGGAATGTCGGACTCCTGCGGAAACTCGATGCCGGCGAGGACGTAGACGCCGGCCACGTGATCCGGCGCGGCACGGGCGACCTCGGGCGCCACGTACGCGCCGAGGTCGCCGCCCTGGACGCCGTACCGGTCGTAGCCGAGCCGGCGCATCAGCGCGGCCCAGATCCCGGCCACCCGCGCCGCCGTCCAGCCGGTCTCCCGGGGCGGCGCGGAGAAGCCGTACCCCGGTATGGACGGCGCGACCACGTGGAACGCCTGGGCGGGGTCGCCGCCGTGCGCGCGCGGGTCGGTGAGCGGGCCGACGAGGTTGACGAACTCGACGATCGAGTTCGGCCAGCCGTGGGTGAGGATCAGCGGCAGGGCGTCCGGCTCGGGGGAGCGGACGTGCAGGAAGTGCAGCTCCTGCCCGTCGATCTCCGTGCGGAACTGCGGAAACTCGTTGAGTCGGGCCTCCTGCGCGCGCCAGTCGAAGCCGGTGCGCCAGTACTCGGCCAGGTCGCGCAGGTAATCGACGGGCACCCCGCGGCGCCAGCCGTCGCCGGGGAGCTGGCGCGTCCAGCGGGTGCGCGCGAGCCGGTCGCGCAGGTCGTCCAGGTCGGCCTGCGGGATGTCGATGCGAAATGGCGTCATGCCGACCACGCTAGAGGCCATGTAGGTCAGATAATGGCACACATGGTAGCCGCGACTCCGGAACGCCTGTTGAGGTTGTTGTCCCTGCTCCAGACGCCGCGCGAGTGGCCCGGCAGCGAGCTGGCCGAGCGGCTGGACGTCAGCCTGCGCACCATCCGTCGCGATGTCGAGCGGCTGCGCGACCTCGGCTACCCGGTGCGGGCCACGATGGGCGCGATCGGTGGATACCGGCTGGTGGCCGGCGCGGCGATGCCGCCGCTGCTGCTCGACGACGAGGAGGCGGTCGCCATCGCGGTCGGCCTCCGCGCGGCCGCCGGCCAGGCCGTCGCGGGGATCGAAGAAGCGTCGGTACGCGCGCTCGCGAAACTGGAGCAGGTGCTGCCCTCGCGGCTGCGGCACCGGGTCGGCGCGCTCGGTGCGGCCACCGTGCCGATGATCACGTGGCAGGCGCCCACCGTGGAGCCGGAGACACTCACGCTGCTCGGCGGCGCCATCACGGCTCAGGAGCGGCTGCGGTTCCGGTACCGGTCGCACGACGGTGCCGAGAACGCCCGCCTGGTGGAGCCGCACCGCCTCGTCTCGGCCGGCCGCCGCTGGTACCTCGTGGCCTACGACAACGAGCGCGCCGACTGGCGGATCTTCCGGGTGGACCGGATCGCGGAGCCGCGCCGCACGGGGGTACGGGTGCCGGCGCGGACCCTGCCGGCGGCGGACGCCGCCGCCTTCGTGGCGGCGAAGATGTCCGCCCTGGCCCCCACCTACAGCGCGGTGGCGACGCTGCACGCACCGTACGCGGAACTGGTCGGCCGGGTCGGCGACGCGCCCGGCGACCTGACGCCTGTCGACGACCGGAGCTGCCGACTGCGCAGCCACACCGACACGCTGGAGTGGCTGGCGCTCCGCCTCGTGACGCTGGGCTGCGAGTTCGAGGTGCACGAGCCACCCGAGCTGGTGGACTACCTCCGCGCCCTCGCCGCCCGCGCCACCCGCGCCACCCCATGATCAAGGCGTCCTTCACGTAGTTAGGACTACGTGAAGGACGCCTTGATCATGGGGAGTCAGGGGCGGCGGGCGTTGGTGATCCAGCGCAGGCTCCACTCCGCCGGGCCGTGGCTGTGCCGGGCGAGCCACCAGCGGCTGAGCGCCGCCTGGGCGGCGAAGATCGCGACCGCGATCACCACCATCTCCAGCGGGGACACCTGACCGACCAGGCCGAGCCCGATGCCGGTGAAGATCAGCAGGGTGGCGACCGACTGGCCCAGGTAGTTCGACAGCGCCATCCGGCCGGCGGGCGCCAGCGCCGCGCTGACCGCGCCGCCGCGCGCCGAGTGCACCAGGCGCAGCAGCGTGGCACAGTACGCCGCGGCGAGGAACGGCGCGGTCAGCACGCTGAACAGGACGGCGTCCGGGCCGCCGTTGCCGCCGAGCGTCGCGTACGCCATGCCGCCCGCGATGCCGACCGGGAAACCCACCAGTTGGATGGTGCGCAGCACCGGCTCGCGCCCGGTGAGGTTGGTCAGCAGCTGTCGCCGGCCGGCGACCAGGCCGAGCAGGAACATGGCGAGGGTCGTGGGGCCCTGCAGGCTGATCTGGGACAGCCCGTAGAGCGGCAGCGCGGCGAGGTGCTCGCCGATCACCGAGCCGAAGCCGCCGGCCAGGTTCGCGGTCGTCTCGCGGCCCGCCGCGGTCGCGGCGGCCGGGTCGAGGAGGCTCGAGCTGCCGGCGAAGAGCGCGGCGATACCCAGGCTCAGACCCACGTACCCGTAGAGCGCGCCCGCGACGATCAGCGCGGTGCGGTCCCGCACCCCGCGCATCGCCAGCAGGATCAGGCCGAGCAACGCGTACACGGTGAGGATGTCGCCGGTCATCAGCACGACCATGTTCACCGCGCCGATGCCGAACAGGCCGGCTATCCGGCGCAGCATCCGCGGCTTGAACGCCGCGCCGGCCCGCTCGGCGGCCCGCATCTGGAGCGTGAAGCTGTATCCGAACAGGAACGAGAACAGCAGATAGAACTTCATGTCGAAGAACACCGAGCTGAACCAGCGCACGCCGTGGTCCAGCCAGGAACTGTACGCGGGATCCTCCGTCACGTGGATGGGATAGCCGGAGGCGGCGAAGGTGATGTTGACGACGAGGATGCCGAACAGCGCGAAGCCGCGCAGCACGTCGACGTCCTGGATACGGGTCCGGGCCGGCCGGGAAAGCTGTGAGGTGGTCATGTGTCGAGCACACCAGCGCGGGCCGGCCCGGTCAGGAGCGTTAGCTCGCGGGCCGGGGGTAGACAAAGGTCTACCACTACGGGTTAACCTGGGGGCAGCGCGTAGGGACCGCGCCGCGACTCGCCGGAAGGCTGGAAGCCATCCCACCTCGTTTCGGTTCGAGCGACGGACATCGACGCTCTGTGCCGCCCGTGCGAGTCCGGGCCACGAGCGAGGTGTGCCGTGAAGACGCTCCCTGACAACCCCAACCTCGACCACCTGCGGCAGCAGGCCAAGGATCTGCTCGCCGGCCTGCGCGACACCGCCCCGGCCACCACTCTCGCCGAGGCGCAGGCAGCACTGGCGGAGCAGTACGGCTTCCGCACCTGGACCGACCTGAAGGCGGAGGTCGACCGGGTGCGCGGCAAGGCCGACGTGGCGGATCCCGCGCTGGCGACGGCGGTCGCCGAGCGGTACGGCCTGGGCGCGGTGACGGCGCCGATGCGGTCGCTGGCCCGACCCGACGAGCTGGGCCGGCGCTGGTCGCTGACCACCGAACGGGGCCGGTGGGCGGTGCGCACAGTGGACGGTTGGATCCGGATCGTCGACGTCGAGGACGACGTCGCCCTCCAGCGGGCGGCCGCCGGCGCGGGCGTGCGGGTGCCGGCGCCGGTGCTCAGCCGCGCCGGCGCGGTCGTCGAGTCGGTCGGCGGCCACCGCTGGCGGGTCTACGAGTGGGTCCATACCGGACCGCCGCTGGCCGCCCCGGTGAGCGCCCGCATCACCCGGGAGGTGGGCCGCATCCTGGCCGCGCTCCACGGCCTCGAGCTGCCCGTGGACCGGATCAGCCCGTGGCACGCCTACCGGCTGTCGCCGCGCCCCTGGACGGATCTGGCAGCCGCGGCGCGGGCCCATGGCGCGGACTGGGCGCCGGCGCTCGCCGAGGCGCTGCCGGCACTGTCCGATCTGGAGCAGGTCGGCGCCGGCGCGGCGCCCGGGAAGCCGGTGCTCTCCCACAACAGCCTGGGGCCGGGCAACGTCCGGCTCGGCGCCGGCGGCCAACCGGTCGTGCTGGGCTGGGAGCACGCGGGTGGTCAGCCGCCCGCGTGGGAGCTGGCGGACGCGCTAACCACCTGGGCGGTGAACCCGGACGGCGGCGTGAACGCCGCTGGCGTACGGTCCATGCTGGACGGTTATCGCGAGGCGGCCGGCGCGGTACCCGCCCTCGATCTGCCGGCGTTCCGCGGCGCCGCGCTCTCCATGACGAACTACGTGATGGGTCAGATCGAGGTGGCGCTCGCCGCCACCGGCGGCGAGGAGCGCTGGCACGCGGACCGCAGCGTGCGCCACTTGCTGGCACACGTGCCGACCCGTCCCACCTTCGAACGCCTCCTCGCCGCCACCTAGCCATGATCAAGGCGTCCCTCACGCCGCTAGAACGACGTGAGGGCCGCCGTGATCATGAAGAATGGGGGCTTAGTCGACCACGGGGAGCACCTCGTCCAGACCGGTCAGCGTCACGAGGCCGCGGAGCCGCCCGTGCGCGCCGCGGAGCATCATGCGCGCGCCGAGCCGGCTCGCGACGAGCTGGAGCCGGGTGAGCACGTGCAGCGTGCCCACGTCCGGCTCGGTGATGGCCGCGACATCACACACGACGAGGCCCGCGCCGCCGTCGTGGAGGAGGGCGCCAAGCCGGTCGGCCAGCGCCGGTACGTCGGCGCGCCCGACCGCCGCCCCGACGACCAGTACAGGTATGTACACACCCGTTCAGACGGCCCAGCCCTCCCATACTCATCGCTCCTCCCATGATCAAGGCGTCCCTCAAGTAGTCCTAACGACTTGAGGGACGCCTTGATCATGGGAGGGTCAGGACTACCGCGAAGCCGCCCTCCGGGCGCGGGCCGGCGGTGACCGTGCCGCCGTAGAGCGCCGCCCGCTCCCGCATGCCCACCAACCCGTGCCCGGAACCGGTGGCGTTCTCGGTGTGGGCGCCCGGGCCGTCGTCGCGGACGCTGGCCACGAACCGGTCGGGGTGGTACTCCAGCGTCACCGTGGCGCTGGCCCGACCGGCGTGCTTGAGCACATTCGTCAGCGACTCCTGGACCACCCGGAACACGCACAGGTCCGCCCCCGGCGGCAGCGGCCGCGACTGTCCACAGGTGACCAGCTCGGTCGGCACCCCCGCCGCGCGTACCCGCTCGACCAGATCCGGGATCCGGGCGACGCCCGGCGCGGGCACATAGGTGTCCGGCTCGTCGGCGGCCACCGGCCGCCGGCGCAGGAGGGAGAGCATGCGGCGCAACTCGTGCTGCGCCTCCCGGCTGGTGTCCGCGATCGTGCCGATGGCGGCGCGCGCGGCGTCCGGATCGCTGCTGAACACGTATCCGGCCATGCCGGCCTGCACCGAGATGACCGACGTGTGGTGCGCGATCACGTCGTGCAGCTCGCCGGCGATGCGCATGCGCTCCTCGATGACGGCGCGGTAGGCCCGGTCCGCCTGTTCGCGCCGGAGCTGCGCGGTGACCTCGGCCAGCTCCCGGTTGCGGGACGCCAGCTGCCGGGCATTGTCGCCGAACTTCCAGATCACCCCGGTGAAGATGATCGACATCGCCAGCACGGTCGCCATCGACCCCTCTTCGGCGAGCAGGCCGGCGTAGAACCAGATGGCGGCGCCGACCGCGCCGACGGACAGCGCCACCCGCCGCGGTCGCCGCTCGGCCACGGTGTAGAAGGCCACCAGGCAGCCGTACACGTTGAGCGCCGGCCAGTAGCCGGCGCTGATGTAGACGAGCCAGGCCGCCGCGCAGCAGGCGGCGACCGCGACCGGCGCGCGGCGGCGGTACGCGACGGGCGCGTTCGCCAGCACGGTCAGCACGTATGCGGTGGCGTCGAACGGCAGCCACTGCTGGTGCACCTCGCGGCCGACCAGGATGGCCACCGTGGCGCAGCCGGTCGCGAGCCCGACGTCCAGCAGCGGCGGGCGAGCGCCCCAGATCCGCCGCACCACTCCAGCCATTGGGGACAGAGTAGCGCCACCGCTCGTCGTGCCATCCATGCCGATCGACGCGTCGAGATCACCGTTCACCGCAGGGCCGACCCGGGAGTCGTGCCGATATCGAAGACTGTCCCTATAGTTCGGCTACCGCCCAAACTAACCACCTTGAAAGGTTTCAGTCGAGATGAGAAAACCGCTGAAGCTGCTGCTGGCCCTGCTGGTGGCCACGCCCCTCACCGTGGTCGGCGCGACGGCCTCGGCCATCGTGACCTGCGGTGGCACCGCGGCGGTCGCGGCGGCCGCCCCGATCAAGGTGTGGCTGGCTGGCGACTCCACGATGGCCAACGCGTCGAACTGTCCCACCGGCTGGGGCGGCCAGTTCGATCCGCTGTTCACCGACGACGTCACGGTCGTCAACAGTGCGATCGGCGGCCGGAGCGTCCAGACCTGGCTCCACGACCCGAACGTCACCAGCACCATGAACTCCGCCGGCGAGTGTGTGGTGAAGAACCCGCAGACCTACTCGACGCGCTGGCAGAACATGCTCAACGCCAGCACCGGGATGAAGACCGGCGACTACCTGATCATCCAGTTCGGCATCAACGACGGTTCCACCACCTGCCCGCGGCACGTCGGCCCGGCGCGGTACAAGGAACTGCTGGGCGTGATGGCCGCCGCGGCCAAGGCCCGCGGCGCCAAGCCGATCTTCGTGACGCCGGTCGCGGCGATCCGGTGCTCGGGCAGCACGGCCGTGGGCAACCGCGGGTTCGTGACCGAGACGTTCCAGGCGGGTACCGCCAACGGCGTACCCGTCATCGACCTGCACCAGCGCAGCGTCGCCCTCTACAACAACCTGCGGTTGTGCCCCAACAACGGCGACTACACCCAGGGCGCGGTCGGCGCCTTCTTCTGCAACGACCACACCCACTTCGAGTTGGCCGGCGCGGCGCGAATCGCCCGCGTGGTAGCGGATGCTCTACGAGCCCAGTCCATCCCCCTAGCGACATACCTGCGCTAAATGCCGGCGATCTTGCACTTGTCATGCCCAAATGCCTGATTTGGCGCATGGTAAGTGCAAGATCGGCTAGCATCGCCGGGTGGGTGTCGGGGTAGCGGTGTGGGTGGGCACGGTTGGGGTGGTGCTGGCGCTGCTGGCCGTTGACCTGGTGCTCGCCGCGGTGCGGCCGCACGCGGTGGGCTTCAAGGAAGCGGTCGCGTGGTCGGTGTTCTACATCGCGGTCGCGATCGCGTTCGGCTTCGTGGTGATGGGGCAGTACGGCGGCGACTACGGCACCCAGTACTTCGCCGGGTACCTGGTGGAGAAGAGCCTCTCGGTCGACAACCTCTTCGTCTTCGTGATCATCATGACGACGTTCGCGGTGCCGGCCGAGCACCAGCACAAGGTGCTCACGTTCGGCATCATCCTCGCGCTCGTCATGCGGGCCATCTTCATCGCGCTGGGCGCCGCGCTGCTGAACCTCTTCACGTTCATGTTCCTGATCTTCGGCCTGCTGCTCATCGTCACCGCCGTGCAGCTCTTCCGGCACCGCGACGAGGACCCGGACGTCCAGGACAACGCCATGATCCGGGCCACCCGGCGGCTGCTGCCGGTCACCGAGCGGTACGAGGGTGGCCGGCTGGTCACCCGCCTCGACGGCCGGCGGGCGGTTACGCCGCTGTTCGTCGTGCTGGTGGCCATCGGCAGCACCGATCTGCTGTTCGCCCTTGACTCGATCCCCGCGGTGTTCGGCGTGACCGAGGAGGCGTTCCTCGTCTTCACCGCGAACGCCTTCGCCCTGCTCGGCCTGCGCGCGCTGTACTTCCTGGTCAGTGGCCTGCTCGACCGGCTGGTCTACCTGTCGACCGGCCTCGCGCTCATCCTGGCGTTCATCGGCGTCAAGCTGGTGCTGCACTGGGCGCACAAGGACCTCAGCGACGCCGTGCCCGAGGTCGGCACGAACGTCTCCCTGATCGTCATCGCCGTGGTGCTGGTGATCACCACGGTCGCCAGCCTGGTCAAGTCCCGCCAGGACCCGACCGCCCGCGCCCACGCCGGCTCGCTGCGCGCCCACCCGGCGGAGGTCCGCGAAGAGGCCCCATGATCAAGGCGTGGGGGGCGTGGCGGGAAAGACGGGGGTGGGGCGCGGGTGAATGATGGAGGTCCGCGAAGAGGCCCCATGATCAAGGCGTCCTTCACGTCGCTATAACGACGTGAAGGACGCCTTGATCATGAAGGGGGCGGGGAGGTTTACGGGGTGAGGAAGCTGGCGTGCGGGGGCTGGTTGTAGGCCGTGTTCTGCCAGGCGACCGCGAGCCGGTACTGGCGGTCCTGCATCAGGGACACCCGGCTGATGCTGGTGCTGTCCGTCGTGGAGTAGATGCGCAGCGCGCGGTTGTCGCTGGTGCGCCAGATGACCTCCTCGCGCCAGTCGCCGAGGATGTCCGCCTGCAGCGCCGGGGTGGCCTTGGTGCCGTTGTTCGACGCCACGCCGGAGCCGGTCAGCAGCCGGGTGTCGCCGCCGGTGCCGTACTTGTCGATGTGCGTGCCGTCCAGCAGCTCGCGCTGGGCGTCGCCGTCCCACCAGATCACGAAGTTGGTCGATCCGGGCTTGCGGCTGGACACCTGCGCGCCGTTCGTGGCGCTGCGCAGGCCGGCGACGGAGGACGACCAGGCCTCGGCGCCGGCGTTGCCGGACCAGATGTCCGCGGCCACGGCGCGACCGTTGTCACACCCGCACGACGGGGCGCTCCAGATGATCTGGCCGGTGCGGGCGTCGCCCATCCAGTGCGTCGGCTCGCTCGTCCACTCCGACGGCTTGAAGACCTCCAGGCCGGGGCGGGACGGGATGAGGTCGGTGACGTGGTAGGCGTCGCCGTGATGGGTGTTGTTCTGCCACAACCCCCATCCGTTGTCGTCAATGGCCATCGAGCCGTACATGATCTCGTCGCGGCCGTCGGCGTCGACATCGGCGACGGAGAGCTGGTGGTTGCCTTTGCCGGTCCACGCGGCGCCGTTGGTGGACGAGTTGGAGTCGAAGGTCCACCGGCGGGTGAGCTGCCCGTTGCGGAAGTCCCACGCCACGATGACACTGCGCGTGTAGTAGCCGCGCGCCATGACGATGCTCGGCCGTGAACCGTCCAGATAGGCCGTACCGGCGAGGAACCGGTCGACCCGGTTGCCGTAGTTGTCGCCCCAGGAGGAGACGGTGCCGCGCGGCGGCACGTAGTCGGCGGTCGCCAGCACGGCGCCGTCGGTGCCGCGGAACACGCTCAGGAACTCGGGGCCGGTCAGGATGTATCCGGACGAGTTCCGGTGGTCGGCGCTGCCGCTGCCGATGACCTGCCCGGTGCCCGACCGCGTGCCGTCGGCGGTCTTCATCGCCACTTCGGCGCGCCCGTCGCCGTCGTAGTCGAACACCTGGAACTGCGTGTAGTGCGCCCCGGCCCGGATGTTGCGGCCGAGGTCGATGCGCCAGAGCCGGGTGCCGTTCAGCTTGTACGCATCAATGTAGACATTGCCGGTGTAGCCCGACTGCGAGTTGTCCTTGGCGTTGGACGGGTCCCATTTCAGCACGATCTCCCACTGGCCGTCGCCGTCCAGGTCGCCGACGGACGCGTCGTTCGCCACGTAGGTGTAGGCCTCGCCGCTCGGCGTGGTGCCGCCCGGCGGGATCTGCAGCGGCACGTCCTGACTGGTCGCGAACGGCGTCACCACGGCGTCATCGGAAGCGGCCAGTGTCCGCGCTTCCACGCCGTCGACGACCGGGCGGACGGAGTACGCCGCGTCGGCCGATCCGGCCGCGTCGAGGAAGCTCGTCGCGGTGGTGAGCGGCGTCGAGGTGATCTTCGTGCCGTTCCGGTACACGTTGAACGCGACGCCGGCCGGGTCGGACGCCAGCAGCCGCCAGGACACGAAGTTGCCCTTCGCGGAGCGGATGCTGACGAGCCCGCGGTCGAGCCGTTCGGTGGTGGCGGCGGCGGGCGCCGCGACAGCCGCGTCCGCGACGTCCGCCGCGGGGGAGGCCGCGTACGCGCCGGCCGCCGCGACCGTCGCGGTCGCGGTGACGGCGGTGGCGAAAACGCCCCGTCTCCTGATCTTGATACGTTTCATTTGGACCGTCCAAGTTGTGGGGGTACGAGGACATTGGTGGGTCCGGTCACCATATTCGGAATATCCACTTGTGTCAATCAACATGATCAAGGCGTCCCTCAAGTAGTGAGGACTACTTGAGGGACGCCTCGATCATGAAAGAGCGGGGGTGCGGGCGTGCTCCCAGAGCCAGCGGATGTCGCGGGCGAACGACCAGCACAGCACCGCGAGCGAGAGGCCCACCAGCGCCAGGACCGCCAGCCGCGGCCCGACGCCCGCGCTCGCCACCGCGAGCACGATGCCCTGGGCGGCGGCGACCACCTTGCGGGAGAACCGGTACGGCAGCGCGCCGCGCAGCCAGGGCAGCGCGAACGAGGCCGCCACGAACGCGTACCGCAGGCCGCCGATCGCCAGCACCCACCAGCCGAGCGAGCGGCCGACGTAGATGCTCAGCGCCAGGATGAGGAACGCGTCGACCTCCATGTCGAAGCGGGCGCCGAGCGCGGACACCGACCCGGTACGCCGGGCGACCTGGCCGTCGACCGCGTCGAGGGACAGCGCCACCGCGCTCAGGATCACCAGCACCGCGACCGGCACGGGCTGCAGCAGCGAGTCGGCGATCAGGGCCGCGACGCCACCGACCAGGATCCCGCGGGCCAGGGTGACCTGATTCGCCGGTCCGAGCACGGTCGCGCCGGAACGGCGCAGCGCGCGACCGAGCGTGACGCAGATGACCACCGCGTACGCCGACCCCACGACCCACCCCGCCGCGCTGAGCCCCACGCCGGCCCCGAGCGCGCCGAGCAGCGCGAACTGGGCGGCAAGGCCAATGGCCGGGCCGTCGATCGTGCCTCCCCCGAGAGCAGGAGTGGTCGCGACCTGCCGTTCACTGACTGTCACCATGCCTCCGCAGTTATGGTTACGCGTGCCACCTGACAGAACGAGACCGGCGGCCAGATGGTTCACTCGCCGCGCGAAGATCCGGAAAGGATGCGATGACCGTCGGTAGCCGCGCGTTCTGGCTGCGAGCACCCGGCCAGGGAGAGATCCGCCCGGTGACGGTGCCCCGGCCCGGTCCGGGGGAGGTGCTGGTGCGGGCGCTCCACTCCGGCGTGAGCCGGGGGACCGAGACGCTCGTCTTCCGCGGCGCGGTGCCGCCCAACCAGTACGCGGCCATGCGCGCCCCGTTCCAGGAGGGCGACTTCCCGGCGCCGGTCAAGTACGGGTACCTGAGCGTCGGCGTGGTCGAGGAGGGCCCGCCCGCGCTGGTGGGCCGGACGGTCTTCTGCCTGTACCCGCACCAGACCCGCTATGTGGTGCCGGCCTCCGCCGTCACCGTCGTACCGGACGGCGTACCCGCCGCGCGGGCGGTGCTCGCCGGCACCGTGGAGACCGCCGTGAACGCGCTCTGGGACGCCGCGCCGCTGGTCGGGGACCGGATCGCCGTGGTCGGCGCCGGGATGGTCGGGTGCAGCGTGGCGCGGCTGCTGGCCCGGTTCCCCGGGGTGCGCGTACAGCTCGTCGACGTCGACCCGGGCCGCGCGGCGGTCGCGGCGGCGCTGGGCGTCGACTTCGCCGCCCCGGAGGCCGCCAACGAGGGATGTGACCTGGTCGTCCACGCCAGCGCCAGCGCCGCCGGGCTGGTCCGCTCGCTGGAGCTGCTCGCGCCGGAGGGTACGGTGATCGAGTTGAGCTGGTACGGCGACCGCGCGGTCAGCGTGCCGCTGGGCGAGCACTTCCACGCGCGGCGGCTCGCGCTGCGGGCCAGCCAGGTGGGCACCGTGTCGCCGGCCCGGTCGGCCCGCCGCACGTACGCCGACCGGCTGGCCCTCGCCCTGGAGCTGCTGGCCGATCCCACGTTCGACGCGCTGGTCAGCGAGGCGTGTAGCTTCGACGACCTGCCGGCGGTGCTGCCCCGGCTGGCCGCGGGCGACCTGCCCGCCCTGTGCCAACTGGTGAACTACGAAGGGTGAGCCTTGTTCAGTGTGACCGTCCGTGATCACATGATGATCGCGCACAGCTTCCGGGGAGAGGTCTTCGGGCCGGCCCAGCGGCTCCACGGCGCCACGTTCGTCGTCGACGCGACCTTCCGCCGGCCGGAGCTGGACGCCGACAACATCGTCGTGGACATCGGCCGGGCCACCGAGGAGCTGCGCGCGGCGCTGGCCGACCTGAACTACCGCAACCTCGACGACGAGCCCGCGTTCGCCGGCGTCAACACGTCGACCGAGTGGCTGGCCAAGCTGATCGCCGACCGGCTCGCCGACAAGGTGCGCTCGGGCGCGCTCGGTGCGGGCGCGCACGGCCTCACCGGCATCACGGTGACGCTGCACGAGTCCCATGTGGCGTGGGCGGCCTACGAACTCTCGCTGTGAGGACCGTCCACTTCGTCCTCCCCGGCGGCGTGGCCGATCCGGGGGCGCCGAGCGGGGGCAACCGGTACGACCGCCTGGTGTCCGCCGGCCTGACGGCCGCCGGCTGGGACGTCCATCACCACGCCGTCCACGGTGGCTGGCCCCGGCCGCGGGACACCGAGCGCGCCGCGCTGGCCGAGGCCCTTTCGGGGGTACCGGATGGGTCGCTGGCGCTGCTCGACGGCCTGGTGGCGTGCGGGGTGCCGGAGGTGGTCGCGCCACACGCCGGGCGGTTGCGGCTCGCCGTACTCGTCCATCTGCCCTTGGCGGACGAGACCGGGCTGCCACCGGCGGAGGCGGCGGCGCTCGATGCCCTGGAACGGGAGACGCTGCGCGTCGCGGCGGCGGTCGTCGCGACCAGCGACCACACCGCCCGCCGGCTGGCGCGGCAGCACGGCCTGCCCGCCGACCGGACGCACGTCGCGGTGCCTGGGGTGGACCCGGCGCCGCTGGCGCCCGGTTCGGACAGTGGCGGCCGGTTGCTGTGCGTGGCCGCCGTGACCCCGCGCAAGGCCCAGGACGTCCTGCTCGACGCGCTGGCCACGGTGGCCGGGCCGTGGACGTGTGAGCTGGTCGGGGCGCTGGACCGGGCGCCGGAGTACGTCGCGGGGCTGCGGCGCAAGGTGGTCGCGCCGCGGGTGCGGTTCACCGGCCCGCTCGCCGGGGAGGCGCTCGACGCCGCGTACGCCGGCGCCGACCTGCTGGTGCTGCCCTCGCACGCGGAGACGTACGGGATGGTGCTGACCGAGGCGCTGGCCCGCGGGGTACCGGTGCTGGCGAGCGACGTCGGCGGCGTACCCGAAGCGGTGGGTCGGGCGCCGGACGGCGCCGTGCCCGGGATGCTGGTGCCGCCCGGAGATCCGGCGACGCTCGCCGCCGCGCTGCGGCGCTGGCTGGGCGAGCCGGAGCTGCGCGAGCGGCTGCGGGCGGCGGCCCGGGCGCGCCGTGAGGCGCTGCCGTCCTGGGACGCCACGGTGACGTCTATAGAAATAGTGTTGAAGGGTATGCGATGAGTGGATATAGCCCGGAATGGCTGGCGTTGCGCGAGCCGGCCGACGCCGACGCGCGCGCCGCGGAGCTGGTGAAGCCGTTGCGCGACCTCGACGGACCGCTGGTGATCCACGACCTCGGCTGCGGCACCGGGTCGATGGGGCGCTGGCTCGCTCCCCAACTCGCGCACGAGCAGTTCTGGGTGCTGCACGACCACGACCCCGCGCTGTTGCGCCTGGCCGCGGCCAGCCTGCCGGACGGCGTCACGGTCGGGACCCGGCGCACCGATCTCGCGGCGCTGACCGCCGCGGACCTCGCCGGCGCGTCCCTGGTCACCGCGTCCGCGCTGCTCGACGTGCTCACCCGCCCCGCGATCGACGGCCTGGCGGCGGCCTGCGCCGGCGTGCCCGTGCTGTTCACGCTGTCCGTCGCGGGCCGGGTGGCGCTGACCCCGGCCGACCCCCT
Source organism: Actinomycetes bacterium KLBMP 9797 (assembly GCA_037414955.1). Lineage (GTDB taxonomy): Bacteria > Actinomycetota > Actinomycetes > Mycobacteriales > Micromonosporaceae > Phytohabitans. Next base: position 18,301 of record JBBEWH010000089.1, read on the forward strand.
CGACGCCGACCTGATGGCGGCGTTCAACGCGCACCAGCGGCGCGACGGCCTGCTCGGGCCGGACGCGGTGGACGCGGCCGCCACGGCGTTCACCCGGCGCGGCGCGGCGGTGGACGTGCGGCCGAGCCCGTGGCGGCTCGGACCGGACCGGGCCGCGCTGGCGGCCGAGTGGCTGCGCGGCTGGGTGGGCGCCGCCGTCGAGCAGGAGCCGGGCCTCGCGGAGCCGGCGGCCGCGTACCTCGAGCGCCGGCTCGCCGACGGCTTCGTCGCGGAGGTCCAGCACACCGACCTCCTGGCGCGGTAGACGCGACCGCACAGAGTCCAATGAACCACTCGCGGCCCAGCGCCGTATGTGACGGCGTGACGCGAACGGTGTGGGCGTGGGTTCGGGTGCTCGGTGGCATGGCCATCTTCGGAGTGCTCCTGTGGCGGGTCGGCACCGGCGCGTTCCTCGACGGCGTACGCGTGATCGACGCCTGGACGCTGCTCGCCGCCGGCGCGATCGGCCTGGTCACGACCGTGTTCAGCGCCTGGCGCTGGTGCCTGGTGGCGCGCGGCCTGGGCATCCAACTGCCGCTGCGCGGCGCGGTCGCCGACTACTACCGGGCGCTGTTCCTGAACGCCGCGCTGCCCGGCGGCATCCTCGGCGACGTGCACCGCGCGGTGCGGCACGGCAAGGACAGCGGCGACCTCGGCCGCGGCGTGAAGGCGGTGGTGCTGGAGCGCTCCGCCGGCCAGGCGGTGTTCTTCACCGTCGGCGCCACGGTGCTGCTGTGGTGGGCGCCGCTGCCGGTGGCGGCGACGGCCGGCGCGGCCGCCGTGCTCGGACTCGCGTTCGTGCTGGTCGCGCGGCGGAGCCGGGCACCGCGCTGGCTCCGCGCCACCCTCACCGACGTGCGGCGCGGCCTGCTCGTCCGGCGCGCCTGGCCGGGCGTCGCGCTCTCGTCCACCCTGGTGGTCGCCGGGCACATCGCGACGTTCATGGTCGCGGCGCGGGCCGCCGGGGCGACGGCGCCGCTCACCCGGCTGGCGCCGCTGCTGGTGCTGGCGCTGCTCGCGATGGCACTGCCGCTCAGCCTCGGTGGCTGGGGACCGCGCGAGGGCGTGGCCGCGTGGGCGTTCGGCGCCGCCGGCATGGGCGCCGAGATCGGGGTGACGGCCGCGATCGTGTACGGCGTGCTGGTCTTCGTCGCGAGCCTGCCCGGCGCGGCGGTGCTGATCGTGCGCTGCTTCAGCCGGCCGCGTACCGTTCTGACAGCGCATATCGCAAAAGGGCGACGTCTCCGATTTGTCGGACCTCGACCAGTACGGCCCGCCGGTCCGGCCCCCATGGGAACGCGCCGTCACCAACGAAGCGTGGCGCCCTGGAGTCGCCCACGAAAAAAGGTGCGATCACCAGATGCAGCTCGTCGACCAGGCCGGCGGTGAGGAACTGGGTGTGGATGGTGCCGCCACCCTCCACCATGAGCCGTCCCACGCCGCGCGCATGAAGGTCCGACAGCACCCGGGGGAGATCGACCGGTTCACCCGCGTCCACCACGGTCGCCACGCCGCCGAGCCGTTGCCGCGCCAGCTCCACTCCGGAGCTGGCGCAGTAGACCAGCTTGTCCACGTCGCCGGCGGTGAAAAAGCACGCGGACGGGTCCAGCGCGGCCCGCCCGGTCAGCGTGACCTTGACGGGAGTCGGCGGCAGGCCACGGGCCACCCGCGCGGCCCGGCGACTCGCCGAACGTACCAGGAGGCGAGGGTTGTCCCGCCGGATCGTGCTGGCGCCGACCAGGATCGCGTCACACTCCGCCCGCACCGCGTCGACGCGGTCGAAATCCGCGTCGTTGGATAGCAGCAGCCGGTCATCGGTGGCCGTGTCAAGATAGCCGTCGATGGACATACCGCAGCTGAGCAGAGTGTACGGTCGTTCGATCATGTTCGCGCGCGCCTCCTGTCGGGCAACTACAGACTCGCGTATCTATCTTGCTCACGTACAGGGAGGGTCGATGTTTCAACCGCGCACGCTGCCGGCGGCGAAGATCCGCACGCAGGTGGAGGTGCCGCTGCGGTTTTCGGACGGGTACCACACGACCGCGCGCGTATTCACCTTCGACGGGCTCACCGACGAGAAGGAGCACCTGGCGCTCGGTCTGGGGAACTGGAGCCGCGCGCTCACCCGCTCCGCCGCTGGTGGTGCCGCGCCGCTGGTCCGCCCGCACAGCGAGTGCCTGACCGGCGACGTGTTCGGCAGCGAGCGCTGCGACTGCGGCCCGCAGTTGCGAGAGGCCGTGGAGCGCATCGCCGCGTCCGGTGGCTTCCTGCTCTATCTGCGGCAGGAGGGGCGCGGCATCGGCCTGTACGCGAAGCTCGACGCGTACGCGTTGCAGGACACCGGCATGGACACGTATGAGGCGAACGTGGCGCTCGGGCACGGCGAGGACGAACGCGACTACACGGCGGCGGCGCAGATGCTCCGGACGCTGGGCGTGCACCGCGCCACGCTGCTGACCAACAACCCCGACAAAGCGTCGCAACTGGAGCAGCTCGGCGTCGAGGTCACCGAATGCGTACCGACCGGCGTCCACGTGTCCCCAGCCAACGTCCGCTACCTAGCCGCCAAGGCCACGGTAACCGGCCACACCATAGCCCTCCCCATGTAACCCCGTCCCATGATCAGGGCGTCCTTCAGGTAGTGAGAACGACGTGAGGGACGCCCTGATCATGAGGTGGGGTAGGCGCGGGTTTCGGCGGCCTTCACCGCGGCCCACACACGGGTGCCGGGCGCGAGCCGCAGGTGCGCGGCGGCGCTCGGCGTCACGTCGGCGACGGCGCTGATCGGGCCGTCCAGCTGCACCCGCAGATGGTCGCCGTGCCGCTGGATGCCCGCGATCGTCGCCGGCCAGGTGTTGCGCGGGCTGCCGTCGGGCTCGTGCGGGTGCAGCGCCACCGCCGTCGGCGGGAACGCGACGAACGCGTCGCCGTCGAGCCGGTCGGCGGCGGTGAGCGCGAAGTCGCCGCCGACCCGGATGGTGTGACCGTCGGCCCGGCCCCGGTAGAGGTTGAGACCGACGAGGCGCGCCACGTAGTCGGTGCGCGGCCGCGCGGTGATGGTGGCCGCGTCGCCCTCCTGCACGACGCGTCCATTTTCGACGATGACCAGCCGGTCGGCGAGCACCAGCGCGTCCAGCGGGTCGTGCGTGACGAGCAGCGTCGCGCCGGGGTGGTCGGCGAGGTGGCGGTGCAGTTCGGCGCGGGTGTCGAGGCGGGTGCGGGCATCGAGGGCGGCGAGCGGCTCGTCGAGCAGCAGCAGTGCCGGCGCCACGGCGAGCGCCCGGGCCAGCGCGACCCGCTGCGCCTGGCCGCCGGAGAGGTGGCGGGGCTTGCGCCGCGCGTATCCGGACAGGCCGACCCGGTCCAGCCAGGCCGCCGCGCGCTGCCGCGCGACCGGTCGCGGCACGCCGCGCCGGCGCGGCCCGAACGCCACGTTGTCCATAGCGGACAGGTGTGGGAAGAGCAGGTAGTCCTGGAATACCACGCCGATGGGCCGCCGCTCCGGCGGCGTCCACAACCGACGGTCCGGGCGGTCGAGGTCGGTGCCGGCGAGCGTCAGGTACCCGCTGGCGAGCGGCTCGAGCCCGGCGAGCGCGCGCAGGGCGGTGGTCTTGCCGGCGCCGTTCGGGCCGAGCAGGGCGACCACCTCACCGGCCGCGATCCGGAGCCGGATGTCCAACCGGAAGTCTCCACGGTGGACGACGAGGTGCGCGTCGAGGCTCATGGGCTCGTGATCCACCGGTCGCGCAGCGCCGCCAGGATGGCGACGGAGACCACCAGCAGGATCAGGCTGAGCACGATCGCGGCCTGCAGGTCGGTCTCCAGCGCCAGGTAGACGGCCAGCGGCATGGTCTGCGTGCGGCCCGGGAAGTTACCGGCGAACGTGATGGTCGCGCCGAACTCGCCCAGCGCGCGCGCCCAGCACAGCACCGCGCCCGCGACCACGCCCGGCGCGACGAGCGGCAGGGTCACGTGCGTGAACGCGGTCCAGCGGGTGGCGCCGAGCGTGGCGGCGGCCTCCTCGTAGCGGGTGTCCGCGCCGCGCAGCGCGCCCTCGACCGCGATCACCAGGAACGGCATGGCCACGAACGCCTCGGCGAGCACCACGCCGGCGGTGGTGAACGGCAGCGTGACGCCGAACGCCGAGTCCAGCCAGCTGCCGATCAGGCCGCGGCGGCCGAAGACCAGCAGCAGCGCCACGCCGCCCACCACCGGCGGCAGCACGAGCGGCACGGTCACCAGCGCGCGCACCACCCGCCGGCCGGGGAACTCGACGCGGGCGAGCAGCCACGCCAGCGGTACGCCGAGCGCGACGCACAGCAGCGTGGCGATCGTGGCGGTGACCAGCGACAGTCGCAGCGCGGTGAGCACGGCCGGTTCGGCGAGCCGTTGGGGCAGCGTCGTCCAGGGCGCCCGCACCAGCAATCCGATCAGTGGCAGCACCAGGAACACCAAGCCGGCTGCCGCCGGCAGCAGCAGCGGAAGTGGCGGGCGGCCCCGCGTCATGGCCCCTGGAAGCCGGCCGCCGTCAGCACGGCCCGGCCCGGTCCGGTGTGGACATACGCGACGAAGGCGCGCGCGGTGTCGCTGTCCCGCACCACGACGATGGGGTAGTCGTTGACGGCGCTGGCCGACTCCGCGAACTCGACACCGTCCACATCGGATGAGGCCGCCCGGACGTCCGTGCGGTACACCAGCGCGGCGTCCACCTCGCCCAGCCGCACCTTGGACAGCGCGGCCTTCACGTCCTGCTCCTGGGTGACCGGGGTGAGCGCGACCCCGGCGGCCGCGAGGGCCTGCTGCGCGGCCGCACCGCACGGCACCTGTGCGGCGCAGAGCGCGACCTTACGCCCCGGCGTGGCGAGGTCGGCGAGACCGGCCACGCCCTCCGGGTTGCCCTTGGGCACGGCGATGACGAGCCGGTTGCGGGCGAACGTGACCGGCGTGCCGTCGGCGCTGCCGGCATCGGTGACCGCGGCCATGGTGGCGGGGCTGGCGGAGGCGAACACGTCGGCCGGCGCGCCCTGGTTGATCTGGGTGGCGAGGGCGGAACTGCCGGCGAAGCTGAACGTGACGGTGGTGCCCGGGTTGGCCGCCTCGAAGTCCTTGCCGATCTGGGTGAACGACTCGGTCAGCGACGCGGCGGCGAGCACGGTGAGCGTGCGTTCGTCCGCGCCCTTCGACGCCGCCGAGTCGCCGCATCCGGCGAGGAGCAGCAGGGCGGCGAGCGCGGCGGTCCAGATCCTCGATGTGGTCACGGCTTCTCCACCACGACGGTGGTCGACTTGATCACCGCGACCGCGACCGAGCCGACCTCGAGATCGAGCGCGTCGACCGCCTCCCGGCTCATCAGCGACACCACCCGGAACGGCCCCGCCTGGATGTCCACCTGAGCCATCACGGTGTCCTTGGCGACGGCGGTCACGATGCCGCGCAGCCGGTTGCGCGCCGACGACGCCGCGCTGCGCTCGTCGGGCTGGTCGGCCAGCGACCGGGCGAACGCGGCCACGTCGCGGCCGGTCAGCACCCGGTGGCCGTGCTCGTCGCGGGTGGCGGCCAGCCGGCCGGCGTCGACCCAGCGCCGCACCGTGTCGGCGCTGACCCCGAGCAACTCGGCGACCTCGCCGATCCGAAACACTCCCACCCTCGCAGAATAGAGGCTATGGCGGCATCTCGGCTAGCAGATCCGAGGTGCCGGCGGGAGGTGTTGCATTTTCGCGCCCATGATCGCTTCTTCCTAGGGGGAATCTCTGTTGGGGGGAACTGCGGGTGGTTGACGGGCGGGAGAAGTGGCTGGCCGAGATGGCCAAGGCCGGCCACCGGCGCGCGCTGGACGAGCTGATCGAGCGGTACGAGCCGCTGGTGTGCCACATCGTGGTGCTCGGGCTGTCCGGCGAGCCGAGCGTGGAGGGGGCGATCCGGCGGGTCATCGAGCGCGTCGAGGCGGACCCGCCGGCCCCGGACGCCGTACGGGCCGGGTTCGCGGCGGCCACCGTGCGGCAGGTCCGCGAACTGCGCCGGCAGCGGCAGCCGAGCCTCGTCGCCGCCCCGGTGGAGGCGCTCGGCGTGTACGGGGAGGTGCGCGCCGTCGTCGAGGCGGCCCGCTGGCTCGCCCCGCACGACCGCGACGTGTTCGCCCTGTGGTGGCTGACCGAGACCGGTGACCTGACCGCCGGCGACGTCGCGACCGCGCTGGGCCTGACGCCGGACGAGGGCGCCGCGCGGGTACGGCGGATGCGGGTGCGGCTGGACACCGCCCGCCGGGTGACGGCCGCGCTCGCCGTGGACCCCGTCTGCACCGGCCTCGTCCTGCTCGCCGGTGGCGCGGCGGCCGGACCTCAATTCCAGCGCCGGGAGCGGCTCGCGCGCCACCTCGACGAGTGCGAGCGGTGCGGCGCCGGCCACACCGCCGGGCTGGCCCCCGCCGGGCCGCTGCTCGCCGAAGCGGGACTGGCGCCGGCGTTCGGTCCAGCGGTCCGCCGGCAGCCACGCGCCGCGGTGGTCCCGGCCGTGTCCGTGGACACCGAACGCCCGGCCCGCCGGTTCACCCGCGGTCGCCGGCGGGCCAGGACATGGGGTACCCGCTGGGCCACTGCCGCCGTCTTGGCGGCGCTCGCCGTCGTCGTGGTCGTCATGAGCCTGGGCGACCAGCCCGCGCCCCAACCGGCCGCCGACCCAACACCGTCTACTGTGGAACCGCGCGTCCCCGATGCGCCACCGCGGACGACCGCCGACCCCGCGCCGCTGGCGCCCGCCGCGGCGGCGACCCCGATCGGGCAGGCCGAGCCGTCGCCGAGCGGCCCGCCACCGACCACGCCGGCCACGTCGCCCGCGCCGACCGCGTTCTCGTTCGAAGCCGAGGGCGCCCGCCTGTCCGGCGCGGCGGCGGTCACGGCGATGGCGGGTGCGTCGGGCGGGCGGGTCGTGCACCGCCTCGGCACCGAGCGGAGCCCGTACGGATACCCGGTGTCGGGCACGATCGAGTTCACCGGCGTGACGGTGCCGGCGGCCGGCCGCTACTCGATGACGGTCTACTACGTGAGCGGTGAAAACCGCAGCGCGTACTACCAGGTCAACGGCGGCTCGACGTACTCCCGCTCGTTCGCGGCGGGCAGTTGGGAGGCGGTGTCGTCACTGACGTTCGGCGTCGACCTCCGCGCCGGCACCAACACCATCACCTTCGGCAACCCCTACCACTGGATGCCCCGCCTAGACCGCCTCCACCTCACGCTGGCCTGATCCCCCATGATCAAGGCGTCCCTCAAGTAGTCCTAACGACTTGAGGGACGCCTTGATCATGACGATGCCGCTGCGATGATCGACTCGATGGTGGGTTGGGCGGTGTGGCGGCGGCGGAACTCGTCGGCGCGTAACGCGCCGCCCATCGTGGCCCGGGTGTCGCGGTGCCGCGCGGGACTCTCCACAGTGGTCGCCGCGCTGAAGTGCACCTCGCGGGCGCCGGTCTGGTCGATGACGCGCCGCACGTTTCGGGCTGTGATGCCGCCGCCCGGCATGACCACGATCCGGCCGGCCGCGGCGGTCACCAACTCGGCGAGCAGCGGGGCGCCTTCCAGCGCGGTCGACTCCTGGCCCGAGGTGAGCAGGCGGTCCACGCCGAGGTCGATGACGGCCTCGAGCGCGTCGAGTGGCCGGCGGACCATGTCGAAGGCGCGGTGGAACGTCACCGAGAGGCCGCCGGCGGCCGACAGCAGCTCACGGCAGACGGGGCCGTCGACGTCACCGTCTTCGGTGAGCGCGCCGATGACGATGCCGTGCGCGCCGGCCGCCGCGACCAGCTCGATGTCGTGCCGCATCGCCCGCACCTCGTGACGGTCGTAGACGAAGTCGCCGCCGCGCGGCCGGATGAGCACGTTCACGTCGATGGTCGTGGCGGCGGCGAGGGCGGTGGTGAGGAGGCCGGCGCTCGGCGTCAGGCCGCCCTCGAAGAGGGCGCAGCACAGCTCGACCCGGTCGGCGCCCGCCGCCCGCGCGGCGAGCACCCCGTCGACGCCGTCGACGCACACCTCGAAACGCACGACGACATGCTATCCAGGAGGGATGACGTTCAAGATCGGTATCGGCGGCATCCACATCGAGTGCAGCACGTTCACGCCTTACCTCAGCACCGAAGCCGACTTCGCCATCCGGCGGGGCGACGAGCTGCTGTCCCGGTACACCTTCACTCGGGAAGACGATGGTGTGCGGTGGGTGCCGTTGGTCCACGCGCGGGCGGTGCCGGGCGGTCCGGTCGAGCCGGAGACCTACCGGCGGCTCGCCGCCGAGTTGGTCGACCGGATCCGGCGGGAGGGGCCGTTCGACGGCCTGGTGCTGGACATCCACGGCGCCATGCACGTGCCCGGATACGACGACGTCGAGGCCGACCTGGCCGCCGCCGTGCGCGCCGCCGCCGGTCCGGCCTGCCTGATCTCCACCGCCACGGACCTGCACGGCAGCGTCACCGCGGCCCTGGTGCGGCAGGTGGACCTCATCACCGCCCATCGCCTGGCGCCGCACGAGGACGAGTGGATCACCCGGGAGCGCGCCGCGGCCGTGCTGCTGGCATGCCTGCGCGGCGGGATCCGGCCGGTGAAGGCGTGGGTACGGGTGCCGGTGCTGCTGCCCGGCGAGAAGACGAGCACCCGGATGGAGCCGGCGCGCGGCCTGTGGGGCGGCCTGGCGGACGTGGAGCGGCTGCCGGGTGTGCTGGACGCCGCGATCTGGGTCGGGTACGCGTGGGCCGACGAGCCGCGCAGCAGCGCCGCCGTCGTGGTCACCGGCACCGACGAGCGGGTCGTCCGGGAGCGGGCGGAGGAGCTGGCCGGGCGCTACTGGGCGGCGCGGGACGCGTTCGCGTTCGTCGGGCCGACCGGTTCCGCCGACGAGGCGATCGACGCCGCGCTGGCCAGCCCGGACCGGCCGTTCGTCATCAGCGATTCCGGCGACAACCCGACGGCGGGCGGCGCGGGCGATGTGCCGTACCTGCTGGAACGGATGCTGGCCCGCGAGGAGTTCGCGTCCGGGGACCGGCGCGCGGTGTACGCGAGCATCACCGACCCGGTCGCGGTGCGCGCCTGCGCGGCGGCCGGTGTGGGCGCGGAGGTCGCGCTGGCGGTCGGCGGCCGGATGGACACCCGGCACGGCCGGCCGGCCCGGGTGGCGGGGCGGGTGCGGGCGCTGGTCGACGACCCGCAGGGCGGCCCGGTCGCGGTGCTCGCCGCCGGCGGCGTCGACGTGATCCTGACGTCCCGGCGCCGGCCTTACCACCTCGTCGCGGACTACCTCCGGCTGGGCGTCGACCCGCGCGCGGCCGATGTGGTCGTGGTGAAGATCGGCTACCTCGAGCCGGAGCTGCAGGAGCTGGCGCGCGGCTGGATGATCGCGCTCACCCCGGGCGGGGTCGACCAGGATCTGACGCGCCTCGGCCACCAGCGGCTCACCCGACCGCTGCACCCCTTCGACCCTCAGATGTCCACACCGGACCTTCGGGCCGTGGTCATAGCTTGAAGATCTCCTTCTCGACCACGTCCATGGCCGTGCGCAGCGCGCCGGTCGCCACGGCTCCGTCATCCAGTGTGGACAGCGCGACGCGGGGCGGGAGGAGGCACAGCGCGCGCAGGCGCCGCACGATCGGCGCGACGAGGATGTCGCCGGCGTGCGCCGCCCGGCCCCCGACGACGACGAGTTCCGGGTCCACCGTCGACGCCATGGCCGCGATGCTGGCCGCCAGGTCGTTGGCGAACTCCTCGACGGCCGCCAGGGCCGTGGTGTCACCGGCGCGGGCGGCCGCGTAGATCCGGTCCGTGACGGTGTCCAGCTCGTCCTGCGGCACCGGCCGGTCGTGCAGCGCCAGGTGCCGCGCCGCCGAATCCCAGTGCAGCAGCCGTAACGCGCCGATCTCACCCGCCGCCCCGCTGAATCCCCGGTGTACCCGCCCGCCGATCAGCAGCCCGGCGCCGAGCCGATGGCTCGCGTGCAGGTAGACGACGTCGTCCACGCCGACCGCGGCACCGCGCCAGTGCTCCGCGAGCGCGGCCAGGTTGGCGTCGTTGTCCACCCGGATCGGGCAGAGGAGCGAGCGGCGCAGCTGGCCGGCGAGGTTGCGGCCGGTCCAGTCGGGCAGGATGTGCGAGACCACGACCTTGCCGTCCGCGTCGATGACGCCGGCGGTGCCGGCGGCCGCGGCCCACACATCGTTCCGGGTACGCCCGGCCTGCGCCAGCGCCGTGCGGATGGCGCCCCGCACGGCGGCGAGCCGGTCGTCGCCGGAGTCGCGCGCGCTGACCGGATCGGTGACGGTCGCGAGCGTCGCCCCGGTGAGGTCGGCGAGCAGCGCGACCACCTGGTGCTCACCGATGTCCAGGCCCAGGACGGCGCCGGCTTCCGGACGGAAGCGGTAGAGGCGGGCCGGCCGTCCCACCTTCCCGCCACCGTCGGGGGCGAGATCCTCGACCACCCGCCGGTCGATCAAGCGGGTCAGCGCGTCCTCCACGGTGGGGCGGGAGAGGCCGGTGGCCCGGGTCAGGTCGGTCAGCGTACGCGGCTCCGCGTCGCGCGCCACCGACAGCACAGCGGCCACGTTCGGCCGTTCGAACGGGGAAGTCTCGTCCATCGTCACCGGCAACCTCTTGACACCCTCGGGACCTCGTCCTCATCATTATGCAACTGATATTGCAAAATCGCTTTGATATTTACCCCCTGATGTCCACCGTGTAACCGGGAGGCCTGATGGAGCCCGTGACCATTGCCGTCGTCGGCGCCGGCCAGCGCGGCCAGCAGTACGCGGAGCTGGCGGCGGCGAGCGGGCGCGCCCGGGTGGTGGCGGTCGCGGACGCGTCCCCGGCCCGGCGCGCGGCGATGGCCGAGACCTATGGACTCGGGCCGGACGCCGTCTTCCCGGACTGGGTGGCGCTGGCCGCGCGGCCCCGGTTAGCGGACGCCGCGATCGTGGCCACCCAGGACCGTGACCACGTCGGCCCAGCGGTCGCCCTCGCTGAGGCGGGCTACCACCTCCTCCTGGAGAAGCCGATCGCGCCCACCGAGGAGGAGGCGCGGACGATCATTCTGGCGGCCGAGCGGTGCGGGGTCCAACTGGCCGTCTGCCACGTGTTGCGGTACACGCCGCTGACCCGGCGGATCCGCGCGTTGCTGGACAGCGGCCGGCTCGGCGAACTGGTGTCGATCCAACACCTCGAACCCGTCGGATGGTGGCACTTCGCCCATTCCTACGTGCGGGGCAACTGGCGCCGCGCCGACCTCGCCACGCCGATGCTGCTGGCGAAGGCGTGCCACGACGTCGACTGGTTGCAGTACCTCGTGGGCCGCCCCGCGGTGCGCGTCTCCTCGTCCGGCGGGCTCTTCCACTTCCGGGCCGACCAGGCGCCGCCGCAGGCGAGCACCCGGTGCGTCACGTGCCCGGTGGAGGACGCCTGCGTCTACTCGGCGGCGCGGCTCTACCGGTCGTGCCTGGGCGATCCGGAACGGGAGCGGTGGCCGCTGAGCACGGTCACCGACGACCTCACGACCGAGGGCGTCGAGGCCGCGCTGCGCGACGGGCCATACGGCCGCTGCGTCTACGCCTGCGACAACGACGCGGTCGACCACCAGATCGTGACGATCGAGTACGAGGGCGGCGTGACCGCGTCGCTCACCGTCTCCGCCTTCACCCCCAAGGCCGACCGGAAGACCCGGATCATGGGCACCCGCGGCTACCTCGAGACCGACGGCGAAAGCATTCATCTGTACGACTTCCGCACCGCCGGATACGACCTCGACACCGGCAACGCGAAGGTCATCCATGTCGGCGTCGGTGCCGACGCATCGGCGGCCCGCGGGCACGCCGGCGGTGACGCCGGGCTCATCGACGCGTTCGTCGCCTCGATCGCCGGCGCCGACCCGAGCCTGATCAAGACCGGACCGGCTGAGTCGCTGGCCAGCCACCGCCTCGTCTGGGCCGCCGAGCGTGCCCGGCTAGAAGGCGTCGTCGTCGCGCTCTAACCCGACTCCCGGAGGACCTGATGACCGATCGGTACGAGACCCTGCTGCCGCGCCCCGTATCGGTGCGCCGCCTGCCCGGGACGTTCGAGCTGACCGCGGACACGCCGCTGGTCGCCGCGCCCGGTGCGGAGGCGGCCGCCGGCGTCGTGCGCCTGCTGCTCGCGCCGCTGCGCCTGCCGCTGCGGCCGGCTCTTACCGGGCCGGGTCTGCTGGTGCGGCTGGAGTCCACGATGGGCGGCCCGGAAGCGTACCGGCTGCGGGTCGACGCGGACGGCGTCGAACTCGTGGGATCCACAGTGGATGGGGTACGGCACGCCGTGCAGACGCTGCGGCAGCTGCTGCCGGACGCGGCCTGGCGGTCGGCGCCACCGCACGGCACCCGGTGGGTGGTGCCGTGCGGCGAGGTGTCCGACGCCCCGGCGCTCGCCTGGCGCGGCGGCATGCTCGATGTCTCCCGGCACTTCTTCGACAAGCACACGATCCTGCGGTACGTCGACCTGTTCGCCATGCACCGGCTCAACCGGCTACACCTGCACCTGACGGACGACCAGGGCTGGCGGATCGAGTCCCGCCGCTACCCCCGGCTGCACGAGATCGGCGGCCACCGGCCGAGCACCCAGGCCTGGTACGAGCGTCAGGGCACGACGGACGGCACCCCGCACGGTGGCTACTACACATTGGACGACCTCGCCGAGATGTCGGCGTACGCGGCCGACCGCGGGATCACCCTGGTGCCGGAGATCGACCTGCCGGGACACGCCTCCGCGCTGCTGGCCGCCTATCCCGAGTTCGGCGTCGGCACGCACACCGTCCGCACCGGGTGGGGCATCTCCGAGGCGGTGGTCAAGCCGGTGCCGGCGACCGTGCGGTTCCTCACCGACGTCCTGGAGGAGCTCACCGACGCCGTGCCCGGCGGCTACGTCCACATCGGCGGCGACGAGTGCCTCCTGCGCGACTGGGCCACCGACCCGGACGTGACCGCGCACCTCGCCGCGCTGGGACTCGACGCGCCCGTCGACCTCTTTGGACACTTCCTCCGCGAGCTCGCCGGCTACCTGTCCGCGCGCGGCCGGCGGACGGTGGTCTGGGACGAGGGGTACGTCGGCGGCGGCGTGCTGCCCGACACCGTCGTCACCGCGTGGCGCGGGGACGCGGTGGCGCGGCGGGCCGCGGCGGCGGGCTACGACGTGGTGCGCTGCCCGGTGTACCCGACCTACTTCGACTACGACCAGTCCGAGAGCGCCGACGAGCCGCTGTCCATCGGCGGCCCGGTCACGCTCGCGGACATCGCGTCGTTCGAGCCGGCGCCCGCCAGCTGGAGCGATGAGGAACGGGCCCACGTGATCGGCGCCCAGTTCCAAGCCTGGTCCGAATACATCCCGGACGCCCGCCACCTTGATTACATGGTGTTTCCGCGGGCGTGCGCCCTCGCCGACGTGGCCTGGATCGGCCGCCCGGCGACTCATTTCGAGGCCCGGCTCGCCGGGCACCTCAGCCGGCTTGACGCGGCGGGTTGCGGGTACCGACCACCGTCGGGCCCGCTGCCGTGGCAGGGCGGCGGCACGGGGGACCGGCGACGGGCGGACGGTACGCCCATCGCTCGCGTGCGTGCGCATCTGGAGGAGCTGTCGGCACACGCCGACGTTCCGCCCGACCTTGTTTCCATGTAGTTCGAGTGGCTCAGCGTCCCCCGTGTCGTCAGTGGAGGATTTTGTGATCGAAAGAGTTTCGGTATCGCGGCGGGAAGCGCTGCGACTGTTCGGTGCCGGCACCGCCGGCATCGCGTTCCTGGCCGCGTGCAGCCCGAGCGAGAGCGCCTCGAAGAGCAGCGGCACCAAGGAGTTCCACGGCGCCTGGCCGTTCCAGGTGCCGCCGAAGGGCCACTTCAACGTCGTGGAGGGCATCACCGACCGGATCGTCGCGGACGGGCCCTACATCGACCTCGTCGTGCCGCCGCCCGCGATGTACATCTGGAAGGAGAAGCGGTACGAGGGCGTGCTGGCCGAGTCGTGGCAGCTCGACGCCGCCGCCAAGACCTACACGGTCAAGCTGAAGAGCGGTCTGAAGTGGAGCGACGGTAAGCCACTCACCAGCAAGGACATGGTCACGTCCTGGTGGCTGCTGCGCATCATGCGCAACGTGGGCTGGAACTACATCAGCGATGTGCAGGCGACCGACGAGCAGACCGTCGTCTTCACGCTCAACAACCCGTCCACCGTGTTCGAGCGGTACGCGCTGCGCCGGCAGATCTACAGCGACGCCGTCTACGGCGAGTGGGCGACGAAGGCGCAGCAGCTCTTCGGCGCCGGCAAGGACCTGGCGAGCGACGAGGGCGCCAAGCTGAACACGGATTTCCAGGCGTTCCACCCCGAGAACGTGGTGGCCAGCGGCCCGTTCACGTTCGACGCGAAGAGCATCACCAGCGCGCAGCTCACCATGGTCAAGAACGCGACCGGTTACGCCGCGGACAAGATCGACTTCGACAAGGTCGTGCTCTACAACGGCGAGACGCCGGACGTGACGCCGCTGGTGCTGTCCAAGGACGTCGACTTCGCCACGCACGGCTTCCCGCCCGCGACCGTCAAGGAGTTCACCGGCAAGTCGATCCGGATCCTGCGCCCGCCGGTGTACTCCGGCGCGGGGCTCTACATCAACCTCGGCAAGTTGCCGGAGTTCAAGGACGTCCGGGTGCGCCAGGCGCTCGCGTACGCGCTCCAGCGCGACCAGGTCGGTCAGGTCTCGCTCGGCGACTCCGGCAAGCCGGTGCGGTACATGACCGGCTTCTCTGACCTGCAGGTGCCGGACTGGATGTCCGAAGCGGACATCGCTCAGCTCCAGCCCTACGCGCACAGCGAAGAGAAGGCCGTCGAGTTGCTCACCGCGGCGGGGTGGAAGAAGGACGGCGGCGCGTGGCTGAAGCCGGACGGCAAGCCCGCCACGTTCGACGTGAGCTACCACGCCGAGTTCGCCGACTACTCCGCGACCGGGCAGAACGTGGCCCAGCAACTGGCCGCGTTCGGCTTCAAGGCCACCGCGCGCGGCGTCACCTACGCGCAGTTCGACGTGGACCTGCGCAAGGGCGATTACCAGATGGGGATCCAGACCTGGGGTGCGAGCGCGCACCCCAACCCGCACTTCGCCTTCGTGCAGCCGCTGTTCACCTTCAACTATCCGGTCGCGGCCAACCAGGGCGGCCGGGGCATCGACTTCGACCTGAAACAGACGACGGCCGCGGGGCCGGTCGACTTCAAGACGCTGGTGGACGCGGCCGGCGCGGGACTGGACGAGGCGGCGCAGAAGGCGAGCGTCACCCGGGTCGCGCTGGCCTTCAACGAACTGCTGCCGGTCATCCCACTGTACGAACGCTACGGCAACAACCCGGCGCTGGAGGGCACCCGGGTCGCGCAGTGGCCGGCCGACGACGACCCGGTCATGTTCAACGGCCCGTACGCGGACAACGCGACCGTCCTGCTGATGCTTCAGGGCCGGTTGAAAGCCGCCTGAGCACGCCATGACTGCTATCCAACGGATCGGTCCGGCGATCTCGTCCGTCGCGGTGCGGCGGATCGCCGGCCGGCTGTACCGGCACTACGTCGTTCGTCGGGTGGCGAAGGCGGTGCTGACCGTCTACTTCGTCGCCACCGGCACGTTCTTCCTCGTGCGCCTCCTACCCGGCAACCCGGTCGACGTCTACATCAACAACCAGATGTCGCAGTACGGCGTGTCGTACGACGAGGCGGTCAGCCAGGCGGCCGGCCTGTTCTCCTTCAACCCCGACCGGCCGCTGCTCCAGCAGTACGGGGAGTACCTGACCGGTCTCGTGCGCGGCGACCTGGGCGAGTCACTGCTGGCACCCGGCACGTCGGTGTTCGACATCGTCTTCGAGTACCTGCCGTGGACGCTGTTCAGCGTCGGCCTCGGCGTGCTGATCAGCTTCGGGCTCGGCATCGCCCTCGGCATGCTGATGGCCTACCGGCGGGAGAGCTGGCTCGACCACGCGCTGTCGCTGATCGGCTCGTTCCTCCACTCGATCCCGAACTACCTGCTGGCCATGCTGGTCGTGGTCTTCTTCGGGGTGCGGCTCGGGTGGCTACCGATCGCCGACATGCGCGGGGCCTACTCGCCAGGCGTCACGCCCAACTTCAGCGTCGACTTCCTCTCCGACGCGATGTACCACGCCGGCCTGCCGATCACGGTGTACGTGCTCACCACGATCGGCGGCTGGATGCTGGTGATGAAGTCGTCCACCGTGGAAACGCTGGGGGAGGACTACGTCACGGTGGCGCGCGCCCGCGGCCTCACCGATCGGCGGATCCGGTCGGCGTACGTCGGGCGCAACGCGATACTGCCGCTCTTCCCGCAACTCGCCATCACGCTCGGCTTCGTGGTCGGCGGGTCGATCCTGGTCGAGCAGGTGTTCCAGTACCAGGGCGTGGGTTACCTGCTCCTCCAATCGGTGCAGCGGCGCGACTACCCGGTGCTGCAAGGCATCCTGCTGGTCGTCACGATCGCCGTCGTCGCCGCCAACCTGGTCTCCGATCTGCTCTACAGCCGTCTTGACCCGCGGGTCAGCGTGACCGGGAAGGGATGAGCGATGACCTTCATCCGGCCGTTACTGCGCTCCAAGGCGGGGTTCGCCGGCTCCCTCGTCTTCGCGTCGATGGTGCTGGTCGCGCTCGTCGGCCCGCTGTTCACGCCGGACCGGCTGCCCACCGACCTCAACGCGGTCTACCTGCCGCCCAGCCTGACGCACCCGTTCGGCACCGACGCGGAGGGGCGGGACATCGCCCTCCAGATGATCAACGGCGGGTGGTCGGTGATCCTGGTGGGCGTGGTCGCCGCGGCCATCTCCACCCTGATCGCCGTCCTCTTCGGCGCCCTCGCGGCCTACCTGGGCGGCTGGGTCGACTCGCTGATCGTGTCGGTCACCGACATCGTCCTCACCGTGCCGCAGATCGTGCTGCTCGCCGTGCTCACCTCGCTGTACAAGTTGGACAACCCGTGGCTGCTGGCGGTCATCATCGGGGCGTTCGCGTGGCCGTACCTGCTGCGCTCGGTGCGCGCCCAGGTCTTCTCCCTGAAGGAACGGGAGTACGTCGAGGCGGCTCAGCTGCTCGACCTCGGCACCGGCTGGATCGTGGCGCGCGAGATCCTGCCGAACATGGCCACCTTCATCCTGATGAACTTCGTCGTCACCATGACCAACGCGATCTACGCGCTGGTCGGCCTGTACTTCCTCGGCCTGGCGCCGATCGTCGACGACAACTGGGGCGCGATGCTGAACAAGGCCTGGACCCGCGGTGCCATCTTCTTCTCGGACAGCATCTTCTACGTGCTGGCGCCGGTGCTCGCGATCAGCGTGCTGCAGCTGTCCTTGGTGACGATGACCCGTTCGTTCGAGGAGATTCTCAACCCGCGGCTGAGGGAGGGGTAGATGGAGCCGATCCTCTCGGTCCGCGACCTGGTCGTCGAGTACCGCACCGCCGTCGGCCCGATCCGCGCCGTGCGCGGCGTGAGCTTCGACCTGTACCCGAACGAGAGCCTCGCCGTGGTCGGCGAGAGCGGTTGCGGCAAGACCACGCTCGGCTTGGCGTTGCTGCGGCTGCTGCCCAAGCTCGGCACCGTGCCGTCCGGCGAGGTGCGCTACCGGCGCCGCGACGGGCGCGTGGTGGATCTGCTCACCCTGGACCGGGAGGAACTGCGCCGGTTCCGGTGGAGCGAGGCGGCGATGGTCTTCCAGGGCGCGATGAACTCGCTCAACCCGGTGCTGCGGGTGCGCGACCAGATGCGCGACACGATCCGGGCGCACCGGCGCGGGATGCCGGCCGACGAGCTCCGGCGCCGCTGCGTGGACGTACTGCGCAAGGTCCAGCTCGACCCGGACCGCGTGCTGCCGGCGTACCCCCATCAGTTGTCCGGCGGCATGAAGCAGCGCGTGCTGATCGCGATGAGCCTGCTGCTGGACCCCCAGGTGCTCGTGCTCGACGAGCCGACCACCGCCCTCGACATCCTCACCCAGCGGGCCATTGTGGACGTGCTGCACGAGCTGCGCGAGCGGCTCGGCTTCGCCATGATCTTCGTGTCGCACGACCTGCCGCTGGCGGCCGAGCTCGCCGACCGGGTCGCCACCATGTACGCCGGACGCGTCATCGAGCTGGGCGGGGTGCGGGACATGTTCTACGGGCCGCGCCACCCGTACACGGTGGGGTTGTTGAACGCGGTGCCGCCCGTCGTGGGCGACCTGCCGGAGCTGGCCGCGATTCCCGGCGGCCCGCCGAGCCTGCTCGACCTGCCGCCAGGGTGTCCTTTCCGGCCCCGGTGCGGGTACGCCCAGGACGACTGCGGCGACGTCGACCCGGAGCTGGTCGCGGTCGGTCTCCGGCACGAGGTCGCCTGTCACCACGCGGACCAGGTGCGCTTCGAGCGGAAGGTGGTGGCGTCCGGTGGCTGAGCCGCTGATCAGTCTGGAGAACGTCAGCCAGGAGTTCGGTCCGGTCCGCGCGGTCGACGGCGTCAGCCTGAGCCTGGATCCCGGTCAGGTGCTCTGCCTCGTGGGCGAGAGCGGGTCGGGCAAGACGACGACGGCCCGGATCGCCGCCGGGCTGACCAGGCCCACCAGCGGCGTCGTGCGGTTCGGCGGCGCCGACATCCACGGGCTGAGCGGGCCGGACGCCATCCGGTTCCGCCGCGCCGTGCAGTACATCCACCAGGACCCGTACGCGTCGCTGAACCCGATCCGCGACGTCTTCGGCACCATCTCCGCGCCGCTGCGCCGGCACCGCCTGGCGCGCGGCCGGGCCCAGGCCTGGGCCCGCGCCCGCGAGCTGCTCACCGAGGTCGACCTCACGCCGCCGGAACAGTTCATGAGGAAGTTTCCGCATCAGCTCTCCGGCGGGCAGCGGCAACGGGTGGCGGTGGCGCGCGCGCTCACGCTCGGGCCCCGCCTCATCGTCGCCGACGAGGCGACGTCCATGTTGGACGTGTCGATCCGGGTCAGCCTGCTGAATGTCCTCAAGCGACTGCGCGACGACTTGGGCGTCGGCTTCCTGTTCATCACCCACGATCTGGCGCTGGCGAAGTACTTCGGCTGGCACGGCCACACGATGGTGATGCACCGCGGCCGCGCGGTCGAGGTCGGCCCGACGCCGCAGGTCATCAACCACCCCACGCACGAGTACACGCGGGCGTTGCTGGCGGCGATCCCGGAACCCGACCCCGACCTGGCCCGCCGCAAGCGCCTCGCGTCGGTGGCCCGCGATGCTTAGCCCGCAGGTGGGCCGCGCCCTCGTCACCTGGGTGGCGTTCGTCGCGCTGCTCTCCGGCGCCAGCGTGCTGGCCACGCCCCGGGACAGCGGCGCGTTCGTCCTGTCCGTGCTCATGCTCTGCCTCAGCCTCGCTGGCGCGTTGCTCCTCCTCATGATCAAGGCGTCCCTCAAGTAGTTCTAACGACATGAGGGACGCCTTGATCATGGAGGAGCTGTCCGCGTGCGATCATGGTCGCATGCGCAGCAGCCTCTTCGCCTTCCCGTCCGACCTGGTGGACGAGGGGGTGGGCGAGGTGCTGACGGGGGTGCGCGGGCGCGGCGTCGACGCGGTCACGCTGGCGGTCGCGTACCACCAAGCGCGCGACCTGACGCCCCGCGGTCACCGCCGCCTGGTTTATCGCCGCGATGGGGTCTTCCTCCCGCTGCCGCCCCACCTGTGGGACGGCGTCCGGTTGCGCCCGCCCGAGCAGAACCCGGACGAGGTCGCCGCCACCGCGCGGCTGTGCGCGCTGGCCGCGCCCGGCGAACTGCTGGCCTGGACGGTGTTCCTGCACAACACCACGCTGGGCACCGCGCACCCGGATGTGTGCGCCGAGAACTGCTTCGGCGACCGGCTGCTCGCGGATCTGTGCCCGGCCAACCCCGACGTGGCGGACTACGCGGTCGCACTGGCGCGTACCGTGGCGGCGGCGACCGGCGCGCCGGTGGTCGCGGAGGCCCTGGCCTACGGCACCTACGACCACGGCCACCACCACGAGCGGGGCTTCGTCCCGCTCGGCCCCGGCGAGCGGCTGCTGCTCGGGCTGTGTTTCTGCGTCCACTGTCGACAGGCGTCCGCGGCGGCGGAGCCGGACCGCTTGCGGGCCGCGATCGCGGCCCATCTGGAGCGCGCGTTAGCTGGCGAGGCGCCACCCACGCCGGACGATCCCGACGCGTTGTGCGCGGCCGTCGGCGCCGACCTCGCTGGCTTCCTCAACGCCCGGCAGCGGGTCGTCACCGGCCTCGCGCGGCGAGTCGCCGATGCCCTGCACGCCGACGGGGGCGAGCTGGTCTACCTCGACCTGACCGGTGCGTTGCTCGGCTATGGCTCCGGCACCCCGGAAGGTCCCGTCGTGGTGGAACAGGGGTGGCGGACCGGTGTGGACGCGCGGGCGCTACCGTCCGTTGTAGACGGCTATGCGACGCTCGGCTATACGCGCGACGTCGAACGGCTGCGCGCGGACGTCGCATCGGTCGTCGAAGCGGTCGCCGGCCGGTGCCCGGTGCGGGTGGTGCTGCGCCCCGGCCATCCCGACACGGCCGACGCCGCCAACCTGGCGCGCAAGGTCGCCGCCTGCGCCGCCCTCGGCGTGGCGGCGGTCGACTTCTACCACTACGCGCTCTACCCATCGTCGGTACTGGACCGGATCCCGGAGGCTCTGTCATGCGCGTCGGCATCGTAATCCTTCCCGACCAGCGGTGGTCGGAGGCGTCGCGGCGGTGGCGCCGGGCCGAGGAGTACGGGTTCGACCACGCCTGGACGTACGACCACATCGGATGGCGCGACCTGGTGGACGGCCCGTGGTTCGACGCGGTGCCGGTCCTCACCGCGGCGGCGCTCGCCACCTCCCGCATCCGCATCGGCACCATGGTCGCCTCACCCAACTTCCGCCATCCGGTGCACTTCGCCCGGGAGGTGACCGCGCTCGACGACATCTCCGGCGGCCGGCTCACCCTCGGCCTGGGCGCCGGTGGCATGGGATACGACGCCGCGGTGCTCGGGCAGCCCACCCTGACGCCGCGACAGCGGGTCGACCGCTTCGGTGAATTCCTGAGCCTCCTCGACGGGCTGCTGCGCGAGGGGCGCGCCGACTTCGCCGGGCAGCACTATCGGGCGGTGGACGCCCGCAGTACCCCCGGGTGTGTGCAGCGCCCCCGCGCGCCGTTCGTCGTGGCGGCGAACGGCCCGCGCGCGATGCGCCTCGCGGCCCGGTACGGGCAAGGGTGGGTGACGACCGGCGCGCATTCCGACGATCTCGGCGCGTGGTGGCGTTCGGTCGCCGAGTCGGCCACCCGCTTCGACGACGCGCTGGCCGCCGCCGGGCGGGGTCCCGGTGCGATCGACCGGATGCTGTCGCTGGACGCCGCGCCGGTGTTCTCGCTGTCCAGCGCCGCGTTCTTCGCGGAGGCCGCCGGCCGCGCCGCCGACCTCGGCTTCACCGACGTGATCACGCACTGGCCCCGCGAAAACAGCTGGTACGCCGGCAGCGAGTCGGTCCTGGAAGAGGTAGCAACCAACGTCCTACCCTCTCGCCGATCAAGGGCTTAGGCACGTGGGTTGATCTCTCATACGCGTGCCTGAGCCCTTGATCGGCGCGGATGTCCTTGATCGATCCCTGCCTCGCCCCACCTGTCGGCGCGCGGGCATCGACCGCGGGCGCCGACTGCGGGCGCCGACTGCGGGCGCCGACTGCGGGCGCCGACTGCGGGCGCCGACTGCGGGCGCCGACTGCGGGCGCCGACCGCGGGCGCCGACCGCGGGCGCCGACCGCGGGCGCCGACCGCGGGCGCCGCCGCGCTGCCGCAGCCTGCGCGGAGCCCTGGCGGTGCGCGGAGCCCTCGCAGCGCGGGCGCCGCCGCCGTCGATCAAGGGAAAGCACGTCGATCAAGGGCTTGGGCACGTGGTTCGATCTCTGATCCGCGTGCCTGAGCCCTTGATCGGCGTACATTTCCTTGATCGGCGACGCGCCGCGACCGGACCCCCGCTATCGCTTCCTCGTCATCTCGGTGTGGCCGCGGATCATCCGCCAGCAGGGTGCGGCCGGGAGTCCCGGGGCCTCGCCGCTGGCGCGGCGGGCGGCGGGCGGCGGACGCGCCGCCCGCGCGTCGAGCCCGCGCGTCGACGCGCCCGGGCCCGCGCGGGCCCGCCGCCCGCCGATCAAGGAGATCCGCGCCGATCAAGGGCTCAGGCACATGGTTGAGAGATCCAACCACGTGCCCAAGCCCTTGATCGACGGGGAAGACGGGGAAGGGGGGAGGAGGGGAAGGGGGGCGGTAGGGTTGGGGAATGGGGTTTGAGTCGCGGATTGATCGGCAGATTCGGGAGGCGCAGGAGCGCGGCGAGTTTGACGATCTTCCCGGGGCCGGCAAGCCGCTGCCGGGGCGCGACGAGCCGTATGACGAGGACTGGTGGCTCAAGCAGTGGGTGCGCCGGGAAGAGCTCGGTGGCGTCGCGCCGACCTCGTTGCGGCTCCGTAAGGAGGCCGAGGAGCTGATGGACACGCTGGCCACCAAGTCGTCCGAGGCGGTGGTGCGGGAGATCGTCGCCGACCTCAACGCGCGCATCGAGCGCGCCCGGCGCGGCCTCATCGACGGGCCGCCGGTGATCATAAGACCGTTCGACGTCGACGCCGTGGTCGAGGCCTGGCGCGCTAGCCGCTGAGTCGCCGCTCCAGCAGCGTCTGGAGGGGGATGGATTCGCCGTCCCGGCCGCCTTCACCGACAACGAGTCGCGGCTCGTGTGGCGCCACCGACGCGCCCGTGATGCGGGCGCTCAGGCCGCCGGGCACCGTCAACAGGTACAGGTTCCCGTCGGTGCCCACTGCGAGCGAGCGGTCGGCTTTCAGGTACCAGCCGCGGAGGCCGGTGCGGTAGGGCCCGCCGCCGCGATAGGACCGCGCGGTAAGGCGTTCGGCTGGCAGCCCGCGCTCCTGGGCGCGCTGGACGAAGTCGGCGATCAGCCGCCGCGCCTCGGCCGCCTCCCGCTCCCGGCGCTGGCGCGCGGCGTCGGCGTGGCTCGCGATCGCGCGCTCGCGTTGCTGCCGCCAGCTCGCCTCGTTACTCACTCTGCCACCATACGCCGCATGATCAGGGCGTCCCTCACGTCGTGAGAACGACTTGAGGGACGCCCTGATCATGAGGGGTGGTGGAGGTTAGAGATCGAGGTCTATGGTACGAGGGCGCTTCGGGAAAGCGCTTCCGTATCGGGCAGTACGAGGAGCGACGAAGATGAAGGCAACCAGATCCGTGGTCGCGGTGGCCGCACTCCTCATGACCGCGATGACCGCGTGCGGCGCCGATGATTCCGGCGACCGTGCCGAAGATCCCATCACCGTCGGCATTTCGCTGCCGCTCACCGGTGATTTCTCCGAGCCCGGCAAGGGCATCCAGCGCGGCTACCAGGCGTGGCAGAAGATCGTCAACGACAACGGCGGGCTGCTGGGCCGCCAGGTCGAGCTGAAGATCCTCGACGACCAGTCCAATGCCGACCGGGTCGTCGCCGACTACGAACAGCTCATCGGCCAGGACGAGGTCGACCTCGTCTTCGGGCCGTTCTCCAGCCGGTTGGTGACTCCGTCGGCCCGGGTGGCGGAGGAGTACGGCATGCTCTTCGTCGAGCCGGCCGGCGCCGCCGCCGAGGTGTTCCAGCAGGGGTTCAAGAATCTCTTCTACGCCGCGCCGGCGGTCGCCAGCGACCACTACAACCACCTCGCCGAATACATCATCGCGATGCCGGCGGGGCAGCGTCCGCGCACCGCGGCCTACGCGGCCATGGACGACCCGTTCGCGCAGGGCACCGCGTACGGGTTGAAGGACAAGCTGGAGAAGGCCGGCATCCAGACGGTGGTCAACGAGGTGTACCCGCCGAACACCACCGACTTCGGCGGCATCGCCGCGAAAATCGCCAACTCGCGAGCCGACATGGTGGTGGGTGGCAGCCAGTACCAGGACGCGGTGAACCTCATCGTCGCCCTGCAACAGCTCAACTACCAGCCGAAGCTCGCGGCGTTCTCGACCGCGCCCACGAACCCGGAGTTCGCGAAGGCGATCGGCAACAAGACCGAGGGCATCCTCGCGCCGACGGGATACACCGAGAAGGCGAAGTATCCGAGCAATGTGGAGTTCGTCGAGAAGTACACCGCGCAGTTCGGCGGCCCGCCCGGCGAGGACGAGGCGAATGCTTACACGACCGGCCAGGTGGTGGCCGCGGCGGTGACGGCCGCGGGCTGCGCCGAGCCGGGCGACTGCCAGAAGCGGCTGGTGGACTGGCTGCGCACCAACACGGTGGAGACCGTCGTCGGCCCGCTGTCGTGGGACGCGACCGGGCGCCCGAAGGGCGCGCACATGATCCAGCAGTACGTGCGGGGTGAGATCCAGATCGTGTTGCCGGAGAACCAGAAGGAAGCCGACTTCGTCTTCCCGAAGCCGGCGTGGTGACCGGCCGGTGCTGGTCTTCCAGAGCGTCATTCTGGGGCTGCTGCTGGGCGGGCTCTACGCCCTCCTGGCCGCCGGCCTGACCCTCTACTTCGGAGTGATGCGGGTGGTGATGGTCGCCCACTCCGCGTTCCTGATTCTCGCCGCCTACCTCGCCTGGTATTTCCACCGGCAGACCGGCCTCGACCCGTTGCTGTCGCTGGTCGGCACGGTGCCGCTCTTCTTCGGTGTCGGCGTCGCCATGCAGCGCCTGCTGATCGCGCGGCTGCGTCCGGCCACACTGACGATGATGTCGGTGTTGCTCACGTTCGCCATCGCGCTCGCCATCGAAGGCGCGCTGGGCTACGTGTTCAGCGGCGTGCAGCGCCGCGTCCAGCTCAGCTACAGCGGCGCGAGCCTCGACCTCTTCGGAGCCAGGGTCGCGGTGGTCAAGCTGATCGCGTTCGGCTTGGCCGCCGCCGCACTGTCCAGCTTGTACGTCGTGCTGAAGGTCACCCGTTTCGGGCACGCGCTGCGGGCCACCATCCAGCACCGGGAGGCCGCGCAGCTGGCCGGCATCGACACCGACCGGGTCGCCGGGTACGGCTTCGGGCTGGGCCTCGCCACGGCGGCGGTCGGCGGCACCGCGCTGGCGCTCGACGCCACCATCTACCCGTCGCTGCACTGGCACTGGATCGGCCCGCTGATGGCCATCATCGTGGTGGGCGGCCTCGGCAGCGTGCCCGGCGCCGCGATCGCCGCGATGCTGCTCGGCCTGACCCAGAGCCTGTTGCAGCTGCCGCTCGGCACCACGTGGGCGCAGACCGTCTTCTACCTCGCGCTGTTCGCCACGCTGGCGTTCCGGCCGCAGGGGTTCTTCGGAGGCCGCCTTGCGCAACGCTTTTAGGGGCATCCTCCTGGCGGTGGGCGCCGCGCTGGTGCTGTCGTTCCCCGCGCTGGCGCCCAACCCGTACATCCTCTCCGCCGGCGTGGTGGTGGCCAGCTACGCCGTCTACGCCACCGCGTGGAACTTCGTGGGCGGTTTCACCGGGTACATCTCGCTCGGCCACGGCGCGTACGTCGGGCTCGGCGCCTACGGCACCGCGCTGCTGGTGGTGAAGGCCGGCGTGCCCAGCTTCGTCGCGCTGTGCGCGGCGGCCGCGCTGGTCGGCGCGCTCGCCGTGCCGATCGGCGCGGCGTCGCTGCGGGTCCGCGGCGCGAGCTTCGTCATCGTCTCCATCGCGCTGGTGCTGATCCTGCTGCTGGTCTTCCAGAGCTGGGCGACGTTCACGGGCGGCTCGAATGGCCTCAACGTGCCGCGGCCGTTCCCCGACCTGCGCCGCCCCGAGCATCACCGGGCGTTCTTCTACCTCTTCTGCGCGCTGCTCGCCGTGGCGCTGCTGGCCTGGTGGGTCGTCGACCGGTCCCGGTTCGGCATGGGGCTCAAGGCGATCCGGGAAGACGAGGACAAGGCGCAGTCGCTCGGCACGCCGACGTTCACGTTCAAGCTGATCGTGTACGTCGTCTCCGCCGTCTGCACCGCGCTCGGTGGCGGGTTGTACGCGCTCTGGTTCGGCGACCTCGACCCGGTGTTCCAGTTCTCCATCCTCACCGGCGCCTACATGGTGCTGATGGCGTTGCTGGGCGGCGTGCGGCACCTGTTCGGCCCGCTGCTGGGCGCGCTGATCGTCGGCGCAGCGCTGGAATACTTCAAGGTGGCGTACGGCGACACGCAGCTCCACCTCGTCGCGGCCGGGTTGTTGCTGGGCATCGTCGTCCTCTTCATGCCCGACGGGGTGATCCCGGCACTGTCCGATCTGCACCGCCGATTCTTCGGCCCGCCAGCACCGTCGATCCGCGAGGCGACATCGACCGGCGAGGCACCGTCGATCCGCGAGGCGACATCGACCGGCGGGGCGACATCAACCGGCGAGGCGACATCGGCTCGTGAGGTAGCGCCATGAGCGTCGAGACGGTGGGACTCAGCAAGCGCTTCGGCGGTGTGGTCGCTGTCGAGGACGCCAGCGTCGCCTTCCACCAGGGGAAGATCAACGCCCTGATCGGGCCCAACGGTTCCGGGAAGACCACGTTCTTCAACTGCGTCACCGGTATGATCAAGCCGGACGCCGGCCAGGTGGCCTACCGGGGGCGCGACATCACCGGCAAGGCGCCGCACGCGATCGCCCGGGCCGGCCTTGGCCGCACCTTCCAGCTGTGCCGGGTGTTCCCGCGACTGACCGTGCTGGAGAACGCGCTGGTGGCGGTGCGCAGCACCAGCCTCCGGGCGCAGCTCGCCAGCGCGCGAAATGCGGCCGAGATCGAGCGGGCACGCGGCTGGCTGCACCGGCTCGGCATCGACCATCTGATGACGGTCGAGGCCCGCAACCTCTCCTATGGCCAGCAGAAGCTGCTGGAGTTGGCCGGCGTGCTGATGGCCGAGCCGGACACCATCCTGCTCGACGAGCCGGCCGGCGGCGTGAACCCGGCCCTCATCGAGAAGATCGCCGCGCTGGTGGGGGAGCTGAACCGGGAGGGTCGCACGTTCCTGATCGTCGAACACAACATGGAACTCGTCATGAGCCTGAGCGACCACGTCGTCGTCTTCGACCGTGGCCGTCCCATCGCGGCGGGCCCGCCCGCGACCATTCGCGACGACCCGCGCGTGCTGGAGGCGTACCTTGGGGTCTGAGTTCTTGCTGGAACTGCGCGACATCGAGGCCGGATACGGGCGCGCGGCGCTCGTGCTGCGCGGCCTCACCGTCACGGTGCCGGCCGCGACGATCGTCTGCCTCGTCGGGCCGAACGGGGCTGGCAAGTCCACTGTGCTCAAGGTCGCGAGCGGCCTGCTGAAGCCGCGCGCCGGCCGGGTCCTCGTGGCCGGCCAGGACGTCACCGGGCAGGGGCCCCGGCAACTGCTCGCCGCCGGCCTATCCCACGTGCTCCAGGGGCACAGCGTGTTCCGCGAGATGACGGTCGCCGAGAACGTGCTCGTCGGCGGGTACACGTTGCGCGACAAGGCGCTGCTCGCCGAGCGGGTGGCGTTCGTGAAGGAGCTGTTCCCGGTGGTCGCCGAGCGGTGGAAGGCGCTGGCCGGGCTGCTGTCCGGCGGGCAGCAGAAGCAGGTCGAGTTCGCCCGGTCGCTGATGGTCAGCCCGAAGGTGGTGCTGCTCGACGAGCCGTCGATGGGCCTCGACCCGAAGACCACCGGCACCGTCTTCGAGCAGATCGTGCGCATGCGGGACGCGGGCACCGCCGTGCTCCTCGTCGAGCAGAACGCCCGGCGCGCCCTGGGGGCCGCCGACATCGGCTGCGTGCTCGACCTCGGCCGGGTGCACATCTCCGGCCCCGCGCCCGACCTGCTCGCCGACCAGCGCCTGGCCGAGCTCTACCTCGGCGGCGGCGCCACCCCATGATCAAGGCGTGCGGGACCTGGGTGTTTAGGGGTGTTTTGCGCCGGGTTGAGGGGGTCCTTCAAGTCGTTCTAACGACTTGAAGGACGCCTTGATCATGGGGTGGCGCGGCGGGCGCCGACGATCCTCCACACCGCACCGTTCGCTTTGGACAGTAGGTACAGCTCGCCGGCCGCGTCGGCGCCCAGCCGCAGGTCGACGCGGGCGTCACCGGCCAGGTCCGCCATCGTCAGCCGGCGTCCAGCGCGGTCGAAGATCTTCAGATGGTGGATCAGCGCCAGCGGGCCGCCGCGCCGCATCTCGGCCGCCTCGGTGGCGAACACCCGCCCGTCGACCAGATCCGCGAAGACGTACTTCCCGCGCAGCGCCGGCACGCCCGCGCCGCGATACACGAAGCCGCCGCTGATCGCGTGCCCGCTGTCTTCGAGGCACGGCCAGCCGGGCGGGGCCTCGTGGTCGTAGGCGGCCACCGGGTACGTGTACCCGTAGCGCGCGTCGTCCGGCGGCAACGGGTACAGGTTGCAGCGGTCGTCACGGTCGAAGACGAGCGGGCCCTCCCGCTCACTCCACCCGAGATTGTCTCCCGCCCGCACGTCGTACACGGCCTCGATGTCCTTCTCCCCGATGTGCCCGAGGAACATCCGGTGGTCGCCGCTCGGGTCCCAGCTGAAGCGGTGCGGGTCGCGCATCCCGTACGCGTAGATCTCGCCGAGCGCGCCCGGCCGCCCGGTGAAGGGGTTGCCGGCCGGGATGCCGTACCGACCGTTGGCGGCGTCCCTGCCGGCCGGATCGATGCGCAGAATCTTGCCCTGCGGCACGCTCAGGTCCTGCGGCCAGTCGCCGCTGACGCCGAGACCGCCGTCGCCGGCCGCGATGTACAGCAGCCCGTAATCCGCGTCACCGGGCAGGGCCGTCGGGTTGAAGTCGATCTGCTGGATCGCGTGGATGTAGGTGCCGAACGCGAGCCGCAGCACCTCACGGTGGGTTCCGCTGAAGACGTTCGCGGACGGGTCGTCCGCCGTCCACTCCGTCAGGACACTGTGGATGACGGCGCCCGGTTGCGGCGTGAGATCCGGCGCCTTCGCCGCCAGCGCCCCGAATGCTTCACTGTGGACGGTGTAGAACCGGCCGTTCGCGGCGAACGAGGGGTGGAAGGTCACGAAGCCGAACCCGCTGCCCAGCCCGCGCCCGGAGAAGAAGTCCGGCGCGAACGTCGCGGCCACGTCCAGGTACGGCCGCGGCGTCACGCCGTCGAGCATATAGAGCGTGCCGTTGAGGTCGGGCACGAACAGGCGCCGCGACCCGTCGGGCGCGGCGCGCAGGTAGTTGATGCGCGCGTGCCGGTCGAGGCGCGGGTCCGTCGCCGGCGGGATGGTCGTCGACGCCGGGAACCGGGCGAACTCCTCGACGACGAGCCCGAGCGCCGCCGGGACCGGGTCGACCGGGATCGGGTCGGCGACCGGCTGGTCCGCCGCCAGAGCGAGGACGGTGAGGATGGATAGCCCGACGTGAAACACGCCTCATTGTAATGCGTCGATGCCATCGACCCATGATCAAGGCGTCCCTCAAGTAGTCCTAACGACTTGAGGGACGCCTTGATCATGGAGAAGGGACGTAGCGGTCGAGGAAGTCGTTGCGGAACTTGCCGGCCGGGTCCAGGCGCCGCGTGAGCGCCCCGAAGTCGCGCACCCGCTCGTACCGCGCGGCCACCACCCGCGGACCCATGGTGAAGAGCTTTCCCCAGTGCGGCCGCGCGTCGAACGGCGCCAGTGCCTCCTCCACGGCCGCCAGCACGGGTACGACGGCGTCCGGGTCCTTGATCCAGGTGAAGTGGAAGGCCACCGTGTCCCGCTGATAGGACGGGCTCAGCCACAGGTCCTCGGCCGCGATCGCCCGCACCTCGCTGATCTGGAGCACCGGCGCGATCCGGTCCCCGATCCGGTCCAGCGCGGCGAGCGCCTCCGGCGCCTCGGTGTGCGGCACGAAGAACTCCGACTGCAGCTCCTCGCCGCTGCTCGGGGTGAACTCCAGCCGGAAATGCGGCAGCCGGGCGTGCCACGGGCCGGGCACGCCGAGCTGCTCGGTGCAGTGCTCCGTCGACATGCCGGGCACCGGGTGCCGCGGCCCGTCGGCGGGCGTGGCGCCGAACCAGTCGTGCGGCGGTGGTCCGTCCTCGGCGCGTCGCTTCACCCACACCTGGTTGAACCGTGGCCTGGCCCAGTCGGTGAAGAGGCTGACGCTGTATCCGCGCGCCATGATCTCGGCCAGGTGCGTGCGGGCGGCGTCGAGGGGGAGGTCGTCGTACACGAACTGGGCGACGTCGAACCGTGGCCGCACGTCGAGGGTCAGGCTCGTCACGACGCCGAGCGCGCCGAGCGACACCACCGCCGCCGGGAACAGCTCGTCGTCCCGGCGCAGCGTCCGCACCGCACCGTCCGCGGTGACCAGGTCGAGCGCGGTCACCGCCGACGCCAGCGTGCCGTTCGCGACGCCCGAGCCGTGGGTGCCGGTGGCGCACGCGCCCGCGATCGAGATGTGCGGCAGCGAGCCGAGGTTGTGCAGCGCGAATCCGGCCGCGTGCAGGTGCGGCGCCACGTCGCCGTACCGGAGGCCCGCGGAGACCGTCACGGTGCCGCGCACGCTGTCGACATCCATGACCCGGGGCAGGTCGGCCACCGAGACCAGGTCGCCGGGGGTGTCGGCGATCCGGTTGAACGAGTGCCCGGAGCCCAGCGCGCGTATCCGGTCCGCCCCGGCCACCACCGCGCACAGCTCGTCCAGGGAGGCCGGGCGGTGCAGCCGCCGGGCGCCGAAGGTCACGTTGCGAGCCCAGTTCGTGATCAGCACACCGGCCAGCGTAGGTGCTTGCCCTGATCAAGGCGGATACGGGATGCCGAGGGCGGCGGCGATCCGGTCCACGTCGCCGCGCTCGGCGGGCGGCAGCGGCGCCCCCACCGAAGCCCGCGCCTGGGCCGCCGCCCGCAGCAACCGCACCGCCTGCGCGCGCCGGCCGGCGAGTGCGTGCGCGCCCGCCAGGCCCTCCTGCGCGAGGGCGACCGCGCGGACGTCGTCCGTGGTCCGCGCCGCCGCGAGCCCTTCCTCGTGCAGCGCCTGGGCGGTCACCGCGTCGCCGCGCAGCTCGGCGACGAAGCCCAGCTCGGCCAGGATCAGCGCGGTGCCCATCTCGCCGTGGTTCCGCCGGCACCAGTCCAGCCAGCGGCGGAAGTGGGCTTCCGCCGCGTCGAGCCGGCCCTGCCGCCGGGCGCTGAGCCCGAGGCCGACCTCGGCGAACTGCTCGCCCCGCTGATGCCCGTGCTCGGCCGCCAGCCGCCGGGCCCGCTCGTGCAGCGCGTCGGCCCGGGGATAGTCGCCGGCGAGCAGCGCGATCCGGCCCAGCCCGGACAGGGCGTACGACTCCTCGATGCGCAGGCCCAGCTCTTCGGCCATGCGCAGGGCGTCGCGGTGCAGCCGGGCCGCCGCGGCGTGGTCGCCGGCCACCTCCGCGAGCGCGCTCAGCGTACTGCCGGCCTTCAGCATCCCCCACCGGTCGCCCAGCTCGCGGAAGAGCGCGCTGGCGCGCTCGGCATCCCGGCGGGCACCCGCCAGGTCGCCGCGCGGCCGGGCCTGGGCGGCCCGGCTGGCCAGCGCGGCCGCCTCGCCCCAGCGGTCGCCGACGGACTGGAAGGTGGCGAGGGCCCGGTCCACCCGGGCCCGCCCGGCGGCCAGGTCGCCGGCGCCCACGAGCGCGTGGCTCAGGAACCACTCGGCGTGCGCCCGCCCGGCCGGGTCGGCCGCGTCCGCGTACCCGGCCAATGCCCGCTCGGCCCCCTCGACCAGGTTGGGGCCCTCGCCGAGCAGCACGTCGAAGGCCGCGAGCCAGATGCGGGCGCGGGATCGCGCGGCCGGCGGCGCGTCGCCCGGCGTGCCGACGGCCGCGGCGATCGACCGCCGGGCCAGCGCGAGGCGGCCGCGCAGGAACCAGTACCAGGTCAGCGCGTCGACCAGGCGCAGCGCGAGCGCCTCGGGCGCGCCGTCGAGCGCGGCGGCCAGGTTGGCCGCCTCCGCGTCCAGGCGGCGCAGCCAGTCGCGCTGTTCCGCGCCGCGCAGGCGCGGTGCCGCGCGCTCCGCCAGCGCGACGTAGTGGCCGCGGTGCCGCGCCCGGACGGCGTCCGCCTCGCCGGCCTCCGCGAGCCGCTCCAGGCCGTAGGCGGCGACCGACTCCAGCAGCCGGTACCGTGGCCCGTCCGCCACGACCACCAGCGACCGGTCGACCAACCGGGCCAGCGCGTCCAGCACCTGGTCGGCGGGGACCCCGTCGCCCGCGCACACCGCCTCGGCGGCGTCCAGCGTGGCGCCCTCCCGGTGCACGGCCAGCCGGCGCAGCACCGCCTGCTCGACCGGGGTCAGCAGGTGCCAGCTCCAGTCGATCGTCGCGCGGAGCGTGCGCTGGCGCCCCGGCGCGTCCCGGCGACCGGCCACCAGCAGCCGGAACCGGTCGTCGAGGCGGCGGAGCAACTCGGGCATGCCGAGCGCCCGTACCCGGGTCGCCGCCAGTTCCAGCGCGAGCGGGATGCCGTCGAGGCGCTGGCAGACGGCGGCGATCGCCGCCTCGTCGGCCGGCTCCGCCGCCGCGGCCGCGGCGCGCGTGGTGAACAGGCGCGCCGCGCTCGCCGCGTCGAGCGGCGGCACGGCGTAGACCACCTCGCCGTCCGTCGCGAGCGGCTCCTGGCTGGTCGCCAGCACCCGAAGCTCGGGTACCGCCGGCAGCAGCCCCGCCGCGAGCGCGGCGGCGGCGTCCACGACGTGTTCGCAGTTGTCCAGCACGAGCAGGAGCCGCTTGCCGCGCAGGGCGCCGGCGAGCCGCCGCACCGGGTCCGCCGGCTCGCCGGGCGGGTCCGGCACGGCCAGCACCGCGGCCACCGCCTCCGGCACGCCGGCCGCCGTCTGCCCGGCCAGCTCGACCAGCCAGACCCCATCGGGGTACGCGTCGGTGAGCTCCGCCGCGACCTGGATCGCCAGCCGGGTCTTGCCCACCCCGCCCAGCCCGGTGAGCGTCACCAGGCGGGCGGCGTCCAGCCGCGCGCGCACCTCGGCCACGGCGGCGCCCCGGCCGATCAGCGCGGTCGGTGGGCTCGGCAGGTTGGTGCGCGGCCGGGTCGGGGCCAGGGCGGGGTCCTGCCGGAGGATCGCGTCGTGCAGCGCGGTCAGCTCCGCGCCCGGGTCCAGGCCCAGCTCCTCGGCCTTCCGTTTGCGCAGCTCGTGGTAGCTGTCCAGGGCCTCGCCCGGCCGCCCGGCGAGGTACAGCGCACGGATGTGAGCGGCGCGGAGGCGCTCCCGCAGCGGATGCCGCTCGACCAGGTCGGCCAGCTCGCTGGTGAGCGTGCCGGGCTCGTCCGCCGCCAGCCGCGCCTCCGCCCGCTCCTCGAGCGCGACCAGCCGCTCCTCGTCCAGCCGCCGGATCGTGGATCGCGCGAACCCGTGGTCGGCGACGTCGGCGAACGCCGGACCGCGCCACAGCGCCAGCGCGTCCGCGAGCAGCGCGGCCCGTGCCCCCGGATCGCTGGTCGCCCGGGCCCGGGCGGTCAGCGTCGCGAACCGCTCCGCGTCCGTGTCGGCCTTGATGAGGTATCCGGCGGGGCCGGACACCACCAGCCCGCGCGCGCCCGGTTCGGCCTCGTCGAGCGCCCGCCGGAGCTGGGAGACCTTGGCGTGCAGGGCGCCGGTCGGGTTGGCCGGCGGGGTGTCCGGCCAGAGGTCGTCGACGAGCCGGTCGGCGGAGCGCGGCTGCCCGTGGTGCGCCAGCAGGTCGGCGAGGAGCGCGCGCACCTTCGCCTCCGGCACCCGCACCGGACGGCCGTCGTCCGTCCACACGGCCAGCGGACCAAGCACCCCGAAACGCACGTACGCCACGGTAACCCGCCGTAAGCGGACCCGAAGCGAACCCGAAGGTCCGCGACGCAGCGTGGAGGCATGACAGAGAACACCGTGACGGTGCTCGGCCTCGGCGCGATGGGCCGGGCGCTGGCCGAGACGTTGGTCACCGGCGGGCGCCCGGTGACCGTGTGGAACCGGACCCCGGGCAAGGCCACCGACCTGGTGGCGAAGGGCGTGCGGGAGGCGGCCACCGCGGCCGCCGCCGTCGAGGCTGGCCAGCTGGTCATCGCGTGCCTGCTGGACCATCCCTCGGTACACGACACGCTGGACCCGATCGCCGGCGCGCTGGCCGGGCGCACCCTGGTCAACCTGACCACGACCACCCCGGCCGAGGCCCGCGAGCTCGCGGCCTGGGCGGGGGAGCGCGGCATCGGGTACGTCGACGGCGGCATGATGGCCACCCCACCGATGATCGGCCAGCCGGGCGCGTTCATCCTCTACAGTGGACCATCCGGTCCGTTCGAAGCGCACCGGTCGACATTGGACCTGCTGGCGGAGAGCCGATATGTCGGCGCGGACGCCGGCCTGGCGGCACTCTACGACCTCGCGCTGTTGTCGACGATGTACGCGATGTTCGCCGGCTTCTTCCACGGCGCGGCCCTGGTCGCGACCGAAGGGGTGCGCGCGGACGAGTTCGCCCGGATGGCGGGACCGTGGATCAACGCGATGACCGCCGCGTTGCCGTACGACGCCGACTTCATCGACAAGGGCGACTACGCCACCGAGGTGCAGAGCCTCGACTTCAACAAGCTGGCCCTCGACGCCATCGTGCGGGTCAGTCGCGACCAGGGCATCGGCGTCGACGTGCTGACGCCCATCCAAGCCCTCATCCACCGGCAGGTCGCCGCCGGCCACGGCAGGGAGAGTTTCGTCCGCATCTACGAAGGGATCCGGCACCCATGAGCTACTCGCGCCGCGCTGCTCCATGATCAAGGCGTCCCTCAAGTCGTGTTAGGGTCGGGGGGGGGGCCCGGTTTGATGGGGCCGCGCGCGGCGCTGCTCCTTTATCAAGGCGTCCCTCACGTCTTTCTAGCGAGGTGAGGGACGCCTTGATCATGGAGCAGCCCTTACGGTTCGGGGGAACATGTCGTACCGGTGGCTTAGCGTCTGTCACATGGCGACCTGGGATGACGTGGGCCGGCTCGCACTGGCCCTGCCGGAGACGACCGAGCGGCCCTCCTATGACGGGCTCCCGCAGTGGCGGGTGCGCGACAAGTCGTTCGCGTGGGAGCGGCCGCTGCGCCGGGCCGACCTCGAAGCGCTGGGTGACGCCGCGCCCGACGGCCCGATCCTCGGCGTCCGGGTGCCCGACGTCGGTGTCAAGGAGGCGCTGGTCGCCGACGATCCGGAGGTCTACTTCACGACCCCGCACTTCGACGGCTATCCGGCGGTCCTGGTGCGGCTGGAGCGGATCGCCGTGCCGGAGCTGGAAGAGCTGCTCACCGAGGCGTGGCTGACCCGCGCACCCAAGCGCCTCGCCGCCGAGTTCGCCCGGGCCGAGCGGTCGTGACGAGCGCCCAGGATCTCGCGCTGCTGCGGCTCGTGGCCCAGCGCATCGCCGGCCCGCCGCTGCCCGGCGCGGCGGAGGTGGTGCGCTGGCTGACCGCCATGCAGGCGCAAGACCCGCGCGGGGCGGTCACCTCGGTCGCGCTCCGCGCCGCGTCCGGCACCCGGTCGGCCGTCGAGGCCGCGTTCGACGCCGGCGAGGTCGTCAAGTCCTGGCCCATGCGGGGCACGCTGCACCTGGTGGCGGCGGAGGACCTGCCGTGGCTGCTCCCGCTCACGACGCCGCGGATCCTCGCCAACACCGCCACCCGCCGGGCGCAGCTCGACATCGACGACGCCACCATCGAGCGGGCGCGGCAGCTGGCCGTCAAGGCGCTGGCCGGCGGCGGTCGCCTCATCCGCGGCGAGCTGATGGCCGCGTGGGAGGAGGGCGGGCTGGCCACGACCGGTCAGCGCGGCTACCACCTGCTCAGTCACCTGGCGCAGACCGGGCTGCTGTGCTTCGGGCCGACCCGTGCGGGCGAGCAGGAGATCGTGCTCGTCGAGGAGTGGATCCGCGAGCCGCGCCGGCTGGAGCGCGACGAGGCGCTCGGTGAGCTGGCCCTGCGCTACTTCCTGGGGCACGGCCCGGCCACCGTCAAGGACTTCACCCGGTGGACGTCCCTGCCCGCGGCCGACGTGCGGGCCGGGCTGGCCATCGCCCGCCCGCGGCTGGCGAGCGTCGAGGTCGACGGCGCGGTCCACCTGATGGATCCGCGCACCCCGGAGTTGCTGGCCGGCGGCCGCCGCCGCGCGCGGGGCGTCTTCCTGCTGCCCGGATTCGACGAGTTCATCCTCGGCTACGCCGACCGGAGCGCGATGGTGCCGCCCGCGTTCGCCGATCGCATCGTCCCGGGCGGCAACGGCGTGTTCCAACCGACCGTGGTCAGCGCCGGCCAGGTCGTGGGGCTGTGGAAGCGCGCCCGCGACGGCGTGGTGGCAACGCCGTTCACGACGTTCGCCGCTCCGGTCGCGACGGCGATCCCTCGCGTCTACGCGAGGCTCCCGTCATGATCAAGGCGTCCTTCAAGTCGTTAGAGCAACGTGAGGGACGCCTTGATCATGGGAGGGAGTACGCATGGGCATGATCGACGCGCTGGCCGCCGATGGGCCGGCGGAGGGGCACGGCGACCGGCTCCGGCTCTTCGGGCGCTTCGTCGGATCGTGGGAGCTCGACCGCACGGCCTACTCGCCGGTGGGAGAGGTCGTGAGCATCCACCGTGGAGAGTGGCACTTCGGCTGGGTGCTGGGCGGCCGCGCGATCCAAGACGTGTGGATCTGCCCGGCCCGCGGCCTCCCCGCACCCGCTCTTGTGGCGGGGGCGGAGGTTGACTGGCCTGGTGAGTGGGGCACGGTGGTGCGCTTCCCCGATCCGGGTCTCGACGCCTGGCGAGTCACCTGGCACGGCCCGCGCACCGGCGCGGTCACCTCGTTCGTCGCCCGCGCGGTGGGTGACGAGATCGTGCAGACCGCCACCGATGCGCCGGTGCGCTGGGTCTTCTCCGAGATCGAGCCGCCCGATGCGCCGACCCGGTTCCGCTGGCGCGCCGACGTCTCCGACGACGACGGCGCGACCTGGCGCACCGAGATCGAAATGCGCGTCCACCGCACCACCTGACGCGCTCCCCCATGATCAAGGCGTCCTTCACGTCCTCGGCTTTCGCGCTTATGTCGCATGCTGAATGGCGATGTGGCACGCCCTCCGAAACCGCCACCTGTCACTGGGAGACGAACGCCGCGCTGCCGCCGGCCCCCGGCCGCCCCAACAAAAGGAACATATCCCGCGGCGTGCAGGCCACCGACGTGAATCTTGACGCCGGAGCGTCGTGATAGCGACGCTGGAGCGCCAAGATCCCCGTGCTCGGCCGCAATGTCCTTGACATTGTCAGCACAGATGATCAAGCCGCAGCCGATCTTTGTGGGTGCGGGAGCCACCCCGACCACATAACGCGAAAGTCGAGAAGTCGTTAGAGCGACCTGAGGGACGCCTTGATCATGGGCGTGAGCGCTCGGGTGCGCAGGCGCCGGGCAACTGTGCGAGAGTTGCCGTGTCCATCCGCTGGGATGCGGCAACTGTCGCACAGTTGCGTTGATCTTCCGCTTCCAGTCCGCACGCCGCGGCAGGCTTCGCCCTGGCGGTCGCCCCGCCCATTCTCGCGCGATCTTGGGCGTGCCGTCGTGTTTCCCTCGCGATCATGGACGCGTCAGGCGGTTAGAGATCAACTCGCGACGAGATGTTCATGATCGTGTGGAGCACGACGATAAGCACAAGATCGACGGCACGGCACGGCACGGCACGGCGCGACGCGGCGCGGGGCTGGGCGGCGTGCCCGAGTGCGGGGCGGCGTGGAGATGCCTGGGGCGTCGAGGCCCACGGGTGTACGGCGGCGAGGTGTCCGACTCCGACTCCGACGCCGATTCCGGGGAGCCGGCGCCCCTTCCATGATCAAGGCGTGCGTCAAGTCGGTTTAAAGACGTGTAGGTCGCCAGGATGTTGGGGGCGGGTCCGTGCGGGGTTCTCGCGCCCCTGTGTTGTCGATGCTTCGGACCGGCCAGCCTCGACTTCTCCGTTCCCCCCGGACGGGTGGGTCGAGCGGGACGGTCCTTGCACGCACACGAGAACCCCGCGGACTTATCAAGCCTCTCGGGCCACGTGATACAAACATTCATACGCGTGCCACACGGGCTCGTCCCCGCGATGTCGAGGTTAGATGCGGTTTACGGTGTTGGGGCCGGTAACGGCGGTGACGGGGGAGCGCCGACACCGACTGCCCCGGGCGCAGACCCGTGGGCTCCTTGCCTACATGCTGCTCAATCTGGATCACCCTGTCTCCCGAGAGGCGATCATCGAGGCGCTCTGGGCGGGCACCGCGCCGTCGACCGCCAAGTCGCAGGTGCACAACGCGATCACGGTGATCCGGGGGCGGCTCGCCGAGCTGGGCGCGGAGGACGTCTTCGCCGGCGGGCCGTCGGGCTACCAGTTGCTGGTCGAGCCGGAGCGGGTCGACGTGGCGGTGTTCACCGCCCGGGTGCGGGAGGCCCGCACGGCGGCCGGCCGGGGTGACCACGCGGCCGCCGCACGCCTGTTGCGCGAGGGGTTGGCGCTGTGGACCGGCGAGCCGCTCGCCGACGCCAGTGGCGCGTTCGTCGACGCCGCGCGCGCCCGGCTGGTCGAGCGCCGGCTGACGGCGTACGAGGA
Organism: Actinomycetes bacterium KLBMP 9797; assembly: GCA_037414955.1. GTDB lineage: Bacteria > Actinomycetota > Actinomycetes > Mycobacteriales > Micromonosporaceae > Phytohabitans. The sequence goes on from JBBEWH010000089.1 coordinate 56,859, forward strand.
TCTGGCCGACGCGGAGCTGGAGCTGGGCCGGGCGGAGGCGGTGGTCGCCGAGATCGCGCCGCTGGTCGACCGGCACCCGATGCGCGAGCGCCTGCGGGCCCGCCAGATGACCGCGCTGTACCGCAGTGGCCGGCAGGTGGAGGCGTTGCAGAGCTATCGGGCCTACCGGGCGCTTCTCGCCGAGCACGAGGGCCTGGACCCGGGGCGGGAGATCGCCGAGCTGGAGAGCGTGATCCTCCGGGCAGAGGCGCCACCGCTCCGCACCGAGCTGGACAAGACGGACAAACATCAAACGCCCGCCCTCCTGCCGCCGGACATTCCGGACTTCACCGGCCGGGAGCGCGAGGTCGACGCCGTCCACCGGCTGCTCACCGAGCCACGGCAGGCCACCGCCCTGGCGGTCGCCGCGATCGCCGGCATGGGCGGGATCGGCAAGACCACCCTGGCGGTACGTGCGGCGCATCTCGCCGCGCCGGCGTACCCGGATGGTCAGCTCTATGTGAACCTGCGCGGCGCGGAAGCGTCGCCGGTGGATCCGGCGGACGTGCTCGCGCGCTTCCTGCGCGCGCTCGGCGTCGACGGCCGCGCGGTGCCGCACGACCCGCTGGAGCGCGCCGAGATGTACCGCAGCCGGCTCGCCGGCCGGCGGGTCCTGGTGGTGCTCGACAACGCCGCGTCCGAGGAGCAGATCCGGCCGCTGCTGCCCGGCGCGCCGACCTGCGCGGTGCTGGCGACCAGCCGAGCCCGGCTGACCGGCGTGGAGGGCGCCCGCTGGATCGACCTGGACGTGTTCGCCACGGACGACGCGATCGCGTTGCTCGCGCAGGTGACCGCGGACGACCGGGTGGCGCGGGAGCGCGCCGACGCGGCCGAGATCGTCCGGTTGTGCGGCGGCCTGCCGCTGGCGGTCCGGGTGGCCGGCGCCCGGCTGACCGCCCGGCCGACCTGGCGGCTGGCGCACCTGGCCCGGCTGCTCGGCGACGAGCGCCGCCGGCTGGACCGGCTGGCGACCGGCGACCTGGAGGTGCGCGCCTCGCTGGCGCTCAGCTACGACGGGCTGGACCCGGACGCGCGGCGGCTGTTCCGGCTGCTCGGCCTGTTCGACGCGCCGCACTTCCCGGCCTGGCTCGCGCCAGCGGTGCTGGCGATGCCGGCGGACGACGCCGCCATCCACCTGGAGACGCTGGTCGACGCCCAGCTCGTGGCCGAGAGCGGCCCGGACGCGGCGGGCCAGCAGCGATATCGGCTGCACGACCTGGTGCGGCTGTTCGCCCGGGAGCGGGCGGAGCGGGAGGATCCGGAGCCGGACCGGGCGGCGGCGCTGGCACAGGGGCTCGGCGGCTGGCTCGCCGCCGCCGAGCGGATGGCGGATCGGGTACCCGGACCGTGCTATTGGCCGATCGGCGGCTCCGCCCCCCGTCCGGACTTCGAGTGGTTGGACGAGCCGGACGACCCGCTGGTCTGGTTCGACGCGGAGCGGTCCACGCTCATCTCGGCGGTGCATCAGGCCTGCCGGTTGGGCCTCGACGAGCTGGCGTTCGACCTCGCCGGCCGGATGGAGAAGTACTTCGACATCCGCGGCCTCTACGTCGACTGGCGAGCCCTGAACACCAAGGTGATCGAGGTCTGCCAGCGCACCGGCAACCTGCGCGGTGAGGCCGTCATGCTGCGTGGGCTGACCGACGTGGTCACCTGGAACACCATGGACGCCACCGGCGAGGCGATGACCCGGTTCGAGGCGGACGCGCGCCGCATGCTGGAGATGTTCACCACGCTGGAGGAATGGCGCGGCGCGTCGGACGCCGCCGTGAACTGTTCGTGGGCGCTGGCCGCGCTGGGGGCGTACCCGGAGGCGGAAGAGTTCGGTGCGCGGGCGCTGCGCCTCGCCGAGGAGAACGACCACGTCGGCGGCGAGGCCCGCGCGCACGTCGCGCTCGCCGTCGTGTGCGGCGAGCGGCGCGACCTCGCGGGCGCGTTCGCGCACCTCACGCGCGCGCTGGAGCGCGCGCGGACGCTCGGCAACCCGCGCTACGAGGCCGCGGTCCTCCAGTTCATGGGCATCGGGTACGGGCGCGCGGGTGACCTCGACGCGAGCGAGCGGGCGCTGGAGGAGTCGCTCGTGATCACCCGGCGGTACCGCGACCGGTACACCGAGGTGCTCACGATGCTGGAGCTGGCGCGGCTCTACCTGCACCGCGGCGACCCGCGGGCGCGCGGGGCGGCGGAGAAGTCGCTGGCGCTGGGCCGCCAGTTCAACATGAGCCACCACGTGGCCGACTCGCTCGGCGTGCTGGGCGAGATCGAGCTGGCCGACGGGCAGCCGGAACGGGCGGCGGTGTACCTGGCGGAGTCGGTGGCGCTGTGGCGCACCCGCGGCTGGCTCTCGTTCCTGGCGGAGGCGCTGGTCAACCTGGGCCGCGCCCTAACGCTGACGGACCCCCCGGCCGCGAAGGCGGCGGTCGACGAGGCGAGGGAAATCTTCGGCCGCCTAGGCAACACGGCCCGCGTGGCCGACCTGGACGCCCTCGCCTAACCCCGCCGATCTTGTCGAAGCGGGGGGCCCAGCCGCCGGGGTTGGTGAAGCCTAGGCGGTTGGTGCCGGCCCTCAGGTCTACGGTGAAGGTTTGCGAGCCTACCGTGGTCCAGCCGCCTGTGGACGGGAAGCGCAGCAGCAGCGGGCGGGTGTCGTTGACGGTGAGCAGGGTGTTGCGCGGCTCGTCCGTCAGGTAGTCCACGGTGAGCGCGTAGCGGCCGGCCCGCGGCACGGTCACCCGGTTGAACGCCAGCGCGCCAACGTTGCCCGCCGGGTCGGTGCCCACCTGGTGCACGACCTTGCCGCCGGACGCCTGAGGTTGGGCGAGCACCTCGGTGGCGCCGATGAGCAGTGCCGTCTCGGCCTCGTAGGCGAGCGTGAGGGGCCCGTTCACGGTGGCGGAAGGGCTGCTGGGCGGGCTGGTGGGCGGCGGGGCGGACGGGCTGGCGGGCGGCGCGCTGCCGCCGGTGTCCGCGGTCACCTCGGCCGGCGGTGAGGGTGTGGTGCTGCCGGCGGCGGTGGGGTCGGGGTCGCCGCCGCGGGTGAGGGTGGTCGCGAGGACAGCCACGACGACCGCGGCCGCCGCGCCGGCGAGCACGGTGACCGGGACCCGCCGGCGGCGCCGGCCGCGCCCGCGTTTCGGGTCGTCCGTCGCCGGTTCGAGGTCGTCGGGCAGCGCCGGTGCCGGGTACGGGATCACGGGTGGCCCGCTGCCCGGTTCGTCGTCCGGGCCGTCGGCGGCGTGCCGCCCGCCCTTGGACGGCGGCAGCCAGCCACCGACCCGGAGCCGGTCAGGTGGATCTTGACTTGGTGTTGTCACGCAACCCTCCCCTCAAGACCCACTGCGGCGAGGAGATTATCTTGATCGGCCAGTCAGGAGCAATCGCGGGCCAGCTGAACAGGTCCGATACCGGCCCCAAGGGTAAGCCATGCGGGCAGATCTGTTGACTTCAATATGGACGCGGATTGAGTGTTCCAAACCAGACGAGCGGCGCTAATGCGCGCGAGGCGCGCGTTTTCCGCAGGGTCGCGCCGCTCGCGAAGGGGAGGAACGATGCAATCATCACACCTTCGCCGACCACTGCTTGTCACTGCTGTCGTGATCGCGACAGTTGGCGCGCCCTCGACCGCGACGCTCGCCGCCGTCGAGCGCGGCGGGGCGGCCACGCTGGCGGTTCCGTTCGAGGTGCAGAGCCTCGACGGCAGCGGGAACAACGCCGCCAACCCCAGCTGGGGACAGGCGAACACGCCGTACTCGCGGGTCGCGGCGGCCCGCTACGCGGACGGCCGGAGCCAGCCGGTGGCCGGGCCGAACTCGCGGTACGTCAGCAACCGGGTGTTCAACGACGTCGCGCAGAACGTCTTCTCCGAGCGCCAGGTCACCGCCTGGGGCTGGACGTGGGGGCAGTTCCTCGACCACACGTTCGGCCTGCGGTTGGGGCGGGCGCCGGGTGACCCCGCGGGCGAGACCGCGAACATCCCGTTCAACTCCGCCGACCCGCTGGAGGAGTTCGAGAACACGCTCGGATTCATCCCGTTCGCGCGGTCCGACCCGGCGCCCGGCACCGGTACCACCAACGCGCGGCAGCAGGTCAACACGAACAGCTCGTACATCGACGCGTTCGCCGTGTACGGCGGCACGAACCAGCGGCTGGACTGGCTCCGGGAAGGGTCGGTCGACGGCAACCCGGCGAACAACACCGGCCGGCTGCTGCTGCCGAACAGCTACCTGCCCCGGGCGGACGCGCGCGGCAACGCGGCGGCCGCGCCGGCCATGGAGATCGACGGCATCCTGCGGGCCAACCCGGCGAGCGCGATGGTCGCCGGCGACGTCCGCGCCAACGAGAACCTGTTCCTCACCGCTACGCACACCCTCTTCGCCCGCGAGCACAACCGGATCGTGGCGGCGCTGCCGCCGGCGCTGAGCGAAGAGGACAAGTTCCAGATCGCACGCCGGGTGATCATCGCCGAGCAGCAGTTCATCACGTACAACGAGTGGCTGCCGGCCTTGGGTGTGACGCTGCCGGCGTACGGCGGTTACCGGTCGGGCGTCAACGCGGCGCTGAGCAACGAGTTCGCGACCGTCGGGTACCGGGTGCACAGCCAGATCCACGGCGAGATGGAGGTCGCGACCGAGGCGGACCGGTACTCGCCGGCGCAGCTCGCGGCGTTCGAGGCGCAGGGGATCGAGATCGTCCCGGAGGGGGACGAGGTCGAGCTGGTCATCCCGCTGAACCGGGGCTTCTTCAACCCGGACCTGGTGCCCGCGATCGGCCTCGGGCCGCTGCTGGCGGCGGTCGGTGGCGAGCCGCAGTACAACAACGACGAGATGATCGACAACCAGCTGCGCAGCGTCCTCTTCCAGGTGCCGGTCTCCGGCAACCCGGGCTGCCTCGACGGCGCGGAGCTGCCCGAGTGCTTCGACGGCGTGGTGGACCTGGGCGCGATCGACATCGAGCGCGGCCGGGACCACGGCATGCCGACGTATAACCAGCTGCGCCAGGCGTACGGGCTCGCGCCGCGCACGTCGTTCACCCAGATCACCGGCGAGTCGAGCGGGTCGTTCCCGCCCGGGACCACGGTGGACAGCCCGGCGGGCCTGGCGTTCCCCCGGTTGTTCGACGTCTTCGACGCCGAGGTCGACCAGGCGGACGAGGACGCCGTCGAGGGTACGCCGGTGCGGTTCACCCGGGGAGCGCCGCTGGCGGCCCGGCTGCAGGCCATCTACGGCAGCGTGGACAATGTGGACGCGTTCGTGGGCGCGGTGGCCGAGGCGCACGCCGCGGGCAGCGACCTGGGCGAGCTGCAGCGCGCCATCTGGGCGCGGGAGTTCCAGCGGCTGCGCGACGGCGACCGGTTCTTCTACGGCAACCAGACCGCCGCGCTGGACTTCATCCGCACCACCTACGGCGTCGACTACCGGCGCTCCCTGGGCGACCTCATCGCGCAGAACAGCGACATCCCGCGTGCGGACCTGGGCGGCAACGTGTTCTTCGCCGAGGGCGACGTGCCGCCGGTGAGCTGCCGGGTGCAGTACCTCGTGAATGGACAGTGGGGCAGCGGTTCGGGTGGCTTCACGGCGCAGCTCAACGTGACCAACACCGGCGGCACCCCGATCCCGGACGGCTGGACGCTGCGGTTCGTCTTCCCGAACGGGCAGGAGATCACCGAGGCGTGGAACGGGGTGGCCGCGCAGGACGGCGCCCGGGTGCCGATCGCCAACGCCGCCTGGAACGGCCGGCTGAACCCGGGCCAGACGGTGAGCGGCATCGGGTTCAACGCCACCTGGGCGGGCACGAACGGCCGCCCGACGGGGATCTCCCTCAACACCACACCCTGCGCCCGCGGCTGAGCGGACCGCCGTGTCTGACGGTGCGGCGTCCGTGGGCGCCGCACCGTCACCGGGTAAACCCTTTCCTGGAATGGGACAGGAATAACGACCTGTGACGCCCTGATTACCGCTATTTATCGCGCGGCCACCCCCAGGGGGTTTTAGCCATTCCCTCGGTTTGCGCACCCCTTTAGCCAGTGATAGATCTCCATATCATGTGATCGTTTCTGGGGGTGCTCGTGGGCAATGACCGTGTACCGATCTCCCGCCGGGTCGCCATTTGCTGTGGTGACCAGCTACGTCGCGAGGCACTCGCGGCCTATCTCGGCAGTCTGTCCGAATTCACCGTGGTGGGACGCGTCGCGGACGCGCAGGATCTGGTGTCGCTCACCCAACTGCAGCGGCCGGACATCACGCTCGTCGACGGTGGCCAGCAGCTCACCACACTCCTGCCCACCGTCCGCGCGCTGCGCGACCGGTTCCCGGGTACCCGGGTCGTGCTGACCTACCACCGCCTCACCGCCCAGGAGGTGGCCGGCGTGCGGGAGTCGGGTGTGGCGGCCGTGGTGCCCTACGCCCACGGGCTGGTCGGCCTGCTCTCGGTGCTCCGGGCGTCGATCACCGGCGCGCCGGCGAGCTGGGCCGGCGGCGTGCTGACCGCGCGGCAGCACGACATCCTGCTACTGGTCGCGTCCGGCCACCACGTCAGCGAGATCGCCGAGATCCTGCGCATCAGCCCGGGCACGGTCGAGAACCACAAACGCCGGGTGTACGCGAAGCTGCACGCCACGAGCGCGGCGCACGCGGTCGCGCGGGCGGCCTCGCTCGGCATCATCGACAGCCCGCTGCGCCGGCTGCCCCGGCGCGACGACGAGGTCCGGGTGAACGGCAGCGAGTCGGTGCTCGCGGTGGCCGTCGGGCACGCCGGTCCGGTCATGGACGACGTGGTCACCGCCTTGATCGCGCAGGGACTGGCGGTGGTCCGCGAGCACTGCCCGCAGCCGGCCCCGCAGGTGCACTGGCTGCGGGTGCACCGCGGGCCGGTGGTCCGGGTGCTGGTCAACCCCACGATCGAGCAGTGGCGGGTGGGCGCCACCCTGGGGCGGTCCGCCGTCCTGGTACACGACGGCGTGGTGGACAAGCACGCCATGGAGCACGCGCTCTCGAACGGTGTGCTCGCGTTCGTGCCCGCCGGCGAGGTGGCCCGGCAGCTGGTGCCGGTGCTCAACCTGGTGGCGGCCGGCTACATGGTGGCGGCGCCCGCGTCGAGCCCGGTGTTCACCGAGGCGATGTGGGCCCGGATGGCGGAGTTGCCGGCGGTGGGTCCCAGCCTCACCGCCCGGGAGCACGACATCCTGCGGTCGATCGGCCGCAACCACACGGTGCGGCAGACCGCGCGATCCCTGGGTATCGCGATCAAGACCGTGGAGAACGCGCAGGTGCACCTGTTCAGCAAGTTGGGCGTGCACAACCGGGCGGCGGCGCTGGCGAAGGCGTACTCGCTGGGCCTGTTGCAGCCCGGCGCCGAGCCGTCCCTCAACGGGGCGGCGCCACCCGCCCGGTGAGGATGACGCGGTCGCGCGGGCCGGACAGCGGCCGGGTGTACGTGTAGGTGGTGGACGCGAGGTCCTCGAACCCGCCCGCCCGGCCCTGCTCGACCAGGTAGTCCGCGGACAGCCAGTGCGCGGGCACGCCGGGGGCCAGCTGGGCGTCGTGGCCATCGCGGGCACTGTCGTTGGAGATCACCAGGACCCCGCCGGCCGGTGCCAGCCAACCGTGTAGGTGCTTGAACACCGGCACCAGCCCGTGCTCGTCGTCGTACAGGTGGGCGAGCAGCCCGTCGGCGTAGACGACGCCCCAGCGACCCGGGTCGGGCACCCAGGTGCGCACGTCCGCCACGAGGGTGCGCAGGCCCTTGCGCCGGGCGATCTCGACGGCCTGGTCCAGCACGTCGACGGCGAGCACGTCGTAACCCGCGCGGGCGACGCCGGCCTCCACCGACGCGTTGCCGCAGCCGACGCTGAGCAGCGTGGGCTGCCGGGCGTCCGCGAGCAGCCGGCAGAGGTACTCGGTCATCCACTGCCGGTACGGCACGCTGTACGTCGACGGGGTGACCGAGTCGCCGTTCGCCGCCCCACCCTCCCAGATGTCGAAGAGGGTCAACTCCTGGTCGCCCTCGCAGCGGTAGAACCTGCGCAGTTCTTCGATGCTCGTCATCCCAGCTCCATTTAGTTAGGACTATGTATTTAAAGCCGGCCGAGGGCCTGTTCGGCAGCGTAGAGGCGGCTTGAATCGCCTGCCAATCCCCCGGGGGACAGTCCTGGTACGAACCCTCCCGGGGGTTGTGAAAGCAGTTGATTCGTGGGAACGTGCGGCAAATCCTATGGGGACTTTGCGTTTGGGGTTCGGGTTGCGAGGGCATTCCCGGACGTGATAGGCCGTTAAGGTCAATTGGTAATCGAATTCCGTCCTGGGGAGGCACGGTGTGATTCGGTTCGGCATGCTCGGATTGGCGCTCGGTTATTTCCTGTGGTACACGCCCTACGCCGCGCTGACCAAGGCGGTGTCCAGCGGGCTGCTGCCCGGCATGGACGGGCCCGGGGTTCTTGGCACGCCCAGTGGTGGGCTCGTCCTGCTCCCGGCCGCCGCGCTCGGGACGCTGGCCGGCTCGGCGGCGTTCCTGACCGCCTCGGGCTGGTGGCGGCACGCGAGCCGCCGGCGGATGGGCGGCCGGCAGGTGTTCTGGCCGAGCCGGCCGGTGCTGGTGGCCGGTCTGTTCATGTCGCTGGTGATCGCCACGACGACGCTGAACTTCACGTTCGCCGGCGTGTCGATCCTGTTCATGCTGCTGATGATGCGCGGTGGGGTGCTGGTCCTGTCGCCGATCGTCGACGCCGTCCGGGGCCGCCAGGTCCGCGCCAACTCCTGGCTAGCGCTCGGCTTGAGCCTGCTCGCGGTCACCATCGCGCTGTCCGATGTGGCCAATTACGTGCTGACCGTCGGTGCGGTGCTGAGCCTGGCCCTGTACTTCATCGGCTACATCGGACGGTTCGAGATCATGAGCCGGGTCGCGAAGACCGGTGACCAGGCGATCGACCGGCAGTACCTGGTCGGGGAGCAGCTGACCGCGTCCGTCGCCCAGGTCGCGCTGTGCGTGGTGCTCGCGCTGGCCGGCCTCGGCCCGGTGTCCGCCGCGGTCCGCGAGGGGTTCACGAGCTTCCTGCTCACCCCCGCCGCGCTGCCGGCGTTCGGGATCGGCCTGCTCTACGCGGCGCTGTACGTCTACGGCACCCTCATCTACCTCGACCCCCGCGAGTACAGCTGGTGCGTGCCGGCGAACCGGTGCGCCAGCCTGGTCGCCGGCCTCGTCTCGTCGTACGGCCTGACCTGGCTGACCGGCATCGCCGCGCCCGGTCCGGGACAGCTCGTCGCCACCGTCGCCATCGGCCTCGCCATCTTCGCGCTCAGCTACCCGGCCCTGCGCACGATGGTTCCGCGGCCCCGGGTGGTGCTCTTCGTCTGCGGCGGCAACACCGGCCGGTCCGCGATGGCGGAGGCCATCGCCCGCGTCGAGCTGGCCGCCACGCCGCGGGGCCGGGCCGGCCGGGTGGCGCGCGCCCTCGGGCGCGGCTGGGCCATCCGCAGCGCCGGCCTCCACGCCCCCGAGACGGACGCGCCGATGGCTCCCGCGGCCGTCGAGGCCCTGCACACCATCGGGGTACGCCCGCACCGGCACCGCAGCCGGCAGCTCACCCGGCGGATGTGCCAGGAGAGCGCGACGGTCTACTGCATGACGCGGGAGCAGCGGACGGCCATCGAGCAGTTGGCACCGGAGGCGCGCGGCCACACGTTCTGCATCGACCCGGCGCGGGACATCCCCGATCCGGCCAAGTCCAGCGACCCGGCCGCCTACCTGTGGGTCGCGCGGGACCTGAACCGGCACGTGCGGGCCCGGATCCGCGAGCAGGTGACCGTGCGGCCGCTCCACGCTCAGCCGCAGGTTGGAGGCTGATCATGCCAGCTGACATAGTCCGCGACCGCCAAGCGATCGGGCACGTACCCGTTCACCGGCGCCCCCGGGTCGGGGTAGCCGACCGCCAGCGCGCACACGATCAGGCGGCCGGGCAGGCCCAGTTGGGCGCGCAGCACCTCCGGGTACCCGGCGACGCTGAACTGCGGGCAGCTGCCCAGTCCACAAGCGACCAGACCGAGCATCGTGTTCTGCAGGAAGAAACCCATCTCCAGAAACGTGCCCGGCGCGGCGTCGGCCGGCAGGTGGCAGATCAGCACCGCCGGCGCGCCGTGGAACTCCAGGTTCGCCCGGACGTGGGCGCGCCGGCCCGCGGCGTCGTCGCGGGCGATCCCGAGCGCGTGGAGCAGCCCGGCGCCGGCGGTGCGCCACCGTCGCTCGACATCCGCGTCGACGCTCGCGGTTCGGTTCGGGTAGTCCGGCCGCTGCGGCACGCCGCGATCGAACGCGGCGCAGAGCCGCCGGGCGAGCTCGTCCCGCGCCGCGCCGGTGACCACCGCGACCCGCCACGGTTGACCGTTGCGGGTGGACGGCGCGTGGGCGGCGGCGGTGAGCACCCGTGCCAGCACGTCGTGCGGCACCGGCTTGTCGAGGAACGCGCGCTTGGAGTGCCGCGCGGTGACGATGGCGGCGAAGCGTACCCAGGATGGCTCCACAACCTGCCGAGTCTGTGCGCGTCCGGGGGCGTTGTCGAGCCCGTGAATACTCCCGGGGGGTGCGTCGATGGTTGACCTCGTGGCCACCCTCACCCGCTGGCCGACGGACCTGTCCGCGGTGCCCGCCGGGGTCAGCGCCCTGGAGGTGCGCGCGGACCTGGTCGGCGACCTGGCGCCCGAGGCGCTGCGGTTTCCCGGTGCGGTGCGCTATGTGCTGCGCAGCCGCGCGTACGGCGGGCGCGCCGACGACCCGCCGCGCCGCCGGCACGCCCGGCTGATCGCCGCCGCCCGCCGCTACGACCGCGTCGACCTGGAAGCGGACCGGGACCTCGTCCCGGCGGTGCTGGCCGGCGTACCGGCGCGCCAGCGCCGCATCTGCTGGCACGGCCGGGCGCTGCCGCTCGACGACCTGCGCGCGCGGTTCCGGGCGATGGCCGCGGTGCCGGCCGCGGCCTACCTGCTGGCGCCCGAGGCGCCCACCGTCGAGGACGCGCTGGTGCCGCTCCACCTGCTCGCCGAGCTGGGGCGCACGGACGTGACCGCGTACGGCACCGGGCCGGCGGGCACCTGGAGCCGGCTGCTGGCACCGTGGTTCGGCACACCGGTGGTGACCGGACCCGCGGACGGTGTGGCCGGCGGCGCGGGCACAGTGGACGGTGATGGTGCCCTTTCCGTGCAGCGGCTCTGGGCCGACTACGGGTTTCCGGCCGTGACCGCGCCGCGCGCGCTCTGCGGCATGGTCGGCAAGGCGGCCCCGAGCTTCACCCGGATGCTGAACCGGGCCTGCCGCGCGCACGGCGGGGAGGCGTGGTACCTCCCGTTCCTGGTACCGGCCGTGGCGGGCTTCCGCACCGGGTTCTGGCCCGCGGTACCGGATGGGTTGGACGCCCTGGGGATGCCGGTGCGCGGCCTGACGGTGAGCGCGCCGCTGAAGGAGGCGGCGCTGGCCGTCGCGGACGAGGCGGCGCCGGCGGCGTGGGCGTCCGGCGCCGCCAACGCGCTGGTCCGGCGGCGCGACCGGTGGCGCGCGGAGACCACGGACAGCACCGCCGTCGTCGCGGTGCTCCGGCGCGCGGGCGTGCGGGTCGGCGGGCGCGCCGTGGCCGTGGTCGGCTGCGGCGGTGCCGGGCGGGCCGCCGCGGTCGCGCTCGCGCGCCGCGGCGCCGACGTGACCCTTGTCAACCGGAGCGAGGCGCGCGGCCGGCTGGCGGGCGACCTGCTCGGCCTGCGGTACGCGCCGCTGGCCTCGTTCACGCCCCGGGGCGCGGCGGTCGTGGTGCACGCGACCCCGGCCGCCGCTGAGGTGCCGTTCCCCGTGCACCGACTCGGGCGCGGTGCGGTCGTCGTCGACCTGGTGTTCACGCCGGGGCGCACCGCGCTCGTGACCGCGGCGCGGCGCCACGGGGTGCTGACGATCGACGGGCACGCGGTGCTGCGCGCCGAAGCGCGCCAGCAGTTCCGCCTGCTGACCAGCCAGCGCGAGGGAGTCCGCCATGTCAGTCACAGCGCTCCATAATGGAGCAGTCAGCCTCGACCACGCCGCCCTGCTCGGGGGGTGGCGCAACACCGACGACAGCGCGGGCGGCGTCCAGCGGATCGTCCTGACCGGATCGCCCGACGGCCTGCGGTTGCGGGCCTTCGGCGCCGGGCGCCCGGCGCCGCACGACTGGGGCGAGACCGAGGCATGCGGCTACGCGCCCGCGCCGGGCCGGCCGGCGGCGTGGGCGTTCACCGCGACGTACGACAACGGGGCCCGGCGGGCGCACGTGTGGGGCTACCTGAAGAGCGGGTTGCTGGTGCTCACCACCTACCACGCGTTCCCGGGGGCGGGCTGGCCGGTGCCGTACTGGACCCGGGAGTTCTTCCACCGCGATCCCGACGCCCCGCCGCCATCGCCCGCGGTGCCGCACCCGCCGGGCCGCGCCGATCGGGCGACCGCTTCGCTCGGGCCGTGGCAGCTCGACCCGCGCCCGCTGGTCGGCCTGTGGCGCAACGTGGACCCGGCGGCCGCGCGGCTGTCCGCGGTGCGGATCACGGACCGCGCCGGCTATCTGGTGCTGCGCCCGCACGGGGTGTGGACGCCGCGCCGGCACGACTGGCACCAGACCGTCGGCTGCGTCTTCGCCGACGACATCCGCACCAGCGTCGCGGGCGCCTTCACCGCCTACTTCGAACTCGCGGTCGGCCGCGTCGACATGGCCGGCCACCTCGACCGCCGGCTGCTCACCATCGAGACCGCGAGCACGGTCGACGGCCGGACACCGTACCTCGTCCAGGAACACTTCTACCCGAGCTGAGAGGCGCGCGCCATGACGATTGACATCCAGCCTATTGGTGCGGACTGGGCGGTGACCCGGGTGGCGGAGCTGGCCGGCGCGTTCGCCCAGCGCGCCGGCGAGTACGACCGCACGGCCGCCTTCCCGGCCGCCGACCTCGACGACCTGTTCGCCGCCGGCCTCAACGCGCCCACCGTGCCGGTGGAGCACGGCGGCCTCGGCCTCGGCCCGCTGCACGGCGACACGCACGCGCTCTGGCGGATGACGACGGAGCTGGCGAAGGCCGACCTGTCCCTCGCGCGTTGCTGGGAGGGGCACACCAACTCGCTGGTGCTCATCGACGCGCTCGGCACCGACGAGCAACGGGACCGGTGGTTCGAGGGCGTGGTGCGCCGCGGCGAGAAGTGGGTCGCCTGGAGCGGTGAGCCGCAGGCGCCGAAACCGGGCGAGGCCCGCCGGTTCGGCACCACGGTGACGCGTACCCCGGACGGCTGGTCGGTCGACGGCAGCAAGGCGTTCGCGACCAGCGCCACCGGCGCCGACTGGGCGATCCTGCTGGTGAACCTGGCCGGCCCGGGCGGCGCCCGGCACGCCACGGCGGCGGACGGCGTGGTGCTGCTGGCCTGCGACCTGCGCCACCCGTCGGTCACAGTGGACACCTCCTGGTGGGACCCGATCGGCATGCGGGCCACCGCGAGCCACGTGGTCCGCTTCGACCACACGCCGATCCCGGCGGCCTGGCAGCTCGGCGGGTTCGGGGACTACCTGCGGGACGGCTGGCAGTCGGTGTTCATCCCGCACTACGCCGCGAGCTTCCTCGGCGCTGCGGAGGCCGCCCACGAGTACGCGATGCGCTACCTGGCGCGGCAGGACAAGGGCGGCGACCCGTATGTGCAGCAGCGGGTGGGCAGCATGGTGGTGGACCTGGAGACCGCCCGGCTGTGGCTGGCGCACGTGGCCCGGCTCTGGGACGACGGCCAGCGGGCCGCCGCCCGGCTCGCCGGCACCCGCGCCCGCCACGTCATCGAACACCTCACCCTGTCGACTGTGGACAACTGTGTGCGGGCGTGCGGGGCGCGCAGCCTCGTCCGGCCCAGCCCGGTCGAGCGGATCCTGCGCGACCTGACGTTCTACGTGCGGCACGACAACGACGACCACCTGCTGGCCACGATCGGCCGCGGCGCCCTGGGACGCGACCATGACCCGTCGTTCTTCAAGCCCTAACCCCATGATCAAGGCGTCCCTGAAGTCGCTAGAGCTACATGAAGGACGCCTTGATCATGAGAGTTTTCGGGACCTCATGGCGGCCTGGCCGACCGGGGTCGCGGTGGTCACCAGCGCCGCGGACGGCCGGCCGGTCGGTTGTACCGTGACCGCGGTCGCCTCGGTCTCGGCCGACCCGCCCCTGCTGCTGGTGTCGCTGGCGACGAAGAGCCGCACGCTGGCGGCGATCGCGCGCACCGGACGGTTCGCGTTGTGCGTGCTGTCCACCGCGCAGCGCGACCTGGCCCGCACGTTCGCCACCGGCGATCCGGTGGGACGGTTCGCCGGTGTGCCGTTCGACTGGGTGTTCGGCGTGCCCGTGCTGCGCGCCGCCACCGCCGGAGCGGTCTGCGCCATCCACAGTCGACTGCCGGTGGCGGACCACGTGCTCGTCGTCGGCGCGCCCGCCTGGCATGTGCCGGACCCGAGCGGGGCGCCGGTCATCTGGTACCAACGCGGTCTGTGGAAACTGTGCGACCCGTCATGATCGAGACGATGCGTGGATCCCCCGGGGGATTCTCACTCCTCGGCCAGAAGCATCGACCACCATAGACTTCGTGCCATGACGATCGGTACGACTGCCCAGTACCGCCGCGAGCTTGACCGGTTGCCCGACGCCGGCACCGTCCATGTTGGTCACGTCAGTCTGGAGCCGCTGCTCGGCCTGTGGCGCAACGCCAACCCTGACACCTGGGGAATCTCCGCAGTGGAGCTGACCGAGCGCGCCGGTGTGGTCTGGGCGCACGCGTGGGCGAACGACCCGCGGTCCGCCACCCGTCGCGACTGGGGGGTGGCGCCGCTCGATGGGCTCTACACCACCGGCCCGACGGCCACCCTCGTGTGCGCCTACCGGGTCAGCTTCGACCTCGGCCACGCCCGCACACAGATCCAGGGAAACATGCTCCACAACGTCATGGTGTGCGGCGCGTTCACGCAGTTCACCGACGGCAGCGGGCGGGCCGACTACTTCTCTCGGGAATTCCTGCACCGGCGGGGGTGAATACGGATGACGGATCTGGCTTACGCGCGCGGCGACGACCGCCTGCCCATGTTGTGGGCACCGGTCGACCCGAGCCGCCTGCTCAACCAGTGGCGCAACACCGACGCGCGGACCAAGGGCATCAGCGAGGTCACGTTCGCCCACCGGGACGGGCAGCTCTACATCCGGGTCACCGCCGTCGGGCCGGACGGGCCGATCGAGTGGGGTGAGGCGCCCGCGACCCTCTACGCCGATGTCAGCGTCACCGGTGGGCAGCGCGGCGCGGTGCCGCCGACCACCGATGGTGAACCGACCCCGCACCACGCCGACCTGTCCGCCACCGACGGCGGACCGGCCTTCTTCGCCAGCTACGACCACGGATTCATGCGGGTGCACCTGCAGGGCCGGTTCAACATCGGCATCCTCCCGATCGTCTCCTTCAACGAGTTTCTCGACGAGAGCGGCCGCGTCGACTACTTCGTCCGCGAGGTCTTCGTGCGCTGAGCCGCCCCGAGCTGGGCCCTCGCTGAGCTGGGCCCTCGCTGAGCTGAGCCACCGCTGAGTCACAACTGAGCGACCAACTGAGTCACCACTGAGTGCGCAGCACGCGTTGAGTGCCGCGCGCTCCGTGCTATTCGCATCCATTGTGGAGTTTCGCACCCCCAAGGGCATCCGGTGCCAGCACACGGGTTTCACGCGTTCACACGATGTGAATACCTGTGCAGCCGCAGAAGAGGGAGGAGACCGGACTGTGTCGACGAGGAACCAGCAGAGACCCGCGGTTGCCGCACTGATAGCCGCCGCGGGCGTACTCGTGGGGTGGTGGGCACTGCCCCCCACGGTCCTGGGCGGAGGCGCCCAGGAGGGACCGCGCCATCTCGCCGTCAGCGCGCTGCTGATCGCGGCGCTGGCGCTGCTCGCCGCCGGCGTGGTCGGCTGGCTGTCCCGCCGCCGGCCGCTCCGCCTCGCGGTGCGCGCCACCGCGGTCGCCGGCCTGTTCGCCGTGCTGCTGCTGGTCACGGCCCCCGTCCAGGGGTTCCTGTACGACCGCCTGGCGCCGGCGCCGATCGAGCCGAACCTGGCGGCGGTGCGGTATGACACCTCCTGCCCGTCGATCATCACCGCGACGGAGTGCCAGCAGGTGCAGCAGGCGTTCGGTGGCCTGGACGCCGCGGGGCTGGAACGCTCGCACCACGCGATGATGGCCGAGACCGGCCACTCGGCGGAGGCGCACGCGGCGATGAACGCGCCGTTCATGGCGGACGACGGGCCCGGCCTGGGCGCGGAAGCCGCCGCGTTCGCCGTGGAGGACGCGGGCATCGTCTTCCTCATCGCGCTGCCACTGCTGCTGCTCGCCGGCGCGGTCGCGAGCCGCATCCCGGTACGGGCACCACCCGCACGCCATCGCCACCTGTGGCTGAACAAGATCCGCTCGCGCCGCACCGCGTTCGCGGCCACCATCGGCCTGGTCGTCGTCGGTAACGTCGTACTGGTGGCGTCGGCGGCCACCGCCGCGGTGACGCCGTGGAGCGTGCAGCTGAAGATCCCGCCGGTGTTGCAGGGTTCCCAGGTGACTCTCCAGATGCGAGAGGCGAACGTGCAGATCATGCCGACCGGCCCGGCGACTCGCATGTGGACATACAACGGGAGCTTCCCGGCGCCGACGATCCGCCGGCCGAGCGGGCAGACCACCCGGATCACGTTCCGCAACGACCTGCCGGTCACCTTCGGCGAGGCGACCATCCACCACCACGGCAGTCACTCGCGGCCCAGCGAGGACGGCCAGCCCGACGACTTCCTGATCCCGCCGGGCAGCCTGCGCACCTACACGTACGAGCACCGCGAGCGCGGCGAGAACGAGTGGGCGGCCACGCAGTGGTACCACGACCACCGCATGGACGTCACCGGCCGCAACGTGTGGAACGGTCTCGTGGGCATGTTCATTTTGGACGACCCGCTGGACCAGTCCCTGCCGCTGCCCAGGGGCGAGTTCGACGTGCCGCTGGCCATCACCGACCGTACGTTCGACGCGAACAACCAGATCCCGTACACCTTCAACATCGTCGGCACCCTCGGCGACACCTGGCTGGTCAACGGGCGGCCGCAGCCGTACTTCGACGTCGGCGACCGCAAGTACCGGTTCCGGATCCTCAACAGCGCCAACCGGCGGCCGATGGTGCTCGCGCTCAGCAACGGGGCGCCGATGCTGCAGATCGGCACGGACGCGGGCCTGCTGCCCGCCCCGGTGTCGCGGACGTCGATCGTCCTCCAGCCCGCCGAGCGGGTCGAGATCGTCGTCGACTTCGCCGGACTGCTCGGCCAGAACGTGGTGCTGAGGGACACCAACACGCCGGGGACGGCCGGCAACCCGCCCCCGGATCTGCTCCAGTTCCGGGTGAACCGGGACCTCACCGAGACCAGCTCGGTGCCGGCCGTGCTGCGGCCCGCGCCGACGTTCCCGGCGCCGACCGTGGAGCGCGAGTACCACCTGGAGGCGCAGATCGACGCCGCCGGCAACATCGCGACCTGGACGATCAACGACCAGCTCTTCAGCTCGGGCCGGATCGACGCCGAGCCGGTGCTGGGCTCGACCGAGCGGTGGACGTTCTTCAACACCTCGCCGCAACCGCACGCCATCCACCTGCACGACGTGGACTGGAAGCTGGACGCTCGATTCAATGTCACGGTCGATGCGGCCGGCAACCCGGTCCGGGGGTCGCCACTGGCCATCGCGCCCCACGAGAGCGGCGTGAAGGAGACGTTCTTCGTGCCGGCCAACACGGGCTTCTCGGTGCTCACCACGTTCACCGACCACGTGGGTGAGTACGTGTTCCACTGCCACATGCTCGAACACGAAGACATGGCGATGATGGCGACGTTCAACGTCCGTCGCGCGTAGACGCTACTCACTCCCAAAGATCAAGGCGTGCGGGACCGTGCTCGGGCCGCGGGTAGGCAGCCCGGATGAGGGGTGGGGGGGGGGGTGGGCCTC
>JBBEWH010000090.1:0-2953 GCA_037414955.1 Actinomycetes bacterium KLBMP 9797
CACGCTCCTCCCCCCCCAAGATCACGGCGTCCTTCACGTAGCTCTAGCTACGTGAAGGACGCCTTGATCATGGGAGGGGGGTCTTATGGCCATCCCGCGGCCGCGTCCATGGTGGAAGTTCCGGGACGTCGCCGTGTCAGGTCGTGCGGTCGGTTCGGGGCACGATCGGGTCGATGGGCTGGCTGGGACTGTGTTCGGCTTCGAGCCAGTCGGCGAGGTCGAATCTGCTGCCACACATGCCGCAGGTGGCCCGTCCGAACAGGTATGTGAGGCCGTCCGCGAGGGCCGTGGCGCCGCCCGTGGTGGCGATGCCGTGTACCCACCGACCGATGCCCGTCAGACCCTCGGGCGTGGCGGGGGCGAGCGGAACCCGGTGGATGTCGCCGTCGTTGTGGTCGCGGATCGCCGAGTAGTGGCCGTAGTCGCCGATCACGATCGCCAGCCGGGTAGCGCAGGCTGGGCAGCGCAGGTGGTAGTGCTCATCGGTGAAGTCCAGGCTGATCGAGGCCCAGAACGTGTACCCGGCGAAGGCGAGCGTGTCCCGCAATCGCCCGACCAGCTCGGGACGGGCACATCCCCGCAGGCGGGCTTGAGCGAGACGGTGCAGTACCGCGAGGGCCCGCGGGTCGGCCCGCACCAGGTCGTCATGCTCGTCGTACCGATGCAAAGTTCGTACGATCAGCGCCGCGAGGTCCAACGCGCGGTCGCGATGCTCGTTGGTGCCGGACTGCGCGAGCCGGGCGAGTTCGGGCAGCGCGGCGAACCCCGCCGAGCAGCAGCACTCTGCCTCGACAATTAGCCGGTCTTCCAGTTCGGCCCATACGGTGGCATCGGGCTGACGTACCAGCCGATCGAGCAGCAGGCGGACGCGGACACCTGAGTCGCCCCGCACATCCCAGGTCGAGCGCCAATCGATCACCGAACGATCTAACACCACCTCCGTCAACCCCAGGAGCACACAGCGCCGTGAGCCGCCGCCTGACAACGGTCGCGGTCAGTCGAACCAGTTGAAGAGGACGTCACCGACGCGTGCCGGCCGGTGGTAGGCGATGTCCTGGCTCTCGTCGGCGTTCAGATGGGTGACGTGCGCCTCGGTCAATGGTTGTTCGAGGTCGGCCGACCAGCATCGGCTACGCCATCTCGCGGGCGAGGTCGTTGATGATCCAGCGGAGGGCGGTCACCGCGTGGGAGTAGCGAAGGTACCGCGCGAATCCGGCGTCATACTGCGTCACCGACCGTTGAACACGGCGACGTCCGGTCGTGCCGAGATGAATGCATTCGACGCTCAGTGGATGGTGTGGCCGCCGTTGACACTGATCTGTTCTCCGGTGATGAAGGCGGCGGCCTCCGACGCGAGGAATGCTACGGCGGCGGCGACGTCCGCCGGTTGACCGAACCGGCGCAACGGGACGTCCCTCACGTACTCCTCGTAGGACGAGGGTGCGACCTCGCTGTGTCGCTCGACGGGAACCCAACCGGGCGCGACGAGATTGACCGTGATGTTGTGGGTTCCTAACTCGCGTGCCCAACTACGGGTCAGGCCAAGTTGGGCGCCCTTCGCGGCGACGTATGCCGACATTCCGGGCAGAGCGCGATCGAAGATGTCTGAGCCGATCTGGATGATTCGGCCGTGTCGCCTGGCCTTCATATGCGGTAGAGCTGCCTGCACCAACAAGGTGGGGCTCTTCACGAAGTACACCAACTGGTCCAGGTGTTCCTGCCAGGTCAGGTCCTCGACCCGGATCTCCGGTTGTGACCCAGTAGCGTTGACGACGAGCACATCGACCGGGCCGAGTCGTTGATTCACCCGATTGACCAGGTCGGAGACCTGTGTCTCGTCGGTCACATCGGCGGCGAAGGCATCCGCCATGCCACCCGCTCCCCGGATGGCCTCCACAACCCGTCGCGCCGCTTCCGCGCTGGATTGATAGTTGACAGCGACCGGATGCCCCTGCTTCGCAAGGTGAACGGCAATAGAAGCGCCGAGGCCACGGGACGCGCCCGTAATGAGAGCAACACCGGCTTCTGATTCCACCCGATACCTCCGCCGTCGATCACCTGTAAGTGATCACTAACCTACTGCTGTCGATCTCCGCGTGCGTATCGACAGGACGGGTTAAAGAACAAGCTAGGCGCGGAAGAGGCCACTGTCGCAGTACTCCGTCGTGGTGCCCTTGATCCGGCACCCCACGACGTACACCGGCATCCCTTCTGGGAGGTTTCCACTGTTCCATGACGTGCAGTACGAGGCGGCGTGCCCCTGGCTGGTAACGGTGCGAAGCAGCACCCCGTACTGGTCGTACACCCAGCCCTTGATGCCCCAGCCGTCACTCATGTAGTCGCAGGCGCGGACCGAGTCGCCGGGCCAGTCGTCGTCCGGATCTTCATTCCATATGACGTCGCCGAAGTAGCAGCAATCGGCGCCGCCGTAGTAGCCGATCTGGACCCTGTTGGCCGCGAAGGCCGGACTGCCGCCGAGGCCCAGCACGAGGACGGTCGCGGCGATGGAGGCCGCCAGGATCTTCCATAGTCTTCGCATGCCGACAGCATGGCGGCGGGACGGTGGCCGGGCAACGCGGTCGCCCGATTCTTGAGGAACGCTTGAGTCCGATATGGATCGTACTGGCCCCCGACGGCGCCATGCGCCAGCGTGAATGAATGGCGATCCATCGTCCCTGCCGCTGTGGTGGGCTGTAGTGGGATCGGGCGCGAGACCCCAGCGGCACCCCACCAGGCCGCCGCGAGGCCCTCAAGCGGCCAAAGCCGGACGTGATCTTGCATCAGAGACCGCGATCGCCCTGGGGCACGCGGGCAAGCCCGCCACGGGTGCTGACCGCGCTCATCGCGCCGTTCGTCGACCCGGCACCAGCAGGTGCCCATGATCAAGGCGTCCTTCACGTCGCTCTAAAGACGTGAAGGGCGCCGTGCTGATGGGCGGGGGGAAACCCGGGGG
>JBBEWH010000091.1:0-3838 GCA_037414955.1 Actinomycetes bacterium KLBMP 9797
TTTATAACGGGGGCCTACCGGCGGTTATGACGGGGTGAGGGACGCCTTGATCATGGGAGGGGGAAAACCGGTGGTGGGGGCGGGTAATCTGGGGGGTGAGATGGACTCCAGCCAGCGCCGCGCGAGCGTACCGAAAATCACATATCCCGAGGCGCTGCCGGTCAGCCAGAAGAAGGACGAGATCGCCGCCGCGATCCGCGACCACCAGGTGGTGATCGTCGCCGGCGAGACGGGGTCCGGCAAGACCACCCAGCTTCCCAAGATCTGCCTGGAGCTGGGGCGCGGCGTCGAGGGGTTGATCGGGCACACCCAGCCCCGGCGGATCGCCGCCCGCACGGTGGCCGACCGCATCGCCGAGGAGCTGGACACGCCGCTCGGCACCGCCGTCGGCTACAAGGTCCGGTTCACCGACAAGGTGAGCGACAGCACGCTGGTCAAGCTGATGACGGACGGCATCCTGCTCGCCGAGATGCAGCACGACCGGATGCTCCGGCAGTACGACACGCTGATCATCGACGAGGCCCACGAGCGCAGCCTCAACATCGACTTCATCCTGGGATACGTCAAGCAGCTGCTGCCGCGCCGGCCGGATCTCAAGGTGATCATCACGTCGGCGACCATCGACCCCGAGCGGTTCTCCCAACACTTCGGTGGCGCCCCGATCGTGGAGGTGTCGGGACGCACCTATCCGGTGGAGACCCGCTACCGGCCCTGGGGCGAGGACGGTGAGGGCGACGGCGACCAGACCCAGGCGATCCTGGACGCGGTCGACGAGCTGTGCGCCGAGGGCCCGGGCGACATCCTCGTGTTCCTCAGCGGCGAGCGGGAGATCCGGGACACCGCCGAGGCGCTGCGCAAGCAGGACCTGCGCCACACCGACGTGCTGCCGCTCTACGCGCGACTGTCCACAGCGGAGCAGCACCGGGTCTTCCAGCAGCACACCGGCCGCCGGATCGTGCTCGCCACCAACGTCGCGGAGACGTCGCTGACCGTGCCGGGCATCAAGTACGTCATCGACCCGGGCATGGCGCGCATCTCCCGATACAGCAGCCGGCTGAAGGTGCAGCGGCTGCCCATCGAGGCGATCTCCCAGGCGTCCGCGAACCAGCGCAAGGGCCGCTGCGGCCGCACCTCCGACGGCATCTGCATCCGGCTCTATTCCGAAGACGACTTCCTGTCCCGCCCGGAATACACCGACCCGGAGATCCTGCGCACGAACCTCGCCTCGGTCATCCTGCAGATGACCGCGCTGCGGCTGGGCGAGATCACGGAGTTCCCGTTCATCGATCCGCCGGACCGGCGCAACATCAAGGACGGCGTCGACCTGCTGCACGAGCTGGGCGCGCTGGACCCGCGCCTGACCAAGCTGGGCCGGCGCCTCGCTCAGCTCCCGATCGACCCGCGCCTCGGCCGGATGGTGCTGGAAGCGGAGCGCAACGGCTGCGTGCACGAGGTGCTGGTGATCGCCGCCGCACTGTCCATCCAGGATCCCCGCGAGCGGCCGGTCGACCGGCAGCAGGCGGCCGACCAGATGCACGCCCGGTTCGCCGACAAGGAATCAGACTTCGTCGCCTACCTGAACCTGTGGAATCACCTCCAGGAGCAGCAGAAGGCGCTGTCCGGCAGCCAGTTCCGCCGGATGTGCCGCACCGAGTTTCTCAACTACCTGCGGGTGCGGGAGTGGCAAGACCTGTACGGCCAGCTGCGCTCGGCGGTCAAGCCGCCCCGGACGCCGGCCACGGCCGAACAGATCCACCAGTCGCTGCTGGCCGGGCTGCTCTCGCACGTCGGGCTCAAGAACACCCAGAAGCACGAGTACCTGGGGGCGCGTGGGGCGAAGTTCGCCATCTTCCCGGGCTCGGCGCTGTTCAAGAAGCAGCCGCAGTGGGTGATGGCCGCCGAACTGGTGGAGACCACCCGGCTGTGGGCGCGTGTGGTGGCCACAGTGGACCCCGAGTGGGTGGAGAAGTCGGCCGGCCACCTCGTCCGGCGCAACTACAGCGAGCCGCACTGGGAGAAGAAGCAGGGCGCGGTCATGGCGTACGAGAAGGTCACGCTCTACGGCGTGCCGCTCGTCGCGTCCCGCAAGGTGAACTTCGGCCGCATCGACCCGCGGCTGTGCCGGGAGCTGTTCATCCGGCACGCGCTGGTGGAAGGCGACTGGGAGACCCACCACGCGTTCTTCCGGGAGAACCGGGAGCTGCTGGCCGAGGTGGAGGAGCTGGAGCACCGGGCCCGGCGCCGCGACATCCTGGTCGACGACGAGACCCTCTTCGACTTCTACGACCAGCGCGTCCCGCCCGACGTGGTGTCCGCCCGGCACTTCGACAGCTGGTGGAAACAGGCGCGCCGCGAGCAGCCCGACCTGCTCACGTTCGAGAAGGCGATGCTCATCAACGAGGGGTCGCGGCGGGTGGACGCGGCCGACTACCCGGATTCCTGGCGCCAGGAAGACCTCACGTTCACAGTGACCTACCAGTTCGAGCCGGGCGCCGACGCCGACGGCGTGACCGTCCACATTCCCCTGCCGTTGCTGCCGCGGGTGCGCCCGGACGGCTTCGACTGGCAGGTGCCCGGGTTGCGCGAAGACCTCGTGGTGGCGCTGATCCGGTCGCTGCCGAAGGCGGTGCGGCGCAACTACGTACCGGTACCCGATTATGCCCGTGCGGCCCTGGACCGGATGTCGCCGGCGGACGGCCGGCTGGTCGACGCGCTGGCGCGCGAGCTGCGACGGTTCACCGCGGCGCCGGTGCCGCCGGACGCGTGGGACCTGAGCAAGGTGCCCGACCACCTGCGGATGACGTTCCGGGTGGTGGACGAGGGCGGCCGCACGGTCCGCGAGGGCAAGGACCTCGCGGCGCTGCAGGCCGCGCTGCGCCCGGCGGTGCGCGAGACGGTCGCGGCCGCCGCGCCCGATGTCGCTCGGACCGGGCTGCGGGCCTGGGAGGTCGGCACGCTGTCGCGCACGATCCGGCAGGACCGGGCGGGATACGTGGTGACGGCATACCCGGCGCTGGTCGACGAGGGCGAGACCGTGGGCGTGCGGGTGTGCGAGACCGAGTCGGAGCAGCGGGTCGCGATGTGGCAGGGCACCCGGCGCCTGTTGCTGCTCGGCCTGCCGGCGCCGGCGAAGGTCATGCAGGGCCGGCTCGGCAACCAGGACAAGCTGGCGCTCGGCCGCAACCCGCACCGCAGCGTCGCCGACCTGCTCGACGACTGCGCGGGCGCGGCCGTCGACAAGCTGATCGCCGAGCACGGCGGGCCGGCGTGGGACGAGGACGGGTACGCGAAGCTGCGCGACCACGTGCGGGGCGGCTTCGTCGACGCGCTGGCCGCCGTGGTGTCCACCGTGGCCAAGGTGCTCACGGCGGCGTACGCGGTGGAGCAGCGGGTCAAGGCGACCAGCCGGTTGGATCTCATGCCGTCGCTGACCGACGTGCGCGCGCAGCTGTCCAGCCTCGTGTACCGGGGTTTCGTCACCGCGACCGGCTGGCGCCGCCTCGCGGACCTGCCGCGCTACCTCACCGCGATCGAGCGCCGGCTCGACCGGCTGCCGGGCAACGCGGGCAAGGATCTGGAGCTGACCCGGCGGGTCGAGGCGGTGCAGCAGGAGTTCGCCGAACTGCGCCGCGAGATGCCCGGGCGGGACGGGCTGGCCGAGATCCGCTGGATGATCGAGGAACTGCGGGTGAACCTGTTCGCCCAGGCCCTCGGCACCCCGTACCCGATCTCCGAACAGCGCATCTACCGCGCCATGGACTCCCTCTCATGATCAAGGCGTCCGTCACGTAGTTAGAACTACGTGAAGGACGCCGTGTTCATGTTATGCCCGCGCCAA
>JBBEWH010000092.1:0-6350 GCA_037414955.1 Actinomycetes bacterium KLBMP 9797
TTTGAGCTCGGGCCCCTACGGTGCTTACACCGGTGGTACCCCACGCCTTGATCATGAGAGGCCCGCGCCAACTCTTGTCAAGTATTGCCACCTGGCTAGTTGCTACGTCGCACCGTGTCCCACCATCGGAATATGAGCATCGACCGCATGGAGCGGCCCACAAGGCCGGCTGGCATCACGTACTACTACGACCAACGTGGCGTGATCGTGAACGACCAATGGTTGCTCGTCTACGGTGCGCAGTTCGCGATCGCGGACCTCTACTTCATCGAACGGGCCCGCGGTCCGATGACGCCGCCCACCCGCAGGGCGCTCTGGGTCGCCGCGGCGGGACTGGTCGTATTCGCGCCGGCGGCGGTCCTGCTCGAATCGCCGGCGATCGGGGCTCTCGCCGTGCTGACCATGCTGGCGGCGGCCGTCGCGGCATACCTCTGCGGTCGGCGTTGGCCGGCCAGCTTCCAGCTCTGGGCCGAGCACTACGACAAGCCGAGACTGCTGTTCACGACGCACGACGAGCAGGAGTTCGGCAAGGTGCGGCGCGCCCTGATCCGCGCGATCGAACAACGCCACCGCCAATGATCTTCACGCGGCCGTAGCGGGCTCCCATATCCCGTCGATCTTGTGCTTGTCGCACTCCCTCCCCGTCGATCTTGCCCTTATCGCAGCCACCTCAAGGGCGCAGAGCGACGCGACAAGCGCAAGATCGACGCCGCGAGTCCACGATCGGCGCAGGAGCGGCGAGCGCATGAGAGGCGAGCGCATGAGCGGCGAGCGCAGGAGCGGCGAGCGCAGGGTGGCCGGC
Source organism: Actinomycetes bacterium KLBMP 9797 (assembly GCA_037414955.1). Classification (GTDB taxonomy): domain Bacteria; phylum Actinomycetota; class Actinomycetes; order Mycobacteriales; family Micromonosporaceae; genus Phytohabitans. The sequence continues at coordinate 803 of JBBEWH010000092.1, forward strand.
GAGCGCAGGAGAGGCGAGCGCAGGAGCGCGCCGATCAAGGACTTACCCGCCGATCAAGGGCTTGGGCACATGGATGAGAGATCCAACCATGTGCCCAAGCCCTTGATCGGCGAGCGGTGCGGGGAAGGGGGAGGGAACGGCGGAGCGGGGGAGGGGGGAGGGGGACGGGTTAGGTGATGGTGAAGAGGGGGGCGGTGAGGGTTAGGCCTAGGTCTTCGCCGGCGAAGGAGAAGAGAGCGAAGAGCATGAGCGCCGCCCCACCGAGCGCGACGTCCTTCTGGAACTGGATCATCTCCAGCTGGCGCGCCTGAGGATCGCTTTCCTTCCAGAACGGGTGCATGAGCACCGCCGTCGGCAGCAGGAAGATCACGAGCAGCAGCGCGCCCAGGTCGGCCCAGATGCCGAGCAGCACGCTGAGTCCGCCGAGGGCCAGCAGCACGCCACTGGCGAGGGTCGCCGCCTGCGCCGCCGGCACGCCCTTGCTGCTGGCGTACCCCGCCATGGCCTTGGTCTGGGTGAGGTGGCCGACGGCCGAGCCGAGGAAGAGCGCCGCGAAGAGGATACGTCCGATCAGTACGAGGATGTCCATCTACAACCTCCGATAACCGGTGCGAAAGACCGCTATCAGAGATGTTAAAGCTTCAATCTCCTTGAGGGGATCTCCCGCGACGGCGATGAGGTCGGCGTCGTACCCGGGTGCGATCCTGCCCTTGCGGTCGCCCACGCCGCACGCCGACGCGGCGAGCGAGGTGACGGCGCGCAGCGCCTCGATCGGCGGGGCACCGGCGCGCCGCACCATGGCGATCACCCCATGTGGCAACACACCGTGCGGCTTGGCTTCCCGGATGCCGGCGTCGCTGCCGTAGACGACCGGCACGCCGGCCTCCCGGAGGCCACGCATGACCTGGAAATACTGGGTGAGCAGCGCGACCAGCCGCGGCGGGTAGGGCGCGCCGGGCGCCGCGCCGACGGTCGCCGACACCACCGTCCCGCCGCGGCGGAGCGCGGCGATCACGGCCGGCGTCGCGTACGAGCAGTGCTCGATCATGTCGACACCGGCCGCGACGGCGTCGGTGATGCTGCTGGCGGCGTGCGCGTGTGCGGTCACCGGCAGCCCCCACCGGTGCGCCTCGTCGGCGATCGCCCGCAGCTCGTCGGGACCGTACTGCGGGGTACCCGCGTCTGAGCCCGGGGTCAGCTCGCCGCCGCTGGCCATCACCTTGATGACGTCGACGCCGCGTTCCGCGCGCTCGCGCACCGCCGCGCGTACCCCCGCGACGCCGTCCGCCGCGCCGCCGAGAAACCAGCAGTGCCCACCGGTGGTGGTGATCGGCGGCCCGGCGGCGATCAGGTGCGGGCCGGCGGCCGGGTCCGCCGCCAGCTCGGCGCGCAGCGCCAGCGACAGGTAGCCGCGGTCGCCCAGGTCGCGCACCGTCGTGACGCCCGCCGCCAGCGCGGTACGCGCGGCGGCGCGCATCCGGTCCAGCAGCTCGTCGTCGCTGGCGGCGGCCAGCCGCCCGACCGGGTCGGCGCTCGCGTCGAACGCCAGGTGGGTGTGGGTGTCGATCAGGCCCGGCAGCAGCGTCGCGGCGCCGAGGTCGACCAACTCCGCGCCGGCCGGGGGTGCGCCGCCGGCGGTCACCGCGGCGACGCGCGCGCCGTCGACCAGGACGAGCGGATCGGGTACGACGTCGGCGCCGTCAAAGAGTCGCGCGCCGCGGATGGCCAGCATGCCGCCCCACGCTACCGGGGGGTGGCCTGTTCGAGCCATGTCTCCTTTGCGCACCGCATACCTAGTGACCTGGGGCGTCGCCGGCCGCAGACTGCGATCTTGTTGTCCTCACGAAGGAGCACCTCCGCCATGACGCCACTCGCCCGAGGAGTGGCCGCGGTCGTCGCGGGCGCTCTCACGGTCACCGCCGTGGGGGTGCCCGCACCCAGCCATGCCACGCCCGCCGTCCCACCGGCCGCCACCGCCGTCACGCTGATCACCGGCGACGTGGTCCAGCTCGCCGCCGCCGGTGCCGGCCGGTATGCCGCCACGGTGCGGCCCGCGCCCGGCCGCGAGCACGTCACCTTCCACACCCTGGAGGTCGAGGGCGGCCTGCGCGTGCTGCCCAGCGACGCGATCCCGCGGGTGTCGTCCGGCGTGCTCGACGCGGACCTGTTCGACGTGCAGGAGCTGATCGCCGACGGCTACACCGACCGGCTGCCGCTGATCGTCCGGTACGCGGGCGGCAGCGCCCGCACCCTGGCCGGCGCCACCGGCGTCCGGGAGCTGCCCAGCATCGGCGGCGCCGCCTTCGCCGTCGAGCGCGACGCGCGCGACCCCATCTGGGGGGCCCCCGCCCGCGCGCCGGCCGCCCGCCCCGGAAGGGACTTCTGGCGGTCCGCCGCGAGCGCGCGGTCCGCCGGCATCGAACGGATCTGGCTCGACGGCCGCGTCCGGCCGGTGCTCGACCGCAGCGTCGCCCAGATCGGCGCGCCGGCTGTCTGGCGATCCGGGTACGACGGCAGCGGCGTCGACGTGGCGGTGCTCGACACCGGTGTGGATCCCGCGCACCCCGACCTTCTCGACAAGGTCGCCGCGAGCGCGAACTTCACCGACAGTGCGGACGCGACCGACCACTTCGGACACGGCACGCACGTCGCCGCGACCGTCGCCGGCACCGGGACGGCGTCCGGTGGGCTGCGCAAGGGCGTGGCGCCCGGCGCGGACATCCTGAACGGCAAGGTGCTCAACGACGCCGGCTCCGGGTACGACTCGTGGATCATCGCGGGCATGGAGTGGGCGGTGGCGTCCGGCGCCGAGGTGGTCAACATGAGCCTCGGCGGCGACCCGACCGACGGCACCGACCCGCTCAGCGAAGCCGTCAACCGGCTGACCGCCGAATCAGGCACGCTCTTCGTGGTCTCGGCCGGCAACAAGGGCCTGGACGCGTCGATCGGCACCCCCGGCGCGGCCGACGCCGCGCTGACGGTCGGCGCGGTCGACCGGAACGAGGGGCTCGCCACCTTCTCCAGCCGCGGCCCCCGCCTCGGCGACCTGGCGGTCAAGCCCGAGATCACCGCGCCCGGTGTGGACATCGTGGCGGCCCGGGCGGCCGGCACCACGATGGGCACGCCGGTGGACGCGAACTACACCACCGCGTCCGGCACCTCGATGGCCGCCCCGCACGTGGCCGGCGCCGCGGCGCTGCTCGCGCAGGCGAACCCGGAGTGGAGCGCGCCGCGCCTCAAGGACGCGCTGGTGAGCACCGCGGTCCGGAACCCCCAGCTGGACGTGTTCGCGCAGGGCGGCGGCCGCGTCGACGCGGTGCGCGCCGTGACGCAACACGTGTACGCCACGGCGGTGCGCGAGTTCGGCGTGCACACCGTGCCGGCGGCACCCGTCACCCATCCGGTGGCGTACACGAACGCGTCCGCGGCGCCGGTCACGTTGACGCTGAGCGGCCCGGCCGGCTTCCGCCCCGGCTCGTCCACAGTGACCGTCCCGGCCGGACAGACGGTGTCCGTGCCGGTGACGGCCGACTTCGCCGCGCTGGGGCGCGGCCAGCACACCGGCTGGCTCACCGCGACCGGCCCGGGCGGCGTCTCGGTGCGCACCGTCCTCTCGGCCACCCTCGACGGCCCGAAGCACACGGTGACGTTCCGGGCCGTGGACCGGTCCGGCGCGCCCGTCTCGGTGCCGGTGGTCATGCTGCACGGCGAGGACCGGCGCTCGGACACGCTCGGCTGGTTCCCGACCGGCGGTTCGTTCTCGGTCGAGGTGGAGGAGGGCCCGTACCTGCTGCACGCACTCATCGAGGACGGCGCGCCGCTCGACGAGCAGGCCACCCTCATCACCAATCCTGAGCTGATGGTCAACCGCGACCTGGTGGTGCTGCTGGACGCCCGCACCGGCACGCCGATCCGCGTCGAGACGCCGAAGCCGGCCGAGGCGCGGGGCATCCTGAGCTACTACGTGCGGCGGGTGCACGGCAACGGGCGGGCGGTCAGTCACGGCGTCATGCACTACACGACCGTGGAGCAGGTGAACGTGACGCCCACGAAACGCCCGTCCACCGGCACGTACGAGTTCTCGTCGCGCTGGCAGCTCATGGCGCCGATGGTGCGGGCCACCGTGTCCGGGCTCGCCGGCCCCTTCGACATCAACCTGCTGCACCAGTCGCCGGGGTACGACGGTACCCGCGTCCTGCCCTTGACGATCGGTGCCGTGCGCGGCGCCGCGGCGCTGATCGAAGCGTCCGACGTGCTCGCCGAGGAGGAACAGGTCGCGGCGGCCGCCGCGGCCGGCGCCGCGGTGGCCATCATCGTGCGCCCGGCGGACTGGTCGGCGTGGACGGTGTGGCGCCCGATCGGCGACCGGCTGCCCATCCCCGCGATGGTGGTCGCGCACGACGACGGGCAGCGACTGCTGGCCCGGGCCCGGCGCGGTGCGGCCACGCTCCACCTGACGCTGACCGTCTCCAGCCCGTATCTCTACGACGTGTTCCATGTGGAGCGTGGCCGGGTGCCGGACCGCATCGTGCACCGGATGACCGACGCCAACTCGGCGCGGATCACCACCCGGTACGGCGACCAGGGCGGCTTCGGCTGGGCGAAGGAGCAGCGGTTCGGCTGGCGCCCCTGGCAGACGTACTCCTGGAACGACACCCAACGGTTCATGGCCACGCCGACGCAGCGCGAGGAGTGGGTGTCGGCCGGCGACTCGGTGTGGCAGCACCGGGTCCACTACGCATACACGTGGGACGAGATGAACCCGTTGAGCGGTGGTGCGATCGAGCGGCCGCGCGGCTACCGGGGCGGCACGCACGCGACCGAGGAGTGGTACACGCCGGTGATCCGGCCGGTCGGCGACGGCTCGGCCCGCGCCGGGGACACGCTGTCGTTGTGGGTACCCGAGTTCGTCTCGGACGGCCATGCGGAGACCGCCGATTCCGAGGAGGTCTCGGCGCGGCTGTGGCGGGACGGCGCGCTGATCGCCACGTTGCCCGACGCCCGGCAGGAGGTACCCGTGCCGGCGGCCCGGTCCGCGTACCGGCTGGCGGTGACCACCGCGCGCGCCTCGGAAGAGTGGCAGTGGTCGACCCGCACCGAGACGGTGTGGGACTTCCGGTCCGCGCGCCCGTCCGGCACCGCGCCGCGACCGCTGCCGTTGCTGCGGCTCGACTACGACACCCCGGCCGACCTGAGCGGCCGGGTGTCCGGCCGGCACGCGCACACCGTGGGCATCGCGGTGCGCCACCAGGCCGGGCTGGCCGCGCCGCGCGACGTCACGGTGCGGGCGGAGGTGTCGTTCGACGAGGGCCGCACGTGGCGGCCGGCGCGGGTGACCGGCAGCGGCGCCGAGGTGCGGGCCACCGTGCCGGCCGGCACCGGCAGCGTCTCACTGCGCGTATCGGCCCGCGACGCCGCCGGCAACGCCATCACCCAGACCGTGATCCGCGCCTACGGCTTCCGCTAACCCGCCACTCCCATGATCAAGGCGTGCGGGACGGGGGGTTATCGGCGGGGAGGGGGGGGGGGGCTTGGAGGGGGGGGGTTT
>JBBEWH010000093.1:0-2908 GCA_037414955.1 Actinomycetes bacterium KLBMP 9797
GGCGTCCTTCACGTCGTTATAGCGACGTGAAGGACGCCTTGATCTTGAAGGGCGCTGATTTTACTTGACAGAGTTTTACAAGGCGACCGAGGGGGGCCGCTCGCCGGCTGGTCCGGTCAGTTGGACGCGGCCGGGTCGGCGGAGAACCAGGACCACACCGCCTCGTTCCTGCCCACGTCGAGCGTCCGACCGGTCCACGCAGGGCCTGGGCGTCTTCCTCGACGACGTGCGGATCACGGCCGGCGACGCGACCGTGGCCGAGACACGGCCGGCGACGCGACCGTGGCCGAGACACGGCCGGCGACGCGACCGTGGCCGAGACACGGCCGGCGACGCGACCGTGGCCGAGACACGGCCGGCGACGCGACCGTGGCCGAGACGTCGTTCGAGAGCGACCTCGGCGGCTGGACGGTGGCGGGCCCGCCGCCCGGCTCCGACGCGAACAGCTCGGATTGGGTGCGCACCGAGACCGCCTCCGACGAGGGCGGCGTGGTCGTCACGCCCGACACCGTGTACACCGGCTTCGGCCTGGAGGGCCTCGCGCTCGCGACCCGTGACGACTTCGTCGCCCACTCCCCGCCCGCCGCCCGCCCGCCGCCCCCGCTCGCCGCCCCGCCCGCCGCCCCCGCTCGTCGATCAAGGGCTTGGGCACGTGGTTTGATCTCCGATCCGCGTGCCTGAGCCCTTGATCGGCGCGGATGTCCTTGATCGGCGGGCGGCGGGCCCGCGGGCCCGGGCGCGTCGACGCGCGGGCTCGCCGCGCGGGCGGCGCGTCCGCGTCTGCCGTCCGCCGTCCGCGGCCCGCCGTCCGCCGTCCGCGGCCCGCCGTCCGCGGCCCGCGGCCCGGCGCCCGCCGCGTCAGGGGCGAGGCCCCGGGACTCCCGGCCGTACCCTGCTGGCGGATGATCCGCGGCCACACCGAGATGACGAGGAAGCGATAGCGGGGGGTCCGGTCGCGGCGCGTCGCCGATCAAGGAAATGTACGCCGATCAAGGGCTCAGGCACGCGGATCAGAGATCGAACCACGTGCCCAAGCCCTTGATCGGCGGGGGGAGGGGGGTTTAGTTCTCTACCGGGTTGGCCGCTGGGTTTTGGCCGCGGGCGTGCCATAGGCGGTGGCCGGTGTTTTTGGGGTGGTCTGGGTTGAAGCGTAGTTCCTGGGAGAAGTAGCGGATCGTGTAGCCGGCGCGGCGCCGGTCGCTGCGGTTGGGGTCGGCGCCGTGGATGATGCGGGCGTCGTGCAGCGAGCACTGGTTGGCGTCGAGTTCGAAGTAGACCGCCTTGGATTCGTCGACGTCGCCCTTGACCACCCGGTCGAAGCTGTTCTCGTCGAGGTCGGCGAATTCGTACTCGCTGCCCGGGTCGAGGTGGGTGCCGGGCAGCACGCGCATACAGCCGTTTTCGCGGTCCACTGTGTCCAGTGCGAGCCAGACGGTCGCGATCCGGTCCATGCGGTCGAAGCGGTCCTGCCAGAAGTACGAGTCCTCGTGCCACGGGGTGGCCCGGCCGCTGCGCGGCTCCTTGGACAGGAACGCGCTGGCGAATAGCCCGATATCGGGCCCGATGATCGGCTCCACCAGGTCGAGCAACTCGTCGGCGAGGAGAAACTCGAGCAACCGCGGATCCCGCTGGTGCGGCATGTCGAGCTCGCCGCTGTCGCCCCGGGAGGCGCTGGCGAGGTGCTCCTCGAAGATGCCCTTCAGCCGGGTGAATGCCGGCGCGGGCAGCACCGGTTGGCGATAGAGGACGTACCCCTCGGTCTTGAACTGCGTGACCTGCGCTTCGGTAAGTGGGCTCATGGGAGAAGTCTGTGGCCGTATCCGGTCCGCGGTCATTGCGCGGACCGGCCACGGCCTTGGCGAAATGGGACACCCTTCCATGATCAGGGCGTCCTTCACGTGGCTAGGACGACGTGAAGGACGCCTTGATCATGGAAGGGGAGGTCGTGGGGGAACGGGAGCGGGAACGGGGGCGGAGAGGATGGGGTCCAGGGTGGCGGCGGCGCGGAAGCGGCCGGGCGGGGCGCCGAGCCGGCGGGCGAACGCGCGGGTGAACTGCGTGACGTCCGGGTACCCGACGGTGGCCGCGATCTGCTTGATGGGCGCGTCGGTGCGCACCAGCAGCGCGGCCGCGTGGTCGAGTCGGGTCCGCTCCACATAGGTCGCGGGGGAGTGGCCGATGTGCGCGGTGAAGAGCCGGGTGAGCTGGCGGCGGGACAGGTGCACGTGCCGGGCCAGCTCGTCGACCGACAGTGGACGGTCCAGGTTGTCCTGTACGTAGCGCAGCGCTTGGCGTACCGCGCTGGTGCCGGTATCCGGCGGCGCGGCCGCTTCCGGGCGCAGCGCCTCGGTGCCGGCCTGCGCCAGCGCGACCACCAGGGCCCGCGCGACCGCGGCCGCCGCCGCGTCCTGGCCGGGCAGTGCCGGCCCGCTCCCGGTGGCGCGCAGGGCCGTCCACAGGGCGGCCACCTGATCGCGCGCGTCGTGACCTAGCGCGCGCGGCGACCGCGCGAACGCGTCGAAGAGCCCGCCGAGGGCGTCGCCGGTGGACAGTCGCAAGTGGAACGCCAGCCACGCCAGCCGGATACCGGGTGGCTCGGCGCTGATGATCTGGTGTACGACGCCGGGGCGGGCGAACAGCAGCGACCCCGGCCCGATGGGGTGGGTCGCGCCGTCGACGACGAACGCGCCGGCGCCGTCCTCGACCCAGCACACCTCGAAGTACGTGTGCCGGTGCGGCGGGTTGACGACGGTGTCCGCCATCTCGGCCCAGTGATAGACGTCGACCTCGACACCCTCCAGGTCCAGCCGCCCGGGTTGCGCGTTGAGCCGTTCCGTCCAACCCATCCGCTCCCCTTCCATGATCAAGGCGTGCGTGACGTCGGTTGGGCGACCTGGAGGTCGCCATG
>JBBEWH010000094.1:0-43949 GCA_037414955.1 Actinomycetes bacterium KLBMP 9797
CCACCCCCTCCATTACAACGGCGTCATTCACGTCTTTCGCCCGTCTTGCCGCACGCCTTGATCATGGGGACGAACGGGGGTAGACATCAAGTGAACAAGTCATCTAATCTCTTGCTCACTTAACGCACTGGAAACATACCGAGGGAGGGTGGCGTGACGGTCGCCGACGACGATCTGCTGCGGCGGAGCCTCTCCGACGCGCTGATCGGCCGCGTCATCGACCTGATCCGCACCGAGGGGCTAGGGCCCGGCGACCGCCTGCCGGCCGCCCGTGACCTGGCCAAACGGTTCGCCGTCGCCACCCCGACGATCCGGGAGGCGCTACGGCAGCTCCAGGCCACCGGCGCGATCGACATCCGGCACGGCTCCGGCATGTACGTGAACGCGGCGCTCGACCGGGTGGTCATGGCCAACCCGAACCTCCCCGTGCTCGACGTCGATCAGCTCGCCGAGCTGCTCGACGCCCGGCTGCTCATCGAGCCGTACCTCGCCGGCCTGGCCGCCCGGCACCGCAGCCCGGCCACGACGGCGGCGCTGCGGCAGGCGCTCGACGCGGCGGAGGAGCACCTCGAGGGTGACGACGCGCGGCTGCACGAGGCCAACATGGCGTTCCACAGCGCGATCGCCGCCGCCAGCGGCCATCGCATCCTGCACGAAGTGATCGACTCGCTGCTGGCGGTGCACGCCGGCGAGCAGCGCGAGATTCTGCGCATATTCGACGACCGGTCCCGCGACCACGAGGAGCACCGGGCCGTCCTCGCCGCCATCGAAGCCGGCTCCGAGGAGCGGGCGCACCAGCTGATGCGGCGACACCTTGAGGACGTGGCGGAGGCCGTGGCGCGCCGCCGGTCCGAAACCCCTTGAATTCCAGCACAAAATGAAAGGTGATGTCCGTGCGGGCACGCGTACTCACCGCTCTGGTCGCGGCCGCCGCACTGGCCCTGACCGCCTGCGGCGACAACGGCGACGACAGCGGCGGTAGCGCCGGCAAGACCGAGCTGAAGCTCTACAACGACAAGGGGGCCTGGGGCCCCTACTTCGAGGACCTGGGCAAGCTCAGCAAGGAGCAGATCGGGCTCGGCATGACCCCGGTGGGGTACACCGACGAGCCGACGTACTCGGCGTTCATCAAGGCGTCGTTCCGCACCAACGACAAGCCCGACCTCTTCACCTGGTCGACCGGTGGCCGGCTGGCCGAGATCGTCGAGGCGGGACAGGTCGCGGACACCAGCGAGCTGTGGAACAAGGCCATCGCCGACGGCGACCTCTCCGCGGAGCTCAAGGAGACCTACACGTACGGCGGCAAGCAGTACTGCGTGCCGCTGAACATCTCGTACTGGGTCATGTTCTACAACAAGAAGGTCTTCGACGACAACGGCGTCAAGCCACCGACCACCTGGGCCGAGCTGATCGCGGCGGCGGACACGTTGAAGGGTAAGGGAGTCATCCCCTTCTACCACACCTCCATCCTGTTCAGCTTCGTGTGGTTCCAGCAGCTGCTGATCGGCACCGACCCGGACCTCTACAACAAGCTGGCCACCGGCGAGGCCAAGTACACCGACCCGGGCGTGGTCGCGGTCATGGAGCGCTGGAAGCAGATGATCGACGCCGGGTACTTCTCCAACCCGGGCAGCAAGGACCAGCCCGAGGCGCAGCTGAAGTCCGGCAAGGTCGCGATGGGGCTGTTCGGCACCTGGTTCAACACCAGCATGACGAAGGCCGGTCTGAAGCCCGGGCAGGACTACGGCATGTTCGCCGTGCCGAACGTCGACCCCAGCCAGACCAAGAACACCGTGGCGTTCGAGAGCGGTCCACTGTGCTCGCTCGCGAAGGCGCCGGACACCGCGGCCAGCACCAAGTATCTCGACTGGTGGGTGCGGCAGCCGGCCCAGGAGAAGTGGGCGAACAGTCGCGGCGACGTGTCCGCCAACCCGAAGGTGTCCATTCCGGACCCCGGCCTCGCGGCCATCGCCAAGGCCGGCGGCGACGGCACCTACACGCTCGCCAACCGGTACTTCGAGGCGGCGCCCGCGCCGGTGCTGACCGCCGCGCTCGACGCGTTCGGCGCGTTCATGGCCGACCCGGGTAGCTACCGCAAGCAGTTGGAGAACATCCAGAAGGCGGCCGACGAATACTGGAAGGGTCGCTGATGTCGGTCGCGACCGCGACGCGACCCCGGTCTCCGGCGGCTCCGGCCGCCGGGGGCCGGCGCCGCCAGCGCCCCAGCACCTGGGCGGGTCTCGGCTTCGTGTCACCCAGCGTGCTGCTGGTCGCGCTGCTGCTGTACGCGCCGTTCCTCTACACGGTGGTGCTGAGCTTCACCGAGTACGACGGGCTGACCTCGCCGGAGTGGGTGGGCATCGAGAACTTCACCCGGTTCTTCGACGACCCGGCGCTGGGCACGTCGGTGCGCAACACGCTCATGTGGGTGGTCGGCACCACCGTCGTGCCGGTGGGACTCGGACTCCTGGTGGCGCTGCTCAGCTACGGCATCCGCGGCGGCACCTGGCTGCGGCTGCCCTTCATGCTGCCGTACGCGCTGTCCGGCGCCGGGATCGGCGTCATCTGGGGGTTCATCCTGCAGAGCGAGGGCGCGGCCAACGACGTGCTCGGTCTGCTCGGCCTGCCCGGCGCCGACGTCTCGTTCCTCCAGGACCAGCCGTGGAACACGGTCGCGATGATCGTGGCCTGGACCTGGCAGCAGACCGGCGTCAACGCGCTGCTCTTCCTCGTCGGTCTCCAGTCCATCCCCAAGGAGCCGCTCGAAGCGGCCAGAGTGGACGGTGCCGGCGGCTGGCGGCTCTTCCGGCACGTCACCTGGCCATTGCTGGCGCCGCTGACCACCGTCGTGGTCGGGCTGGCGCTGGTGGCCAGCCTCAAGACGTTCGACATCGTCTGGGTGATGACGCAGGGCGGTCCGGGCCGTAACTCCGAGACGCTCGCCGTCACCATGTACCGCGACGCGTTCGTCGCCGGCGAGTACGGCTACGGCTCGGCGGTCGCGCTGGTCCTCACGCTGACCACCGGGGCGATCACGCTCGCCTACCTGCGCCGCCAGGTCAAGACCCGGGAGGAGCTGTCATGATCCGGCGGGGTGTGTTGCTGGTGCTGGGATTCCTGTGGCTGATCCCGGTATATCTGTTGCTGGTCAACGCTTCCCGGCCCAGCACCTCGTTCGAGTCCGGCCGGATCTGGGTGCCCGACACCGAGTTTGGCTTCTTCGACAACGTGAAGCTGGCCTGGGAGTCGGCCGGGATCGGGTCCACCCTCGTCAGCACGGCGCTCTACAGCGCCGTCGGGCCGGCGGTCGGCGTCGTGCTCGGCGCGATGGCGGGGTACGCCGTCGTGGTGCTGCGGCTGCGCGCCGGCTTCTGGTGGTTCACCTTCCTGTTCGGCGGCACCATCTTCCCGACCCAGATGCTGCTGATCCCGCTGTTCCTCGGCTACAGCAGCACCGACCTGTACGACCGGCGGACCGGGATGCTGCTGCTCTACACGGCGATCTCGGTGCCGCTGGCCGCGTTCGTGATGCGTAACTTCTTCACCGGCGTCGCGTACTCCCTCTACGAGGCGGCGCGGATGGACGGCGCCAGCGCGTGGCGCATCTTCTGGCGGGTCTACCTGCCGCTCGCCGTCCCGGCGCTGGGCGCGGTGGCGATCCTCAGCTTCACGTTCGTCTGGAACGACCTGCTCTTCGGCCTGACCCTGTCCCAGGATGAGAACGTGCGGCCGATGATGACCGCGCTGTCCTCGCTGTGGAGCGCGTACGCCGGCACCACGATCCCGGTGGCGCTCGCGGCCGGCCTGGTCATGTCGCTGCCCACGGTGGTCGTCTTCCTCGTCGCTCAGCGACTCTTCGCCCGGGGCCTCGCCCTGGGCCAATTCTAAGGAGATCTGTTGACCAGTCGGCTGTTGCGGGCCAGCCTCGGGTCGCCCGGCTACGACGACATGCGCGACACGCTGCGCGCCGCCGGCACCGTCGCGATCGCCGGTGCGGTGCGCGCCGCGGCCCTGCCGCTCTTCCGTTCCTTCGACGGGAGGCTGCGGCAGGCGGTCCGGGTGACCGGCGCGCCGCCGGGAGCGGCACTGTCCCTCCTGGACGGTGCGGGCGGCGATGGCGCGGTCATCGCGCGCGCCACCGCCGGCGAGGACCTGTGGCTCCCCGAGGTCGCCACCGCCCGCGTCGTCACGGTGTCGGTCGACGGGGTGGGCGCCGCGCCGCTGACCGTGCCGCCGCAGCGCAAGTGGACCGTCCACGTCGTCCACCACTCGCACCTCGACATCGGCTACACCGACCGGCAGGGCGTGGTGCTGCGCAACCACCTGGAGTACCTGGACTCCGCGCTGGACCTCGCGGCGGCCACCGAGGACTGGCCGGACGACGCCCGCTTCCGGTGGACGGTGGAGTCCGCCCTCCCGGCGCGGCGCTGGCTGGACGCGCGGGACGCCGGTGCGGTCGAGCGGTTCGTGGCGCTCGCCAAGGCCGGCCGCCTCGAGGTGACCGCGATGCCGTTCCAGCTGCACACCGAGGCGTGCTCGGTCGAGGAACTGCACCGGCTGCTGCGGTTCACCGACGACCTGCGGGAGGCGCACGGCATCCCGGTCACCTCGGCCATGCACACCGACGTACCGGGCGCGGTGGTCGGGTTCGTCGACGCACTCGCCGCCAGCGGTGTGCGGTACCTGTCGGCCGCGCACAACTGGGCCGGTCGCTCGGTGCCGTTCCTCACCGGCGGGCAGGACCTCGGGCGCCCGTTCTGGTGGCGCTCCCCGGCCGGCAATCGGCTGCTGGTGTGGTTCACCGACACCCCGCACGGCATGGCGTACATGGAGGGCAACGTCGTCGGGCTGGCGGAGAGCTTCGCCGCCGCCGAGAGCCTGCTGCCCGGGTACCTCTGGCGGCTCGCCAACGAGGCCGTGCCGTACCAGCGGGAGGCGTTCGGCTGGGCCGGCCTGGACGGCGTGCCACTGAGTAAGCCGCCCTACCCGCACGACGTGCTGCACCTGCGGGTGCAGGGCGGCAACGCGGACAACGCCGGACCGTCCATCGTGCCGCCGTCCGTGGTCCGGGAGTGGAACGCGACGTACGCCTACCCGAAGCTGCGGATGTCCACCAACACCGACTTCTTCGCCGACGCGGAGGAGCGGCTGGGTGACCGGATCCCGGAGCACCGCGGCGACTGGACCGACTGGTGGGCAGACGGCCTCGGCTCCGGCGCGCGCCCGCTCGGGTACGCCCGGCGGGCCCAGCACGCGGTGCGGCACGCGGAGACGCTGCACACCCTGGCCGGCACCGACGCGACCGCCGAAGTGGACGCGGTCTACGACAAGCTCGGCCTGTTCGACGAGCACACCTGGGGCGCCGCGAACCCGTGGCACGACCACGAGGACGGCTTCGACTCCGGTGGCATGCAGTGGGCGCGCAAGTGCGAGATGGCCTACGCCGGCGCCGACGACGCCGAGGATCTGCGGCACGCGGGTGCCCACCGGCTCGGCGCGCGCCTGGCGCCGGCGGCCGGCGCGCTCACGTCGTACCTGGTGAGCAACCTCGGGCCCGCGGACCGCACGGATCTCGCGGAGGTCTTCCTGCCGGCAAGCGTCGTCCCGCTGGAGACCGTGGTGTCCATCGTGGATGGCCGGACCGGCACCGTCCTGGCGCACGACGAGGACGTGGTCCGGCCGGAGGAGTGGCCGACCCGCCCGGCCGGCCGGCGGCTGCGGTTCGCGGCCGCGGACGTGCCGGCGGTCGGCCACGTCCGGGTCGACGTGGTGCCGGGCGGCGGGCCCGGCGTGGCGCGCGAGCTGGACGGCTGGCAGATCGAGAACGAGTACTACCGGGTGAGCGTCGACCCGCGGGACGGCGTGCTGACGTCCATCTTCGACAAGCGGGCCGGCCGGGAGTTGGTGAACCAGTCGGCGTACGCGGGCATGAACCAGTACGTCTACGAGCGCTACTCCACCGCGCCGCACGTGAACCACCTCTCCGGCCACATCGAGGCGCCGCACGGCGACCTGGCGTTGCTGGCCGGCCGGTCGATCGGCCGGCGCCCGACGCTGATGCGCGCCGTCCGCACAGCGGTGGGGGAGACGCTCTCGCTGGAACTCGACGGCGAGGGGACCGGAGGGATCCAGGTCACCGTGTCCCTGACCGCTGGTGTGCCGCGCGTCGACATCACCAACCGGCTCCACAAGGACGGCGCCCCGGCCAAGGAGAGCGTGTTCTTCGCGTTCCCGTTCGCGATGCCGGCGCCGGTGGCGTGGGAGCTGACCGGCGGTGTCGGCGGCGGTGACGCGCCGACCGTGCCCGGCGCTGCCCGCCACCTGACGCCGATCCGGCACTGGGTCGCGTTCGACGACGGCGAGGTGACCGCCGCGTGGGCGACGCTCCAGGCGCCGCTCGTCATGTTCGGCGACATCTTCCTGCCGTACGCGCCGTTCCCACCGACGATCGAGCCGGCACCCGCCGAGCCCGGCACCGTCTACTCGTGGGCGATGAACAACATCTGGGACACCAACTTCCCGGCGCAGCAACAAGGGGAGACGACGTTCCGGTACGCGGTCGGCTCGGCGACCGGTGCGGATCCGCGGCTGTTGGGCGCGACCGTCGCGGCCGGGTTCACCGATCCGTTCGTGGCGGTGCCGCTCACCGGCACCGGTCCGGCATCGCCGGCGCAGGGGCGGGTCGCGTCGGTGGACCATGCGCTGGTGCGGATCGCCGGCATCGGGCCGTCCCGGCGCGGCCACGACGTGGTGGTGTACCTCGCCTCGACCGCGCCTGCGACCGTCACGACGACCTTGCGGTTCCCGGGCGCCCGGGCCGCGCACCTCGGCACCAGCCTGGAGCGTGAGCTCACGCCGCTGTCCATATCGGATGGTGAGATACCCGTGACGGTGCCGGCCGGCGGGTTCGTAGCGGTCTCGATCGACCGGACCGCCCGATGAAGATTATCGACATCCGCGCCACCACGGTCACGGTGCCGCTCGAGGCGCCACTGCGGCACTCCAACGGCGCGCATTGGGGCCGGTTCGTGCGCACCATCGTGGAGGTGGAGGCGGACAACGGGTTGATCGGCCTGGGCGAGCTGGGCGGCGGGGGAGAGAGCGCCGAGGCGGCGATCCGCGGGCTGCGCGAATACCTGGTGGGCCACGACCCGTTCGCGCTGGAGGCGCTGCGGTTCGCCATCGCCAACCCGACCGCCAGCCTCTACAACAACCGGACGCAGCTGCTCGCCGCGGTCGAGTTCGCCTGCCTGGACCTCATCGGGCAGCACCTCGACGTGCCGGTGTACGACCTGCTCGGCGGCAAGCTGCGCGACCGGGTGCCGTTCGCGTCGTACCTGTTCTTCCGGCTGGCGAACCAGGCCGGCGGCGGCGAGCCGGGGAACCGGGCCGGCGAGGGCGAGGTGCGGACGCCCGAGCAGCTCGTCGCCCACGCCCGCGCGCTGAAGGAGGAGCACGGGTTCACCGTCCACAAGCTCAAGGGTGGCGTGTTCCCGCCCGAGTACGAGCTGGACTGCTACCGGGCCCTCGCCGCGGCGCTGCCCGGGGATCGGCTGCGGTACGACCCGAACGGCTCACTGTCGGTGGCCGAGGCGCGCCGCTTCGGTACGGCCATCCGCGATCTGGCCAACGAGTACTTCGAGGACCCGACGTGGGGCCTGAACGGCATGCGGCAGCTGCGCGACCTCGGCATCCCGCTCGCCACCAACACGGTCGTGGTGAACTTCGAGCAGCTCGCCACGAACGTGCGCGACCCCGCCGTCGACGTGATCCTGCTGGACACCACGTTCTGGGGCGGCATCCGGCCGTGCGTCAAGGCCGCCGCGGTGTGCGAGACGTTCCAGCTCGGGATCGCCGTGCACT
Organism: Actinomycetes bacterium KLBMP 9797; assembly: GCA_037414955.1. GTDB lineage: Bacteria > Actinomycetota > Actinomycetes > Mycobacteriales > Micromonosporaceae > Phytohabitans. Next base: position 7,864 of record JBBEWH010000094.1, read on the forward strand.
CGTCCGGTGAACTCGGCATCCAACTCGCCACCATGCTGCACCTCGGCGCGGTGCTGCCGAACCTGACGCACGCGGCCGACGCGCACTACCACCACCTGCGCGACGACGTCATCACCGGCGGCAAGCTGCCCTATGTGGACGGATCGATCGCGGTGCCGACCGGACCGGGTCTCGGCGTGCGGCTCGACCGCGAGCGGGTCGCGCGGTACGCGGAACTGTACCGCGAACTCGGCGGCTACCCGTACGACCGGGACCCGGCGCGACCCGGCTGGTATCCGCTGATCCCCAACGACCGCTGGGCGGACCCGTCGTGAGGAACTTCGGCGCTCGCGTCCACCCTGACGTGTCTCTCCGCGGCGTGCCGGCGGTGGTGCTGGAGAACGAGCTGCTCCGCGTCACCGTGCTGCTGCACGGCGGGCACGTCGTGGAGTTCAACCACAAGCCGCGTGACCTCGATTACGTGTGGTTGCGGCCGGGCGCGTCCTGGCCGGACGGCCGTGGTAACTTCTTCGACTCGTACCCCGGTGGGTGGCAGGAGATCGTCCCGAACGGCGGCGCCCCGGCGACATACCGGGGTGCCGTGCTGGACCAGCACGGTGAGGCGACGGCACTTCCGTGGGAGTGCGAGGTCGTCGAGGACGCCCCCGCACGGGTGGTGGTTCGCCTCACCGTGCACGCCCGGCGCACCCCGTTACGGGTGTCCAAAGTGTTGACTCTGGCAGCCGGCTCGGCACGGCTGGCCGTGTCGTCCACGGTGGCCAATCTGGCGCCGGTCGAGGTGCACGCCATGTGGGGGCAGCATCTCGCGTTCGGTGCGCCGTTCCTGGTGCCGGGGAGCCGGCTCACGCTGCCGCCCGGTGTCACGGTGCGGCCGCACGAGAACAGCATCAACCCGCCGCGCCGAGCCGTCGCGCCCGGCGGCCCGTACCCGTGGCCGAGCGTGCCCACACCGGACGGTGCGTCCGTCGACCTGTCGGTGCTGCCGCCACCCGGCGCGCCCAGCGACATCGTCTACCTGACCGGCTTCACCGACGGCTGGTACGAGCTGCGCCGACCGGACGACAAGGCCGGCGTGCGCGTCGAGTGGGACGCCGCCACACTGCCATACCTGTGGCTGTGGCAGGAGTGCGGCGACACCACCGACTTCCCGTGGTGGGGCCAGGCGTACGTGGTGGGTGTCGAGCCGTTCTCCAGCTATCCGACGAACGGCCTGCCGGAGGCCGTCGCCAACGGCTCGGCCCTGACCCTGCCGCCCGAGTCGGCGCGCGACGTGAACTGGTCCGTGGAGGTGCTGGCATGAGGGAGTTCAACGGCAAGGTCGCCGTGGTGACCGGCGGCTCGCAGGGCATCGGTGCCGCGGTCGTCCGCCGGCTCGCCGACGGTGGCGCGTCGGTTGTCTACTGTGGCGTGGAGGAGCCCGGACCGGCGACGGACGCGGTGGTCGGCGTCCGGGCCGACGTCACCAGTCCCTCCGATATGGACGGGCTGGTCGCCACCGCCGTCGAGCGCTTCGGCGGCCTGGACATCCTGGTCACCAGCGCCGGCATCCAGCGGTACGGCACCGTGGAGACCACCACCGACGCGCTGTGGCGCGAGGTGCTCGACGTGAACCTCACCGGCGTGTTCCTGGCCTGCCGGGCCGCCATCCCGCACCTCCGGGCCCGGGGTGGCGGCGCCGTCGTGGCCGTCTCGTCGGTGCAGGCCTTCGTTTCCCAGCAGGGCGTCGCCGCGTACGCCGCGAGCAAGGCCGGCATCAACGCGCTGGTCCGCTCGATGGCGCTCGACCACGCCGCCGACCGCATCCGGGTCAACGCCGTCTGTCCCGGCTCCGTCGACACCCCGATGCTGCGCTGGGCGGCCGACCTCTTCCGCAACGGTTCCACTGTGGATGACACCGTGGCGGCCTGGGGCCGCAGCCACCCGCTCGGCCGGGTGGCCCGCGCCGACGAGGTCGCCGAGTTGGTCGCGTTCCTCGCCAGCGACCGCGCCTCGTTCGTGACCGGCGCGGAGTACCGGGTCGACGGCGGCCTGCTCGCCGTCAACCCCGCTTCCCTTCCCCCGGTTGGTTAGGAAGGACCCTTCTACAGAAGGGGCTTTCCTCGCAGAGATAGGAGAGATATGCACCGTCGTACCCTCCTCGGCGGCGCGGCCGGCGCCGCCGCGCTGACGTTCGTCGGCGGCCGGCCCGCCGCGGCCGCCGTCCCCATCGTCTCCGCCACCCCGCACACCGCGCTCAACAACCTCTTCAACCGGTACGGCAACAGCGGCGTCGGCTGGACCGGCGCGGACAGCACATACTCCACGACGCTGCCGGGCGGCAAGCGTTTGTGGATCTACTCGGACACGTTCCTCGGCCCGGTCAACCCGGACCTCAGCCGGCCACGCAGCACCCCGTTCCTGAACAACTCATTCATCGTGCAGGACGGCTACCGCCTCACCACCGTGCACGGCGGCACCGCCGCCGCGCCCGACTCACTGGTGAAGCCGGCCGACTATCCGAATCGCTGGTACTGGCTGGGCGCCGGCATCACCATCGGCGGCGTGCTGAACCAGACGGTCGTCGAGTTCGGCCGCACGGGGCCCGGCCTGTGGGACTTCGAGTGGAAGGGCAACCATCTGGCGCGGTTCGCGGTCGGCAACCTCACCGCGCCGATCAGCGTCACGCCGCTGCCCTCCGGCGCCGGCATCACGTGGTCGGCATGGCTGCAGCCGATCGGCCAGTACCTGTACATCTACGGCGTCGAGGACAAGGGCGCCAGCAAGTACCTGCACGTGGCCCGGGTCACCGGGCAGAACCTGCGCGGCCGCTGGCAGTACTGGACCGGCACCGGATGGTCCACGGTGGAGACCGACTCGGTGCGGGTGCTGGAGGGCGTCAGCAACGAGCACAGCGTGACGCCGTGGCGCGGCAAGTGGCTGCTCGTCACCCAGGACACCACCGAGTTGTTCAGCACCAAGATCGTGGGCTATCTGGGCACCAGCCCGACCGGGCCGTTCACCGACAAGACGCTGCTCTACACCACCCCGGAGACCGGCGGAAACGTCTACACCTATAACCCGCACGTGCACCCGTCGCTCAGCAGGGGCGACAGCCTCACGATCTCGTACAACGTCAACAGTTTCGAATCCGACGAGCTGTACGCCGACGTCAGGATCTACCGCGCCCGCTTCATCACCGTCACCCTCGCCTGACCCCACCTCCAAGATCAAGGCGTCCTTCACGTCGTTCTTACTACGTGAAGGACGCCCTGATCATGAGGAGGGGCGCCAATATTCGTGGGACCACCGGCTCCACGCGTCGGCGTCCACCTCGATGCGGGGAAAGGGTATCGGGTCGTGCGCGCGGCTACCTAGATCCGGACGCTCGGCACGTTCCTGTTCGTCGATGCGGACCAGCTCGGCTAGTGCCGAGACATAGTGCGCCTCAGACTTCAGCAGCGCGCCGACGAACGCCCCAATCGCCTGGATCAGCGCCTGCTCCGGGTTGGCGCAGGCAGAGAACCTGTTGGCAACGCTTGCCCAGTACTCCTCGACCGCCTGAACGAGCTGACCGATACGTTCGTATCCAGTCTCGGCGTACGCGTTGCGGAGCCCCTCAAGCTGATCCGCGGCTTTCTTGCCTTCCTCTGCGAGCCATTGCGCTTGTTTCTCGAGTTCGGCGAGGTAGTTGCCGACGGCGTTGGCGTACTGCCGGAATGCGAGAACGCCTGTCCCCTCCCAATGAAGCTGAAGCTGTTCGACCTCCTGGTTCATCTCCGTGCGTAGCTCCCGATAGGTGTTCGCCACCGAGTGCATCAAGTCGGCTCGATTGTGGATGATCTTCGGGGCGGTGCGCCACGCGTGCACGATGAGGTCGTTGAGCGGCAGCCGATGATCGGTGCTGAGCTGCGTGATCAATGCCTCAAGCTGGAGCAGGGTGCTCCGGTGCTCCTGGACGAACTGGTCAAGCCAGTCGCCCTCGCCATTCTCGTAGATGGTGGTGCTGCCGCCGCTGATTCCGAGCCGATCACCGTCTGAGGAGATCACAATAGGTGCCTCCACCACCCGTGTGGTGGGTAGTTCCTCGTGTCGGATGCCGTTGAGCCGGTCGTTGTTCGGAGGAAACACCGGTGCGGGTCGGTCGTCCGGCAGCCGCCGGTATGTGGGCTGCGGTAGGACGCCGTCACCACCCTGCCGGATGTGGACGGCGCGTGCGTACCCCTCGCTGATTGGGAGATATCCCGTCACATCGCGATTGACCAGGTCGAACTCGACGGCCAACTCTAGGTCGGCGCCTACGTAGTCGGTCGCGGCCTGCAGGATCTTGTCGGCCATTTGCTCCAGCCCGTCCCGGGCGGCGCCCGCCTCGTCGACCCGAGCGCCGAGCGCGGTGGCCCACCCTTTCCGCAGATCACCGGAGACATCCGGCAGCGTGCCCCAGGCAGCCGACGGCACGCCGCCGACATCCAGCAGATAGCGGCGAAGCGCCGCGTACACCACAGCATCCTCGTATCGCTCCACGCCGAACGAGACCAACGCCCGCGCCTCGACCCGCAGCTGGCTGACGTCCGTGATCATCGCCGCTCCGCCGGCTCATCCACGCTGCCCGGAGCTTCGGCACCGAGCGGCGATCCAAAGTATTCGATCCTCAGCTGCCGGTACTGCCGCCGATGGTCGGCGACCGCGGCGAGCAAGCAGGTGCGGACCTCCTCGGCGACCTGTTCCGGCGGGCAGCGTCGCAGCATGCCGGTCCTGATCCAGACGTCGATCTCGCCCGCCGGATCCCGGGTGACGGTGATCCAGCCCCCGGTGGAGACGCCCACCGCGCGGATGTTCGCCACCGCCTCCCAGTAGCGTTCCAGTCTCCCCACTGGCAACCCCCTCACGTGCTCGCGGCAAGGTGCAAAGCCTGCTTCGCGGTCGACCGCGCGATGTCATGAGCGGTGTTGGCGGTCTCGTCCGCCGCCGCCGTGGGACCCGTGATCGCGACCAACACGTGCGCGAACCGGTGGTCGGTGGCCGCGGACATCCCGACCCGCGTACGGTCACCGATGACCTCCTGGCAGTGGCGCGACGCTAGATACGCGACGTCGGCCTGCGGCGTGGTGGCCGTCGCGCCATAGCACGGGAACGACTCGACGTCGTCGCGGAGCGCTTCGGCATCGGTGTGACCCCACATATCCACGCTGATCTCGCCATGGAACCGCTGGTCGGCTGAGGAAAAGGCGAACTCACAGGACGCCGTCGAGGTGGTCAGCGTACGGGGCGGAACGGTCCGCCGCACGGTCCAGGTGCCGGCGGTGCGTTCCGGCATCGCGTTCGCGAGATCGTCACAGCTGGGTACGTCCGGCAGGCCTTCGGCGAAGACGCCTGCCCGCCACAGACCCACACCGACGGCCACTGTCAGCACGGCGGCGAATATGGCGATGGGTATCCAACTCCGGCGCACCGCGACTCCTCTACCGCGCGGGTCCGCCAGCGGCGGCGTCCGGCGGGCGTTCCCGGGCGACGCGCTGGAGAGCGGCCAACGCGAGCCGCGCGGTCGCACGTATCTGGCCGGCGAGCGTCGCGTCGGAGTGCTGGTGCAGGGCCCGTACCGCGACGGCCAGGTCACCCTGGAGGGAAGCGTGGATCCGTACCGTTCCATCGGGCGACCAGACGTCGACACAGGATCCATGGATACGCAATGTCATCGCAAGCCCTCCCTCCGTAACGAGGGTAGCGGGATCGAGCGTGATCAATCATCCTCGTCGCTTGTCAGAAATCAGCGGTCACGGTGTCATTCCTCGACGAATCGCGGCGGCCGAATGTGACCCGGGGTTCACAGGGGCCGCGACGGCACCGCCGCGAGTGGTAAACCTTTCGCAAGCCGGATCACTTGTAGAGGCCCGGCGCCGGTCGGTATGCGATCGCCAGGTCGTAGGAGCCCACCCGCGTCACCTACTCGACCCGTGGCGGGGTCACGGTTATGCGCTGGCAGCTGAGGGCGGGCGATAGCCATCCATCGTTGATCGCGATGACATCGTGGAGGGTCCACGCATGCCCCACCGGCCGTTCGTGAGAACGCTGCGCGCTCAGTGGCTCGGTCAACGCCTCCGCGAACTGCGCGAGGGGCGCGGCCTGAGCCTCAAACTGGTGTCCGCGCACCTCGATCGCGACCTTTCCGCGCTGGGCCGCTATGAACGCGCCGAATGGCCGATCCCGCGGGCCGACGTGGTCCGTCTGCTCGACCTCTACGGCTTCCATGTCACCGCCGAACGCGCCCGGCTCCTTCAGGTCGCGGAGAACCTCTGGCGGACCCATCGCTGGACCGACCACGCCGACGATCGGGGGGACGCGCCGTTCATCGACCTACCGTGGCTGGCCGTCCGGGCCGAACGCGTCTGCCTCTACCACCCCACGACCATCCCGGAACCGCTGCGCACCCCGCGCTACGCCGCGCTCACGGCGCGATACAGCGTCACCGAGTCCGCCCACCGGCGGCAGCCGATACCGGGCGGCGTCGCCCTCCAAGCCGTCGTCGATGAGGCTGCTCTGCGGCGCCCCATCGGCGGCACCGATACCGTGCGGGCTCAGATCCGGCACCTCCACCAGCTGCACGAGGCCGGTCAGGCAGACGTCCGCGTCCTGCCGACCGACATGGCCCTGCACCCGGGACTCGACGGACCGTTCTGGCTCTTCCAGATGCCTGAACCGTACCCGCCCGTCGGCTACCTGAACGGCCTGGCGGGGGAGCTCTACATCGAACTACCGCAGGCACAGCGCTTCGTCGACACGTACCGGCGACTATTGGACGCCGCGCTTGACGGCGCTGAATCGGCCGACCTGCTCGCGCGGCTCGCCCGGCCTGGCGGCATCGACGGACCATGATCAGGGCGTGCCGCAAGGGGGGAGAAACACATAGTGGGCGCCCCGATGAGGGGGGGGGGGAGGGAGCCATCTCGATTCAGACGCTGTATCAAAACATGTCGCTCGAGCTACTTGAGGGGACGCCCTGATCATGGGGAGGGTCAGGAAGCCGGAGCGACGTCGAGGGCGGTGATCGCGGCGGCGCCGAGCTCGTCGGACGCGGCCAGGTCGACCTCCGCGGTGATGGCCCAGTCGTGGTGGCCGGCCGGGTCGTCGATGATCTGGCGTACCGTCCAGCGCTCGCGCTCGGTCTCGACCATGAACAGGTCCGGGCCGCGGGCGTCCGGCCCGGTGCGGATCTCGTCGTGCTCCTCGAAGTACGGCGCCAGCGCGTCGGCCCAGGCATCCGCGTCCCAGCCCAGCTCGACGTCGAGCGCGCCCAGCTCGTCGTACCGGCGCAGCGCGGCCAGCTCGACGCGGCGGAAGAGCGCGTTGCGGACCAGCACCCGGAACGCCCGCACGTTGCGGGTGACCGCCGGCGGCCCGGCGTCCACCGCGGCCGGCGCGTCGGGCGTGGCGCCGGACCGCAGCCGCTCCCACTCGTCGAGCAGGCTGGAGTCGACCTGGCGCACCAGCTCGCCCAGCCACTCGATGAGGTCGATCAGCTCCTCGGTCTTGGCGTCGTCCGGCACGGTCTGCCGCAGCGTCTTGTACGCGTCGGCGAGGTAGCGCAGCACCAGCCCCTCGGAGCGGGACAGGCCGTAGAAGCTCACGTATTCGGTGAACGTCATCGCGCGCTCGTACATGTCGCGCACCACCGACTTCGGCGACAGCTCGTAGTCGGCGACCCACGGGTGGCCCTTCCGGTAGGCCTCGTAGCCCACGTCCAGCAACTCGGCCAGCGGCTTCGGGTGGGTCACCCCTTCGAGCAGCTCCATGCGCTGGTCGTACTCGATGCCGTCCGCCTTCATCGCGGCGACCGCCTCGCCGCGCGCCTTGGACTGTTGCGCGGACAGCACCTGGCGCGGATCGTCCAGGATGGACTCGATGACGGACAGCACGTCGAGGGCGTAGGTGGGCGACTCGCGGTCGAGCAGCTCGATGGCGGCGAGGGCGAACGGCGACAGCGGCTGGTTGAGCGCGAAGTCCAGCTGCAGGTCGACGGTCAGCCGGATCGGGTCGGGCGTCACGACGCCGGCCGCCAGCAACGCCCGGTAGATGGCGATGGCCCGCCGGATCTGCTTGCGCTGGGCGGCGCGTTCGTCGTGGTTGTCGGTGAGCAGGTGGCGCATCGCGGCGAACGCGTCCCCCGGTCGCCCGATGACGTTGAGCAGCATCGCGTGGCTGACCGCGAAGCTCGACGTCAGCGGCTCCGGCTCGGCGGCCACGAGCCGGTCGAACGTCGGCCGGCCCCAGCCCACCGATCCGTCCGGCGGCTTCTTGCGCACCACCTTGCGGCGCTTCTTCGGGTCGTCGCCGGCCTTCGCGAGCGCCCGCTCGTTGTCGATGACATGCTCGGGCGCCTGCACCACGACCGTGCCGATCGTGTCGTATCCCGCGCGCCCGGCCCGGCCGGCGATCTGGTGGAACTCGCGGGCCTTGAGCAGCCGCACCTTCGTGCCGTCGTACTTGCTCAGCGCGGTGAACAGCACGGTGCGGATCGGCACGTTGATGCCGACGCCCAGGGTGTCGGTGCCGCAGATCACTTTCAGCAGCCCGGCCTGCGCGAGCGTCTCCACGAGCCGCCGGTATTTCGGCAGCATGCCCGCGTGGTGCACGCCGATGCCATGCCGCACCAGCCGCGACAGCGTGCGCCCGAAGCCGGAGGTGAACCGGAACGCGCCGATCAGCTCGGCGATGGCGTCCTTCTCCGCCCGGCTGCAGACGTTCACGCTCATCAGCGCCTGCGCCCGCTCCAGCGCCGCGGCCTGGGTGAAGTGGACAATGTAGACCGGCGCCTGCTTGGTGGACAGCAGCTCCTCGATGGTCTCGTGGAGCGGCGTCAACGCGTACGAGAAAAGGAGCGGCACCGGCCGCTCGACCGAGCGCACGACGGCGGTCGGCCGCCCGGTGCGCCGGGTGAGATCCTTCTCGAAGAACGCCACGTCGCCGAGCGTCGCGGACATCAGCACGAACTGCGCCCGCGACAGCTCCAGCAGCGGCACCTGCCAGGCCCAGCCCCGATCCGGCTCGGCGTAGAAGTGGAACTCGTCCATGACGACGAGGCCGACGTCGGCGTCCGCGCCCTCGCGCAGCGCGATGTTCGCGAGGATCTCGGCGGTGCAGCAGATGATGGGGGCGTCCTCGTTGACACTGGCGTCGCCGGTCAGCATGCCGACGTTTTCGGCGCCGAAGGCGTCGCAGAGCGCGAAGAACTTCTCCGAGACCAGCGCCTTGATCGGCGCGGTGTAGAAGGTGGTGCGGCCACTCGCGAGCGCGGCGAAGTGGGCGCCGGTGGCGACGAGGCTCTTGCCCGACCCCGTGGGCGTGCTGAGGATCACGTTCGCCCCGGAGACCACCTCGATGAGGGCCTCTTCCTGATGCGGGTAGAGCGTGAGCCCCTGATCGGTGACCCAGCCGGCGAACGCGTCGAACACAGCGTCGGGACCGGCGTCGCGGGGAATTCGGGCGGTGAGCGTCATGGCCCGTCCATACTGCCAGGTCCTCATGATCAAGGCGTCCTTCACGTCGCTAGAACGACGTGTAGGACGCCTTGATCATGGGGTCAGAGCCAGCCGCGTTCCCGGGCCTGCCAGCCGAGTTGCAGGCGGGAGCGGGAGTTGGTCAGCTCCATCAGGTGCTGCACCCGGCGGACCACGGTGCGGCGGCTCACACCGAGCCGGGCGGCCGCGGCCTCGTCGGTGAGGCCGGCCACGAGCAGCGACAGCAGCTGGCGGTCGGCCGCCGCGATGCCGCGGTCCGCGGCGAGCGCGTCGCCGTCGTCCAGCGCCAGCGGCGTGGCCAGCGCCCACACCGTCTCGAACAGCGCCACCAGCGCGTCGAGCAGCCCGCACCGGTGGACGAGCAGGGCCGCGTCGTGGGCCGCCGTCGTGTACAACAGCGGCAGCAGGGCCAGCTCGCCGTCGGCGATCGCCAGCTTGGTGGGCAGCGACTGGATCAGCCGAGCCTGCTCGCCGGCCTGGACGTGGGTGACCACGCCGGCGGCGAACTCCGGGTCTTCCAGCGCGGTCGCGTCGTACACCGCCCGGTAGGTCACGCCGGCGGCCTGCCGGTCCATCTGGGTGCTGTTGACGCCGGTCGCCATCGCGTACGGCGGCGCCACCAGCACCCGCACCTCGCGCCGGGCGGCGCGCTGCACCCGGTCGAACGCCCGGCCCACCGCCGCCCGGCCGGACACGATCTCGATCAGCTCCTCGGTGCGGCGGTTCACCACCCGCCGCTGCGCCTCGTCGGCGAGCCGGTGCCCGGCCTCCCGGGCCCGCTCCAACTCGGCCATCCGCCGCTGCACCAGCTGCTCGACGGCCAGATCCGGGGGTACCGGCACCACCTTCTCGTGCGGCGGCGGCGTGCGGTGCACCAGGCCCTTGCGGTGCAGCCCGGCGAGCGCCCGCTTGATCTGGGCCGGGGTCAGGTCGGTGCGGTCGGCGAGCTGGCCGATCGGGGCGCTGCCCTGGCGCACCAGCACCAGGTAGGTGGCTTCTTCCGCGGCACTGAGCCCGGCGGCCTGGAGCACCTCGCCCCCTTCCCATCTTCGCTTCGCGACTGCGGGGCTCGGTCGCTAGCGCTCCCTCACTCCGCGCGCTCGCAGTGCTTGTCTTCGCTTCGCGACTGCGGGGGTCGGTCGCTAGCGCTCCCTCACTCCTCGCGCTCGCAGAGCCCCTGACGCAACTGCGACATGGCGCAGCTGCGCTGACGGTAGATCCTTTACGGGCGCCGTGACAAGGTGTGACGCTTTCTCCTGCCGCGACGGGACGTCAGAGGGGGAACCGTGGTCAGAACGTCACGCAGCGTACTGATTACCGCGGTCGCCCTGGGTGCCGTCCTCGCGGCCACCGGACCGGCGGGAGCCGTGCCCCCCAGTGACACAATCGTGCCACTTTCGGCTCCCGCCACTAACACGTTAGGAAGGGACCCTTCCTATGCAGAAAGCGATAACAAGGGGCCCTTCCTTGCGTCCAGCACGATCACGCTGATTACCGGGGACACCGTCCGGCTGTCGACGTTGGGGGACGGGCGGCAGGTGGCCACGGTGGATGGCGACGCCAGCATCGAACGGCGCGGCGGCGACATCTATGTCATCCCGCACGAGGCGGTCGGCCACGTGCGGGCCGGGCGCGTCGACGAGGCGCTGTTCAACGTGACCGACCTGGTCGCCGAGGGGTACCACGACGGGGCGCGCGGGACGCTGCCGCTGCTGGTCACCGGCCAGCGGGCGGCGACGCTCGCGGCGGACGCCGGCGCCGCGCGGCGGCGCGCGCTGCCCAGCATCGGCGCGGTGGCGGTCACCGCCGACAAGTCCCGCGCCGGCGCGCTGTGGGACGAGCTGGTCGCCGGCCCGGCCACCCTCACGACGGGGGTACGCCGGGTGTGGCTGGACCGCACGATCACGGCGGCGCTCGACGACAGCGTGCCGCGGATCGGTGCCCCGGCGGCATGGCGATCCGGGTACGACGGCCGCGGCGTGACGGTGGCCGTGCTGGACAGCGGCTACGACCCCACGCATCCGGCGCTCGCCGGCCGGGTGGCCGCCGCGGCCAACTTCACCGACGAACCGGACACAGTCGACCGTTTCGGCCACGGCACGCACGTGGCCGCGACGGTGGCCGGCGGCGGGCGCGACAACGGCGTCGCGCCCGGCGCCCGCGACGAAGCCGGCATCAGGCCCGGCAGCGGCGTCGCGCCCGGCGCCCGGCTGCTGGTGGGCAAGGTGCTGGACGGCGCCGGGCAGGGCGACCTGTCCTGGGTGATCGCGGGCATGGAGTGGGCGGTCGCGCTGGGCGCGCGGGTGGTGAACATCAGCCTCGGCGGGCCGGCCGGCGAGGGCGGCGACCCGGTCAGCGACGCGGTCGACGCGCTGACCGCCAGCTCGGGCGCGCTCTTCGTGGTGGCCTCGGGCAACGCCGGGCCGGACGCGCACACCGTCAGCACGCCGGGCATCGCCGACGCCGCGCTCACCGTCGGCGCGGTGTCCAAAGAGGATGAGCTGGCACGCTTCTCCGGCCGCGGGCCGCGGCTCGGCGACGCGGCCGTCAAACCGGAGATCACCGCGCCGGGCGTGGGCATCGTCGCCGCCCGCGCCGCCGGCACCATGCTCGGCGAACCCCTCGACGGTACGTCGACCGCCATGTCCGGCACCTCGATGGCGACCCCGCACGTGGCGGGCGCGGCGGCGATCCTGGCCCAGCGGCATCCGAAGTGGACGGCGCGGGAGCTGAAGGCGGCGCTGGTGGCCAGCGCCGACCCGATCAAGGACGCGCCGGTGTCGGCCCAGGGCGCCGGTCGCCTCGACGTGGCGGCCGCGATCGACCAGCGGGTGGCCGCCGAGCCGGCCGCCCTGACCCTCGACGGCGCGAGCACCGCCACCGTGACCTACCGGAACAGCGGCCCGAAGGCGGTGACGCTGGCGCTGGCCGCCGGCGCGCGGGACGGCGGCGCCACCCCGCGCCCGGCGGCCCTGACCGTGACGCCGGCGCGGCTGACCGTGCCGGCCGGCGGCACCGCGACCGCGACGGTGCGGCTCGACCACGCGGCCACCCGGCCGGGCCTCTACTCCGGCCTGGTGACCGCGCGCGGCGGCGGCGTGGTGGTACGCACCCCGCTGAGCGCCGACGTCGCGCCGCCCGAGCACCTGGTGTCCGTCACGGCCACGAACCACGCCGGCGGCGGGCCGGAGAGCTGGAGCAACGTCCTGCTGTGGAACCTGGACACCGGTGACCGCTTCTACGCGCACTTCGCCGGCGCCCGGACCACCTCCGTCCGGGTGCCCGCGGGCCGGTACGCGCTCACCGGCATCCTCTTCGGTGCCGATGACGCGGACGCGACGCTGGTCACCGAGCCGCAGCTCCGCGTCGACGGGGACCGGACGCTCCGGTTCGACGGGCGCGCCGCGACCCGGCTGTCCGTCGACACCCCGCGACCGTCCACTGTGGCGCGGCTCGGCGTGGTGTGGCAGCGCACCGCCGGGCCGCGCGAGTTCCTGGAGGGCAACGCGTTCGGCGGCGAGACGGCGATCTACACGCTGCCGTCGTCCAGCGCGGCGACCGTCGGCACGTTCCAGCTCCTCAGTCGCTGGGACAGCGCGGGACCCGACTACCGGTACGACCTGCTGTTCACCGAGGAGGGGCGGGTGCCGGCCGGGCTGCGGTACGCCGCCCGGCAGCCCGATCTGGCCACTGTGGAGAGTGAATTCCACGGCCACGGGATCGGGTTGCTGGCCCGGGACAGCCGGGGTGGCTTCGTCGCGGACGTCGACGTCGCGCTGGCCTTCGGGCGGGACGTGCGGCAGCCGGGAGTGCGCACCGACTACCTGAACGCGCGGGGCGTCACCTGGCGGCAGGAGGCGGTGCAGGAGCGCGGCGATTCGTTCGGCGCGCTGGGCCTCATGCACGGGCTCAGCCGCGCCTACCGGGCCGGCGAACGGGCGCGCGAGGTCTGGTTCGGGGCGGTGGTGCGGCCCGCGCTGCCGGACACCCCGGCCAACTACGCCTACGGCGCGCCGGTCAATCGGGCGCACGACGCGATCCGGGTCGCCATCCCGCACTACGCCGATGGCGCGGTCGACCGGTACGGCTGGCTGGACTACCGCTCGGACGCCGCCCGGCTCATGCTGCGCCGCGGCGACACCGAGGTGGGCACGACCACCTTGCCGTACGCCCAGTTCACCGTGCCGGGCGGGGACGCGCGGTACCGGCTCACGCTGGACGTGACGCGGGACCGGTTCGCCGACGGCCGGGAGTGGTGGACCACGTCGACCGCGACGAGCACGACGTGGACGTTCCGCTCCGGGCGGCCGCGCGGCGACCGGGTCGACGTGCTGCCGCTGCTGCAGATCGGGTACACCGTCGACACCGACCTCACCAACGCGGTGCGCGCCGGCGCGGCGTACCCCCTGATCCTGGATCTCGGCCACCAGCCCGGCGCCGACCGCGGCGGTCGCATCGCCGCGGACGTCCGGGTCTCCTACGACGACGGCGCCAGCTGGCGGCGGGTGCCCACGGCCGGCGGGCGGCGCGTCACCGCGACGGTGCCGGCGGCGCCGCGCGGCGCCCAGTTCGCGACCATCCGGGTGATCGCCACCGACGCGGCCGGCAATCGGATCGACCAGACCATCACCCGGGCATGGCGAGTCAGCCGGTAGCGGGCCTAGGATCGTGCGCAGTGCCTGCGCATTCGTTCCGAGTCCTCGGCCCGCTCGAGGTGACGGCGGGCGAGCGTCCGCTGCCCCTGGGCGGGCGGATGCCGCGCATGCTGCTCGGCACGCTGCTGCTGCGCCCGGGCCGGGTGGTCTCCACCGACCTGCTGGTCGACGTGCTCTGGCCGGAGTCGCCGCCGCCGTCCGCGGTGGCCAACCTGCGCACCTACGTGCGCGGCCTGCGCGGCCGCCTGCCCGGCGGCGCGATCGTCACCAAACCCAGCGGATACGCGGTGGCGGTCGAGCCGGACGCGCTCGACCTGACCCTGTTCGAGGGGCGCGCCGACGAGGCCCGCCGGGCGTGGGAGTCCGGCGACGCGGTGGTCGCGCTGCGGCTGCTGGACGAGGCGATCGGGCTGTGGCGCGGGCGGCTGCTGGAGGACCTGCCGTCCAGCCCGGCGTGGGAGGCGGTGGAGAGCCGGCTCACCGCGCTCAAGACGTCGCTGGTCGAGCTGGCGATGGAGATCCGGATCGGGCTGGGGCAGCACGAGGTCGCCGCGGCCGAGCTGCGCGGCCTGCTCGCCACCGACCCGCTGCACGAGGGCTTCTGGCGCCGGCTGATGCTCGCCCTGCACGCGAGCGGGCGCACGGCGGAGGCGCTGCGGGCGTACGCGGACGCCCGCCAGGTGCTGGCCGACGAGCTCGGCGTCGAACCGGGGCCGCAGCTGCGCGGGGCCTTCGACCAGGTGGTGCGCGTGGCGCCGCCGGCGCCCGGGCCGCTCTGCCAACTCCCGCTCGACCCGCCCGACTTCACCGGCCGCACCGCGTCCGTCGAGCGGCTGGTGACCCACCTGACCGGTCCCGGGCCGGCGGTGGCCGCGATCTCCGGCGCGCCCGGGGTCGGTAAGTCGGCGCTTGCCGTCCACATCGGACACGCGGTGCGCGGCGCGTTCCCGGATGGACAGCTTTATGTGGACATGCGCGGCACCAGCGAGGCGCCGCGCGATCCCGGCGAGGTGCTCGCCGAGCTGCTGCGCGTGCTCGGCGTCTCCGACCTGGCGCTGCCCGCCGACGCGGCCGCGCGGTCCGCCGTGCTCCGGTCCCGGCTGGCCGGGCTGCGGATGCTGCTGGTGCTCGACGACGTGGCGCACGCCGGCCAGGTGCAGCCGCTGCTGCCCGGCGCGGGCGCCTGCGCGGTCCTGGTGACCGGCCGCATGCGCCTGCCCGACCTGTCCGGCGCCCTCCAGGTCAATGTGGACGTGCTGACCGAGCAGGAGGCGCAGGAACTGTTCGGCCGGGTCGCCGGCCGGCGCCGGGTGGTCGAGCAGCCGGAGCGGGCCCGCGACATCCTGCGCGCCTGCGGCCACCTGCCGCTCGCGGTGCGCATCGCGGGCGCCAAACTGGCCCAGCGCCCGGCCTGGTCGCTCGCCGTGCTCGCCGACCGCCTGCGGCTGGAACGGCACCGCCTCGACGAGCTGCGCGCCGGCGACCTCGCCGTCCGCGCCAGCGTCGAACTCAGCTACCGCCAGCTGCCGCCGGTCGCGGCGCGGGCGTTCCGGCTGCTGAGCACGCTCGGCCCCGGGCCGGTGCCGGCCTGGGTGCCGGCCGCGCTGATCGGCGCACCCTCCACTGAGGACGTCGTCGACCTGCTCGTCGACGCGAACCTGCTCCAGCTGGTCGGCATGGACTGCGCCGGCCAGGCCCGGTACCGGCTGCACGACCTGCTGCGCTGCTACGGCGCCGAACGCGCCGAGGAGGACGCCGAGCCGGACCGGCGTGCGGCCGTGGCGCGGGTGCTCGACGGCTGGCTGGCGCGCGCCGTGGCGGCCCGCGACCGGATGCCGGTGCACTTCTTCGGGGTGACCTTCCCGACCCCACCGGGCGACGCCGCGCCTCCGGTCGACGACGCCGTCGCCTGGTATGAGGCCGAGCTGCTCTCGCTCGCCGCCGCCGTCGAGCTGGCCCACGCGCACCAGCTCGACGGGCACGCGTGGCGGATCGCGGCCGCCCTCGCGCCGTACTTCGACCTGCGCGGCCGGCGCGACCTGTGGTGGCGGTGTCACCAGACCGGCCTGGCCAGCGCCCGGCGGGCCGGCGACCAGCACGGCGAGGCGATCCTGCGGCGCGACCTCGGCCAGCTCCAGCTCTACTGGGACCGGTACGACGACGCGGCCGCCGCCTTCGCCACCGCGCGGGAGCTGTTCGCCGCCGTGGCCGAACCGCTCGGGGAGGCGGTGACGCTGTGCGGGCAGGCCACCGTGCACCGGATCGCGGGGCGGCACCAGCGGGCCCTGCGCCTGTACCGGCGGGCCCTGGAGACCTTCGAGCGCCTCGACGACCGGCCCAGCCAGGCCGTCGTCTACGGCTCGATGGGGCTGGCCCACCTCGCCCTGCGGCGGTACGAGGTGGCGCGGCGCTGGCTCAGCACCGCCTACGAGCTGGCCGTCGAGCTGGGCGACCGGCACCGGCAGGCGCTGGCGCTGCACCGGCTGGCCAAGCTGCGCCAGGAGCGCGGCCGGCCGGAGCGGGCGCACGACGAACTGCGGCGGGCCCTCGCCCTGCTGGAGGAGCTCGGCGACGACGCCTGCGCCGCGTACGTCCGGCAGAGCATCGGCGAGCTGCACCTGCGGTTCGGCGACCCGCGACGGGCCGGTGAGTTCCTGACCGACTCACTGAGCGTGCAGAAGCGGCTCGGCGACCGGCGCGGGGAGGCCACGATCGCGGCCCTGCTGGGGGAGTGGCACCGGGCGGCCGGGCGCACCCAGCGGGCCGAGGAGTACCTGACCCGGGCCCTGGAAACCTGGCGCGACCTCGCCGAACCCGGTCAGGCCGCCGCCGTGGCCGCCCGCCTCCGCACCCTCCCCTCTTCATGATCAAGGCGTGCCACACCTCGGTCTAAAGACGTGAAGGACGCCTTGATCATGGTTAATCCTCGTGCCAGGCGCTGGTCACCCCGGACGGCTCTGCCTGGGCCGTCGCCGGCTTCCCCGTGCGCCCGAGCACCGTGCCCGACGCGTCCAGGGCCTCCACCTCGACGCCCGCCTCGACCGGCGCCGTCAGCACCGCCCCGGCGTCCTTCACCGGCACCCGCTCCAGCACCTGATCGTCCCGCACGGTCCGCACGCTGGTGGCGGCCTCCGGTGTGATCACCAGGGTGGGCCCGGGTTCGCCCAGCGGGATCACCACCACCGCCGACGGGTCGCTCGGGTCGGCGTAGCTGAAGAACGGCGTGTTGCTACCGATCGCTCCGTTCGGGCCCGGCTGGGGGTACGTGATGGACACGTCGCCGAGCCAGCCGTCGCCACCCACCGCCGGCGCCGCCACCACGGTGGCCGCGCCGTCGTAGGACAGCCCTTCGACCGGCGTGGTCCCGTCGAGGCGACCGCTCCATACGACGCTGGGCCGTTCGGTGATCGCGTACCCCCAGCTCTGCTTGGCGAAGCGGAGCACGCCGGTGGCCTTCTCCGGGTCCCGCTTCCCGCGGGCCCGCGACAGTGCTTCGTCGACGTCGGCGGCGCTCAGCTCTTCCGGCGAGCGCATGATGGGCGACGGCAGTCTCTCGCGCAGTACGCCGTCGCAGGTCACCTGCCACCACTCCGGCCGCACCGTCTGCTGGGTCCGTACGAGGTAGGAGCCGGTCGGCTCGGCCCGCCAGTCGGTGACCTGCGGCCAAGCGGCGGTCTCGAACTGGCAGCCGTCCGGGGCGATGGCGATATGCACCTGCTGGTTGGCGATGGCCTGGTTCTCGAGCGACGTGTACATGTACGGCTCCACGCCGTCGCTGCCACCGGACACGTTGGTCGGGTCCGCGAGCTCCGTCGGGCTGGCCCCCTTCCGCCCGATGAACCACATCGGCGCGTGTGGCCAGAAGTCGGGAGCGTGGGTGGTCCGGGAGAACGCGGCCAGCGCCAACCGGTACGGGCCGACGTCGTCGACGAACAGCACCTTCACGGCGCTCATCTTTTCGTTCTTCGGGTACTCGGCGCGCCGTTGCCGGTCCAGCAGTTGGCCGGTCAGAGCGGTGACATACGCACCGTCCTTCGCCACGGCGCCGCGTGGCGGCGACTGCACCGCGCGCTCGCTCCAGGCCAGCACGTTCTCCCAGTCGCGGTTCTCGTCCACCGTGGTCGCCGGCGGGCTGTCGCCGCCGGGGCCGAGGACCACGACGCTGCCGACCAGCATCAGCGCGGTCAGGCCCGCCCCGGCCGCGGCCATCCGCCGTCGTTGCCGTCGCCGGTACCGGGCACGCACCCGGTCGTAGGGGTCGGGCGCCGGCGTCAGGTCCTCGACCATCTCACCGAGGATCCGCCTGACCCGCTCGTCGACTGTCATTCCCCGCTCCTCGTCGTCATCACGTCGGACGCCGCTGGCGCCAGCGCGGTCCGCAGCTTGGACAGGCCGCGCGAGGCGCGGCTCTTCACCGAACCGACCGAGCACCCCAGCGCCGCCGCCACCTCCGCCTCCGGGAGGTCGGCCAGGTAGCGCAGCACGATGACCGCTCGGGTACGCGGAGACAGCGCGCGCATCGCCTGGTAGATGGCCTGCCGTTCGTCCACTCCGGACGCGCCGTCGACGACCGGCCGCTCCGGCAGCAGGTGCGTCACCACCTCCCGGCCGCGATGCCGCCGCCAGAGGCTGGCGTGGTGGTTGACCATCACCCGGCGCAGGTACGCCACCGGGTCGTCGATGCGCTTCCACCGACCCATCGCCTTGACCAGCGCGGACTGCACGAGGTCCTCGGCCTCCGTCGCCGAGCCGGTCAGGTGGTACGCGATGCGCAGCAGATCCGTGTACCGCGCGCTGACGAACTCCCGGAAGGCGTCGTCGTCAGGTCTCATGGGTCCCCGCTTCAATCGGCTACCCATCATGAGTCGCGCGGGGACACAAAGGTTGAACCCCTCGTCATGATCAAGGCGTCCCTCAAGTCGTTAGAACTACTTGAGGGACGCCTTGATCTTGGGGGGTGAGGAGAGCTTGGAGGGTGAGGAGAGTCAGCGGTGGAAGCGGCGGACGCCCATCAGGTCGCCGCGGCGGCCGGTCGGCAGCGGCTCCTCGAGCACCTGCCAGGCGCCCTGCGTCGCGTGCAGCACCTGGTCGCCGCCGAGGCACAGCGCCACGTGGTCGAAGCGCGCTGACCCGGGCGGGGCGAAGAACAGCAGGTCACCGGCGGCGGCCTCGGCCGGGTCGACCGGCACGCCCAGCGCGTACTGCTCGTCGGCGTCGCGCGGCACCGTCACGCCGAACCGCCGGTAGATCAGGTGCACCAGGCCGGAGCAGTCCACGGCCAGCCCGCTGGTGCCGCCCGCGAAGTACGGCGTGCCCATCAGCTGCCGGGCCGCCACGATGATCTGGCTCGCGGCCGGCGGCTGGCTGCTGACCGGCCGGGGACGCGCGTGCGCCGCCGACAGCCAGCCGTGCCGGCCGTCCGGCAGCGCCACCTCGCGCCAGCCCGGCGCCTCGCCGCCCGCCGGCAGCACGGTCCCGAAGCTCACGTCCGATACCAGCACCCGCCCGGCGGGTGCGTCGCGCAGCGCGGTGGTCGCGGCGGTCACCACGACCGCCGGCCCGGCGGCGGGCGCGGAACCCGGCCCGGCCAGCTGCCGCGCCGGCACCCAGCCCGGATACCCGCGGGGGTCGTGCGCCGAAGGCTGCCAGGGCGCGGTCACGCGGACCCAGCCGTCTACCTCCTCGTGTACCGTCACCGGCTCGCCGAGCAGGAGTTGGCTGGTCACCCGCCCCCACAGGGCCCGGCGGTCCTCGACATCGTGCGCGCCGGTCCAGCGACGCAGGTCGGGCTTGGCGGACAGTGCCGCCGCGTCAAGGGTCCGGACGGCGTCAGGCGAGGTCCAGAGGTTGGCGCCGGCGACGGCCACCGCCCGCGCCCCGAGCAGCGATTGCGTAGCGGCGCGCCCGTTGACCACATGATGCGGCGAAGTGTCCAACATGCCGCGAGTCTCCCGACCCGAGATACACGCGGCATACATCTCCCACGCCAACCAGGGACCGCACCGACCGGCGCCGCGCGCATCAAGGCCGCACCGTCCTGCGCCGCGCGCGGTCCTGCGCCGCGCGCGGTCCTGCGCCGCGCGCCGTCCTGCGCCGCGCGCCGTCCTGCGCCGCGCGCCGTCCTGCGCCGCGCGCCGTCCTGCGCCGCGCGCCGTCCTGCGCCGCGCGCCGATCAAGGGCCTATGCGCCGATCAAGGGCCTATGCGCCGATCAAGGGCTTGGGCACAGGGATCCGAGATCCAACTATGTGCCTGAGCCCTTGATCGGCGGGTTTGGCCTTGATCGGCGAGTCGCGCCGACCGGCGCGGCGTGCCGTTCAGCGCGGCGTGTCGACCTGCGCCGCGCGCGCCGATCAAGGGCCTATGCGCCGATCAAGGGCTTGGGCACAGGGATCCGAGATCCAACTATGTGCCTGAGCCCTTGATCGGCGGGTTAGGCCTTGATCGGCGAGTCGCGCATTGAGCGGTGGAAGGTTAGGTCGAAGACGTCGCGGCCGGCAGCAAGGGCGCGTTGTTCGAACTTGGTTACCGAGCGGTCGGACGGGCGCGGGGCGAAGCCGTCGTGCTGGTTGACCAGGCCGGGGTCGCCGTCGAGCGCGGCGAGCATCGCCTCGGCGTACTCCCGCAGGTCGGTGGCGCAGCGCAGCGCGCCGCCCGGTGCCAGCCGGGACCGCAGGAGCGCGACGTGCGGCGGCTGGAACAGCCGCCGCTTGTGGTGCCGGGCCTTCGGCCACGGGTCCGGAAAGAACGCGTGTATCGCGTCGAGGCTGGCCGGCGCCAGCGACTGGCGGAGCAACTCGAGGGCGTCGCCGAGGCCGACCCGCACGTTCGTCAGGCCGCGCTCCTCGACCATGGCGAGCAGGTTGGCGACGCCCGGGGTGTGCACCTCGACGGCGAGGTAGTCGCGGTCGGGGTCGGCGCCCGCCATCGCGATCGTGGCCTCGCCCATGCCCGAGCCGATCTCCAGGACCAGCGGCGCGCGGCGGCCGAACACCGCCGCTGGGTCGAACGGGTCGAGCGGGTCGCCCGGGATCGGCACTCCGTAGCGCGGCCACAGCCGGTCGAGCGCGTCGAGGTGGCGGCCGGTCATCCGCCCGCGGCGCGGGTGAAATGTGCGTACCTGGGCCGGGTGAGCCAGCGTCGTCATGATCCGCCCACGATACTGCCTCCCCATGATCAAGGCGTCCCTGTAGTCGTTAGGACTACTTGAGGGACGCCTTGATCATGGGGGGTGGGGGTGCTGGTTAGGCGGCGGCGGTCCAGATGGCGGTGAAGGCGGCGGCCTCGCCGGTGAGCCAGCGCTCGACCTCGTCGGCGCGCACCGCCGGATCCGGCCGGTGCGCCACGCCGCGGCGCACGTCGACCAGCACCGGCTCGGCGTGCGGCAGGACCTGGGACATGTGCCGGGACATCAGGTGCAGCGTGGCCACGACCGCCTCATCAGCGGGCGGCTCCGGGTCGAAGTGCAGCCGCACGGCCTCGGCGTGGCCGTCGTCGTAGCGCAGGCCCAGGTGTGGGTTGATCTTCACGGAGAGCCCGCCGAGCACGCCGAGCGCGTCGCGGGCCTGAGCCAGGCCGACGTGGGCCGGGTCGCCGAGCGACCGGAGGTAGGCGAGCGCGCCGGGCGCCAGCGCCTCGTAGAGCGGTCGCCATCGGGGCCGGACACTGTCGACCGCCGCGGCGAGGTGCTTGCCGTCGGTGCGGAACTGGATGTCGGCCTTGAGCGCCTTGACCAGGGTGCCGTGCGGGTTGAAGCCCGAGCCGGACTCGCGCTGCCGCCGCGCGCCGGAGACGAAGGTGGCCTTACGGGGCCCGGTGCGGCCGACATAACGGGTGAACGTGAGGAGCGTGGCGTAGGGGGCCGGAGCGGTCACAACGCCTCCTTCGAGGGGGTTCTTTCGTACATACATTCTAACGCGTCTGAACCGGTTGAGTTCGCTAGATCTACATGTTTCAATCACTTCTGTGAAGACCCGTGCACTCCTCGTCGCCGTGCTCGCCGCTCTCGTCGCCGGCGCCGCCGGCATCGCACTGCGGCCGGCCCACGCCGACGTCACGACCGCCGCGCCGGTGCGCATCATGCCGCTCGGCGACTCGATCACCGGCTCACCCGGCTGCTGGCGGGCGAGCCTCTGGAGCCGGTTGCAGAGCAACGGGTTCACCAACATCGACTTCGTCGGCACGCTCCCGCCGCAGGGCTGCGCGATCGCGCACGACGGCGACAACGAGGGGCACGGCGGCGCGCTGGCCACCACCGTGGCCGACCAGAACCAGCTCGTCGGCTGGCTCGCCACCGCCCGGCCGGACGTGGTGCTCATGCACTTCGGCACCAACGACGTCTGGAGCGCCCGCTCGACCGACACGGTCCTCGCGGCGTACGGCAAGCTGGTCGATCAGATGCGGGCCAGCAACCCCAGCATGCGGATCCTGGTCGCGCAGATCATCCCGATGGACTCGGCCCGCAGCTGCGCCGAGTGCGCGCAGCGCGTGGTCAGCCTCAACAACGCGATCCCGGGGTGGGCGGCCGGCAAGACCACCGCCGCGTCGCCGATCACGGTCGTCGACCAGTGGACCGGGTTCAGCACGGCGTCCGACACGTACGACGGCGTGCACCCCAACAGCGCGGGCGACACGAAGATCGCGAACAAGTGGTACCCGGCGCTGACGGCCGCGCTCGGCAACGTCCCGCCGCCCACCACGCCGCCGGCCACGACAGCACCCCCGACGACACCGCCCCCGACCAGCGCGCCGCCGACCACGCCGCCGCCCGCGGGCTGCCCGTTCACCTACCGGATCATCGGGTACTGGCAGGGCGGCTTCCAGGCCGAGATCATCGTGCGCAACGGCGGCACGGCCCCGATCGCGGGCTGGACCATCGCGTTCCGGTTCACGGCCGGTGAGCAGATCAGCCAGCTGTGGGGCGGCCAGGGCACCCAGAACGGGGCGAGCGTGACGATCCAGAACGTCAGCTACAACGGCTCGCTGGCGCCCGGCGCCACCACCACCGTCGGCTTCATCGGCAGGTGGAGCGGCTCCGGCCCGCCGCCCCCGGTCGCCTGCTGACCGCGCCCTCCCCATGATCAAGGCGTCCCTCAAGTCGCTCGAACTACTTGAGGGACGCCTTGGTCATGGGGAGGTCAGGGGCCGCGGGTGTCCACGAGGGACGCGAACGCGACGATGTTGTCGGCGTACCCGATGCCGCCGCCGACCCACCGCCCACCGCACGTGATCAGGCGGAGGCCGGGCCGGGAAAAGTCCCCGTACACCCGGTTGGCGGGCAGCTTCGCCTTGTCGAAGCGCTCCACCGAGTTCACCTCGAAGATGGCCACCGCGCCGTCGCGGCGGGTCACCTCCACCTTCGCGCCGGCGCGCAGCCGCGGCAGCTTGTAGAACACCGAGGGCCCGTCCTTGGTGTCGGCGTGCCCGACGATGATCGCCGGCCCGAACTCGCCCGGCGTCGGTCCGTCGTCGTACCAGCCGGCCTCGTTGTGCCGGTGCAGCGCGGGCACCGCGATCGAGCCGTCGTCGGCCAGCCCGACGCTGTGCACCGGCGCCCGCACGCCGATCGACGGGATCGCGATCAGCCGGGGATTGCTCGGTTCGAGGACCGGGAACTCGCGGGGTGGCGGCTTGTCCCCGCCGCCGAACCAGACCCGCCAGCCGTTCTGGAAACCCAGCCCCGCGGCGACCGCGAACAGCCCCACGAACGCGAGCACGATGGCGGCTGGACCGGTCCAGCCGCCCCGCGACCTCATGCCCGGCGGCGCCGCAGCGTGACGACGCCCAGCACGGCCGCCGCGGCGAGCGCGGCCAGCCCGCCGCCGAGCAGCAGCGGTCCGCCGCCGTCGCCGGCCATGCCGCCGAAGCCGGTGGCCGGGCCGCGGCTCGGTTCGCTGCCGGCCAGCACGTTGAGCCGGGCCGTCGCCGACGGCCCGGTCGGGCAGTCCAGCTCCACGTCGTACCGCTGGGCGTCGGTGCCGGCCGGCACGGTGACCACCGCGGTGAGGAACCCGGACTGCGGCTGCACGGTCACGTCGCTGAACGCGTCCGACGTGACGGTGGCCGGCTTGGTGTTGTCCGTGCAGCTCGCCCGCAGGCCCACCAGGTAGCCGGCTTGGACCGTCTCGGGATTGATCTCCAGGAACACGTCTGCCGCGGCGCGCGCCGGCGCACCCGGGACGAGCGCCACCACGGTGGCGGCGAGCACGAGCGCCGCGTACCTCATCCCTTGATCCTCCCCGCAACCCCAGCGAGCCACAAGTCGACCGTTAGATGCAAGGAAGGGCCCCTTATTAACGCTATGCGTTAATAAGGGGCCCTTCCTTGCAAGGCGTAGAGGTAGCGGCGGTCGCCGGAGACGAGGGCGTGCACGGGGGTGCCCTCGACGAGGTGGTCGAACTCCGTCTTGCCGACCGCCCACGCCACCACCTCCTCGCGGCTGCCGTCGTCCACGGCCACGCTGTACAGCGCCTCGCCGTACTCGCGACCCAGCCGGTCCACGACGACGCCCTCGACGCGGTGCTTGCCCGCGATGTTGCGGGTGCCCGCGTACACCCCGCGGATGGCGACGTAGGCCGCCGCGACCGCGCCGGCCGCGAGGCCGGCGCCGAAGATCAGCGCGACCGCCGCGTCGACGAACCGGGTCAGCAGGGGCGCGGCGAGGCAGGTCAGCACCACGGCCATGGCGCCCGCCGCGACCCCGCCGGCCACCGTCGCCTCGGGCCGCTCCGCCGGCTGCCACGGGTGGACCACCCGCACCCGCCGCTGCCGGCCGTCGACCCGCGAGATGACGGTGCGCACGACGTCCAGGTCGGATCCCACCGCTGCGGTCTATCGCTCGCATCGACGGCTGTCAAGGAGGGTGTTACATTGACGATGATCGCTGTTATCTGGCGGCAAAGGAGCCCATCGTGCGTACTCGTATCGTCCTCGCGGCCGTGGCGCTGATAACCGGCGTCAGCGGCGCCGGCCTCGCCGCGGCGGCGACGCAGCCGGCGGCCGACCCCGTCGTGCCGCTCGTCAACGGTAACTTCAACTGGTCCCAGCCGCAGACGGTGGCGAGCAACCTCGTGGTGCCGTGGGGGCTGGCGTTCCTGCCCGACGGCAGCGCGCTGGTCAGCGAGCGCAACAGCGGGCGCGTGCTGCGGATCCAGGTGGGGCAGCAGCCGCAGCAGGTCGCCACGATCAGCGGGGTGTCGGCGACCGGCGAGGCGGGCCTGCTCGGCCTCGCGGTGTCGCCCACGTTCGCGCAGGACAACCTCGTCTACGCGTACTTCACGTCGGCCAGCGACAACCGCATCGTGCGGTTCCGGCTGGACGCGCCACAGACCCAGACGCCCATCCTGACCGGTCTCGCGCGGGCCAGCATCCACGACGGCGGCCGGATCGCGTTCGGCCCCGACGGCATGCTGTACGCCGGCGTGGGCGACGCGGGCAACACCGCCAACGCGCAGAACGCGCAGAGCCGCAACGGCAAGATCCTGCGGATGCGGCCGGACGGCAGCGTGCCGCCGGACAACCCGACCGCGGGCTCGCTCGTGTACAGCCTCGGCCACCGCAACGTGCAGGGGCTGGCCTGGGACGCCGCCGGGCGGATGTACGCGAGCGAGTTCGGCCAGAACACCTGGGACGAGGTCAACTTCATCGTGCCGGGCGGCAACTACGGCTGGCCGACCGTGGAGGGCCGGGCCGGCGACTCGCGCTTCCGCGACCCGATCGTGCAGTGGACCACCGCGGAGGCGTCGCCGAGCGGCGCGGTCGTCGACGGCAACACGCTGATCGTCGCGGCGCTGCGCGGTACCCGGCTGTGGAAGGTGCCGCTGACCGGCAACGGCGGCGCGGGCACGCCCACGGCGGAGTTGCAGGGTCAGTTCGGCCGGCTGCGCACGGTCGCGCTGGCGCCGGACGGCGCGCTGTGGGTGGCGACCAGCAACCGCGACGGCCGCGGCAGCCCGGCGGCCACCGACGACCGGGTGCTGCGGTTCGCCCCGGTGGGCGGCCCGACCACGCCGATCAGCCCGCCGCCCACCACGGCCACGCCGATCAGCCCGCCGCCCACCACAGCCACCCCGTCGTCACCTCCTCCCGGTCCCTCGGGATGCCTGGTCACCTACCAGGCCAACCAGTGGAGCACCGGCTTCACCGCCGAGGTCACGGTCGTCAACCGGGGCCCGACCACGATCAACGGGTGGGCGCTGACCTGGAGTTACGCCGGCAACCAGCAGGTCACCAACGCGTGGAACGCGGACGTGACGCAGTCCGGCGCCGCCGTCACCGCGCGGAACGTGTCCTGGAACGGCTCGCTCGCCCCGAACGGCAGCGCCAGCTTCGGCTTCCAGGCCAGCTACTCCGGGACGAACGCGCGGCCGGCCGAGTTCCGCCTCAACGGCACGGCCTGCGCCGCCTCGTAACCCGTCACCGGCTCGAAAGCGCCCCGCGGTGCGCGGGGCGCTTTCGATCATGGGAATCGATGCAACCTCGCCGGGATGTACGGCGTCAGCCTTTTGTGGACACACGTCGACAGAACGGGGACGTCGTGAAATCAGCCATCGTCATCGCCGCGGTCGCGGCACTCAACCTCGGCACCGCCACGGCCGCCGCCGCGGCGCCGCCACCGCCGTTACGCCTGGTCGCCGCGTCCGAGACGGTCACGGTTTACCGCTACGGCGAGGAGTTGGTCTACCCCCAGTACGGCACGCACATGGTGGCCGGCCGGAAGCCGTTCGAGGTCTGGGCCAAGCGCACGTCGTACACCGAGCCGATCACCGCGTACCAGGTGGTGCGCGACGCGAACGGCAAGCGCGAGGTGCCGTTGCCCGCCGGGTTGGTGCGCGACTTCACCGGCCTGTCGAACTTCCTCCACGTCACGATCACCGACCAGGCCGGCGGCGTGGTCGTGGAGCGCGACGAGAGCTTCTGCCCGAGCGCCATCGCCCGGACCCGGCCGGACGCGCCGGACACCTCGCCGTACGCCGACGGGTGCGCCTACAACCCGTTCACCATCGGCGCGGTGTGGGGCATCCAGGCCGGCTGGAGTTCCTACACCGGCGGGTACGGCGAGGGCGTGGACCTGGCGGACGGCACCTACCGGGCCCATATCCAGGTGAACCAGCCGTACCTCGACCTGTTCGGCATCCCGGCCGACCAGGCGTCCGCGACGGTCACCCTGGAGGTGCGCCCCTACGAGGAGGGCGAAGGCCGGGACCAGCGCGCCGCGGGCGGGACCGCGCTGCGGCCCGCGGCGAGCGAACCCACCGGTCCGGCCGTCGTGCCGACCGGGCCGAAGCCGGACCTCCAGTCGCTCCCGGCGTGGGGCATCGAGATCGGCGGGTACGAGCCGGAGCCGGACGACCGCGACTACCTGTCGTTCAACGCCACCGTGTGGGTGGGCGGCCGGTCGCCACTGGTGGTGGACGGCTTCCGGCGCGCGGACGAGGACGTGATGGACGCTTACCAGTACTTCTACGACGCGCAGGGCAACCAGACCGGGTACGCCCCGGTGGGCACGATGGAGTGGGACGCGCGGGAGGGCCACCACCACTGGCACTTCACGGACTTCGCCCAGTACCGGCTGCTGAACGAGGACGCGTCGCTGGCGGTGCGCAGCGGCAAGGAGGCGTTCTGCCTGGCCGCGACCGACGCGGTGGACTACACGCTGCCGCGGGCGAACTGGCAGCCCCGCAACACCGACCTGCACACCTCGTGCGGTTACGCGGACTCCCTGGCCGTGCGCGAGGTGCTCGACGTGGGCAGCGGCGACACGTACGCCCAGTACCTGCCGGGGCAGAACTTCGACATCACCGACCTGCCGAACGGCACGTACTACGTCGAGGTGGTCGCCAACCCGGACGGCAACCTCTACGAGTCCAACCGCAAGAACAACACCTCGCTGCGCAAGGTGATCCTCGGCGGCGAGCCCGGTGCCCGCACCGTCGAGGTCCCACCCGTCGGCATCATCACCGGCTAGTCCTTTCATGATCAAGGCGTCCTTCAAGTCGTTAGAACTGCTTGAAGGACGCCTTGATCATGCTCAGAAGGGGGCGGTGCGGCAGGCTGCGTGCCGCAGTCGGTGCTGCACCTGGTCGCTCGGTGCTACACTTCCGTCATGCCGACGACCAGGAACAGGCATACGATCACCGAGACCGACGAGGTGGCGCGGGCCCTCGCCGAGGCCGCGAAGCACTGGCCGGAGGAGAGTGCGACACCTGGTCGACTCCTGCTTCACCTCGTGGAGGAAGGCTATCGAGCGCTTCGCGAGGAGCGGCGACAGCAGGTCGACCGACGGCGCGCCGCAGTCCGTCGCACCAGTGGTGCATTGTCCGGCGTGTATCCAGATGGATACCTCGACCGTCTCCGGGACGAGTGGCCCGAGTGATTGTTGTCGACGCCACCGTGCTGATCGCCCACCTCAACAGCGCGGACAGTTGCCATGACCGCGCGGAGGCACTTCTGCTGGAGGCGGCGGACTATCCGCTTGCCGCGAGTTCGATCACGCTTGCCGAGGTTCTGGTGGGCCCGGCACGCGCCGGGCGGCTTGGCGCCGCGCGCGCGGCGCTGCGGGCACTGGAGGTGGAAGAGGTTCCCGTTCCTGTCGAGGCCGCCGAGCGGCTCGCTGTGTTGCGGGCGGATACCGGCCTGAAGCTCCCCGACTGCTGTGTCTTGCTCGCGGCCGAAGACGCGCTCGCCGAGGCCGTGCTCACCTTCGACGATCGCCTGATGAAACGAGCGCAGGCACTGGGATACGGGTGGAATCCCGGCACCCATTCGTCCTAACCATGATCAAGGCGTGCCGCCAGTGGTTATGACGGCAATAGGGGGCCCCTTGTCATGGGTTGTTTTGGGGGCCGTCAAACCAATGAACAAGGCGACCCTCTTGTCGTACAAACCACTTGCGGCACGCCTTGATCATGGTTAGTGAGCGCCGCCGCCTGGCGAAGGGGTATTACCATCGGTCGATCAGGTGACCTGCGGGAGATTTCGTGTTCGGGCAATTGGTGCGGGCATACCGGCGCCAGCAGGGTAGATCCCAGGAGGAGCTCGCTGAGGCTGCCGGCCTCAGCGTGCGCGGGATCCGCAAGATCGAAGGCGGTCACACCGAGACCCCGCGGCCCGCTACCGTGCGGCTGCTCGCCGACGCCCTCAACCTGACCGGCGCGGAGCGAAACCGGTTCGTCCATGCGGCCGCCGGCACCTCATCGAAAGGGGAGGTGGCGGTGCCGCGCCAACTCCCGGTCGACGTCTACGACTTCGTCGGCCGTGACGCCCACCTCGCCCAGCTCGATGCCCTACTGCCCGACAGCGGGGACCGTCCACCCACCGTCGTGATCTCCGCCATCGGGGGCGCTGCCGGCATCGGTAAGACCGCCCTCGCACTGCACTGGGCGCACCGGGTCGCGGACCGATTCCCGGACGGTCAGCTGTACATCGACCTGCGTGGCTTCACTCCCACCGGCACCTCGGTCGATCCGGCCACCGCGATGCGTGGCTTCCTCGAAGCCTTGGGCGTGCCGCCGCAACGGATACCGAACACCGAGGAAGCGCAGTACGGCTCTTATCGCAGCATCCTGGCCGAGCGCCGGATGCTGGTGCTGCTGGACAACGCCCGCGACGCTGAGCAGGTCCGCCCGCTGCTGCCCGGTGCGTCCGGCTGCCTGACCCTGGTCACCAGCCGTCGGGCACTGACCGGCTTGGCCGCCACCCACAGCGCCCGGCTGCTGACCCTCGACCTGCTCCCAGCTGAGGACGCGTGGTCGTTGCTGGCGCGCCGCATCGGCGACCAGCGTGTGGCAGCCGAGCCAGACGCGGTAGCGGAGATCATCGCGTGCTGCGTCCGGTTGCCACTCGCACTGGTCATTGTCGCCGCATATACCACCATTCGCCCAGACGTCTCCCTCACTGACCTGGCGAAGCAACTCGGTGCGGCGCGGAACCGGTTGGACCTCCTCGGCGGCGACGATCCGATGACCGACGTCCGCACCGTGTTCTCTTGGTCGTACCAGGTCTTGGACCCCGGCGCGGCGCGGCTGTTCCGGCTGCTCAGCCTGCACCCTGGGCCAGATATCAGTGTGGCGGCCACGGCGAGCCTCGCCGGCGTGCCGGTGCCTGAGGCGGAGCACGCGCTGGGTGAACTGACCCGCGCCCACCTCGTCACCCAGTCGTCGCCTGGCCGGTACACGTTCCACGACCTGCTGCGCGGCTACGCCCGGGAGCTAACCGAGACCATTGACGCCGAGCCTGACCGCCGGGATGCCCAGCTGCGAATGCTCGACCACTACCTGCACACGGGACACCAGGCCGCGCTGCTGCTCTGGCCGCCACGAACTTCGCTTCCGCTCCCCGCGGCCTACGGGGGCACTACGCCCGAGCAACTGCCCAACCAGGCGGTGGCACAAGGCTGGTTCACCGCGGAGAAGGCGGCAATTCTGTCGATCGTCGGCTGGGCCGCCGACACCGGATTCGATGCGTACGCATGGCGCCTGGCCTGGACGCTGGAGGATTTCCTGGACCGGCGCGGCGAGAGCGACAGCCTCGCCGCCGCACAGCGTACGGGGTTGCGCGCCGCCACCCGGCTGGGCGACCTCCGTGGACAGGCCAGGATGCACCACGGCCTGGCCCGCGCCGTGTTCCGGCAGGGTCACTACGACGACGCCGCTACGCAGCTGCGCCATGCCTTCGATCTGTACGGGGAGCTCGGCGACCAGGTAGGCCAGGCGGATACGCTCCGCAATCTGGCGCTCGTGCTCGGGCGGCAAGGCCGACCGCGCGCGGCCCTGGACACCGCGCATCAGGCCCTCGAGCTCTACCCGCCCGAAAGCCACCCCTCCGGACGTGGGCAGACGCTCAACGGCATCGGGTGGTTGCACATCACGCTCGGCGAGTACGAAAAGGCGCTGATCTACTGCGAGCAGGCGCTGTCCGTGCTGCGGGAGTGCGACGACCCGACCGGTGCGGCGACCGCCTTGGACAGCCTTGGCAAGGCCCACCAACACCTGGGCCAGTACCGCGAGGCGGTCGAGTGTTACCAGCACGCCATTGACTTATTTCGCTATCTGGATCACCG
Source organism: Actinomycetes bacterium KLBMP 9797 (assembly GCA_037414955.1). Classification (GTDB taxonomy): domain Bacteria; phylum Actinomycetota; class Actinomycetes; order Mycobacteriales; family Micromonosporaceae; genus Phytohabitans. The sequence continues at coordinate 39,068 of JBBEWH010000094.1, forward strand.
GCAGTACTGTGCCAACGTGTTCGCCTGGCTCGGTGACACCCATCGTGCCGCTGGTGACTGGGCGGCCGCCGACGGGGCGTGGCGGCGGGCGCTCGACATCCTGGACGAGCTCGACGATCCCGAGGCGGAGCAGCTCAAACAGCGCCTGAGAAATGATCTCGAGCAGAGCAGTTCGCTATCGGTGTGACGGCACGGTCAAGTGCCGGTCAAGTGCCTGGCCCACCTCGTCGCTCGACTGCGACCATCGAGAGGTGAATCGATGAGTACGGGGGAGAAGGCATGCGGCACGGCAACCAGAGGATGGTGATCGGCGCGGCAGTGCCGTCGTTGGTCCGGTGGGGGTGCTCGCCGGACGCGGATCTCGTCTATCGCGCGTTGGTGACGCTTGGACCGCGCACCGCGCGCGGGTTGAAGGAGGATCTCGACCTCGCCGTCGGGCGGGTGGAGCGGGCGCTCGACGAACTGGTCGCGATCGAGGCGGTGGTGTCGCGGCCGTCCGCTCGTCGGGCACGCGGCCTCTGGGCGGCTCGGCCATCCACCGACGTGGTTGCCCGGCTGCACCGCGGACGGCGACGGGCGGAACCGTCGCTCGATGCGCGTGCGGCGCCGCCCGCGCCGTTGACCTTCGGGGATGGGCTCCGCCACTTATCGAGCCGCGCGCTTGCCCGGCAGCGGTTGGGTGAGCTCCTCGACCTGGCGGGCCAGGAGCACATGTCGATGCAACCGGAGGCGAGCTTCGAGGCCGAGTCGGTGCGAGCCGCTCAACCACTGGACCGCGCGCTGCTGCGTCGCGGGGTACGGATGCGGGCGCTGGGTGTGCTCCCGCGGGACGCGGATCCCATCGTCTCGGTGCGGCGCACCGATGGGGAGCGCCGGCCGGACTACCGCCAGGCGGCGGCGCTGCCGATGAAGCTCATCGTGGTGGATCAGAAGATCGCGCTCTTTCCGGTCGATCCTCACCACCTTGAGAAAGGCTATCTGGAAGTGGCGCAGGCACCGATCGTCTCGGCGTTATGTGCCCTTTTTGAACGGCACTGGTCACGCGCGTGGGATCCGCGGGAGGAGGCCATGGAGGAATTGACCCTCAGCGCCCGGGAGCGAGCGCTCGTCGTGTTGCTCGCGGCCGGGCATACCGACGTGACGGCGGCTCAGGAATTGGGGATCAGCGCGCGTTCGGTGTCGAGCATTCTGCGCCACCTGATGGATCGCCTCGAGGTAGCGAACCGCTTCCAACTCGGTGTCGCTCTCGGCGCACTACGGGTGGTGCCGCCACCGCGTGGCCGCAAAGACGACGAAAAGGGAAACCATGGTTAGACGGGGGCTTATTGGAGCCGTGACGTTCGTGCTCGTGCTTGCCGCGGCCGCACCGGGGTATGCGGACGCGGGATGGGTGAGCCCGACGTGCGCTATTGGCGAGATCACCAGTCACCACGTCGAGAGAGACGCGGACGGCGACGTGACCATCCGACTCGATGGCTGGAGCAAGTGGTGCCAGCCGACACAGCTCAGTCGGCCGAACGAGCAGTTCGGGCTCGGACTCTACACCGACAACGGCGCTTGGCTGGGGCGCCTGACCTCCTATAACCACGGTGCTGGGACGACGCCGACGCCGTTTACCTATGTGGTGGACGACACCGCTTCGACCCCATTGCTGGGCGGCCCGCTGCGCGCCCTCTGCATCGCTTACGCTCCCGACCAGCGCATGGCCTGCGTATCCGTCGCGCGGCTGTCCTCCGCGCAGCCGCCGACTATCCAAGCCCTAGCTCCCAACGATCCGAGGGTGCTCCGTCCTATCGACGGCGAATGCCCCAGCTGCCTCAAATGAGCGTCGCACCATCATGATCAGGGCGTCCTTCACGTCGCTATAACGACGTGAAGGACGCCCTGATCATGGGATGTGCGGCACTATCCGGAGGGGCCGATGCTGCACATCCCATGATCAGCGGGGAAGATCGGGCTGTGACGACGACTCTGGCCATCGACTGCGGCGGTGGGGGGATCAAGGCTTCCGTCCTGGACGAGGCGGGCACGATGCGCGCCCACCCGGTGCGGGTGCCCACCCCGTACCCGCTGCCGCCCTCACTGTTCGTGCAGACGCTGCTCGACCTCAGCGGCAAGCTGCCGCCCGCCGACCGGGCGACGGTGGGCATGCCCGGCATGATCCGGCACGGCGTGGTGGTGGCCACCCCGCACTACGTCACGCGCGCCGGCCCGCGTACCAAGGTCGACCCGGACCTCGTCGTGCAGTGGGCGGGATTTGACGCGCGGACCGCGCTCGCGAACGCGTTCGGGGTACCCACGCTGGTGTTGAACGACGCGGAGGTGCACGGCGCCGGCGTCGTCGCCGGCACCGGGCTCGAGCTGGTGTTGACGCTTGGCACCGGGCTCGGCAGCGCGCTCTTCGACGGCGGCCTGCTGGCGCCGCACCTGGAGTTCTCGCAGGCGCCGGTGCGGTGGGGGCTGAGCTACGACACCTACATCGGTGAGCACGAGCGCCGCCGGCTGGGCGACGCGTTCTGGTCCCGGCGGGTGCGCGGCGTCGTGGACGGCCTGCGGCCGGTGTTCCTGTGGGACCGGCTCTACATCGGCGGTGGCAACTCCCGCCGGATCCGTCCCGAGCAGCTTGCCCGCATGGGCGACGACGTGGTCGTGGTGCCGAACACCGCCGGCATCCTCGGCGGTGTGCGCGCCTGGTCGCTCACCCGTCCGTAAAATCTTGATTACCCGTTTCGTCGCCTTCGTCCTTTTTCTCGGAAGGGGGTACCCGCTGGTAACGAAAAGGTAAACGGATGGCGGCACGGTGGCCTCGCGATGGTGGCCGACCGGATCCTCCTGATCATGCGTACCCGGAGTTGGCTGGTAGCGGGCATGATCGTGGCGGCGGCCACGGTGGTGGTGGCCCCCGCGCGGACGGCGGTCGCGGCGCCCGCGCCGCGCACGTTGGGTGAGGCGGCGGCACGAACCGCGGCGCACGCGTCGGGCAAGCGGGTGGAGGCGACGGCGCTCCGCACCGAGCGGCAGCAGGTGTTCGCGAACCCGGACGGCTCGTTCACCCTGGAGCAGTCTGTCATCCCCACCCGGGTACGTCGCGGTGCGGGGTGGGTCGCGGTGGACACCGCCTTGCGGAAGACCGCGGAGGGGATGGTCGCGCCGGGCGCGACCACACTGGACATGGCGTTCTCCGGGGGTGGGGAAGGGCCGCTGGTACGTCTCCGGCGCGACGGCCGGGAGTTGGCGCTGAGTTGGCCGGGGCGGCTGCCGGCGCCGACGCTGAGCGGCGACACAGCCACCTACGCGGAGGTGCTGCCGGGCGTCGACCTGACGCTGCGCGCCGACGTGGAGGGCTTCTCGCAACTGTTGGTGGTGAAGTCCGCCCGGGCGGCGGCGAATCCGGCGCTGTCCCGGCTGCGGCTGGGCACCGCGACGAAGGGCCTGAATGTGCGCGCCGGGAGCGACGGGACGCTCGCGGCCGTGGACGCGGGCGGGGCGGCGGTGTTCGAGGCGCCGGCGCCGTATATGTGGGATTCCTCGGCCGGTGCGGCGGCGCGTAAGCCGGCGGGCAAGGTGCGGTCCCTCACCACGAGGGTCAGTCCGGGTGAGCTTTCCCTCGTGCCGGATCGGGCGCTGCTGACCGGTGCCGCCACCCGGTATCCGGTCTACATCGATCCGTCGTGGTCGGGTTCGCGGACGGCGTGGACGCAGGTGTGGAGCAATCTGCCGACGACGTCGTTCTGGAACGGGGCGAACGACGCGGAGGACGAGGCCCGGGTCGGCTATGACGCGACCGACGGGAAGAAGACCCGGTCGTTCTTCCGGTTCGACACCTCGGACGTCAAGGGTAAGCACATCCTGAAGGCGACGTTGCAGACGTTCGAGGTGTGGTCGCGCTCCTGCACCGCTCGCGAGGTGCAGGTGTGGGCGACGAACCCCATCTCGTCGGGGACGACCTGGAGCAAGCAGCCGAGCTGGGTGACGAAGCTGACCCAGAAGAGCTTCGCCAAGGGGTATTCGTCGAGCTGCCCGGCCGGTGGCGTGGAGTTCGACGTCACCTCGCACGTCAAGACGTCCGCCAGCAAGGGCTGGGACAACGTGACCCAGGGCCTGCGGGCGTCGGCGACCGCGGAGTCCAATCGGGACACCCTGTCGTGGAAGCGGTTCCGGAATAATCCGTCGATCACGATCGTGTACAACACGGTGCCGGGTAAGCCCACCAACCTGACCACCGACGGCTCATCGATCTGCACCACCGGCGCGGGCCGGTTGGTGATCGGTACGGCGACGCCGACGTTGCGGGCGTCGGTGAGTGACGCGGACAACGCGGTGAAGGCGCATTTCCAGTGGTGGAAGGTGGATGGTACGGCGCCGGTGGGGGAGTGGACGTCGGCGTCGGTGGCGGGTAAGAAGCCGACGACGGTGGCGAAGGCGATCCCGTCGGGTGCGTTCGCGAACGGCACCATCGCGAAATGGCGGGTGCGCGCCGAGGACGGCACCGACAGCAGTGCGTGGAGCCCGTTCTGCGAGTTCCAGGTCGATACCAGCCGGCCGCCGATCCCGACGGTGACGTCGACGGCGTTCCCGGACGGCGCGGAGGGTGACGCGGTGATGGGGCGTTCGTCGAGCGTGACGGTCGGTGCGAACGGCGGCGCGGACGTCACGTCGTATGAGTACGTGTTGAACGGTGACGCGACGGCGTTGACGAGGAAGGCCACCCCGGCCGTGGCGGGTGGTGCGGTGACGTTTTCGGTGACGCCGGACCGGTTCGTGAACTGGTTGCATGTGCGTGCGGTGGACAAGGCCGCGAACAGGTCGGCGGTGGCGACGGTGGTGTTCTACGCGGATGTGCCGTCCGGCCCGGTCGGGGACTGGGCCCTCGACGAGACCG
>JBBEWH010000095.1:0-55906 GCA_037414955.1 Actinomycetes bacterium KLBMP 9797
ATCTGCAACAACGTGTTGAACACATCCGGATGCGCCTTCTCGATCTCGTCGAACAACACCACCGAGAACGGCCGCCGCCGCACCTTCTCCGTCAGTTGACCACCCTCGTCATAACCGACGTATCCGGGCGGCGCACCGGTCAGCCGGGAGCCGGCTGGTTCGTCCTGGTACTCGGACATATCCAAGTGGATCAACGCGTCCTCGGACCCGAACAGAAACTCCGCCAGCGCCTTGGACAACTCCGTCTTACCCACACCGGACGGACCGGCGAAGATGAACGAACCAGACGGCCGCTTCGGATCCTTCAACCCAGCCCGGGTGCGCCGGATCGCCTTCGACACCGCCTTGACCGCGTCTTCCTGCCCGACGACCCGCTTGTGCAGCTCGTCCTCCATACGCAGCAGCCGGGAAGTCTCCTCCTCGGTCAGCTTGTACACCGGAATACCGGTCCAGTTCGCCAACACCTCGGCGATCTGCTCATCGTCCACGACCGGCAGCCCACCGATGCCGCGGACGCGCTGGTGGGCGCCCGCCTCGTCGATCAGGTCGATAGCCTTGTCCGGCAGGTAGCGGTCGGAGATATACCGGTCGGCCAGCGTCGCGGCGGCCACCACGGCCTCCTCGCTGATCACGACGTGGTGGTGCTTCGCGTACCGGCCGCTCAGTCCTTTGAGGATCTGAATGGTGTCGGCCAGCGACGGTTCCGGTACCCGGATGGGTTGGAATCGTCGCTCGAACGCGGCGTCCTTCTCCACGTGCCGGCGGTATTCGTCGGCGGTGGTGGCGCCGACGATCTGGACCTCGCCGCGGGTGATGAGGGGTTTGAGCATGCTGGCGGCGTCGACCGCCCCTTCGGTGGCGCCGGCGCCCACGATGGTGTGCAGTTCGTCGAGGAACAGGATCACGTCGCCGCGGGTGCGCACCTCCGCCAGCACCCGGCGGAGCCGTTCCTCGAAGTCGCCGCGATAGCGCGTGCCGGCCAGCAACGCGCCCAGATCGAGCTCGTAGATCAGCTTGCTGGCCAAGCCGCCAGGCACCTGGCCGGCGACGATCCGCTGGCAGAGCGCCTCGACCACGGCCGTCTTGCCGACACCGGGCTCACCGATCAGCACGGGGTTGTTCTTGGTGCGGCGGGAGAGCACCTGCATCACCCGCTCGATCTCCGTTTCCCGGCCGATGACCGGGTCGAGCTCGCCGTTGCGGGCGGCCTGGGTCAGATCGCGACCGAACTGGTTCAGCACCGCGCTGCTCGACGGCGGGACGGAGGTGACGTCGGGTCTGCTGTACACGGCGACGATCCCGGCCTGCTGCTCGTCCAGCCCGCGGATCACCCGGTCGCGGAGCTCGGTCAGGTCCACGTCGAGCGCGGTCAGCACCTGGGCGGCGCCCCCGCGACCCACGCGGATCAGTCCGAGCAGCAGATGCTCGACGCCGATGAGGGTGTGCCCGAGGTAGAGCGCCTCGCGCGCCGCGAACTCCAGCGCCGCCTTCGCGCGCGTCGTGAACGGCAGCGGCTCCGATGGCGGCGTCCTGCCGCGCCCGATCGTCCGGTCGATCTGCCGCTGGACCGCCTCGAACGACACGCCCGTGCCGGCGAGAGTCGTCGAGATGGCGTCGTCGGAGATGTCGAGCAGGCCCAGCAGGAGGTGCTCGGTGCCGATGGCGGCATGGCTGAGCCGCTGGGCATGCCAATGCGACGCGAGCAATGCCTGCCGCGCCTGGTCGGTGAACTGTTCGAACACTCGCATCACCGCCCGCGTGTCAGCGGTCCAGCTCGCCGGAGGTGTCTTCCTCGTAGGTGGCGCCGCCACGCGCCTCGCTGGTGAGGAATTTGGCGCCGCCGGGCGGCGGGCCCTCGATCGTCTGCCCGGCCGCGAGATGCGGGAACTTGGCGTCGAAGGCGGGCCGCTCGGAGCGGATCCGGGGCATGTGGTCGAAGTTGCGTAGCGGTGGTGGGCACGAGGTCGCCCACTCCAGGGAGTTGCCGTGCCCCCAGGGGTCGTCCACCTCGACGACCTGGCCGTAGCGGTAGGACTTCCAGACGTTGTACAGGAACGGCAGCGTGGCGAGGCCGAGCACCAACGAGCCGATGGTGGAGATCGTGTTGAGCGTGGTGAAGCCGTCGGTGGGCAGGTAGTCCGCGTATCGCCGGGGCATGCCCTCGGCGCCGAGCCAGTGTTGCACCAGGAACGTGGTGTGGAAGCCGAGGAAGGTGAGCCAGAAGTGCACCTTGCCGAGCCGGTCGTCGAGCATCCGGCCGGTCATCTTCGGGAACCAGAAGTAGATGCCCGCGTAGACGGCGAACACGATCGTGCCGAACAGCACGTAGTGGAAGTGGGCGACCACGAAGTACGAGTCGGTGACGTGGAAGTCGACGGGCGGGCTGGCCAGCAGCACGCCGGACAGGCCACCGAACAGGAAGGTGAGCAGGAAGCCGATCGCGAAGAGCATCGGCGTCTCGAACGTGATCTGGCCCCGCCACATGGTGCCGGTCCAGTTAAAGAATTTGATGCCGGTCGGGACGGCGATGAGGAAGCTCAGGAAGCTGAAGAACGGCAGCAGCACCTGGCCGGTGGCGAACATGTGGTGCGCCCACACGCTCATCGACAGCAAGGTGATCCCGATGGTGGCCAGGACGAGTCCCTTGTAGCCGAAGATGGGTTTGCGGCTGAAGACCGGGATGACCTCGCTGATGATGCCGAAGAACGGCAGCGCGACGATGTAGACCTCGGGGTGGCCGAAGAACCAGAAGAGGTGCTGCCACAGCAGCGGCCCACCGTGGGCCGGGTCGTAGACGTGCGCGCCGAGGATGCGGTCCGCGCCCAACGCGAGCAGGGTCGCGGCCAGCATCGGGAACACGAGGATGACCAGCAGACCGGTGGCGAGGATGTTCCAGGTGAAGATGGGCATCCGGAACATCGTCATACCGGGCGCGCGCAGCGTCAGGATCGTCGTGATCATGTTGACCGCGCCGAGGATGGTGCCGAGCCCGGACAGGACCAGCCCGACCAGCCACATGTGGGCACCCACACCGGGGGAGTGGGCGGCGGTGGACAGCGGGGCATAGCCGGTCCAGCCGAAGTCGGCCGCGCCACCGGGGGTGAGGAACCCGCCGAGGACCAGGGACCCGCCGAACAGGTACAACCAGTACGCGAGGGCGTTCAGGCGCGGAAACGCGACATCCGGCGCACCGATCTGCAGCGGCACGATGTAGTTCGCGAACGCGAACAGGATCGGGGTCGCGAACAGCAGCAGCATGACCGTGCCGTGCATGGTGAACAGCTGGTTGTACTGCTCCAGGGACAGGAGCTGGAGCCCGGGCCGGCCCAGCTCGATGCGCATGAGCAGGGCCATCAACCCGCCGACCATGAAGAATCCGAAGCCGGTGACCAGGTAGAGCAGGCCGATCTGCTTCGCGTCCGTCGTGCTCAGCAGCCGCGCCAGCGCCGACCCCCGCACCGGTCGGTGAACGGGCCACGGGCGGGCCACCACCGGACGGGGCTGCGGTTCGACTCTCGTCATGGCTGCCCCCCAAGCACAGTCGGCCGCTTGGCTGGTCACCTTCAGTCAACACCCGTTTGTCGTCCCGCGCGTGACATTGCCGCTTTCAGTGGTCGGCCGCTTTCGGTGGTCGGCCGCTTTCGGTGGCCGGCCGCTTTCGGCAATGGGCAGCGCCGTCGCGCCGGCGGGTGGTGAACTGTCGGGTGAGAGCGGATGCCATGCGCTGTTTTCGGGGGGTTGGCGTGATCGAGGCTGTGCAGATCTTTTGGGCGCCGGAGGGGGCGTCGATGCCGGCGCTGGGGTCCCGGGCGTTGGTGGATGTGACGGACGGCGACACGCCGAACCTGCGGATGCCGGTGCGGATGCTGTCGGTCGACACGCCGGAGGTGACGGCGAAGACGGCCGACCGTGCGGCCGAGATCGATCAGCAGTTCAAACAGCTCGCCGAGTGGATCCGCCAGGGCAAGGCGCCGATCGAGGCGGGGCTGGCCGAGTTCTTGTTGCCGAAGCTGGAGACGGGTCGGGCCGGCAGTCTGCATTTCGAGCAGGGTCAGGCGGCGTCGGCGTTCGGCGAGCAGAACATCAAGGCCCGGCTGGCGCGGCCCTCGGGGCGGCCGCGAGGGGTGTTCATCCGGGTGGCGGACAGCCCGTTCGACAACAACCATCGGCTGTTGGCGTATGTGGCGCCGGACTACAGCGAGAAGGAGCGGCGCGAGATTCCAAAGGCGCAGCGGCCCACGTTCAACCTGGATGTGGTGACGAAGGGATGGGCGGCGCCGTTCGTGATCTACCCGTCGATCCCCGGGGTCGAGGACCTGACGCTGCTGATCGAGGCAGCGGTGGCGGCCCGGTCCGCCGGTGTGGGGATCTGGGAGAGTCCGGACACGTTGCTGGCCTACGAGTACCGGGCGATGGAGAAGCTGTTCACGATCACCCGCACGATCGTGACCGGGGCGGCGCTGAAGGTGCACCCGCGTTCGTGGCGGGAGCGGTACTGCGTGGACATGCGCACCCGGGTCCTGCACGGTCCGGAGGACTACTTCGTCGTGGCGCCGGAGTACCGGTTGTGGATCTGGCCGCAGGACCTGAACGAGGCGGTCAGCCGCCTGAACCTGACACCGGCACCGGTCCTGGTGGGCGTGTCATGACCTTCACGTCCTCGACGTACACCAACATGGTGTCCGAGCGGGTGCTGGCCCAGCAGCGACTGCTCCTGCAGTACATCGGCCCGCGCACCGACTTCGACATCATCGTCGTCGGCTCCGGCATCGGCGGTGGACTACTCGCCGACGACCTGGCCGAACACGCCGGCACGGCGAAACGGATCCTGGTGCTGGAAGCCGGCTCGTTCCTGTACCCGACGCACGTCTACAACTTCTGCCGGGTCCCGAACTCGGACGTGGCCCAGCACTACGGCTGCGACACCTTCCGGCAGGGCGGCAACGACCGCGACGAGTTCTTCATCGGGGGGAAGCCGCAGCTGAACTTCGGCGGCCGGTCCATCTTCTGGTCCGGGCTCATTCCGAGCATCCAGGACTGGGAGTTGGGCTTCTTCCCCGATCCGGTGCGCGATGACCTGTCCAGCGGCCTGCTGAACGAGGCCGGCACGGTCATGAACGAGTCCCGGTCGATGGGCCGCACCGCGCAGGCGATCGTGGCGAAGTTGCGCCAGAGCCACCTGGCGCAGGACTTCGTTATCCACGAGACACCTCGGGCACTGCACCAGCCGTACCTGAGCGCCAGCGGCACGCCCACGGACGAGTTCTTCACCGAGTCGACCGGGGTGTTCAACACCGCCGAGCTGCTGACCAATCAGTTCGGCCTGACCCCGGGCGTCTACCACGGTGACTTCAACGGCCTGTTCCTGCTGCTCAACCACTTTGCCGAGGACATACAGCACCACAGTGGACAGTACGAGCTCGTGGTCCGCGACGTCCTCACGGGACAGAGCCGGGTGTTCCGGGCGCCGACGGTGGTGCTGGCCGGCGGGTCGATCGAGAGCCCGAAGCTGCTGCGCCGCTCCAGCCTGTACCCGACGCTACCGCAGAACGTGCGGGACCTGATCGGCGTCGGGTTGACCGACCATCCCACCACCGACTGGATCGCCACCTCGGTAACGAACATCGGTGACGTCGACATCCCGAGATCGGCACACGCGAAAATCATCCTCTACTCGCGCGGGCTCGGCGACCCGGAGATCCGCTACCCGTTCAACGTCGAGATGAACGTCAACCACGAGTACTGGCACCTGCGGGAGAACGACCCGAACGACCCGGAGCGGAAACCCCTGCAGGGTCCGTCGCGGTTGGAGCTCAAGTTCAGCTTCGGCAACTGCCTCGACGACGGCAACCTGATAGAGCAGACCGAGCCGTTCGATTACGTGCCGCAGCTGCGGTTCCACAACCAGCGCTGGATGGAACGACTACGGGACTCCCGATTTCCGGCACTGGCCGGCTGGCACAAGAGCTACGCGGAGATCTTCGAGGTGCTCAACTCGGTGACGCACCAGATCCTCTCCCAGTTTCGGAACAACGGTGGCGAGGCTCGGCCCGACTGTGATGTCTGGTACGGCGAGGAGGGCAAAGGCTTCGGCTATGGCACCGTGCATCATGCCTGCGGCAGCCTCCGGATGCCGTACCGGCCGGCGCGCGGCAGCGCCATCGCGCCGGACTCGGTCGTCGACACCGACCTGCAGGTTGTCGGCGCGAACGGCTTGTACGTCTGCGACATGTCGGTGATGCCGTTCAGTTCGGCGGCCAATCCGGTGCGGACCCTCGCCGCGCTGGCCCTGCGGCTGTCCCGCCGGCTCCGGTGACCAGCGTTTGAGAACGCCGCGGGTTTCGGCGGCTGAGCGCGGCGTCACCCGTGTCGGCCGCGATCATGACCTTCCTCGGGTCCACCGATGAGTTTCGTCCCTTCCGCGGGTCGAACGGATATCGAGCGCACTGCGGAATGAGGGATGGATCATGAAAAAGCTGTTCGTGGCGCTGGTGGCCGGTCTGCTCGTCGGCGGGTCCGCCACCAGCGCGTCAGCGGAAGCCGCCGCGGATGAGCGGCGTAGCTACACCGGCACCATCAACGGCGCGGAGTACCGGGTGGAGACGCCGGCGCACTGGAACGGCACGCTGGTGATGTACAGCCACGGCTTCCACGCGGTCGACTTCGGGCTCCCGATGATGGTGACGAACGCCCCGGAGAGCGAGGAGTGGCTGCTGGAGCACGGTTACGCGCTGGCGGCGTCGGAGTTTCAGAACGGTGGTGTCGGTTATGTGGTCGAGGAGGCGATGCGCGACCAACTCGCGTTGCTGGACTGGATCGAGGCGAACGTCGGGCGGCCACATCGGACAGTGATGACTGGACAGTCGCTGGGTGTGGTGATCTCGACGCTGCTCGCCGAGCGGTACCCGCAGCGGTTCGACGGCGTGCTGAACCTGTGCGGCGCGTACGACCCCTTGAACACCTTCAACGCCTCGCTGGACGTCAACTTCGCGGTCAAGACACTGCTCGCCCCGGACGAGGACATCGACCTGATCGGCGCCGCCGATCCGATCGCGAGCCGGGATGCGCTGGTCGCCGTGATCCAACGGGCGCGCGCCACCCCGGAGGGGCAGGCCCGGCTCGCGCTGGCCGGCGCGTTCGCCAACGCCACCGGCTGGTACCGCTCGTTGGATCCCGAGCCGACCGACCTGGCCGGCTGGATCCAACAGCTGATCGAGTGGGTCACGTGGGCGAGGGCGTGGGGCACCGGCCCGGTCGCGTTCGCCAGCATCGCGGAGGCGGCCGGCGGCAATCCACTGTGGAACTCCGGAGTGGACTACGCGAAGCAACTCGCCCGATCCAGCCAGCGGGACGTGGTGCGGCAGGCGTACCGGCAAGCTCCGGCACTGGACCTGCGCGCGGACCTGGAACTGCTGGCCGCGGCGCCGCGCATCGCGCCGGAGCCCGACGCGGTCCGCTACCTGTACCGGTACGGCGTGCCGGTCGGACGTACCCCGGTGCCGTTGCTGGCGCTGCACACCACGGGCGACGGCGGCGCGCCGCCGGACCAGGAGCGCTGGTACGCCGAGCAGGTCCGCCGCAACGGTGATCCGGGCCAGCTGCGCCAGTTGTCCGTGGAGCGCGGCGGTCACTGCTCGTTCAGCGCCGCGGAAGAGGTCACCGCACTGCGCGCGCTGCTGACCAAGATGGACACCGGCCGGTGGCCGAGCACCGACCCGGGCTGGCTGAACGCGGCCGCGAACCGGTTCGAGCCGCACTTCCACCAGGTGCTGGACCTGGGCAGCGGCCAACAGGCCGTACTGCCGCCCGCTTTCACCCGCTACACCCCATCGGCCACGCTCCGACCGTCCCGCTGACGCCGTTAGCTGGGCGCTGGGGCTGGCCGCGGCGATCGTCGCGGCCAGCCCCAGCGTGCGGGTGGGGTGCGTGCCCAGGAGACACGCTGGCGTGTCGCACCACCACCGGGTCACACGGCGGTGAGCAGCCCGTCGAGCGGCCGGGGCAAGGCATCCCGGGCAACTGCCGCTTCGACGAGCAGCCGCGCGTAGCGCAGGGACCGGCGCGAGCTGCTGCGCAGGAACCGGTATATCTGCGCCTCAGGATCCCGGCCGCGCCAGGCGGGCTGGCTTTGGAACAAGTGGAACAGTCCGAGGTCGCCCTGGGAGCCGAAGAGTGCTTGGATCTCCGCGGTGCCGACGGCGCGGATCAACTCGTCCTCCAGATCGTTGACGCAGACGTAGAACCCCAGGCGCTCCATGTCGGTGCGGGTGAGGGTTGAGCCGACCCGGGCGGCGACGCCGCGCCGGAACAGCTCCTCCTCACGCAGATCGCACAGACCGGCAAGGCGCACTCCGGTGTCCGGCGGACCCAACCTCGTCAGGAAGCGGCCGATCGCGTGTGCGCCACCGATCGGCACGATCACGATCCGCTCGGCCTCGAGATCCCGGCCGCGACCCGCGGCGGCTGTTTCCAATGCGATCTGGTCGGTGATGCCCTCGACGAGCACCACGGCCGCGGCGTTGTCGACCTTCGCCAGGGCGCGGGACGTCGCCCGGGCCGAGGCGGCATTGCCACCCAGGCGGCCATCGAGCGGCCCGCGGACAAGCTCACGGCGATCGGTGGCATCCATGGTGGCTCCCAGTCCGGTGATGGCAAGGACCTCCGCACATCCACCCGGCGCGCTCGGGGCCGTCACCGGACGACCGGGCACGGGCACAGCGAGCACGGGGAACGGACGTCCCGGACCACCTGGCCATGGCCGCAATCATCGATGATACGCATGCCTGCCGACCAGCGATTTATGCGTGGACCATCTCGTCGACAAGCTGCGCGTCGACGCCATTGGATCACTGCCGGTGCTCAGCCCGGCGTCAGGACGATCTTTCCGCGCGCGCCACCGGCCAACACCCGCCGGTGTGCGTCGGCCGCTTCGGTCAACGGCATGGTGGCCGCCACGCGCGTGCGCAGCCTGCCCGCCGCTACCTGCCTCACCAGTTCGGCCAGCAGCGTCCGGTCGAGCCGGATGAGCTGCAGGTCCTGGCGCACACCGCGGGCCGGATCGATGGCCGGTGTGGGCCGGGTGGAGACCACGACCCCCCTCCTCTTGACGGCGGCGGCCGCCGCCTCGCCGAGCGGGACCGCGTCGAACACCGCGGCCATCGGCTCCACCTCAGCCAGGTCGGCGGAGCGAGGGATCACCTGCTGGGCGCCGAGACCGCGGACCCATTCCTCATCGCCGTGGCTGGCCTGTGCCAGGACCCGGTAGCCGCCCTGAGTGGCGAGCTGCGTGGCGAAGCCGCCGACACCACCGCTGGCGCCAGTGACCAGAACGCTGCTGCCTGCCGGCAGCCCCGATGACAGCAGTGCCAGCCCCTGGTGAGCGGACTGGGCGTTGAGCGGCACCGTGGCGGCGGCAGCGAAGTCGAGCTCGTCCGGCAACGGCACCAACCAGCCCGCGTCGGCGGCCACGAACTCGGCGTAACCGCCGGGTGCACCCCGCGTCAGATACCACGGGATCATCCCGACGACGCGATCACCCACCCGGAAGTCTGCCGTCTCGGGACCGACCGAGGCCACCTCGCCGGCGATGTCCCACCCTGGTAGGAACGGGGGCTGCACCGGTCCGCGAGGGATCTGTCCGGTGGTGGCGGCGACGTCGGCCGGGTGCACGCACACCGCGCGGACCCGGACGACCACCTGCCCGGGCTGCGCCTCGGGCTCCGGCAGTTCAGTCACTTGTAGTACCTCAGGCCCGCCGAGCGCGGCCGCGATGACCCCCAGCACTCGTCCACTATAGACATGGGTACCGGCTCCGCGCCTCCTGAGGCTTTCGGCCAAGATCCATGTCACCATGATCGGTATGGCGGCAAATGAACGGATATCGGTAAATTTGGATAGACGGCAGCGCTGCACCGCTTCCTCGCATGACCGCTCACGACCCGCGTGACGCGCCTGATCGGGCGCGTGCGCTGTCGTGTTGACGACACGGGCGAACAAAGGCCGGGTTTGGCGGGACGAATTGGTTGACAGTCCGTCGAGAGAACCTTGGAAGTGGAGTCAGCCATGCGTGTGCCACCATCCCTTCGTAGCGGCCGTTCCGGCGCTACCTTCGCCGTTGCCGTCATGCTGGCCGGGGCTTCTGCCGCGATGGGAGCGCTGCCGGCACGAGCCGGCCCACCGACCACGAGCGGTCCGGCCACGTCAGCCGATACGAGCCCGCCGCGGGTCGTGGACATCAGGTTCTCGCGTGCTTCCGTCACGGTTTCTGGCTTGGCCGTGGTTCCCGTGACAGTGTCGGTTCACCTCACCGACGTCTCCGGCGTCGAGGAGATCCCCGCCGCCATGACCACCTCTCCGCACCTCACGCTCAGTCCCGTCCCGGGCTTCCAGTCCAGACTGCGGCCGGCGTTGACCCGTACCTCGGGAACGGTGCGGGACGGCGTCTGGAGCGCGACCGTCAATGTGCCCTCCACCTGGAACGGGACCGTACGAGTCGGCTCGGTGGGCGCCGTGGACCGCGTGGGTAACGTGCTGGCCGACGAGGTCACCGGGGCGCGGGCACCGGCGTTGCGGGTGATCGGAACCCACCGCCCCGCACTGACCTTCAACTACACGCTCCTGGCCGGTGGCGGTTTCCGCGTCCACGGCCGGGCGTACTTCACCGACACCCGCCGGCCGATCGGCCGCCTACCGCTGGCCGCGGGCTACGAGAGCCCCTGCGACCTGGAGGGTGGGGCGACCAACAACATCGTCACCAACGCCCGCGGTTACTACGAACGGCGGTGGGACCACGGCGACACCGGCGCCTTCGCCTGCGTCGCCCTCATCGGGCTGGCCGCGCCCGGCCAGCACCCCACGGTCCTTGCCTACCGCTCCGGCACCACCCCGCAGCCCGCCATCCCCGACGCGGCGCTGCTGCAGCCGGACGAGCTGCGCGGCGCGACGCCCACACCAGTCACCGGCGACTACTGGTCGGCGATGCGACCCCCGCAGCCGTGTACCGATCGCCCATACCCCAGTGCCGTCCTCAGTCGCGCCGATCGCGCCATCTCGGCGCTCATCGGAGTGGACGACGCGCCGACCTCCGTCATGGAACACGTCGCCGTCTACCGGTCCAACGGCGCACAGCAATACCTGCGACAGCTCCGCCGGGCCCTCGCCGCCTGCGGCGGGCACGACAAGGATGATGTTCTGTGGACGGTGCACGCGACCGGCGTCGCCGGCCACGACTCCCTGCTCCTCAGCCGCCGCACATACATCGATTACGCCGAGTCCTACCACCACACCTACCTGGTAGTGGCGCGAACCGGCCGGGTCCTGGTCGTTGTCGCCGACACCGGCTGGGAAACCCGCAGTGGGCATGAAGCCCTGGTCCGCGAACTCGGCGCCGCCGCGGTACGACGCGCCGCCACCCTCAACTAGCCACAGCGATACGTCCGGCCGCCACATCGACGTGGCGGCCGGCGCTGCTCGTCCGGGCGGGATGACGTCCCGCCGGTTCACGAGGTCTTGCCGGCCTGCTCGCGGATGGTGCGGTTGATCCGGTTGAAGAAGTTGGTCATCGCGATCTCCAGGATGATCGCGTTCAGCGTGCCGCGTCGTACTCCGGGAATGTTCTTGCCCGTCGGACTTCTCCCGTGAACGATCGGGTGCCGTGTCGATCGTAGGTATGGATGCCGAAGTCCCCACTGGCGGCGTTGTTGTCGTTATCGATGTGATTCGGGCTTTCACCACGGCCGCGGTCGCCTTCGAGCGTGGCGTGACAGAGATAGCCTGCGCACCGTCTGTCGAGGTTGGCCGAGATCTGCGGCGGCTACACCCCGACCGCCTACTGGTCGGGGAGAGCAACGGGCTCAAGCCCGTGGATTTCGACTTCGGGAACTCACCGTCGGAGATGGCGGCGGCGCGGCTCGACGGCCGGCGTCTGATTCAGGCGACCTCGAACGGCACGCTGGGGCTCGCCCGGTGTCCGGACCCCGCGGCGCTGCTCGCGGTGTCGGCGCTGAACGTCGGCGCCACCGCCCGATGGATCGCGAGCAACCAGGCCGCGGTCCCGTACACGCTCATCTGCACCGGAAGGACCGCCGAGGACTGGGCCTGCGCGAGGTACCTGAGCGCCCTTCTCGAGGGGGCAGCGCCGCGACGGGCAGACCTGGTCGCGGGCATCATGGACGGCGGCGCCGAGCATGCTCGATTCTATGCTCAGCTGCCCGCGGCCGAGCGGGTTGATCTTTCCGGCGACCTCCGTATCTGCTGCGACGTCGACCGGGCCGGATTCGCCATGGTCGGCGAGGTCCGCGAGGATCACGTCGTCCTCGCGAAGGTGCCGTGCTGAAAAGGTCCGCGTGTCGCTGAGGGCAGAATCGATGGATGACGGTTCGGGCGGCGCCCACGGCGCTGATCGCGTTGACGGTCTTCCGTCTGGCCGGCGACGCCAGGCCCGTCGCCCCGGCACCGGCGCCGCGAGGTCGAGCCGCACCTACCCCCCGACACCGCATAGCGAAGCTTCGCCCGGCGGTGACGTAGATCTAGTCGAGTTAGGGCAACATATCGACCCTAACTCGGCTAGATCTACTTCGGAGCGCTGTCCGCGAGTATCCTGACCTACCGCGCCGGGTCGGCGTTCGCTTGTGCGTCGAGGTAGGCGGGCCAGCTGCCGTAACCGGTGATGTCGGGCTCGCCGGCCAGCGCGTACGACTCGGCGAGGAAACCGACCACGGTGGACCCGTCGGCCAGCTCTACCCGGCCGAGGCCCAGCGGTGCCGGGACGCCCACCAGCAGCGCGCCCAGCCCTGCCGTCGGGATGCGGTGCAGCTCCACCTCGACGGCCGCTCCGCCGCGGTCGACGCGCACCAGACCCGGGCGGCCACCCTGCAACGCGAACAGGCGGTACCGCTCGGCCGTCCATATCGGACCGACGGTAACCGCCCCGCACGCGGCCAGTTCCGGGTGCAGCGGTTGGCCGGTCCGGTGCGCGCCGACCACCGCGAGAAGCACGTGGTCGCTGTCGCCGGCGGGCGGTGGCGGATCTGCCCGATCGAGCGGGACCGGGGCGTGGGCCTCGAGCGTGCCGGCGGGCGGTGGCGGATCTGCCCGATCGGGCCGGACCGGGGCGTGGGCCTCGAACGCGCCGGCGAGCGCGGCGAGCGCGCCGTCGTGCCCGGCCGGCGCGAGGAACTGGACGCCGTGCGGCAGGCCCGCGGGCGTGAAGCCGGCCGGCACGGCGATCCCGGCGAGGTCGAGCAGGTTCGCGAACTGCGTGTAGTACCCGAGGAACGCGTTGCGGCCGATCGGGTCGGCCTCGACGTCCGCGACGGTGAACGTGGTGGGCACCGTCGGCACCATGAGCGCGTCGATGTCGCGCCACACCGGCTCGGTCTCGGCGCGCAGCGACTGCAGCCGGTGCATCGCGCGGAACGCGTCGGCGGCGGAGTAGCCGGTCGCGGCGGTGAGCACTTGGCGGGTCACCGGGTGCACGCGGTGCGGATGGGCGGTGACGAAATCGCTGAGATGCGTCCAGCGCTCGGCCACCCACGCCTGGTACAGCAGGCGGCCGGCGGCGAGGAACGGCTCGACGTCGACGGGGACGAGCGCGACGCCGATCGTCTTCAACCGGGCCACGGCGGCGTCGAAGAGCCGCGCGGCGTCGCCGTCCCCACCGAACTCGACCCGCGTCGGGACGCCCACTCGCACCGGCGCGGTCGCCGTCGCGGGAAGGCGGCGCGACCAGGGATCGGCTGGTTCGTACCGGGCGATCACGTCCAGCACCGTCGCGGCGTCGGCGACCGACAGCGCGAACACGCTCGGGCAGTCCAGCGAGGGGCACGCCGGCACGATGCCCAGCGTGCTGACCAGTCCCCGGGACGGTTTGAGCCCGACCACGTCGCACAGCGCGGCCGGGACCCGGCCGGACCCCGCGGTGTCGGTGCCGATGCTGAACGACACCGCTCCGGTGGCGACCGCGACCGCCGAGCCGGAGCTTGAGCCGCCGGGGATGTAGCGGGCGTCGAACGGGTTGGCCGGCGTGCCGTACGGCGAGCGGGTGCCGGTGAGCCCGGTGGCGAACTGGTCGAGGTTGTTCTTGCCGACCAGGATCGCACCGGCGTCCCGGAGGCGGTCGACCAGCGGCGCGGACACCGTTGGCCGGTAGGCGAAATCGGGGCAGGCGGCGGTCGTGGGCAGTCCGGCGACGTCGATGTTGTCCTTGACCGAGAACGGGATCCCGTACAGCGGGGGCCGGTCGGCCGGATCGGGCCAGCGCCGCGGCAGCTCGTCGGCGTCGGTGAGGGCGTCGGCGAGGGTGATCCAGACCGCTGTCCCGCTGACGTCGAGGTCCTCGATGACGCGGCGCGGGGTGAGGCCGGCCCGGTATGCCGCGCGCAGCGCGGCGATCCG
This sequence comes from Actinomycetes bacterium KLBMP 9797, assembly GCA_037414955.1. Taxonomy (GTDB): domain Bacteria; phylum Actinomycetota; class Actinomycetes; order Mycobacteriales; family Micromonosporaceae; genus Phytohabitans. The sequence continues at coordinate 14,395 of JBBEWH010000095.1, forward strand.
CAGGTTCACCGGCCGCTCGCGATCCGCGCGGTGCGCGGGTGCGACACGTGGGCGCTGACGATCCGCCAGGACCGGCCGAAGCGGGCCCAGGTCTGCGACTGCCGCCCCTCGACCGGGTCGTCCGGGTACGTGAACCGCGTGGTGACGACGGCGAAGTCGGTGCCGAATGTGGTGATCCGGGTGTCGAGCAGCCGCCGGCCGGGCGGCAGCGGCGGCTGGCCGGCCCGCCACTCGCGCAGTGCGGTGGCGCCGGACTGCCGGTCGTCCAGCCCGAACCGCACCACCCGCTCGTCGGCCCAGAATGCCTCGGTCATCGCCGTGACGTCACCGTCCATCAGGGCTTGCTCGTAGGCGGCGAACGCCGCGGCCACCTCCGCGACCACCTCGGCCTCATCGACGTACACGTGGGTCCTTTCCGCGACGCGTGGGCTCCCGCGTCCGGAAGCCCACGCGTCACTCGGCTATCGGGTGACAGGTGCGGGTTCGGCCGCGTGGACCGGGGCGCCCTCCATGGCCGCCGGTTCCCCGGGTTCGGGGACGCGCGGCTCCGGCCTGGTCAGCGCGAACGCCGCGCAGACCACCGCTACGAACAGGTAACCGAGACTGACCTCCCAGTTGGCGTTCCACTCCACCTTCGCGCCGTGGATCAACCCGATGAACGACAGGGCGGACCCGACCGCGGCGAACGCCGCCGCGTTGACGAACCGCTTGTCGATGATGAAGGCGACGATCGCGCCGAGCACGAGCCCGGCGAGGATCGCGCCGTGGCCGAGCGTCAACAGTCCTGAGTAGATAACTCCGGCGTTCTCCAGCGCGGCGTCGCCGACCGCCGCGGCCGACGTACCGGCCGCCGCGAGCGCGTTGTCGATCTGGCCAACGCCCCACGAGGCGAGGTTCGGCACGAACGCCACCACCACGGCCGCCGCGTGCGCCCGAGGGGTGTGCTGGAACGCCTGGGCACCGATCAGCAGTCCGATGTAGAGCAGGATCGGCACGATCGCCGGCAGCGGGAAGATCGCGCCGAGCAGGCCGAACATGCCGAGGAAGCAGAGCAGCGCGATCACCACGCCGGTCGCCATCGAGTAGCCGGTGCGGCCACCGGCCGCCTTCCAGCCGGGGTGCCCCACGTACACGGCCGGCGGGAACGGTGAGCCCAGGGCCGCGCCGATCACCGCACCGGCACCGTCGGCGAGCAGGACGCTGCGCAGGTTGTAGTTGTCACCGGCGGCCGCCGCACTCTCCACATTGGTCATTCCCTCGGTGAAGTTGTAGACGCCGAGCGGGATCGCGGTGGCGAGCAGCGGCGCGATGTCGGACAAGCCGGAGAACAGCAGGTCCAGCTCGAAGTTCGGCAGCGCGACGGCGATGTCCTTGGCGGCGTTGGTGACGTCGGGCACCGACATCGCCCCGCCGATCCAGCCGATCGCCGTCCCGAGCAGCAGCGCCGCCAAGCCGATCGGGAAGTTGCCCGGCAGCTTCACGTCGGTGAGCAGGCCGACCAGCAGCAACGCGAACACCGGCAGCGCCACCCAGGCCATCGTCCACATGCGAGCGGCCGGCAGCATCGAGATGAACGTGATCGAGATGCCGGCCAGCGTGCCGAGCAGGGCCGCCCGCGGCGCGTACTTCCGGATGTACGGGCCGACGAACGCCCCGATCAACACGATCACGCCGATGATGAACGCCCACGCGAGGCCCGCCTTCCAGGCCGCCACGGCGTCCTGCGTGCGCAGGTAGATCGGCAGCATGATCACGAAGATCACGATGAACATGTGCGGCACGCTCGGCCCGTACGGCAGGGCGGTGACGTCGCTGCGATTCTCCCGGCGGGCCAGCCGCCGGGCGAGGACCGTGTAGTAGATGTTGCCGAACACCAGCGCGATGCCCAGCGCCGGCAGGATGGTCTGGAACACGCTGCGCTCCGGCAGGTGCACCACGAAAAGGCAGAGCGAGGTCAGCGTGAGCACGTTCACGAGCACGTTGACGCCGAAGCCGAAGAACGCGTTGGTGTCGCCGCGCACCCAGTGGGGGAGAGTCGCGTCGCGGTTCAGTGTGAGCATCGTTCGCATCCTTCTACGACGCCTGCAGGACAGCGGCGTCGAGCGCCGCGGTGAACTCGGTCGACGTGGCGACCCAGCCGAAGATGCCGCCCTGCGCGGCGACCATCTCCAGCGCGACCCGGTGGAACTCCGGGAAGTACGAGCCGACGCAGTCGGCCAGCACCAGGCATTCGTAACCGCGGTCGTTGGCCTCGCGCACGGTGGTGTGCACGCACACCTCGGTGGTCACCCCGGCGACCACGAGGCTGCGTACCCCGAGGTCGGCGAGCACCGTGCCCAGCTCCGTGGCGTGGAAGGCGCCCTTGCCGGGCTTGTCGACGACCAGTTCACCGGCCGCCGGTGCCAGCTCGTCGACGATGTCGTGGCCGTACTCGCCGCGGATCAGGATGCGGCCCATCGGTCCGTCATCCCCGATCCGCTGCCGTGGCCTCCCGCGGGCGAGCTTGGCCGGTGGGCAGTCGCTGAGGTCGGGCAGGTGGCCCTCGCGCGTGTGGATGATCGGCAGGTGGACCGCCCGGCAGGCGCGCAACAGCGCGGCGGTCGGCTCGATGGTGCGCCGCAGTAGGGATACGTCGTTGCCGAGCGTCTCGCCGAACCCACCGGGCTCGAGGAAGTCGCGCTGCATGTCGATGACGAGCAGCGCGGTGCTCGCGGTCTGGAACGTGAACGGGGACGGGCTGGCCGTGTCAACGGTGGGCATGCGGGACCGCCTCAGGTTGTCGCTGCGGTGGTTGTTGCTGCGATGACGTCGGCGGAGGTGGCGACGCAGCCGAACACGCCGCCTTGCATGGTGACCATGTGCAGGGCCGCGTCGTGGTTGGACTTGTCGGTGGCCCCCGTGCAGTCGGACAGGATGAGGCACTCGTAGCCCCGGTCGTTCGCCTCGCGCATCGTGGTGTGCACGCAGACGTCGGTGGTGATGCCGGTCAGGATCAGGTGGGTGATGCCGCGGGTACGCAGCACGAGGTCAAGATCGGTGGCGTAGAACGCGCCCTTGCCCGGCTTGTCGATGACGACCTCGCCCTCGACCGGGGCGACCTCCGGCACGATCTCCCAACCTGGCTCGCCCTTGACGAGGATGCGGCCGCACGGCCCGGGTCCGCCGATCTCGGCACCGATCCGCGCCGATCGCCACCGCTTGTTGGCGGGCAGGTCGGCCAGGTCGGGCCGGTGCCCCTCACGCGTGTGGATCACGGGCAGGCCGACCGAGCGGGCGTGGGCGAGCAGGCGCTGCGTCGCCGGCAGCCCGGCCCGGGTCAGGCCGATGTCGTAGCCCATCGCGTCGACGTAGCCACCGGGCCCGCAGAAGTCGGTTTGCCAGTCGACGCAGATCAGTGCGGTGCGCTCGACCGGCACGCTGCCGTCGAACGGCCAGTCGTAGGGGGTGGCCCGAACTGGGCCGATGCGCGCAGTCATATTGTCGATTGTCGACAGTTTCGTTTCAGCCAAAGCTGCCGATTGTAACGGCGAGATGACGTACGGCTCACCGCCTATGGGATGTAGGTCTGAGCCCCGTGACTCGCCAGGGCCTCGATCACGCGCTCGGGGTCGCCCCCGCGAAGGGCGTCCAGCACGTGCTCGTGGCGGTGCACCCCGCCCAGCGCCTCGCCGCCGTGCGAGTCGGCCTCGCGGCGCAGGTTCACCGCCATGTACAGCTGGATCTTCAGCAGGACCGACTCGTGCGCCGCCGCCAGCTGCCGGTTGCCGGCCAGGGCCACGATCGACCGGTGGAAGCGGCGGTGCGCGTCCGCGACGTCGTGCCGGTCACCCCGCTCGGCGGCGGCGCGCATCGCGTCGAGGGCGGCCAGCACGCCGTCGAGGTCGGGCTTGGCCCCACCACCGACAGCCCCACCACCGACAGCCCCACCACCGACAGCCCCGTCGCCGAAGGCCGTGCGCACCGCGTGCCGTTCCAGCACGTCGCGCACCTCGTACAGCTCGTGCACGTCGCGGTCGGACAGCGTGGCCACGCGCACGCCCCGCCGCGGCACGTGCTCGACCAACCCCTGCTGCGCCAGCAGCCGCAACGCCTCGCGCAGCGGCGCGCGGCTGATGCCGAACCGGCGGGTGAGCTGCTCCTCGATCAGCCGTTCCCCGGGGTCGCTGCCGCCGCTGAGGATCTCGCGGCTGAGCCGCGCGACGGCCAGCTCGACCAGACTGGCGCTGGCCAGCTCCCCGGAGGAGATCCCAGAAACGGCTTCGGTCACGGGTGCCAGTGTGCCACCGTCCGCAAGGTCGGAAATCAGGCTTTAAACCGGCGCTCGAAGGTGGCAATCTCATGCATGGGGGCGCGCCAGCGGCGGGGCAGTGAGGGGAGGCGGCTTTGGGCACGCCGGGCGAGGGGGAGCAGCGGGCGCCGTCCTCCGTCGCGGGTGGCCCGCCGGGGCCGGCACTACGCGTCGAGGTTCTGGGCCCACTGCAGGCATGGCGGGGGGACACCTGTCTGGTTCTGGGGCCGGTGCAGCAGCGGGTCGTGCTCGCGGTCCTGGCCCTGCACGCCAACCGGCCGTTGCGCCGTGAACAGCTGATCGAGGCGGTCTGGGGGGAGACCTCGCCCGCGTACGCGGTGAATTTGCTCCAGAAGTACATCTCCGGTCTGCGCCGGGTGTTCGAGCCGGTGCGGTCCGTCCAGTCGCCGTCCCGGTTGCTCGCCTGGACCGACCTCGGTTACCGGCTCTCCCTGCCCCCCGGCAGCCTGGACCTGGAGGTGTTCGACCGGGAGATCAGCCGGGCGCGCGCCGCACGGGTCGCCGGCGAGCTTCCGGAGGCGGCCCAGGCGGTCCACGCCGCTCTGCAGCTCTGGCGCCGTCCCGCGTTCGACGGGCTGTCGAGCCCGCTGCTGGACGCCGAGCGGGACCGGCTCGAGGAGCGCCGGATCAGCGTGCTGGAGGAGCGCATCGAGATCGACCTGGCGATGGGCAACGACCAGGACCTGGTCGCCGAGCTGCAGCGCCTGGTCGCCGAGTACCCGATGCGGGAGCGCCTGTGGGGATCGCTCATGACCGCGCTGTACCGCAGCGGGCGCCAGGGCGAGGCGCTGGCCGCCTTCCGCGCGGTGGCCCGATACCTGCGGGACGAGCTGGGCATCGACCCGTCGGCGGAGCTGCGGGACCTGCATCAGCGCATCCTGGCCAACGATCCCGAGCTGGCCGGGGCGGCCGTCGCCGCGCGCCCGGCGGCCGAGATCACCCAGGCGGAGCCCGGCCAGGGCCAACCGATCCCGGCCCAACTGCCGTACGCGACACCGCACTTCGTCGGCCGGGCCAACGAGCTGCGTCAGCTCGACGCGCTCGGGACCGGCGGCGACGACGGGATGGTGATCGCCGTGGTCACCGGCACCGCGGGGGTCGGGAAGACCTCGCTCGCGGTGCACTGGGCGCACCGGATCAGTGCGCGGTTCCCGCACGGGCAGCTGTATGTTGATTTGCGCGGATTCGACCCGAACCGGTCGCCGATGGAGCCCGGTGACGCGCTGCGCGGGTTCCTGGACGCCCTCGGCGTACCGGCGCGCCGGGTGCCCGCCACCCTCGAGCAGCAGGCGGCCCTCTACCGCAGCCTGCTCGCCGGGCGGCGGGTGATGGTCGTGCTGGACAACGCCCGCGACACCGACCAGGTGACCCCGCTGCTGCCCGGCTCGGCCGGCTGCCTCGTCGTCGTGACCAGCCGTAACCGGTTGTCCGGGCTGGTCGCGGCCGGCGCCGTCGTGGTGCCCGTCGACCTGCTGACCGCCGACGAGGGGCGCCAGATGCTGCGGCACCGGATCGGCTTGCCGCGCGTCGAGGCGGAGCCCGAGGCCGTTGACGACATCATCGCCGCCTCGGTCCGGCTGCCGCTGGCGCTGGCCATCGTCGCCGCCCGGGCGGCGGCCCAGCCGCGGTTCTCCCTCGCCGCGCTCGCTGACGAGCTCGGGCAGGCCCGGGGCGGGCTGGACGCGTTCGTCGGCGAGGATCCGACCACCGACGCCCGCGCCGTGCTGTCCTGGTCGTACCACCTGCTCACCGAGCCGGCCGCCCGGCTGTTCCGGCTGCTGGGGCTGCATCCCGGCCCGGACATCTCGGTCGCCGCCGCGGCCAGCCTCGCCGGCGTACCGGCGCCCGAGGCCCGCCGGTTGCTGGCCACGCTGTGCAACGCCCACCTGATCGACGAGATCGCGCCCGGCCGGTTCGCCTTCCACGACCTGCTGCGCGCGTACGCCGCCGAACGGGCCCAGGCACCCGACGCGGCCGCCGAGCGCGAGGCGGCCATGCTCCGGATGCTCGACCACTACCTGCACACCGCGCACGCCGCCGATCGGCTGCTGTACCCGTACCGGGCACCGCTCCCGGTCGAGCCCCCCGCGACGGGGGTGACCGCGGTGGACTTCGCGGACCCGGACCGCGCGATGGCCTGGTTCGACGCGCAGCATCCCAACCTGCTCGCGGCGATCACACTCGCGACCGAGACCGGTCACGACTCCTATGTGTACGGTCTCGCGTGGACGATGACCGCCTTCCTCAACTATCAGGGGCACTGGCACGACTGGGCCGCGACGATGAGCGCGGCCCTGCAGGCCGCCCGGCGCCTCGGCGACCTCGGTGGCCAGGCGCAGGCGCACCGCCTGCTGAACCTCGCCTATCTCCAGCTGGGCCGCCTGGACGAGGCCGGGTCCCACGCCCAAGGAGCGCTCCAGCTCTTCGCCGAACTGGGCGACCTGCCCGGACGAGCCCGGATCCACCTCAACTACGGCCGGGTCCTGGAGCGGCGGGGCCAGTTCCAGCAGGCGCTCGACCAGGCCCGCAAGGCACTGGAGCTGTTCCGGCTCGCCGATGACCGCGCCGGGGAGGCCGACGCGCTGAACTGGGTGGGGTGGTATCACAGCCAGCTCGGATATCACGAGCAGGCCCTGCAGTACTGCCACCAGTCACTGTCCCTGCACAAGGACGCGGGTGACTGGCCCGGTCGCGCCGACACCTGGGACAGCCTCGGCTACGCGCACCACCAGCTCGGCCACCACGACGAAGCGGTCGCCTGTTACGAGCAGGCGCTCGCGCTCTGGCACGACCTTGGCGACCGCTATCAGGTCGCGATGACGCTGCTGCGGCTCGGCGACACGCACCGCGCCTCGGGCAACCGCGAGGCCGCGCGGGCGGCCTGGCTGCGGGCGATCGAGACCTTCGACGACCTCGGCCATCCGGAGGCTGTCACAGTACGGGCCAAACTGGACCTTTTGGTCAGTGACCGCCGGACGGAATGATAGGCGACATTGATCACCGTAATAGTCTATTCTGATCCGGGCAGTTGGGCTCGAGCCGCCTCAATCCCGATGTGGTGGCTCGTAGCCGTCCTGGGGAGGGATAAGAGATGTCCGAGAAGACTGGTACGCCGAAACCGTCCCGCAGTGGAGCGGGTGTCATCCTGAGCGGACTCGCGGTCGGTGTCGTCCTGGGCGCCCCGGTCGCCGCCGAGCCGTCCGCCGGCACCGAGCCGTCCGCCGCCGCCAGCGTCTGCAGCCAGCCGGATGTCGCGTCCGAGAGCGCCGCGACAGCCATCCGTGAGCAGTTCCAGACGTCATTCACCGCCGGTGCGGTGGAGCCGCCTACGGTGGATCTGCCGACGATCATCTGTGAGTCCTAGCCGGGAGCGTGCCGCGCTGCGGCTGCTCGGCCCGGCGCCGCCGGAACCTCCGACCGCGGCACAGCGGGCCGCCTGGCCCGTGGTCCTCGTGTCGATGCCGTTCATGATGACCGATCGGCCGTCGATCCAGTTGGGCCTGCTCAAGGCGATCGCCGCCGGGCACGGGTACGACGTGCGGACGCTGCACGCCAACCTCGACTTCGCGCACCGGATCGGCGTCGAGAGCTACCGGTCGTTGGACGAGCATCGGGCCCAGATGATCGGTGACTGGCTCTTCTCCGTCGCGGCGTTCGGCGACGCGGCGCCCGACCCGGACGGCGCGTTGCTCGACGACGTGGTGCCCGATCTCGAGTCTCTCGACGGCACCCCGGAGCAGGGCCGCGAGTGGCTGCTGCGGGTCCGCGATCGGGACGTCCCGGCGTTCCTGGACGACCTGGTCCGCGGGTTCCCCTGGGACGACGTCCGCGTCGTCGGCTTCACCTGCACCTTTCAGCAGAACGCGGCCTCGTTCGCGCTGGCCCGGCGGTTGAAGCGGCAGTTCCCGCGGCTCGTCACGGTGTTCGGCGGCGCCAACTTCGAGGGCGAGATGGGATTCGAGTACGTGCGCCGCGTCGACTGCGTCGACTACGCCGTGATCGGCGAGGGCGACGTGGCCTTTCCCGAACTGCTGGCCGCCCTGGCCACCGGAGCGGACCCCGGGGCGGTGCCCGGCGTCGCCCGCCGCATCGGCGGTGCCGTGTCGGCGACCCCCGGGCGCCCGCCGTACGGCGGCCTCGACGAGTTGCCGCCGCCCGACTACGACGAGTACTTCGCGCGCGCCGAGGCGCTGGGACTGCAACCGCGCGCCGGTCACCGCACCGTCCGCATCCCCTTCGAGTCGGCGCGCGGGTGCTGGTGGGGCGCGAAGCACCACTGCACGTTCTGCGGCCTCAACGGCTCCACCATGCGGTTCCGCAGCAAGTCACCGCAGCGGGTGGCCGCGGAACTGGCCACCCAGGCGCGGCGGTACCGCAGCTTCCGCTTCGAGGCGGTGGACAACATCCTGGACACCGGATACCTTGCCGGGCTCTTCCCCGAACTGGTCGCCTCCGGCACCACCTACGACATCTTCTACGAGGTCAAGGCCAATCTGAGCCGCGAGCAGCTGAAACTGCTCCGCCAGGGCGGCGTGACGCACCTGCAGCCGGGCCTGGAATCACTCAGCACCCGGGTGCTCGGCCTCATGCGCAAGGGGGTCCGTGCCGGGCAGAATGTCAACGTGCTGCGCTGGGGTCAGTACTACGACATCACGATCTCCTGGAACCTGCTCTGGGGTTTTCCCGGCGAGTCCGCCGACGACTACCGCGAGCAGGCCACGGTCGTCCCGCACCTGGTGCATTTGCGCCCCCCGATGGGCGTCGGCCGGGTCTGGCTGGAACGCTTCAGCCCGCTCTTCACCCAGCTGGACTCCGGCGTCCGCGCGCACCGCCCCGAGCGCGGCTACCGGTACGTCTATCCGGACTGCTTCGATCTCGACAAGGTCGCCTACTTCTTCGAGTACGAGCTCGCCGACCCGTTGCCGGACGACGCCTACGCCGGTGTCCGGCAGGCCGTCGAGGACTGGAAGGCGGCCTGGCGACGCGCGACACCACCGACGCTCACCTACTTCTCGGCGCCCGGCTTCCTGCAGATCTACGACGGCCGCCATCCCGGAAGGGAGGGCACGTACACGTTCGAGGGTGATCTCGCCGAGATCTATCTGGCCTGCGTCGACCGGCCGATCGGGGCGGGCGCCGTCCGCGATCGACTCGATCGACGCCTGTCGGTCGAAGCCATCCAGGAGGGCTTCGCCGGGTTCGCCGAGCGCGGCCTGGTGTTCCTCGACGGCTCGGCCGCCCTCGCCCTGGCGCTCCCGGCGGGTGCGACCCGGTGATCCGGTCCACCGGCGGCGCCCGCCGGTCGGACCGACCTCGAGTTGTGGTCTGCTGGACGAGCGCCGGATGGACCGGACGTCCGCCGGAGCGGTTTGATGGCCAAGGATGCTGTGACCGCGACCAACCCGAGGTGGCAATGAAAGATCAGGTGACCCTGCGACCCTTTCGTGAGGAAGATCTGTCCTTTCTGGAGCGGCTGGGCTCGGATCCGAGCGTCACCGGGCGCTACATCTGGGCGGGCTTCCGGGATCCCCGGGTCCGGCGCCGCCGCTGGGAGAAGGACGGATACATCGGCACCGACTCCACGGCGCTCGCGGTCGTCTGCGCCGACCCGGTGGCCGGTCCCGACACCGTGCTGGGCATCGCGAGCTGGGAGGCGAGGGACCGGGGCGGCCCGCCCGGCGGCTGCTTCGAGATCGGGCTCGCGCTGCTGCCGGAGCACCGCGGACGCGGCCACGGCACCGCGGCACACCAGATCATGGTGCGGCACCTGTTCGAGTGCACGCTCGCCCACCGGCTGGAGGCGCAGACCGACGTCGACAACGTCGCCGAGCAGCTGGCGCTGGAACGGGCCGGCTTCCGCCGCGAGGGTGTGCTGCGGGGCGCGCGGTTCCGCGAGGGCGACTGGCGGGACATGCTGATGTACGGGCTGCTGCGCACCGAGGCCGGGAGCGCCGGCCACGGCTGACCGCGCCGCCGCTCGCGGGTCTGCGGCGTTCCAGCGGGCGTTCCAGGGGGTGTTCCAGCGCCATCGCCCACGATGAGCATGGCAACCACGCCGCAGGCGTGCCCGCACCGCGACGGGAGGGGCCGTGCTCGTATCGACCCACCAGAAGGACCCGCGCAGCCGTCACCTGATTACCAGGGCGGTGCCGCGATGACCGCGCTGACCGGCTGGCTGGGGTTGGTCGTGGGGGAGTGGACGATCAACGACGATGCGCGTTCCTGCGCACGGCGCGCGGTGCGGGCCGGGCGGGCGCTGGGCCTGCGTACCCTCGCGGTCAGCACCGACGAACAGTGCCTGGCCCGCCTGGCCGGCGACGGCTGGTCCATGCGACCCGCGTTCACCTCCGACCCGGCGGGCCTCGCCGCGGCGTTCACCCCGGCCTGGAACCGGGCGGTCGCCCCGGCGCTGCTGCTCGGCGACGGCGTCAACCTGTCGGAGACGACGGCCCGGGTGGTGGCGCTGCTCGGCGGCCGCACCCCGGATCTGGACGCGGTGGCCCGGTGCGCCGAGGTCATCGCCCGCCATCGGGTCGAGGCCGAGCGGAACGGGATCCCGGCCGGCCGCTACGTCGCGCAGGCGCAGGACGGCGAGGTCATCGGCATCGCCGAGGACGTCACCGTCAACGGCCGTGGCCGCGACTACGACTGCCCGGGCAGCGCCGATGGGCGCACCGGCCGGGCGCTGCGGGCCCGGGTGCGCGCCGCGCTCGACGCGACCCGGTTGACCCGCGGCCCGGTCGAGGTGACCGTGCGCGCCGACGGCCGCGGGGTGTCCGTCGTGGACATCGCGCCGGGCCGGATCAACGCCTGCATCGCTTCGGTGGTCGAGCTCGCGACCGGATACGACCCGATCCTGGCCGCGGTGCGGGCCGCAGCCACGCCCGGCGCCCGGCCGCCCGTCCGCCGCGCCGTCCGCCGGCATGCCTGCCTCCGCCGCGGGGACATGCAGGCGGCGCCGGCGTACGCGGACGCTGCCTGGGTGGGCCTGCCCGGGCTGGTCTCCGTGCGGCCCGGACCGGATGGTGTCGTGGTCACCGTCGCCGACGACCGGGCGAGCGCGGCGCGGGCCGCGGAGTCGGCCGTGGACCGGCTGTCCGAGCGGACCTCGCTGGCCGCGGCCGCGTCGGGTGGTGCCCGGTGACCCCGCTGCGGTTGGCGCTTCTCCGCGCCGACGACCACCACCACCGATACCTCGAGTCCCTGCTGTCCGCCCGCTTCGACCTCGCCCTGGTGGTGACCGAGCCGGACCGCGAGAAGCTCGCCGCCCTGCGGCGGCGTGGGCAATACCGCGAGTGGGCGCATCACCACTACCACCGCTACCTACGGGTGCTCACCGGCGAGAATCGCTATCGCCGGCGGTACTTCGCGCACGATCCCCGGTTGTGGGCGGCACCCGGACCGCGGCGCATCGAGGTGCGATCCGTCAACGACGACGTGGTGGTCGACGCGCTGAGCGCGGTCGCCGTCGATGTCGTGGTGAGCATCGGTTGTTCCTACTTGTCGGAGGACACCCTTGCCGCCGCCGGCCCTCTTGTCATCAACATCCACAGGGGATTCCTGGGTGACGGGTGCGACGGACGCCTCGGCCGGGTCGGCTCGATCATCCACCGGGTCGCCCCGGGCGCGGACACCGGGGAGCTGGTCGAGGTCGTCCGCCCCCCGACGGACGGCAACGAAGCGCGGGAACACCTGCGATGCCGTGCCGACCTGCTCGCCATCCACCGACTCGCCGGCTGGCTGGACATCCTCGAACGCGGTGGCGAACTGCCGTCGTACCCGCACACCCACTCCCATGATCAAGGCGTCCCTCATGTCGTTAGAACTACGTGAGGGACGCCTTGATCATGGGCTGAGGGCGCGTATGGCGGTAGTGTGTGGCGATCGATACGCATGAGGTTCCCGCGCCGCGGCAGCGGCGCTCCGGCCGGCCGAGCATCGTCGATGTGGCGCGGCTGGCGGGCGTGTCGCGGCAGACGGTCTCCAACGTCCTGAATGGCCGGGCCGCCTTCAGCCGCGACACCGAGTCGCGTGTGATGGCGGCGATGGAGGAGTTGGCGTACAAGCCGAGCCGCGCGGCACAGACCATGCGGTCCCGGCGCACCCGCCAGCTCGGTTACCACATGTCCGGCGAGCAGCTCGAGGTGGTGCGCGGGTTCACCCTCGGCTTCGTGCAGGCGCTGGTCAAGGCGGCGGCGCGGGAGGATCACCAGATCGTGGTGTTCACCAATCACGGCGACGACCCGACTCCGGTGTTTCGTGACCTGATCGCCGGACGCGGCGTCGACGCCTTCATCCTCGACGAGTCCAGGGTGGACGACCCGCGGGTGCGGCTGCTGGCCGCCGAGGGGGTTCCGTTCGCCTGCTTCGGCCGCACCGCGCCGGATCTGCCGCAGCAGTGGGTCGATGTGGACAACGCCGCCGGGATGCTGGAGCTGGTCGAGCACCTCGTGGCGGCGGGACACCGTGACTACGCGTACGTCGGCGCCGGCGGCGGCGAGTACTGGAAGCACGAGCGACTGGACGGCCTGCGCCGGGGACTGGCGCGCCATGGCTTGGGTGTCGCGGAGGACAGGGTGTTCCACGGCGCCGATGGCGAGATCCGCCGCTGGGTCGGCGACCTGCTGCGCCAGCGGCGGCCGACCGCGATCGTGGCCAACAGCGACGCGGTCGCCGTCACGGTGGTCAACGCGTGCCACGCCGCCGGTCTCCGGGTGGGCCGGGACATCGCGGTCACCGGGTTCGACGGCGGAGCGATGGGGCTGCTGACCGAGCCGGTGCTGACCAGTGTGCGGATTCCGGTGGACCAGATCGCGCGGGAACTGGTCGCCCGGTGTCTGGACGAGATCTCCGCGGGACCGACCGGCCGTCCCGGCCTGCTGGTGCCGACCGAGCTCACGGTCGGCGGCAGCGCCTGACGGCGCCGCCGCCGACACTGGGGTGCTATGCGCGGGTCCAGCGCTGGTTGGCGCCCGTGTGGCAGCTCCACAGGATGGCCGGGGTGCCGTTGGCCGTACCGTTGTTGTTGACGTCCAGGCACAGGCCGTTCTGCGCGTTGCTGATGGTGCCGTTGCCGTTGAGGGTCCATTGCTGGTTGGCGCCGCCGTGGCAATCCCAGATCTGCACGCGGGCGCCGGCGGTGGCGTTGGTCGGTGCCTCCAGGCACTTGCCGAGCACCTGCAACGCTTGCCCACTCTGGGTGAATTGCTGGTTGGCTCCGGTGTGGCAGTCCCAGATCAGCATCTGGGTGCCGTTGGCGGAGGAGCCGAGGTTGACATCCAGGCACCGCGCCGACGCCTCGCCGCGCAGCCGGAAAGTGGTTGGCGGATTCGAGGTCCCGCCGCCGCTGACCCGGAAGACAGCGGTGCCGTGTGCCGGCACGGTGGCCGCGATGGCACCGGTGGTGTTCGAGGTGGCGCCGGTCCACAAGTCGCGCAGGGTGAACGACGAACCGGTCTTGCCGATCTGGGCGGCGGTGGTGGAGATCGTGGTGGTGGAGCCGCCCTGGTTGAACAGGGCCACCGCCACGTCACCGTTGGCGAGCCGCTTGGCGAGTACCCGGCGGGTGCCGTCGTGGGACACCTGGGTCGCCTGCAGGGCGAGAGGGTCCTGGTTGACCGCGATCAGATCGGCGTTGTTGAGGATGGCGAGCGTGGCCGCACTGGAGGCGCGGATGTCGTTGCCGGCGATCAGCGGCGAGGCCATGATCGCCCACAGCGCGAAGTGGGATCGCTGCTCGGTGTCGGTCAGGCCGCTGCGGCCGACCTCCATCATGTCCGGGTCGTTGAAGCCGCCCGGCCCGGCGTAGGAGGCCAACGGCACGTTGACGTTGACGATGTTCTGGATGCCCATCGGGTACCCGTTGGTCTGCCCGGTGTTCCACGCGTTGGTGATGTCCTCTGTGGTGCGCCACATGTTCGCCACGTCGCTCCAGTTGCGCAGCGGCCCGGTCTTCTCGTGGATGCTGTTGGGATTGATGCTGTACACGATCGGCCGGCCGGTGGCGGCCAGCGCGTCACGCATCTTGGCGAACGTCGCGACCTGGTCGTTGATGGTGCCGTTGGGGGAGCACCAGTCGTATTTCAGGTAGTCGACCCCCCACGCGGCGAACTGCCGGGCATCCTGCGCCTCGTGCCCCTGGCTGCCGGTCGCACCGGGATAGCTGCCGAAGTACTGGGCGCAGGTCTTGTCCACCGGCACCTGGTAGATGCCGAACTTCAGGCCCTTGCCGTGGATGTAGTCGCCCAGCGCCTTCATCCCGGACGGGAACCGGGTCGGGTCTCCCTGCAGGTTGCCTGCCGAATCCCGGTTGGGATTGAACCAGCAGTCGTCCACCACCACGTACTGGTAGCCGCGGTCACGCATGCCGGTGCTCACGATGGCGTCAGTCATCTGGCGGATCAAGGTCTCGTTGATGTTGCAGCCGAACGTGTTCCACGAGTTCCAGCCCATGGGTGGGGTGCGCGCCACCCCGTTGTTGAGGGCCTGCGCCGGCTGAGCCGTGCTTGTCACGATGGCGGCGCCGACCGCGACGACCAGGACACCCACCGCCGAGACGGTGGCGAGTCGGGGGAATCGCCCACCGGGCCGCGAGCGGAAAGACCTCATGTGTGCTCCCTACGTGTTGAACGTTCAACCCGAGAGCCCATTTTGACGTCCTTCGATCTCAGGGTCAAGGCTTTCCATGATCAAGGCGTCCTTCATGTCGCTCTAGCGCCGTGAAGGACGCCTTGATCATGGAAAGCCAGGCGAACACCTCGCCCTCGACCAGCGTCGAGCGGTACAGGCTCAGCTTGGCCGCGTACAGCATCGTCGACAATGGTCGGCAAGGGGCAGCGTGCCGGAAACTTCAGGTCAGGCCCCGCGGGATCAGGACATCGGCGGACGGAGGCAGCGTGCGACGAGGACGAGAGGTCACGCTCCGCGACGTGGCGCAGCTCGCTGGCGTGTCCAGCCGCACGGTGTCCAATGTGGTCAACGGGTATGCCAACGTCACCGAGCACACCCGGCTGCGCGTGCAGCAGGCCGTCGACCAGCTCGGCTACCGCCCCAACGTGCTGGCCCGCAACCTGGCGCGCGGCCGCTCCGGCCAGATCGCCGTGGTCGTGCCCTACCTGGACACGCCGTACTTCTCCGAGCTGCTCCAGGGGATCATCCGGGCGGCCCGGGTGCGGGGCTACAACGTGCTGATCGACCAGACCGACGGCGACCGCGAGCACGAGCGGATGCTCATCAACCACGGCTCCAGCCGCCTGCTGTTCGACGGCGTGATCTTCAGCCCGCTCGGCCTGTCGCAGGAAGCGCTCGCCGACCGGGACCGTGAGCTGCCGCTCGTCATCCTCGGCGAGCGGATCAGCGACGGCCTGTTCGACCACGTCGGCATCGACGACGTCGCCGCGTCCCGCCAGGCCACCGAACACCTGCTGGACCTCGGCCGCACCCGGGCGGCGGCGATCGGCGACCAGCCGTACGAGACCGGCGAGGCGGCGCAGCTGCGCACCCGCGGCTTCCGCGAAGCCCACCGGGGGCGGGGCCTACCGGTGCACGAGGACCTCATCATCGGTACCCCCCGCTTCAACCGGATCGACGGCGCCACCGCGATGGCGCACCTGCTCGACCGGGACGACCCGCCGGACGCCGTCTTCTGCTACAGCGACCTGGTCGCGCTCGGCGCGATCCACATGCTGGTCTCCCGCGGCCTGCGGGTGCCCGAGGACGTGGCCCTGATCGGATACGACGACATCGAGGACGGGCGCTACTCCAACCCGACCGTCACCACCATCTCCCCGGACAAGGACATGATCGCGACCACGGCGGTCGAGCGGCTCCTGCTGCGCATCGGCAGCCGCACCCCGCCACCGGGCCTGGAACTGCGCGCCCCGCACCGCCTGGTCGTGCGGGAGAGCACGGCGGGACGCCGGCGCCCCGGCTGACCGCCGGGGCGCCAGCACATATACCTCAGTAGACGTACGGCCAGGCGGCGGCATCCCAGCCGATCAGGTTGATACCGAGGAACGACGCCCCGCTGTCGGCGTAGTAGTGGTAGAACAGCACGTCGCCGTCGCTGTCGCCGAGGACGGCCTGATGTCCCGGCCCGTGGATCGAACCGCGGCCGGCGAGTATCTCGGTGCCGCCGCCGGCGGTCATGGCGACCCCGTTGCGGTCGGTGTACGGTCCGGTGACCGATGTGGAGCGGCCGGCCATGACGCGGTAGGTGCTGGACGCGCCCTGGCAGCAGCGGTCGAAGGAGACGAACAGGTAGTAGTAGCCGCCATGGCGGTAGATGAACGGCGCCTCTACCGCGCCATCGGCGGTGGTCCGCTGCGCGATGGCCCGCACCGCGGTGTCGGACGTCGATCGCCTACCGGTGCTGGGATCCAGGCGGATCATCTTGAGGCCGGTCCAGAACGAACCGAAGCTGAGCCACCACTGGCCGGCGTCGTCGACGATGAGGTTCGGGTCGATCGCGTTGTAGTTCACCGACGAGCTGCTCTCGATGATCAACCCTTGGTGGGTCCACGATCCCGCCGCGCCGGTGGGACTGGTGGCCAGGAAGATCGCGGATCGCTGGGAGCCGAATGTGGACGCCGAATAGTAGAGGTAGTACTGCCCGTTCCGGTATGAGATATCGGGTGCCCACAGGCTCTGGCCGCCGGCGGTGTACGGCGTGGTCCACGAGGCTCCGTTGGGCCACACGACGCCGGCGTTCTGCCACGCCGTCCGGTTCGTGGAGGTCTTGATCGGTAGGTTGTTCCCGGTGGTGACGACGATGTAGGTGCCGTTGGGTGCTTTCACCACGGCGGGGTCGTGCGCGCCGGTGGAGCCGGTGACCAGCCCCGGGTTCGGGTACGAGGCGGGGGGCGTGCCGCCACCGACGGTGAGCAGCTGCCACTGCTGGTTGACGCCGCCGGTGTCGGTGTACTGGGAGACGCGCGCACCGTCGGCGGTGGACCACTCCCAGACATCCAGGGCCTTGCCGCTGTTGCGGTTGACCACTTTTGACGTATCCGGCGGTAGTGTCCATGATGGACCACTGCTGGTTGGTGCCGTTGCGGTCCGGCCATTGGAGGATGGTGGCGCCATCGGCGGTGGAGAAGCTCTGGACGTCGAGGACCTTACCGCTGTGCCGAGCCTTGATGCGGTAGTAGCCGCCGCCCGAGCTGACGAACTGGAACTGCTGGCTCGCGCCGGCGCCGGTGCTCGACTGCACCAGGCCGGCGCCGTCCGCGGTGGACGCGTTGGCGATGTTCAGCGCCCGTCCACTGTGCCGGGAGACGATCTGGTACCAGGCGTTGGGATCGATCGTGACCGCGTGCGCCGTCGAGGACGTGACCACCGCGGCCGACATCCCGACGACCACGCCGGCCACGACGACCGCGACCGTCCGTCTCAGGCGCCGGGGGACCGGCGCTGCTGAAGGAGAACTCATGAGGTGCCCTCACATTTCGTCGAACGCCGCATTTCGTCGAACGCCGCTGTGGGTCAGCGTTCGCCGGAGGGTGCGGTCAGGGTGACGCCGAGGCGGACCGGGGGTACCGAAGTTGGGGGTGCCGTCGGCGTTCCAGGTGAACTTCCGCGCCCGGGTGGAGCGGTTCATGTCGCAGCCACCGCCGGCCGAGTCGTTGGCGTGGTAGACGATCCAGTCCTCGGTGCCGTCCGGAGACTTGAAGAACCCGTTATGCCCCGGGGCGTACACGCCATTGGCGAACGTCCGGCCGTTGTGGTACAGCGGCTCCGGACCCTCGGCCACCGCTCCGGTCTGCCGCTCCCAGCTCAGCGTCGGCGAGCTCAGCCGCACGCGGGCGTCGCTGAGCGTATAGGGATTGCTCATCGGTGTGATGAACAGGCTCTGCCCGAAGCTGCCGCCGGCGTTGTACGTGCCCATCAGGTAGAGCCGGCCGTTCATCTGCAGCACGCTGGCGTCCAGCTGGCGGCGGCCGACACCGCCACCACCGCGCCGGTCGCGGCGACCGCCACGACCCGCAAGGATCGCCGTCTCGCATGTGCGCTGCTCATCGAGAATCCTTCCGTCTGTAGTTGACCCGTCGTGTGAGCGTGCACATTGGACGTTCCGGCGCGCGAGCGTTCGCCGCGTTGTGGGACCGGTGAGGCGTCTGCCGCCGCGTCGACCCGCCGCACCGGCGCCAGGTGGGCATCGGCGGCGGTGTTAGCGTGAACACGCGTTCCGAGGCGGCCGGCTCGCTATCGCCTCGGCGTGTGGGTGGTCGGCGCCACCGGCTTGCCCGAACCGTCGACGCGAACCACCAAGCGCTTTTGATCTTGTGACGCCGCGGTGCCTTGCAGCGCTGCAAACAGCATGCATCGACGTTCGTGAGAGCGCAAGGGAAACGCGCTGGAAACCTGGGACCTGCCACTCCGCCGAAACGGGCATCCGCCTGTCGGGGGAGTGGCCGTCGAGACGAAGTATTCCCAGAAAATTGCATCCATGCCTATCGCTGCGCGAATTCCTGGGCAACCTGACCTCCCGCGGCTGGGTCAGCAACAGCACGTACCTCACCAGCGTGCAGGCCGGCACCGAGGTCTTCGTCGGCGACGGGCAGGTCGACACCAACTCCTACTACGCCAACGTGGGATAGCGCTTCCGGCATCGGCGACCCGCTCCGCGGGCACGTGCTGGCGTGCGGGGCCCCCCGGGGCCCCCCCCGCGGCCCCGGCCCCCCCCCCCGGGGGCCCGGGCACTGAGACCGGGCCCCCGCGCCGCGCGTCTGACGGGTGTTACTGGCAGCGGCGGTTGGCGTTGACGCACGCCGCGATCTTCGCCATCTGGCGGGTCGAGTTGACGTTGACGAAGTCGTTGTGGTCGGAGAACGGGTTGTGGTTCTCCTCCGGGAACGAGTCGAGCTGGTACTGACCCTTCTTCTGGATGTCCGGTGGGATGTCGTAGCTGATGCTGATGCGCAGCTGGGGCACGGCGAGCGTGCCGGCCGGGCAGGCGCCGGTGTTGGCGTCGGCGAACTGGATGTGTGCTCGGTGGTTCTGGCTGTCGGTGTTCTTGCCGTCCCAGCAGCTGGGGAAGTCGTGCACGCGCATGACCTGGCTGCCGGCCGGGCAGATCGGGTACTTGTCGGAGAGCCGGTCGGCGAAGCCGCTGCAGGTCCAGGTGGCGCGGGCGTTGGCGGGCCCGCGGCTGGTCGGTTTCGCGTCGCCGGTGATGGACTTGAGGAATCGTGGCATCGGCACCACCTTGGTGGTCGGGTTGCCCCGGTACTCGATCTTCACGCTCGCTGGCCGCACGATGCCGCCGATGTTGCCGGCGATCTCCATGTTCGGTCCTTGCACGCCGGGCAGTTCGCTGGCGTCGGGGCTGGGCGTACCCGTCGCCGGTGGCGGGGCGTTGTTGAGGGTGCACGGCGCGAGTGCGGCCAGGCCGGTGGGCCGGGCGCCTTGCCGTCCGATGGCGATGGCGATGCGGTCCAGTGTGGCTGCTCGCTTGTCCCGGAGCGGTCCGAGGATGGCGTTGTTGACGAAGTTGGGTCCGCCTTGGCCTGGTGAGGTGACGATGCGCTGGTTCGCTTCGGCGATCTGCTTGTCCAGCAGCTCCAGGTTGCGGTTCACCTCGGACACTGCCGTCTGCGGGACGGCGGACAGCTTGTCGCGTACGGTCGGGCAGTTGACCGTGGGCGTGACCACAGTGGATGGCGGTGTGCCAGCGGCGTTGCCGCTGTGTGCGGCGTGGGCCTTGTCGTAGCTGAGGTCGCAGTCGGCCAATGAGACCAGACCGGTCGGGCGGGCGCCCTGCCGTCCGATGGCGATGGCGATGCGGTCCAGTGTGGCTGCTCGCTTGTCGCGCAGCGGTCCGAGGATGGCGTTGTTGACGAAGTTGGGTCCGCCTTGGCCTTGTGTGCTGGCGACGCGCTGGTTCGCTTCGGCGATCTGCTTGTCCAGCGACGCCAGGTTCCGCGCCACCTCGGCCGATGCCTGAGCGGGGACGGCGGGCAGCTTGCCGGCGACGGTCGGGCAGCTGATCGACGGCGTGCCGGCGGCTTTGAGGGTGTCGGCGTTCGCGCCTACCGGGTTGGCCTGCCGGTTCGCGGTCCGGTCGATGCGCACCACCGGCCAGAAGTACGAGGACTTGTCGCCGTTGCGGCAGGTGGTGTCGGAGGCGGCCAGGCTTTCGTCGCTGGAGTCGGCGGTGATCGACAGGTTGCCGACGAAGTCGTGCACGTGCTGTGCCCCGTTGCGGATCCCTGGCTGGGCGACCGGGTTGTCGGGGCTGAACTTCCCGTTCCCGTTGGTTCCGCAGTCGACAGTGAACACGCCGGTCGAGCCGCCTCGCCGCTTCGGCGGCGTCTTCACGTTCGGCGCCACCTCCTGTATCGGCACGAAACTCGACAGCGGCGCCGCCTCGGCGAACGCCTGCCCGTTGCGGGCGCTGGTCACGATCCCGCCGGTGACCGCGGCGACCGCCGCCAGCACCATGAACACGAGCACGATCCGGAACTCCTGGGAACGTGTCCGGGTTGGACCAGGACTCATCACTTCTCCCTTGCTCGGTGCGACGGCTGGACCCGCCGACGCCACGGTTGCGGCGCCACGGGGTACGGCGCCCGTCCGTCGGCCGATGGGGGGAGCGAGGCGACGTCAGGAGTTCGTAAGAACTCGGCGTCCGCATGGAGAGCGGGTGACCGCCCTACGCCACCCGGCACGACCGCCCCGACTTCCCCTTCTGGCCCATGCTGTTCGACAACGTCACCATCCGCCTGCTCGGCAGCGACGACATCCCGGCACCGGCCAGGCAGCAGCCCGCCGTCGACCTCACCGCCGCCGACCTCACCGCTGCCGCGAGCGATGGTGCGTTGGCCATCGCGATAGCGCCCGCGCTACCCCTGGAACGCGTGGCCGAGGCCCATGACCGCGCCGACGCCGGCGCCCGGGACCGCGTCCTGCTGACGATCCCGCACGGATCAGGGGTCGCTGGCGCGAGTCATGCCGGTGCTGGACGGGCCGGTTGCTGGCTGCTGGCTGCTGGCTGCGTTGGACTGCCGCAGCCATTGCTCGGGGTCTTGGCCGGCGACGAAGCCGAAGTATGCGTTCGCGAGCGCCACACCGGCGAGGCGGCGAAGTCGCGGTGTGAGGCTCAGGAGCTGTTCGACTCCAGTGGCGAGGATGTGGTTGTCGGCGGGCCGCAGCCACGGCAGGACGTGTTCGCAAATGAGGGCGCGGCGGGTCGTCTGGGCGCGATTGTGGCCAGCGGCGTGCCACAGACGGCCGCTGTAGACCAGCGCACTTCCAGCGGGCATGACAACAGGCGGCCACCCTCGACCAGCCCGAGAACGCTCAGCCCACCAAACGTCCCTGAGGAATGCGAACGGTAGGGCACCAACCGCGACAGTCGACGCCCTACCGCGTTTGCCTCATCGCGGGATCAGGCAACTGAGCAGGCAGCCCCGTTGAGGGTGAAGGAGGCCGGGCGGCCGGTGTTGCCGGTGTGGGTGGCCTGGAAGCCGATGCCCACGGACGCGTTCGGGGCGATGCCGCCGTTGTGGGACGCGTTGCGCGCGGTCACCGCGCCGCTGGCCGGGGAGTACATCGCGTTCCAGCCCGACGTGATCGTCTGTCCATTAGGGAGCGTGAACGCCAGGGTCCAGCCGTTGACCGCCGTGGCGCTCGTGTTGGTGATGCTGATCGAGGCGGTCAGGCCGGTGTTCCAGGCGTTCACCGTGTATCCGACCCGGCAGCCGCCCGACGGCGCCGGCGTGCTCGGCCCGGGCGTGCTGGGCGTCGGGCTGGTCGGTGTCGACCGGTCCAGCCCGAAGAACTGGATGGCGGCCGCCGCCATGCCGCTGCTGGGCAGGCTGTGCCCGGCGCCCTGGACGCTGTACGCCTCCACCTGTACCGCGCCGGACGCGTCGGCGTAGCGGCGACGGTTCCAGTTGGTCTGCGGGGTGTCGCTGGATGTGGGTGTCTGGCTGAGCCCGAACACGTTGGTCCACTGCTCGATCGACTCCTGCAGCAGTTGATACGGCACGAGAGTGTCGTTCGTGCCGTGCCACAGCTGCACCCGGGGGCGCGGACCGGTGTAGCCGGGATGCGCCTGGCGGACCGCGTCGCCCCACTGCTGCGGGGTGCGGTTCATGGCGCCGCCGGTGCACTGGCTGCTGCCGGGCGGATAGTCGGCCGCGTTGGCGAAGCAGTTGAAGGGCACGCCCATAAAGGATGCACCGGCCTTGAACAGGTCGGGGTACACGGCGAGCATGTGTTGGGTCATCATGCCGCCGGAGGAGCTGCCGGTGGCGTACACCCGGTTCTGGTCGCCGCCGTACTGCCGTCCGGCGTAGGCCACCATCGACGCGATCGAGACCGGGTCGCTGCCGCCGCCGCGCCGCTTGGCCGCCGCCGACCAGGTGTCGAAGCACCTGCCGAACCCGGCCTCCTGCATCGCGGACGGGTAGATCACGATGAACCCGTACCGGTCGGCCTGCGAGGCGAACTCGCTGCCTGAGTAGAAGCCGGGACCTGACCCGCCGCAGCCGTGCATCGCCACCACGATCGCGGGGTTGGCCGGCCGGGCGTCCGGCACGTAGATGTGCATGCGCATGCCGCCCGGGTTGTCGCCGAAGTTGGTCACCTCGACGAGTGACGCGGCCGACGCGGCCGGGGCGAAGACCACGCCGACGACACCGACGCCTGCCAGGACAGCGAGCAGGGCACTGGCCGCCGCCAGCGCGGACTTGGTTCTCGTCATCTCAACCTCCATCGATAACTGTCACTAAAGACGCTAGGCGGATCGCTTACGACCGTCAAGACAGTGCCCAACATCGATGGCGATATCCTGGGCCGGTGACAGCGCTTGGTCCGCCGGCCGGCGCGCGGCCGCAGACCCTCCTGCTGACCTTCCTCGGCAAGGCGGTGCTAGGTCGCGACATCGCGGTGTTCTCCGGCAGCTACCTGACCGTGATGGACCGGCTCGGCGTCTCGGAGCAGGCGGCCCGGTCCACATTGACCCGCATGGTGAACCGCGGCTTGTTGACCCGGCATCGCCGTGGTCGAAAGATGTACTTCGGACTGACGCCGCGCGCCGAGGCCGTACTGACCGAAGGCGAGCACCGCCTGTGGCGCACCGGGGCGGTCAACCGGGACACCGACCAACGCTGGACGCTGCTCGGGTTCTCGCTCCCCGAGTCCCGCCGCGACGAACGTCACCTGCTCCGCTCGCGGCTACGCTGGGCCGGCTTCGGCCTGCTGCGCAGCGGCATGTGGGTCGCGCCCGGCACCGTCGACGTCTCCTCGCTCCTGCCCAACGGCCAGCTGCGCGACCACGTCCAGGTGTTCCACGCCGAGCCGGCGGAACCGTCCGCCGTCGGGCAGATGGTCCGCGACGCGTACGATCTGGCGGCGATCGCCGCCAGATACGAGCAGTTCCTGCGTCGCTGGGACACCCCGCGCCCGCTACCTGCCGCACCCGACGACCTGGCGCGCCAACTCTGGCTGGTCAGCGAATGGCTGCTGATCCTGCGCGACGACCCCCGGATACCGCTACGGCACCTCCCGCCGGACTGGCCCGCGGTCGACGCCGAACAGGTCTTCCACCGCCGGCACGATCAGCTCAACGCGCGCGCCCAAAAGATCCTCCATGAGGTGGTGGACGCCGTCGAGGTGTAGCGGCCCCTTCTCACCGTCCACGAAGCGAGGGGAGCAGCGCCGGAACGCGGCGCATGTGCTCGGCGTACGCCGGTCGGCGCGCCAACGACCGGCGATCCATCATCGGCACGCTCACGAATGTGAAGAGCAGGACCATCGCGATCGGGCCGGCGACAGTCCACCACCAGGCCGGCGCGGCGGCCAGCGCGAAAAGCCACATCCCCCACCAGAACCCGATCTCACCCAGATAGTTGGGATGGCGCGAGTACCGCCAGAGTCCTCGATCGACGATCCGAGCACGATGAGCGGGATCGCGGGCGAACCGGCGCAACTGCCGGTCCGCGACCGCTTCGATCGCGATGGCGGTGGCCGTCACCGCCACGGCAACGGCGTCGAGCGGACCAAGCGGTGCGCGGACCACCGTCACCGCCGGCCAGACCGCGAGCAGGCCGAGGAAGACGACGAGCGTGGGCATCAGGTGGATGCCGGTCAGGCTTACCAGCCACCAGGGCAACCGTCGAGGGGCCTGGGCCCGGATCTGTACGTAACGCCAGTCCTCGTGACCCAGGCCCCGCCAGGACATCGCCCAGTTCGCGGTCAACCGGACGGCCCAGAGGAGCACCAGAACGACCACCGCCGCCTGCCGTCCGGAGATCGCGGCGGCGTCGGCGCCGCTGCTCCAGATCACCCAGGCGACGGCGACCACGGCGGGCGTGACGCTCCAGTACGGGTCGTAGAGGCTTGAGTTGCCGACGGCCATGGCCACCGTGAACACCACGGCGGTGGCGACCAGGTCCGCCCAGAACGTGCCCACCAATGGGTGCTGACCCTGCACGGCGACAGCGACGGCCCAGGCGGCGACGCCAGCCGCGAGGTACGTAACCGTCACGACCGCGAACCCCAGCGGCCGCGACGAGGCGGCCAGGCGCCGACCGACCCGGTACCCACCGCGGTCCACCGCCATGCGCACAGCGTAGGCCTGGCCCGCCCGCCCCGCCGGATCGATGCCGCCGGGGACACAGTGGACACCCCTGCCGAAAGGGACTATTCGGTACTGGTAACGACTCGCTACGTTCGGGCCGATGTCCGGCCCACCCCTGGAGGAGTAGCCATGTCCCAGCCGCCCGCCCCCGCCGTCGCACCGTTCGCACCGCCGCCACCCGCGCTGCCACTGGTGCGGTCCCGGGGCGTGCTCGCCCACCTGGGCTGGGAGGCGATCCTCCTGGTCGCCGTCCTCGGCACGGCGGTGCTGGTCGCGGCCACCGGGGTGCTGTTCCGGGGCCCCACGCCCTGGTACACCTTGGCGGCCGTCGGGCTGCTGGCCACCGGCCTCGCGCTGTCGCTGCGCACCGCCACGCCCAACCTCGCGGTCGGCGCGACCGCCGTCCTGTCCGGCGCCGTCTACGCCGAGCTCGCCCAGGACGGCGGGGCGGGCCTGCCCGCCGGAATCGTCGCGGTGGTCGTCGCGCTCGCCCTCGGACTGGTCCTCGCGGTGATTGTCGGCCTGACCTCCGCACCGGCCTGGGCGGTCACGCTCGGCGGCATGGCGGTGGCGCAGGCGATCACGTTCGCGCTACTGGAGGGCCGGACCCTGCCCGTCGGCAGCTTGTCGAGCGGCACCGGCATGGGGGTCTTCTGGACCCTCGTCTTCGTCGCCGCCTCGGTCGGTGGCGGCGTTCTCTGGCTGGTCCCGGGCGTGCGCAAGGCTCTCGCCGCCAACCGTACGGCCGACGACCCGGTGCGCTTCCGCCCGGCGAAGCTGGTCGGCGCACTGGCCGGCATCGGCGGCTCCAGCCTGTTGGCCGGCCTGAGCGGGGTGGTGTTCGTGACGTACCTCGGCGCGGCCACCCCGAGTGGTGACAACCTGCTGGTCGCGGCCGGTGCCGTCCTCCTCGGCGGGGTGAGCGCCTTCGGGGGCCGCGGTGGTATCGCCGGCACGGTACTGGCCACGACCCTGCTGGTCTTCGCCAACCAGGGCCTCAGCCAGACGGACGCCCCACGCTGGGTGGTGTTCTATCTGCCGGCGGCCTTCGCCATCCTGCTCGGCGTGGTGGTGAGCCGCGTCCTGGAGGCGCTCGCCGGCCCGTACGAGCGGTAGGCGCTCCCATGATCGGGGCGTCCGGCCCGTCACGCGCCCCACGTGCCGGACGCCCTGCTGCTGAAACCACCCATGACCTGCGCATTCAATTCGCGTGCAAGCCGGAATCAAACGGGCTGCCGCACCGTATACCCGCCAAGTCGTGGAGGGTGTGGGGGATGGCCGTGCGTCGGTGGTGGTGGTTGGCGCTGCTCGGGTTGCTGGGGGGCGCGGTGGCCGTGGTCGCGGGTCCCGGCCGGACGTTGGCGGACGGCATGGACCCGTTCGTGGCCAAGATCGAGGTGGGGGCGCCCGGGGGCGGCGGCACCAGCTGCACCGGATCGCTGGTGGACCGGCAATGGCTGATCACCGCCCGGACCTGCTTCGAGGTGGACGGCCAGACCGTGACCTTCGGGGCGCCGAGGCAGCCGACGATGGCCATCGTCGGACGAGCCGACCTCACGACGACGTCGGGGCACGCCGTGCCGGTCGTACGGTTGGTGCCACACCCGCAGCGCGACGTCGTCCTGGCCCGACTCGCGACCCCGATCACCGATGTCGCGCCGGTCCCGATCGGTTCGACCGCCCCGGCCGCGGGCGAGCGGCTGCGACTGGTCGGATACGGACGCACCCGTACCGAATGGGTGCCCAACCAGGCGCACACGGCCACCTTCGAGGTCACCTCCGTGGGCGCCGCCACTGTGGACATCGCTGGCACCGCGGCCGACCAGGTCGGTCCGTGCAAGGGCGACGCGGGCGGGCCGGCGCTGCGCGATGGCGGCGCGGGGACCGAGCTGGTGGCGATCGGGCGCTCCTCCTGGCAGGGCGGGTGTGTGGGGGAGACGGAGACGCGGCGAGGGGCCGTCGAGACCCGGGTGGACGACATCCGGGACTGGGTCCGGCTCGCGACGGCGGACGTGTCGGTGTTCGGCGTGCTGGCGGATGGCCGGCTGACGTACTCCGGCATCGACTCCGCGACGGGTGACCGGCGGGCGACCGTGACGTCCGCGGCGCCGCTGCCGTTCCCGGCGCTGTCGATGGCGACGCTGAATTTCAACACGCTGCTGGTCGCCTCGACCACCGGGGTGCTGTACCGGGTGGACATCACCAGCACCAACCCGTTGCTGTTCGGTCCGCCGGTGCAGATCGGAACGGGTTACACGCACAAGCTGTTGGCGTTCGACGGGGACGGCTCGTTGTTCGGGATCGCGGCATCGACGGGGGCGCTGCGCCGGTACACGGTGCCGAGCGCGAAGCCGGCCAGGCTCGTCAACAACACGCTGATCGGTGACGGGGGGTTCGGTTCCCTGAAGACGCTGGCGGCGGCGGGACCGGACGTGTTGCTGGCCACGACCAGCGCCGGCACGCTGATCCAGTACCGGATCACCGACACCTGGGCGCGGACCGACCTGGCCGCGTCGGGTTGGAACCACGAGCATCTGCTGTCGCCGGGCAACGGCCTGTACTACGCCCGCACCGCGCAGGGGGCCCTGCTGCGGTTCCTGGACTCGGCGCCGCTCAACGGCAGCGGGACGGACATCCGGTCGTACCCGAACGATCCGGTGGATGCCGCCGGCTGGCACCAGACCCTGCTGTCCGCCGAGCCGCTGACGTCCTTCCCGGAGAGCCCGGTCGACGTGTCGGTGTTCGGGATCCGATCCGACGGCCGCTTGACCTATTCCCAGATCGACTCGGCCACCGGCGACCGGCGGGGGACGGTGACGTCCGCGGCGGCGCTGGGCTTCCCGGCACTGTCGATGGCCACGCTGAACTTCAACACCCTGCTGGTCGCCGCGACCACGGGCGCGCTGTACCGGGTGGACATCCTCACCACGAACCCGTTGCTGTTCAAGCCGCCGGTGCAGATCGGCACGGGCTACACGCACAAGCTGTTGGCGTACGACGGGGCCGGTTCGCTGTTCGGGATCGCGGCATCGACGGGGGCGCTGCGCCGGTACACGGTGCCGAGCGCGAAGCCGACCACGCTGACCAACAACACGCTGATCGGTGACGGGGGATTCGGGACCCTGAAGACGCTGGCGGCGGCCGCGCCGGATCTGCTGCTGGCCACGACCAGCGCCGGCACGCTGATCCAGTACCGGATCACCGACACCTGGGCGCGGACCGACCTGGCGTCGACGGGTTGGAACCACGAGCACCTGCTGTCGCCGGGCAACGGCCTGTACTACGCCCGCACCGCCCAGGGAGCCATGCTGCGGTTCCTCGACCCGGCGCCGCTCAACGGCAGCGGAACGGATATCCAGCCATTCCCGAACGATCCGGTGGACACCGGCGGCTGGGATCAGGCGCTGCTCTCCGCCCAACCCTTCATCGCGTAACTGACCCGGGGAGACACATCGTGATGCGCATGCGACTGCTGGCGGCGGTGCTCGGCCTTGGCGGTGCCGCGCTGCTGATCGGGGCGCCGGCACCGAGCCGCGCCGTGGCCGACGACGCGCCACCGTCCATCGTGGAGGACTTCAGCTATCCGGGTGCCGCGGGGATCCTGGCCGAGCAGAACGTCCGGCTGATCTCCGGTGACGGGCACATCCTGCTGGCCGACTGCGCCACGCCGCCGCAGGGCGAGATCGGCCTGTTGAAGGTTTACACCACGGACGAGGCGATCGGTGCGGATGGCATCGGGCGGGTCTGCTTCCAGGTGACGGCACCGACCGGACTGCTCAATGTGGAGGTTCCGGGCGTGTATGAGATCCGTGGTGACGGGCAGAGTGCGGGCACCGGCCACGAGGTGACCGCGGAGCTGCGCAGCGACGAGGGCGAGGCGATCACGGTGGACGTCGATCCCGACGGCAGTACACAGGTGGGTCTGGGCGCCGATCCCGATGCCTCACCGACCATGTTGTTGCGGCTGACGGTCACAGGTTGAGCAGGGAGAGCACACACATGCGTTTCATGGGTAAACGACGCTGCGCCGCGGCGCTGGTGGCCGGTCTCGCGGTGGCCGCGATACCGGCCGGTGGCCCGGCCTATGGCATCGCCAACGGGGCACCGGTCGCCCAAGGCACCGATGGCTTCGTCGCGCACTTGCGGATCGGCGAAGTCCGCGCCTGCTCGGGCGCCCTGGTCCACCCACGCTCCGGATTCCTGGACCCCCCGTCCGCGACGCCGGAACAGCGCTGGGTGCTCACCGCGGCCTCGTGCTTCGCGAAAGACGGCCAGCCGACCAGGTTCGGGCCGCCGCCGTGGCCGACCACGGTCACCATCGGCCGCGCCAATCTCCTGGCGACGGACGTCGGCACCGCCATCCAGGCCACCGACGTCATCCCGCACCCGGACCGCGACGTGGCGCTCGTCCGCCTCGCGAGCCCGGTCTCGGGCGTCACGCCCGCCAAGCTCCCCGCCGACCCACTCCCGGTCGGCGGGGAGGTCCGGGTGGCCGGATACGGCCGAACCGCGACCGAATGGGTGTCGGATCGCCTGGACAGCGGCGCCTTCACGGTGCAGGCGGTCGGCGAGGCGAGCTATGACATCACCTCTTCCGCCAGCGCGTGCGACGGTGACGCGGGCGCACCGATGTTTCGCGCTGGCGCGGGGACATCGGCTGAGCTGCACGGACTCGTCATCGCGTCGGGGCAGGCCGGATGCCTCACCGAGACCGAGACACGGAACGGCGCCACCGCGGTGCGGGTGCAGGACCTCCGCGAATGGGTCAGCGCCAACACGGCCGCGCAGCCGAGCGGTCTCGTGCGACTCGAGAAAGGCGAGCTCACCGGCGACCAGTACACCGATCTGCTCGGCGTGGACGCCGCCGGCGACCTGTGGATCCATCCAGGACTGTCCACACCCGCGCGGTTCGGCAGGCCGGTGCGGGTCGGCAGCGGCTGGACCTCCATGCCGCACATGACCGTGGGCGAGTTCACCGGGGACGGCTACGACGACGTGGTGGGCGGCGATCCCCAGGGCCGGCTGTGGGTGTACCCCGGCCGGGGATTGGCGGGGTTCGGCACCCGGATCCAGATCGGCCTCAGCGGGTGGACCGCGATGGAGGGTCTCGACGTCGGCAGGTTCAACGAGGACGCCTACGACGACATCCTGGCGGTCGGTACCGGCGGGGAGCTCTGG
The DNA here is from genome assembly GCA_037414955.1 of Actinomycetes bacterium KLBMP 9797. Classification (GTDB taxonomy): domain Bacteria; phylum Actinomycetota; class Actinomycetes; order Mycobacteriales; family Micromonosporaceae; genus Phytohabitans. The sequence goes on from JBBEWH010000095.1 coordinate 44,466, forward strand.
GTCTATCCGGGCCGCAGTGACGGGCAGCTGAACCCGCGCGTCAAGATCGGCAACAGCGGCTGGGCGGCCATGGTGCACGTGACCGCCGGCGAGTTCAACGAGGACGCCTACGAGGACGTGCTGGCGATCGACGCCGCCGGCAAGCTGTGGCTGTACCCCGGGCGCGGCTCCGCCGGTCTCGCCAGCCGGATCGAAATCGGAAGCAGCGGCTGGGCGCCCATGCGCACGTTCACCGTCGGCGAGTTCAACCGCGACGCGTACAACGACGTGCTGGTCTTCGACCGGGACGGCAAGCTGCGGCTGTACCCCGGCACCAACCAACCGGGAGTCGGATCGTGGGTGGAGATCGGCGCCCGCGTCGTGCCCGCCCCCGGCGCGCCGGTCACCCACGATGTGCTCGGCACGCCGGTGCCGGAGGAGTACGCCTATCCCCACGCCGGGCGGATCCTGGCGGAGCAGAACGTCAAGCTGATCGCCGGCGATGGACACATCCTGCTGGCGGACTGCGCGACGCCGCCGCAGGGCGACATCGGCTTGCTGAAGGTCTTCACCACCGAGGAGGAGATCGGCGCCGACGGCATCGGGCGGGTCTGTTTCCGGGTGCGGGCCCCGTACGGCTTCCTGGACCTCGAGGTGCCGGGCGTCTACGAGATCCGCGGTGACGGCCTGCGCACCGGCACCGGGCACGAGGTGACGGCGAACCTGCGCGACGACGACGGCCAGCAGCTCACCGTCGACGTGGACCCCGACGGCAGCACCCAGGTGGGCCTGGGCGCCGACCCGGACGCGTCGCCGACGATGCTGCTGCGCCTGACCGTCACGGGCTGACCCGGCACCCCTCGTCTGACCGTTTCTCGCACCTCCATGGGAGGAGTCACCTGTCATGAGCCAGTCGCTTCGATTCCGCGCCGATCGGCGCAGCGCGCTGGTCGCCGCGCTGACCGTCCTCATTCTGCTGGCGGGTTTCCTGCGCGCCGGCCCGGCGCGGGCGGCGGACGAACCGATCTCCGCCGACCGGCCGTTGGTGGTCTCGGCCTGGCAGGCGGGCGGCACCCAGGTGCGCGCCGCGGCGGAGGCGGCGCTCGTCGGCTCCGACGACCAGGTGCGCGCGTTTCTTGAGAACGGCTGGCAGCAGGCCCAGCGGCTCGACGAACGCGACGCGCTCGTCGGTGTGGTGACCGATGGTGGGCCGGCGGTCCGGGCGGCGGCGAAGCAGGCGCTGGACGCCGCCGACGCCGGCGACGGGAACGCGATCGCCGCGTTCCTGAACAGTGGTTGGCAGGAGGCGTCGAACATCGACGCCCGGGTGTCGGTGAACCAGCTGATGGCGACCGGTGGCCCGCAGGTGCGGCAGGTGGCGCAGCAGGCGCTGGATTCGGAAGACCCGGCGTTGCTGCGGAAGTTCCTGGACGCCGGTTGGCAGCCGCAATGGGCCACCGATCAGCGGTTGCGGGTCAACCAGGCGATGGCCACCGGTGGTCCGCAGGTGAAGGCGGCGGGGCAGAAGGCGCTGGACGCCGGCACGCCGGAAGCCTTCGAGCAGTTCCTGGACTACGGGTGGGCGGTCGCCTCGGCGCGGGACGAAGAGGTCGCGACGCTGACCGACCTGCTGGCGCAGGCGGAGGCCGCCGGGAAGATCGCGGCGGAGGAGACGAAGCAGGCCAAGGACGAGTTCGCGCGGGCGAAGGAGGCGGCCGACGCGGCGCGCCGGTCGGCCGCCGAAGCGGCTCGGGCGACGGAGGCGGCGCGGAACAACACCCAGCAGGCGGCGGCGCACGCCAAGCGCGCGGCGGTGGCGGCGCGCAAGGCGGCGGAGGCGGCCAAGGTAGCGGTGCAGGCCGCGGCCGCCGCGTCACGGGCGGCGCGGGCGGCCGCGACGGCGGCGGCGCGGGCCGCCACGGCCGCGTCCCGGGCGGGTCAGGCGGCGGCGAAGGCGCGGAAGGCGGCCGCCGCGGCGGCGACGGACGCGAGCCAGGCCGCCGGCGCGCGGGCCGCGGCCGAGTCGGCGAACGCGACCGCCCGCGAGGCGCGAAACTTCGCGGACAAGGCCGCAGCGGCGGGTGAGGCGATCCAGGCGGGGCTGGACGCCATCGACGCGGCGAACTCGGCGGTTTCCCACGCGGAGGCCGCGGCCGCGGCCAACGACGCGGCGGTACAGGCCGCGAACGCCGCTGGCGCGAACGCTGCGGAGGCGGTGGCGGCGGCGGCGCGAGCGCGCGCCAACGCTGAGCGGGCGCGGCAGGCGGCGCGGGCCGCCGAAGAGTACATGCTGGTGGCACGGGATGCCGCGTTCGCAGCGCGAAACGCCGCCCACCGGGCGGCGGACAACGCCGAGGCCGCGGCCCGGGCGGCGATCGAGGCGGCGGAACACGCCGGGGAGGCGGCCGAGGCGGCCCGCCGGGCCACCGAGAACGCGGAGGCGGCGACCGTCGCCGCGCAGGAGGCGGTCAATGCGGCGAGTCAGGCGGTCGGCGTGTTCGAGGCGGCGCGCCTGGCCGACGCGAAGCGGCTGGCGGTGGCTCGCGACCAAGGGCTGGAGGCGGCCCGGGACGCGACCGCCGAGTACGAGGCACAGCAACGCATCGCCGACTGGGACATCGAGCAGGCCGCCAAGCGGGACGCGGAGACGAACCGGCTGATCGCCGAGGCGCAGAATCCCGCCACCCCCCGGGACGCGGCGGTGACCGCCGCCCGCCGGGCGGCCCTCGCCCTGTCGGGCGCGGCCGGCACCTGGACCCGGCAGGCCGCGACGACCGCGCTCGGCGGCAGCGCCGAGCAGGCGCTGTCGTTCGTACGCACCGGGCTGGCCGAGGCCGCCGCCCAGGACGACCGGCACGCGGTGACGAACCTGGCCGTCACGGACAACACGGCGCTGCGGGACGCGGCGCGGGCGGCGTTCGCCGGCAGCGACGCGGACGTGCGGCAGTTCCTGCGGACCCAGAACTATCCGGGCCGGTACACCGCGGACCGGACGAAGGTCAACCAGATCCTGGCGGCCGCGCGCCAGTCCGGTAACGCGTACCTCGCGCAGAAGGCCCAGGAGGCGCTGGACGCCGAGAGCCTGCAGGCCCTGCGGGACTTCCTCGACACCGGCCAGTACGCCGCCGGCGCGGTGGGTGAACGCCTGCAGGTGAACCAGATCCTGGGCAGCGCGGACAGCGGTCCGGAGGTGAAGGCGGCGGCACAGATCGCGCTGGACGGCCCGCCGCTGGCCTTGCGCGAGTTCCTCGAGAAGGGCCGGTACGCGGCCGCCGAACGGGACCACGAGAGCGCGGTGCATCTCGCCGTGGTCGGCGGGCTGCTGAAGAAGATCAACCAAGTGGCCGAGACCGCGGTGCAGAACGCACTGGAGGCGCAGGCTGTCGCGGCGCGAGCGCGCGATGAGGCGGCGAAGGCGACGGACTACGCGAACCAGGCGACCGCGTCGGCGCTTAAGGCGGCGGAGTACGCGAGTCAGGCTCGGGGGTACGCGAACCAGGCCGCCCAATCGGCGGACAAGGCCGCCGCCGCGGTCACCACGGCCAGGAACGCCGCGACCCGCGCGAACGCGTCCGCGCGCAGCGCTATCCGGTCGGCGGCCTGGGCCGTCTCGTCGCAGCAGGTCGCCGCCCAGGCCGCCGCCGACGCCCACGCCGCGGCCCAGCGCGCCTACGACTCGGCGCTCGCCGCCGGCGAGGACGCCGAGGCGGCGGCCGCCGCCGCTGAGGACGCCTATGAGGAGTACGAGTACGCCAAGAACGTCGAGTTACTCGCATGCGCGGACATGTACACCTCGAAGCCGGCCAGCGACCTGGAGGAGGCGCTGGGCGTTCAAGAGGGCGAATATTTTCAGAACTGCGTCGCCAACGTGATCGCCGATCCCGCGGAGCTGGCCCAGCGGGCCTACATCAACTCCTCGTACTGTGAGGTGTTCCGCTCGGGAAGCCAGGGTTACCAGAACTGCCTCCATGGTGTCCTGGACCCGGCGTTCCTCGGCAGGCAGTCGCTGAGCCTCGTGGCCCAAGCGGTGAATGCCATGGCAGCCGCCCTCATCCCGCTCGCGGTCGTCGCCGGCGGCCTGTGCATCCTCACCGTCGTCTGCGGGATGGTCGCCGGGACGCTGCTGACCATCGGCGACGTCGGGCTGAACCTCCACAAGCTCATCAACGGCGACCAGTCCTTGGCCGACACCCTGCTCAACCTCGGCCGGACCGCGCTCGAGTCGCTGTTGTTCGCCGGTCTGGGAAGGTTGATCAGCGTCGGCTTCCGGAGTGTGAAGGCGATGTACGTCGCCGCTGCCAACGCGAAGAGCGCGGCGACCGGACTCCAGCTGGCCAACCTCACGCGGCTGCGCCTGCTGGGAATCACCGCCTGCCTACGGCACAGCTTCGATCCGAGCACACCGGTTCTACTGGCCAATGGCAAATATCGCCCCATCAGTGGCATCAAGGTGGGTGATCGCGTCCTCGCGAGCGACCCCAGCACCGGGCGCACCACTGGCGAGCCGGTCACGCGCGTGTTGCGGCATCAAGACGTGGCGCTCACCGACGTAAAGGTCGTGCACCGCGATGGCACCACGGGCACCATCCATACGACCGCGGCACATCCCTTCTGGTCGGTGACGCGTGGCGCGTGGGTAGACGCGTCCGAGCTCGTCGCAGGCACGCGGCTGCGCACTCCGACCGGCGTACCCGCCAGCGTCAGAGAGGTTCGTTCCTTCGCCGGTTCGAAGGTGATGTACGACCTGAGCCTCGCCGACACGCACACGTTCTATGTGTTAGCTGGTGGCGCGCCGGTCCTGGTGCACAACAACTATGAGTGTGTCCGGTTCCCGAACAAGATGGCTGACGGGCTGGCGGCAGAGCTCGAGCTCGCGGATGACCTCGGGGTCCGCCCGGTGAGGCTAGCGACGGCAGGGTTCGACGCTACGATCGAACAGGGCACGCTGAAGTGGGTGATCACGCTGGACGGTTCGATCCTGGTGATGCCGAAGACCGTACAGGGACAAGAGATCGCGCACACCGCATTGACGCGAGGTAACCCGGTGCTGGCCGCGGGCGAGGCGGAGATAGCGGGTGGTAGCGGCTTGTACTGGGGGCTGGAGATCTCCAACCACAGTGGACACTTTCAGCCGTCCCGAGCCAGCCTCGATTTCGCGGTTCGCGTCTTCCATGATGCCGGAATCGACTTCGACCCCGGGAGCATCCATTATGTCGATCCCTGATGTCGAAGATCTGAAGGACCTCGGCGCGAAGGACCAGAGTGAGATCCGGCGATGGTTGCGGGAGAACCAGCCGGACCGGGGCAGCGGGCGCGGTTTCTGGTGGGAGAGCATCGCCACGCGAGCGCTGCAGCGGGTGTATGACGGAGGGGACGATGAGGACAGGCGTGTTTATGCGTCGGTGGTGAAGGGGGCGACGGACGAGGCGGTCGAGTTGGCGGTGTTGAGCCCGGTCGACGGCGCCATCCGGATTGCCAACCTCGCAGTCGTCCTCGGAGCGCACGGCCGAGGGCTCTTCGACGTCGATCAGGTCGTCAAGGAGTGTCTGTCGCACATTGCGATCCCGTTCGACGTGGCAGCGAAGCAGACGAGTGACTGGAGGGCACTGCCGCAGCCCAGCATCCTCGCCCTGCGGCGCGCGAAAAATCTGATCTCGGCCTGCTCGCCGCTGAGGGATCGAGTGACTGACGCAGTGCTCTCGGCCGAGTTGACGCGCTGGGCCGCGCTGCGAGACCAGCTTCCGTGACAGAAGCCTCGTCTCCCTGATCAAGGCGTCCTTCATGTCGTTAGAGCGACGTGAAGGACGCATTGATCATGAGGGGGAAGGCCGTGGGCGCAGGCCGTTGAGGGCGGTGGTGAGGACGCGGTCGGCGTATTCGGTGGTGAGTGGCCCGCTGCGCTGCAGCCACCGGTTGAGCAGCGGACCCCACACCAGGTCCACGGCCACGTCGAGGTCGAGGTCCGCGGCGAGTTGGCCGGCCCGCTGGGCACTGCGCAGCCGTTGCCGCTTCAGTTCCTTCAACGGCCCGTCCAGCCGTTCGGCGTAGACGGCGGCCAGCTCGGGGTCGTGGGTGACCTCGGTGGCCAGCGCGCGCATCGGTTCGGCGTACCGGGAATCGTTCATCTCCTGCACCGTGGCGTGCAGCACCGCGCGCAGGTCTGCCTCCAGGTCGCCGGTGTCGGGCAGCGCCGCGGGCTCGCCCTCGCTGCCCTCGCTGAGCATGAGGAAGGCTTCGAAGAGGATCGCGCCCTTGGACGGCCACCAGCGGTAGATGGTCTGCTTGCCGACACCGGCCCGCGCGGCGATGCCCTCGATGCTGAGTTTGGCGTACCCCACCTCCTGCACCAGTTCGAACGCCGCGGTGAGGATCGCCCGCCGGGACGTCTCCTTCCGGCGGGCCGGGTTGGCGGGGGCTCGGTGCTGTGACGTCATGCGACCAACCTACTAGAGCCAAGACGGACCGTCTCGTCTTGACGGTTGCGTCGTGAGCGTCTACTGTCGTCGTCACGGGTCGAGACGGACCGTCTCGTCTCGCCATCAACTGGAGGTTCTACGTATGCGCACCGCCCCCCGTACCTGGTTCATCACCGGTGCCAGCCGCGGCCTGGGCCGCGCGTTCACCGTGGCCGCGCTCGAACGCGGCGACCGGGTGGTCGCCGCGGCCCGCGGCGTCGCCCGGGACGCCTTCGACGAGCGCCACGGCGACCGGCTCCTGGCGCTCCCGCTCGATGTGACCGACCGGACCGCCGTCTTCGCCGCCGTGGCCACCGCGGTCGAGCACTTCGGGGAGCTGGACATCGTCGTCAACAACGCCGGCACCATGTCCTCGGGCATGATCGAGGAATTCACCGAGGCCGAGGCGCGGGCCCAGTTCGAGGTCAACGTCTTCGGCGCGCTCTGGGTCAGCCAGGCCGTGCTGCCGCACCTGCGCGCTCAGCGGAGGGGCCACATCGTGCAGATCTCCAGCATCGCCGGTCTCGGAGGGTTTCCGAGCACGGGGATGTACAGCGCGAGCAAGTTCGCGCTGGAAGGCATGAGCGAGGCCCTGGCGATGGAGGCGGCGGCGTTCGGCGTCACGGTGAGCATCGTCCAGCCCGGCGGCTACTGGACCGATCTGTACACCAACATGACATCGACCACGCCCGTGGCGGCGTACGGCCCGCTGCGCGCCGAACTGGCGCGGCAGTGGGCGGACGGTTCGATCGACAGTGAGCCGCGGCTGGCCGCCGAGGCGGTGCTGAAGCTGGTCGACAGTGACGACCCGCCGTCGCGCCTCCTGCTGGGCAGCATGGTCTACGACCTGGCGTTCGACATCTCGCGCCGGCGGATGGACACCTGGGCGAGCTGGGAGGAGGTCAGCCGGGCGGCGGAGCACGCGGTTCCGGCCCCCGAGCGTCAATAACGGAACGGCGGGTACCCTCGGCCGGTGTTCTCGCCTCGTGGCCCATCTTTGCGCGAATTGTGCGTCCAGGCGCTGTCCTCGGTCGAGCGCGGCTACGACCTGCTGGCTCCGAAGTTCGACCACACGCCCTTTCGCACCCCGGACAGCATTCTGGGCGCGACCGCTCAGGCGCTGTCCGAGCTTGGACCGTTCCGCGATGGACTGGACGTGTGCTGCGGCACCGGGGCGGGCACGGAGATTCTCCGGACCCTGTGCCACGGACGGGTCACGGGCGTCGACTTCAGCGCCGGCATGCTGGCGCAGGCGCGGAGCGCGCTCCCGGAAGCCACCTGGGTGCGGGCCGACGCGAGGGCCCTGCCTTTCGCCGAGAACTTCGACCTCGCGGTCACCTTCGGAGCGCTCGGGCATTTCCTACCCAGCGAACGGGGCGCGCTCTTCGCGGGGGTGTACCGCGCGCTGCGGCCGGGCGGGCTGCTCACCTTCCCGATCGGCGCGCCCCCACCGCTCACCTCGGTCTCGCACTGGACCACGCTCGGATTCGACCTGGCGATGCGGGTCCGCAACGCCGTGTGGCGCCCCCCGTTCGTCATGTACTACCGCACCAGCCCGCTGCCCGCGGTCCGCGACGACCTGACGGCGGCTGGCTTCACCGCGACGACCGTCGCCTTGACCGTCCTGGGCCGGCACCGCGACGGCAGCCCGCGGTGCCGGCTCGTGCTGGCGCGTAAGCCGGCCGCCCCCCACTGATGCCCGTCCGCCCTACGCGAGAGGCCCGTCTCCGTTGGCGGCGAACGCGGCGAGCAAGGCGCGTTCCCGTTCCGCGCTGAGGCCGGCCTTGCGCGGCCGGTCGAGTCCCTCCGTCCGTTCGTAGGCCAGCACGTCGGTGACCAGGTCGGCGCGGTCGCGGTGCCGCAGGCCGGCGGCGACGGCGGCCGCTCCGGCGCGGGCGGACCAGCCTTCCCAGCCCGGCTCGACGAGCCACATCGCCAGCGAGTCTTCACCCATGAACTGCTCGACGTCTCGCTCGAGGAGCCATTGTCGCGGCACGTGCACTACCGGTCCGGTGTGGCCGCCGATCCGGCGGCACAGTTCCACCCATTCGCCGAACGGCACCGTGGGGCCGACAACGTCGTACGCGCCGGTGGTGCCGCGCTCGGCGCAGTCGAGGATCCAGGCCGCCTGGTCGCGGACGTCGACGACCTGGGTGGGCAGGTCGGGAGTGTCGGGCACGAGCATCGGTTCCTCGGGCGCGCGGGCGGCCCGGGCCACCCAGGCGCCGGACCGGCCGCTGTGGTCTCCGGGGCCGCCGATCAGGCCGGAGCGGGCGATGAGCAGCCGGTCGCCGAGCGCGGCGGTGCTGGCCTGTTCGCAGGCCACTTTCGCTTCGCCGTAGAGCTTCCGGTCCACCTCATCCTGGTCGGTGGGTTCGCGGAGCGGGAACGACTCGTCGGCGCCGGGGGTGTCGAATGCCGCGTAGGCGTTGCCGGACGACACGTACGTCCAGTGCCGGGCCCGGGCGGCCAGGGCGGCGAGGGCCGCGCGTACGAAGCCTGGTTGCCAGGAGACCTCGATGACCGCGTCCCACGACTGGTGCCGCGCTTCGTCGTAGGCGGTCGGGTCCCGCCGGTCGGCCGCGATCAGGCGGACGCCGGGTGCCGGTGGTCCGCTGTGGCCACGAGCCAGGCAGCCGACGGTGTGGCCGCGGTCGACGGCCTGTCGGGCGATTTCCCGGCCAAGCCACTGGGTGCCGCCGAGGATGAGGACGTTCATCCGTCGAGTTGACCAACGAGTGATGCGTGCCGACAAGCCGGTTCGCCGGCAGCGTAACGGCCGCCGGTGTGCCGTCAGGCGTCGGCGGCGCAGCGGAAGCCGAGGTTGCCCGCGGCGCTGTCCGGATCGTTGCTGGTCCGGGCGGCTACGCGGTAGCGGTTGCAGTACGAGTCGTGGCACAGGTACGAGCCGCCGCGCATCACCCGCGCCGTACCCGAGGCGGGGCCGGTCGGGTCGGTGCTGGGGGCCGCGTCGTGGTGGGTGCGCCACCAGTCGGCGCACCATTCCCACACGTTGCCGGACATGTTGTACAGCCCGAACCCGTTGGGCGCGAAGCTGGCCGCCGGTGCGGTCCCCAGGTAACCATCGTCCATTGTGTTCAGTGTGGGGAACCGGCCCTGCCAGATGTTGCACCGCTGGACGCCGTCCGGCGTCAGGTCGTCGCCCCACGGGTAGCGGGCCTGCACCCGCCCGCCGCGCGCGGCGTACTCCCACTCGGCCTCGGTCGGCAGCCGCAACCCGGCCCACGCGCAGTAGGCCAGCGCGTCGCCGTGGTCGACGTGGATGACGGGGTGGTCCATGCGCTCCTCGATGGAGCTGGCGCCGCCCTCGGGGCGGCGCCAGGTGGCGCCGTCGACACCGCACCACCAGGGCGCTGACGGGGGCCGCGGCGCGCTCCGGCGCACGTCCTCGGGCAGCAGGCCGTCGAAGACGAACGACCAGCCGTACCGCTCGGCGCCGGTGACGTGGCCGGTGTCGTCGACGAACGCGGCGAACTCCGCGTTCGTGACGGCTTGGCGCGCGATCCGAAACGGGGACAGCGTCACCTCGCGCACCGGGGTCTCGCCGTCGGGCCGGTTGCGGTCGGGATCGGTGGTGCCCATGAGGAACGTGCCGCCGTCGAGCGGCACCAGATCCGGTTCAGTCGCGGCACCGGCGGCACCGGCGGCACCGGCGGCACGGGCGGCACCGACCGGTGCCGTGCCGCGCGGCCGCGGGGCCGCCGGCTCGCCGCGCGCTGGTGCGCAGCAACCGTGCTTGGTCATGGTCCACCTCCGTGCGCGGCGCCGCTGAAAGTATGCCCCGCCGATCAAGGACGATCGCGTCGATCAAGGGCATAGGCACGTGGAAAAGAGATCAAACCACGTGCCTATGCCCTTGATCGACGGCTTTGATCTAGGGTGCGCCGAGGCGGCGGCCGCGCTCGGCGGCCGCGTCGGCGTCCTGCGCCAGGTCGGGGTGGCCGGCCGGTTGCGGCACACACAGCCAGAGCGCCTTCGGGAGCACCTGTACGTCCAGCAGCCGGCCCGCCTTGATCAGGTCGCCGTCGAGCTGCCGGGGCTGGACCCGATCGCTGGCCACCTCGACGCGCGTGCCGCGGAACACCTCCATCGAGGGCACCCGCTCCTTGCGCCGCAGTACCGCCCAGGCCAGCGCCAGCCAGTGCCGCAGGTGGCGCGGGGTCAGGATCGCCACGTCCAGCAGGCCGTCGTCCGGCTTGGCCTCGGTCAGCAGGCGCACGCCGCCCTGCAGGCGCCCGACGTTGGCCACGAGCACGGTCTGTGCCCGGCGCCGGATCGGCGCGCCGCCGTCGATGCGGATCTTGACCTTCATCCGGCGGTCCCGGACGTGCCGCAAGGCGCCCAGCACGTACGCGGGCCAGCCGATGCGCGCCTTCGCGGTGTCCGAGGTCGCGGCGAGCATGCGGGCGTCGAAGCCCATCCCGGCCATGACGGTGAAGTGCTGCCCGTCGACCTGTCCCACGTCCAGCCGGCGCAGGCCGCCCTCCAGCGCCACCTCCAGCCCGGCGGCCACGTCGGTGGAGATGCCGAGGTTCGCGGCGAGCAGGTTGCCGGTGCCCGCCGGCAGGACCGCCATCGCGGTGTCCGTGCCCACGAGCGCGGAGACCGCGGACAGGATGGTGCCGTCTCCGCCAGCGACGAAGACGATCTCGGCGCCGGCCTCGACCGCCGCCGCCGTCTGGGTGCGTCCCGGCTCCTCGGGGGTCGTCTGGTGCCAGTGCGGCGCCGGCCACCCCGCTCTGGTCAGCGCGCCGTCGACGCTCGCGCGGAACCGGTCGAGGTCGTCGACCTTGGCGGGGTTCACGACGACCGCTGTGTGGACCGCCCGGCCGGTGGCGACCCTCTTGGCGACATCCATCAGCTCGGCTCACTGCCTTGTGGACTGGACGTGGTGGGTTCCGGTGAGGGTACCCAGCCCCACGCGCCCGAACCCTCATGATCAAGGCGTGGCGCCGGTCGGGTGTACGACAGGAGGGGGGCCGGGGG
>JBBEWH010000096.1:0-24788 GCA_037414955.1 Actinomycetes bacterium KLBMP 9797
CAGAAGACCCCGGCGCCCCACAGTGCATACACCCCCCCTGGCGGCACGCCTTGATCATGAGGGGAGGGTGAGTCGGCCCTTGAGCCCCAGGAACTCGCCGTACCGCTCGGCGGCCTCCTCGAGGGCCGCGGTCTGCGCCGGCGTCAGGGCCCGATAGGGCTGGAGCGCGAAACTCACCTGGTCGCGCGCCACGGTGCGCCGCATCGCGGCGACGAGCTGCGCGTCGACCAGCGCCATCCCGGCCGCGGCCTCCCGGCCGCGCGGCACGTCACCGGCCGCGTCGAGCACCCAGCGGGAGTCCTGGTACCCGCGGTACGTCTCGTCGAGAATCTGGAGGAGATGGCCCGCGGGCTCCTGCGGCCCGTCGGGCGCGTGGCCGGGGGCGTGCCAGAAGGTACGCCCGTCGTGCTGGAACGAGCCGAGCCGATCACCCACCTGCCGCAACCCGGCCCGCACATCGGTGAGCGTCAGCGTGGCCCAATAGGCGAGATCCTTCTCGGTCGCCGGGCCGTGCCCGCTGAAGTACCGGATGGCGAGCTCGGCCAGGGCCTCGGTCCGGTCGAGCCGCCGCGGCGCCGGCACGCGCTCGCTCATCAGCGCGTACGTGTGCTGGCCGTCGAGGAGCTTCCCGCTACAGATCAACCCGAGCAGCTCGGCGTGGCCCAGCAGGAGCATCATCATGTGCCCGCTGCCGGGGTAGCCCCGCTCGGACAGCTCCTCCGCCAGCTGGGCGCGGGTGAGGTGGCCGCGGCTCGCCAACGCCGCCAGGACGTCGGCGACCGCCCGGTCGATGGCGGGCTCGTCGAGACCGTAGGTGTTGCGCAGCTGCTGGCCGGTCACCGGAAGCACCCGCGGACTGGTCAGGTCGAGCAGCCAGCCGAGGTCCTCCGCGCGGACGAAGTGCCAGGTCGGTCGCAGGACGTGGGTGCGCAGGACGGCACCCTCGTCGAGCAGCGCCGCCAGCTCGGCCGGCTGCGGGCGACGGGTGCGCGAGGCCACGGCCCAGGCCGCCTGGTTGGCGTTCTCCGCCTGGACGGCCAGCAGGGAGCCCACCACGTCGCTCGCCGATCCGGCGTGCGGCGAGACCAGGTACTGCGTACGGAGACGCCAGCGAGCGATGTCGAGATCCTGCACCATGCCCCTATCCCCGAGTTCCTGCGCCGCACCAGCCTAGCCGCGTCACCTCCGTCCTGATCATCGACGGCGGACCGCTACACCGATAACGCTGGTGGCGGGCAACGGACCGAGCTGCCGGGAGTCGAGGCTGTCCGCCGTCGTACCCCGCACCAGCAGCGTCCCGTCCGGCACCACACCCACCGCCAGCGCGTCGCGGAACTCGGCGGGCACCGGATCGCCCGCCACCGCCACCGCCTGCTTGAGCATCGGCGGCCCGACCCCGTACGAGCGAAGCAGCACGATGTCACCGCGGCGGAACCGGCGGGTGCGGCGTACCAGCACGCGGGCGCCGCGGGCGATCAGCGGCTGCATGCTCTCGCCGGTGACGGTGACCACGACCAGCCTGGCCCGCGCGTAGCCGGCGGCCACCACCACCGTCACCACCGCGGCCGCCGCGACCGCCAGCAGGCTCGTCACGGCGCCAGCCCCAGCACCACGACGCCGTCGCCGGCGGGCCGCACCACCCGGTCGTCCTGGTACGTCGTCGCTTGCAACCGGAACAGCTGGGCGTACGCTCCGTCGATCGCCATCAGCTCGTCGTGCGTACCGCGCTCCACGATCCGCCCCTCGTCCAGGACCACGATGAGGTCGGCGTCGCGCAGCGCGCCGAGCCGGTGCGAGATGAGCAGGCTCGTGCGCCCTGCCCGGCGGGCGCTCAGCGTGCGGTGCAGGTGATGCTCGGCGATCGCGTCCAGGCCGGCGCTGGGCTCGTCGAGGATCAGCAGGTCGGCGTCGTCGCGCAGCGCCGACCGGGCGATCGCGAGCCGCTGCAGCTGCCCGCCGGAGAGCATCACCCCGCGGTCCCGCTGGACGCCGAGGAAGCTCAGGCTGAGCATCGTGTCGTACCGCTTCGGCAGCTGCTCGATGCGGGCCGCCAGGTCGCTCGCCTCCGCCGCCCGGCGCAGGCCCGCACCGTCGTCCATCTTGGACAGGTCGCCGATGCCGATGTTCTCGCCGACCGTCATGTCGTAGGTGACGAAGTCCTGGAACGTGGCGGAGATCCGGCGGCGCAGCTGGGCCGCTTCCATAGTGGCGATGTCGACACCGTCCCACAGGATCACGCCGCGCTCCGGGTCGTACAGCCGGCACAGGAGCTTGACGAGCGTGGTCTTGCCCATGCCGTTGAGCCCCACCAGGCCGACCGACCGGCCAGCCGGGATCGTCAGGTTGACGCCCCGCAACACCCACGGACCGGAGGCGGAGTACCGGAACCAGACGTCGCGCAGCTCGATGCCCTGCCGCAGCGGCGCCACCGGCGCGGTGCCGTCGACGAGATCGTCCGCCGCCTCCATGACGTCGACGTAGTGCCGCATCAGCAGCACGCCGGTCTGGACCCGGCCGAGGCTGCTGAGCAGGCTGGTGAGCGCGCTCTGGAGCGCGGCGACGGCCGCCACGAACAGCCCGACGTCGCCGACGCTGGCGCCGCCGCGCGCGGCGCGCCACGCGACCACCCCGATCCCGACGCCCCCCACCACGACGTTGAGTAGCGCGAGTCCACTTTGGATGATCGCGGCCCGGCGCTGCACCGCCAGCTCGATATCCACCCCCTCCGCGATGGTGGACATCATCCGCCGGTGGAGGAAGTCGCCGAGGCCGAACAGGCGTACCTCCTTGGCGGCGCGCTGCTCCGTCATCAGCGAACGGTAGTAGTGCTGCCGGCGGTACATCGGGGATATCGTCTGCATGGCTGCGGCGTGCCGGCGGGCGGTGGCCCGCTGACCCAGATACGCCGGGATCGCCGCCGCCAGCAGCAGCAGGCCGATCGGCGGCCAGATGGCGATCAGCGTGCCCACGAATCCGGCGACCGCGACGCCCTGCCGCAACACCTCCAGGGCGAACATGGCGACCTCGGTGGGCGTGCTATCGGCGGCCTGGCCCGCGAGGCTGAGGCGGTCCTGATAGGACGGATCCTCGAAGTAGCGCAGGCCGAGGAGCCGGTTCACCCGCCGGCTCAACCGGGACTGCACGCTCAGCGTCACGGCCCGCTGCACCCGGGCGCCCACGTACATCGATGCCTCGGCGATCATCACCGTGGTGCCGGCCGCCAGCGCGGTGCCGACGGCCAGCAGCAGGATGACGGTGGTGTTCGCCGCTCCGGTGACCAGGCTATCGATGAGCACCTTCATCAGCCACGCGCCCAGCGGCGCGGCGGCGCCGGACAGCACCGCCAGCGTCGCCAGCGTGGCGTAGCCGCCCGGCGCCGCACTCAACCCGAGGGCGACGGCGTGCAGCGCGACCTGCCACCGCCGGCGCAACGGCATCGTGCGGGGATCCCCGGGCGGCTCGGCGAGGATGCTGGTCACGCACTGCTCCCGGCGTGTGCCGGTACCGCGCCAGCCCGGGTCACGTCCGCCAGCGCCGTGCCGGCCGACGTGATCACCGCGTCGGAGACCAGCAGCAGTTGGGGATAGCCGTCGACGCCGCCGAACGCGGCCGTGGTGGGCCCGTCGATGTCGGTTTGGCTCACGACCGCCCACGGCAGCCGCTGCGCCACCGTCGCGGCGTCGGCGTCGTCGCCCAGCACGAACACGAACAGCCGCCGCTCGGGCATGGGCCGCGCCGAGGCCAGTTCGGCGAGCACCTCCTGGCACGGCGGGCAGGTCATCGAGACGAACGCCACGAGGCTGTCGCCCCTGGCCAGGTCCCGCTGGGAGATGGCGCCGCCGGCGGCCGTCCGGGCCTCGAAGGCGCCGACGTTGTGCCCCGATTTCGCGAGAGAGATGGCTGGGGGGTGGTGGCCACCGCCCGAACCGCGCTCCCGGAGATGTTTGATGAGGCCGGCGGTGAGGCTGAGGTTGAACAGGGTCAAGATGAGCGTCGCGATGAGGCCGGCCAGAAGCAACCAGTTCATGGGAATAGCCCTTCTCTGAGCGTGAGGGACGTCGACGCCGCGGGCGCCGCCGGGATCGGCCGCCGAGCCAGGCCGCCGTCAGGAGCGGCGGCTGGGCGGCGCGACGAGGAACGCCAGCTCCGCCGGGTACGAGAGCATGGCGGCGGCGATGCCGGCGAAGCCGAGGAGCACGCCGGCGGTCACCGGGCCGGGTGTGCCGGCGGTCGCGCCGGAGGTCACCACGCCGACGATGCACACCAGCACCAGCAAAGCGTTGCGGGCCAGGTGCTTCCGTCCGATCGTGCCGGCGTCGACGCCGAAACAATGGCAGCGGACCTCGCGTCCGGACCGCCGCGCGGCGAGCACGGCCAGCGTCACCGCCATCAACATCAGGCCGCCGCACGCCAGGCCGGCGGCGCCTGTCGCCGGCACGATCAGCAGTGCCACGACGGCGATCTCGGCCGTGGCCACCAGCGCCGCCACGGCGGGCCACCAGCCGCGGGGTATCCATCCGAAGCCGCCCAGCGACGCCTGGAAGTCCCGCCACTGCGTCCGCCCGCTCAGCTTGCCGACCACGGCCAAAACCATGACGAAACCGATGATGCCCCGGCTCGCCAACTGGAGATAGCTCACGTGCACCCTCCCCGAGAGGGGCCGGTCGGCGCCGCGGGGGCGCCGACCAGCCATTGTGGACTCAGGGACAACGTCCCAGGTAGGTGATCTTCGAGCAGTTCGGCACATCGGGCTGACAGCCGCAGTCGCAGGTGTAGTAGTGGGGACAATAGGAGTACCAGTACTGACCGTTCGAATAGCAGATGTTCCGGTACGCGGGTGAGCAGGGACCGGGGCAGCGCGTGCAGGCGCCGGCCTCCTCCTGGGGAAGAAGCCGCTCCACCAGCTTGCTTCCGATGTTCGTCAATGCGATGGACATCGATCTCCCTTCGCTTTCGCGCAGGGCCCCCGGACGGACCGAGCGCGGCCTTCGTCGATGTTGCCGACGGGACCTTTCATATCGTCTTCAGATTTGTTTCACCCCAGGGTCGTGCCCGCCGCGGCGTGGACTTCGCGGCGGCTCCGGGTTAGCGTGGGCCGAAGCAGGCACGTTTCGTTCATGAACGCACGCACGCGCGCTTCCTGATCACGGGGTCGATGCCATGGCTGACGTGAATACCTGGCCGCTACCGGGCCCACAGCCCGCGGACTACCCGTTCCGCTCCCGATGGTTCCACCATGGACGGTACCGTCAGCATTACCTCGACGAGGGCGACGGGCCACCGGTGCTCATGCTGCACGGCAACCCGAGCTGGAGCTACGGTTGGCGGCGTCTGGTCAGCGGGCTGTGCGTCGGATACCGGTGCATCGTGCCCGACCACGTCGGGATGGGGCTGTCCGAGCGGCCCGGTGAGGACGTGTACAGGTACACCTTGCCGTCCAGAGTGGACGATCTGGCGGCGCTGGTCACCCACCTGGTGGAGCGCGGTGGGGCGCCGGCCGGCGGCTGGACCCTCGCCATGCACGACTGGGGCGGTCCGGTCGGGATGGCGCTGGCCGCCCGGATGCCGCGGCTGGCGTCCCGGCTCGTGGTGCTGAACACCGCCGCGTTCCTGGGGCCGTACGCCCGGCGCCTGCCGGCGACCCTCGGGGCGGCGCTGTGGGGGTTCCGCAACCTGCGCCTGGTCGAGCATCTGGTGCTGCGGCACAACGCGTTCGCCCGCGCCGCGGCCCGGTTCGGCGCGGTCCGGCGGATCCCGCCGGCGGTGCGCGCCGGCTACCTCGCGCCGTATCGCGAGCCCGGCAGCCGGCTGGGCATCCTGCGGTTCGTGCAGGATATCCCGCGGCGCGGCAGCGACCCCGCCATGGCGGAGCTGCGCGCCGCCGAGCGCGCGGTGGCGGCGCACGGCGACCGGCCGGTGTTCGTCGGCTGGGGGATGCGCGACCCGGTGCTGCGGCCCGCGCTGCTCGACGAGTGGCGGCGGCGGTTCCCGCACGCCGTGGTGCGGGCCTACCGCGACGCCGGGCACTACGTGCTGGAGGACGCCGGCGACGCGCTCGTCGCGGAGATCCGCGCCTTCCTGTCCGGGCACGCCGCCGAGGCCCGGTAGTCACCAGGAGAGCGGGGGTGGTGGAGATGGCGGGCCGTACGGGGACGGCGCTGAGGCTGGCGATCATCGGGATGGGCCACCGCACCGGGCGATTCTCCACAGTGGACGCGTGGGAGCGGGCCCTCTACGACGGCGCCGCCGACCCGGACGTCACAGCGCCGGAACCCGCGCGAGCGGGGACGACCGCTGTGATCAAGGCGTCCCTCACGTCGTTAGAGCGACATGAGGGACGCCTTGATCACAGCGGGCCGGACGTCGTGGCGCCGGGGTCGGCGCGGGCGGCGGCGAGCGCCGGCATCATGGCCGAGCGGGTGGTCGGGGCGGCCGAGGAGGCGCTGCGCGACGGCGGCCTGCCCACCGCGGCCCGCACCGAGACCGCACTGGTGCTGCTGGCGCGGCCAGGCGGGTCTCCCGGGTTGGACGGGCCGGGGGAGTCCGGCGCGCCACCGCCCGGCGGCGGGGTCGCCGGGCTGCTCGCCGCGCGCTGCGGGCTGGGCGGGCCGAGCATCGTGCTCCTGGACGGGCCGGCGGGTCTGGCCCGGGCGATGGACACCGCCCGCGATTGGCTGGCCGGCGCGGGCATCCCCGCGGTGCTGGTGGTCGCGGCCGACCCGGGCGGTGCGGTCGCCCTGCTGGTCGCCGATGCGGCCACCGCTCGGCAGCGGGCATATGCCACGATCGATGCGATCGCGATGCGGGCTGGGGAGCGCCCCGATGGTGCCGTCGCGGGTGCGGTCCGGGACGCGCTGCGCGCCGCCGGCACCACGCCGGAGCGCGTGGAGCACGTGGTGCTCGCCGAATCGTCCGATGTGGACGACGCTGGACCCCCTGGTCCCCAGAGGGCAGCCCTGTTGGAGACCGATTCCGAAGAGAGCTCCCCTATACCTGCCCACGCGGGTATAGGGGAGCTCTCCGCAGAATTCACGCCCAACAGGGCTGCCCTCTGGAGACAACGGGAGGGGCTGGCGCGGGTGTGGCCGGAGGCGGTGGGCGGGTCGCGGCACGCCGCGCTCGCCGTCGTCCGGTGCGGGGACGCCATCGGGCTGCTGGGTGCCGTCCTGCGGGCCGCGCTGTGCCTGCACCATTGCTACCTGCCGGCCGGCCCGGACGGCGGCGGCCAACGACCGGCGGGCCCCGACGACGGCGGCGGCCCAGGTCCGGCCGGGTCGGGGCGGTACCGGCCCGGGTGGAGCCATCCGTGGGTACGCGCGTCCAGCCGGCTGGCGCGGCAGGCATGCGTGGTGGCGGCCTCCGGCGAGGGTGCGGCCGGCCTGGTGCTGTCCGGTGCGACCGTCCGGGGCGAGGTGGCCGGCACCGACTGGGGCCGCGTCGACGAGCGGGTGCTGCTGCCCGTCTGCGGCCGCGACCTCGACGACCTCATGCGGGCGCTGGACCGGCTCGCGGACGCCGTCCGGGGCGGGCTCGGCATCGCCGCGCTGGCCAGGGACGCGGCCACTGCGCTGCCCGGTGCGCCGCTGCGTGCGGTGCTGTGCGCGCCGCCCGCGTCGCTGGCGACCGAGGTGGAGCGGGCGCGGGCGGGTGTCGCGGCCGCGTACGCCGAGGGGCGGGACTGGGCCACCCCGGCCGGCAGCTACCTCGCCGCCCGTCCGATCGGCCCGGCCGGGCGGGTCGCGCTGGTCTTCCCGGGCATCTTCAGCGCGTACCCGGGCCTGGGACGCGATCTGCCGCGCTGCTTTCCCGGCATCCTGACCTGGGCGGAGTCGCTGATCGAGCAGCCCGGCCGGGTGTTTCGCGAGGGCCTGCTCTACCGGTCCGAGGGCGGTGACACCTCGCCCGAGGAGCTGGCTGCCTGGGAGGGCGACCTGCCCGCGCTGGCGACGGTGGGCACCCTCTTCGGGGTGTTCTACGCCGAGCTGGCGCGCCGCCTCCTCGGTCTGCCCGACTCGTCCGGCGACGATCCGTCCGGCGACGGCGTGGCCGGGTACGGCGCGTTGGGCTACAGCCTGGGCGAGTCGACGATGACGGTCGCGACGCGGCACTGGACCGCCGGGGGCGGAGACGTCGCGCGCCTCGCGGAGATCCCGCTGTTCCGTGACGGGCAGGCGGGCGCGTGCCGGGTGGTGCGGGCGTGCTGGGCGCTGCCGGAGACCGTGCCGGACGAGGCGGTGTGGGGATCGCGGTTGCTCTTCGCCGACGCCGGGGTGGTCCGGACCCGCGCCGGCGCGTTCGAGCGGGTCTTCGTCACCCACGTCAACACGCCGGGGGAGGTGGTGATCGCCGGTGACCCGGCGCAGTGCGAGGCGCTGGCCCGCGCGGTGGGCTGTCCCAGCATCCGCTCGGCGCACAGCCACATCCTGCACACCCCGCTCACCGACGTCGGGCCGCTGCGCGAGCTGCTGCGCCGGGTGGTGCGGCCGGCGGCCGGCGTGGAGCTGTTCAGCGCCCGACGCTACGGTCCGCTGGGCGACCTCGCCACCGCCGATCTCGCCGCGGACCTGGCCGAGGTCATGCGGCGGCCCGTCGACTTCCCGCGCCTGGTCCGCGCCGCCTACGTCCGCGGCTACCGGTACTTCCTGGAAGTCGGGCCGGGCGCGACCTGCACCCGCTGGGTGGGGGACAGCCTGGCTGGCCGCCCGCACCTGGCCGAGAGCCTGGATCGGCGCGGGATCAGCACCGCGACCAGCGCCGCGCGCCTGGTGGCGAAGCTGGCCAGCCACGGCGTACCGGTTGATGTGGCGCCGTTCCTGCCCGGCCGCGACACGCTAACCGTTCTGAACCCGACCACCGTGCTGAACCCGACCCCAACCCCGCAGCCCGTCGTATCGGTAAGGAGCGCCTCGCATGCCTGAACCGGCTCAGATCCCCGACCGCGACGACGTGCTCGCCGTCGTTCGGGAGACCGTCGCCAAGTACCTGGAGGTCGACGTCGCCGCGGTGCCGGCGGACGCCAAGCTGCTGGAGCTTCCCAACATCGACTCGCTCAAGGCGGTGCGCGGGGTCATGGAGATCGAGGCCCGGTACGGGATCACGTTCGACCCGAGCCAGGCGATCGTGGTCCGTACCGTCGGCGAGCTGGCCGACCAGGTCGTCGCCACCATCGCGGCGGGCCGGCCATGACCGCCGGGCACGCCCGCGTCGTCGACGTCGCGGTCCACCTTCCCGGTACCGGCATGACCACCGCCGAGGTGGAGGCGCGCCTCGCCGAGCTGAACGAGGGGCTGGTGCCCCCGCCGGGCATGATCGAGCGGTTCACCGGCGTCGGGTACCGGCACATCGCGCCGGACGGCTGGATGGCCTCGGACCTGGCGGTGGCGGCGGCGCGGGAGCTGCTCGCCTCGTGCGGGCGCGACGTCTCCGAGATCGACCTGATCATCTTCGCGGCCACCAGCGCGGATACCGTCGAGCCGGCCACCGCCCACATCGTGGCGGCCAAGCTCGGCGCCCGGTGCCCGGTCTTCGATCTCAAGAACGCCTGCAACAGCGTGCTCAACGCGATCGAGGTGGCGAACGCGCTGATCCGCGGCGGGCACTACGGGCGGGTGCTGATCGCCTGCGGGGAGCGGCTGACCATCGCCACCCGGTGGCGGCTGGACAGCGTCGACGAGCTGGTGACCGCGGGCGCCTCGCACACGCTCTCCGACGCCGGCGCGGCGTTGCTGCTGGAGGCCAGCGACACCCCGGGCGTGCTGGCGCACCGCTCGGTGGCCGAGTCCGCGGCCTGGTCGACCACGGCCATGCCCGTGGTGGTCGGCGGGGACGGGGCAGACCTGCGGGTGGGCGCCTTCGAGATCAAGACCTTCGAGCTGCTGGCCGCCCTGGACCGTGCGGACCTCGTCCCGCTCATCGACGCGGTCGCCGACCTGGGCCTGACCATGGCCGACTTCCCGGTGGTCTGCGTCCACCAGGCCGCCCTGCCGTACCTATGGACATTCTGCGAGCGGGCCGGCATCCGGCGGGAGTCCACTGTGGTCACCATCGCCGAGCACGGCAACGTCGCCTCGGCCAGCCTGCCGCTGCAGCTCACCCTGGCCGCGCGGGCCGGGCGGCTGCGCCGCGGCGACCCGGTCGCGCTGATCGGGCTGGGCAGCGGGCTGAGCCTGGGCATCGTGGTGCTGCGGTGGTGACCCCATGACGGAACGAAGCGTGGTCACCGACCTCTACGCGGCGTTCGCCCGGCTGGTGGCCGAGCGGCCCGACGCCACGGCGCTGCGCTACCGCACCGGCGGCCGCTACGCGCGGCTGAGCTACGCCGAGCTGGCCGAGCGCGGCGACGCGTACACCCGGGCGCTGGCCCACGCCGGGGTACGCCGCGGGATGCGCGCCTGCGTGCTGGTGCCGCCCGGCCCGGAGCTGGCGCCGCTGGTCTTCGCGCTGGTCCGGCTCGGCGCGGTCGGGGTGTTCGTCGACCCCGGCCTGCCCCTGCCGGCGCTCAAGGCGTGCCTGGCGGAGGCCGCGCCCGAGGTGTTCATCGGCATCCCCCGGGCGCACGCGGCGCGGCTCGCGCTGGGCTGGGCCCGCCGCACGGTGCGCATCCCGATCGCCGTCGGCCGGCCGTGGCCGGGCCCGAGCCTGGACGACCTGTGCGCGGCCAGCGCCGGCTCGCCGGTACCCGAGGTGGCGCTGGCGCCCGACGAGCTTGCCGGGATCGCGTTCACGTCCGGGTCCACGGGCCGGCCCAAGGGGGTTGAGCTGCGGCTGCGGCACCTGGCCGCGCAGGTCCAGCTCACCCGGGACGCGTTCGGGCTGGCGCCGGGGCTGGTCGCGATGTCGGTGTTCCCACCGTTCGCGCTGGCCGGGCCGGTGCTGGGGCTGGACATGGTGATCCCCGACGCGGACCCGGTCGACCCGGCCGCGGCCGACCCCGCCGCGCTGGTCGCCGGGATCGAGCGATTCGGCGTGGCCGCGATGTTCGGCTCGCCCGCGGTGCTGGACGCCCTCAGCCGGCACTGCGTGGCGCGCGGCGTGGTGCTGGGCAGCCTGCGCACGGTCACCTCCGCCGGCGCCACCCTGGATCCGCGGGTGGCCGAACGGATGCGCCGGTGCCTGCCCGAGCCCGCCGGGCTGTACTCGGCGTACGGGGCCACCGAGTGCCTGCCGGTGAGCGTCGTCGAGAGCCGGGAACTGCTCGGCGAGGCGCGCCGGCACAGCGAGCGCGGCGCCGGCTCGTGCGTGGGCCGGCCGTTGGCGGCGCACCTGGTCCGCGTGATCCGGACGGTCGACGGCCCGATCGCGACCTGGTCCGACGAGCTGTGCGTGCCGGACGGCGCCGTCGGCGAGGTCACCGTCGCCGGGCCGAGCGTGAGCGAGCGCTACCACGCCCGGCCCGCCGAGACGGCGCTGGGAAAGATCCACGAGAAGCACCCGGCGGGCAGCCGCGTGGTGCACCGCACCGGCGACCTGGGCTGGCTCGACGAGCGGGGACGGCTGTGGTTCTGCGGCCGGCTCGCGCAGCGGGTCCGCACCGCCGCCGGCGACCTGTGCACCGAGCAGGTGGAGCCGGTCGCCAACACGGTGACCGGGGTGCGGCGCACCGCCCTGGTCGGCGTGGGTGATGCCGGCGAGCAGGTGCCGGTGCTGTGTGTGGAGGTCGAGCGCGGCGCGCGGCGGGAGCGGGTCCGGGCCGAGCTGCTAGACCTGCTCGCCGGCTTCCCGCACACCGCGGGCATCCGGCAGGTGCTCTTTCACCCGAGGTTCCCGGTCGACGTCCGGCACCGGGCGAAGATCGGCCGCGAGCGGCTGGCGCGCTGGGCCGCCGGGCGGCGGCGATGACGGCCCCGATGGAGGTGTTGGTGACCGGGGGCGGCGGGTTCCTCGGCCAGGCGATCTGTGCGCGGCTGTCGGCGGCTAGCTCGGAGTCCGACTCGCGGGCTACGCGTGGCGACTCGGACCCCGCGGGCCATCGCGTGCGCTCGCTGGCCCGCGGCTGGTACCCGGCCCTGGCGGCCCTCGGCGTGCGGCAGCACGTGGCCGACGTGCGCGACCGGGACGCGGTGGCGGCGGCCGTGGCGGGCTGCCAGGCCGTGGTCCACTGCGCGGCGAAGGCCGGCTTCTGGGGGCCGGACGCGGACTTCGAGGCGGTCAACGTGGGCGGCACCAGGAACGTGATCGCCGCCTGCCTGGCCCACGACGTGCCGCGGCTGGTTTACACCTCCAGCCCGAGCGTGGTGCACGACGGGCGGGACCTGGACGGTGTGGACGAGTCGGCGCCGTACGCCACCCGGTTCCGCGCCGCGTACCCCCGCACCAAGGCCGCCGCCGAGCGGATGGTGCTCGCCGCCAGCTCGGCGCGATTGGCCACGGTCGCGCTGCGCCCGCACCTGATCTGGGGGCCGGGGGACCCGCACTTCCTGCCCCGGCTGGTCGCCCGGGCCCGGGCCGGCCAGCTGCGGCTGCTCCGCAGCGCCGACAAGCGCGTGGACACGGTGTACGTGGACAACGCGGCGCAGGCGCACCTGTTGGCGCTGGCGCGGCTGGCGCCCGGGTCGCCGGTGGCCGGGCGGGCGTACTTCATCAGCCAGGGCGACCCGCGCAGCCACGCCGAGACGCTCAACGGCTGGCTGGCCGCGGCCGGCCAGCCGCCGGTGGTCGGGCCGCGGGTGCCGGTGGGGCCGGTGCGGGCGCTGGGCGCGGCGCTGGAGGCGGCGTACCGCCTCGGCGGGGTGCGGACCGAGCCGCCGCTGACCCGGTTCCTGGTCGAGCAGCTGAGCACCGCGCACTGGTTCGACATCTCGGCGGCCCGTCGCGACCTGGGCTACGAGCCCGAGGTGAGCACCGAGGAAGGGCTGCGCCGGCTGGCCGCGCACCTCGCGGCGCAGCCGTCACGGAGGCGATGAGACATGGTGGTACGGGAACAGCCGGTGGCCGCCCACGGCGGACCGGTGTTCGCGCCGGCCGAGCTGGCGGCGGTCATCGAGCGGGTCCGGGAGCCGCTGCACGTGGTGCGCCGCCCGGACGGCCACCTCGGCATCGCGGCCGGGCCGGCACCGGTGATCCCCCGCGGGTACCAGGTGGTGGGCGCGCTGCCGCCGCTGTACCCGGAGTGGCTGGGTGACCGCTCGTTCGGCGAGGTGCACGGGGTCCGCTTCCCCTACGTGGCCGGGGAGATGGCCGGCGGCATCGCCACCACCCGGATGGTCGCCGCGCTGGCCGGGGCGCAGCTGCTCGGCTTCTTCGGCGCGGCGGGGCTGCCGCCCGAGGGGGTCGAGCGCGCGGTGGCCGAGCTGTCGCGCACGCTACCGCCCGGCTCCTGGGGAGTGAACCTGATCCACTCCCCGCACGACCCGGCCGCCGAGGACGGCGTGGTGGACCTGTTGCTGCGGCACGGCGTGGACGCGGTGTCGGCCTCGGCGTTCATGCGGCTGACGCCCGCGGTGGTGCGCTGCTCGGCGGCCGGGCTGCGGCGGGACGCCGCCGGTCGCATCGTGCGGGGGCGGCGGCTGTTCGCCAAGCTGTCCCGGCCCGAGGTGGCCGAGCAGTTCCTCTCGCCCGCCCCGGCCGCGCTGCTGGGCGCCCTCGTGGCCGACGGCCGGCTCACCGCGGACGAGGCCGAGCTGGCCGCGCGGGTGCCGGTGGCCGAGGACGTCACCGTGGAGGCGGACAGCGGCGGCCACACCGACAACCGGCCGCTCGTCGCGCTGCTTCCGGTGATCCTCGCCCAGCGCGACGCGCTGGTACGCCGCTTCGGCTACCCGCGGCCGGTCCGGGTCGGCGCGGCGGGCGGACTGGGCACCCCGCAGGCGGTGGCGGCGGCGTTCGCGCTCGGTGCGGCGTACGTGTTGACCGGCTCGGTGAACCAGGTAGCGGTCGAGGCGGGCATCTCCGCGGACGCCAAGGCGATGCTCGCGGCGGCCGACGTCGCCGACGTGGCGATGGCCCCGGCGGCGGACATGTTCGAGTTGGGTGTCACGGTGCAGGTGCTGCGCCGCGGCACGCTGTTCGCGCCGCGGGCGCGGCGGCTCTACCAGGTCTACACCGACTACGCCGGCCTGGCGGAGGTCCCGGCGGCGCTGCGCGCCAAGCTCGAGGACGAGATCCTGGGCTGCCCGCTGGACGAGGTCTGGGAGCAGACCCGGGCGTTCTGGAGCCGGCGCGACCCGGCCGAACTGGCGCGGGCCGAGCGCGACCCCCGGCACCGGATGGCGCTGCTGTTCCGCTGGTATCTCGGCAGTGCCAGCCGGTGGGCGGTGGCCGGCGAGACCGGCCGGCGGGCGGACTACCAGCTGTGGTGCGGCCCGGCGATGGGCGCGTTCAACCGCTGGGTCGCGGGCAGCTTCCTGGCCGAGCCGCCGAGCCGGTCGGTGGTGCAGATCGCACTGAACCTGATGGAGGGCGCCGCCGTGCTGACCCGCGCCCACCAGCTGCGCACCTACGGCGTCCCGGTGCCCGCGTCCGGCTTCGCCTTCCGGCCCCGACTGCTGTCCTAACCCGACTGTCCTGAGGAGACGGTGATGTCCAGAGCGACGATGCCCAGCGAGCACTCCCGGCAGCAGCCGATCGCCGTGGTCGGGCTCGGCGCGCTGATGCCGGGCGCCACCGACGTAGCCGGATTCTGGCGCACCGTGCTGGAGGGGCGCGACCTGATCACCGACGTGCCGCCGCACCGGTGGCTCGTCGAGGACTACTACGACCCCGACCCGCTCGCCCCGGACAAGACCTACGCCCGCCGGGGCGCGTTCCTGCCCGAGGTCGACTTCGACCCGATGGCCTACGGCGTGGTGCCGGCCAACCTGCCCGCCACCGACACCACCCAGCTGCTCGCGCTGCTGGTGGCCGAGCAGGTGCTCGCCGACGCCTGCGGCCCGGACCGGCCCGAGCTGGACCGGGACCGGGTCAGCGTGGTGCTCGGGGCGACCACGCTGCCGCTGCTCGGTGAGGTCGGGATGCGCCTGCAGCGTCCGGTGTGGCTCAAGGCGCTGCGCGAGAGCGGCGTCGAGGAGCCGCGGGCGCAGGCGATCTGCGACCGCATCGCGGCGCACGCCGTGCCGTGGAAGGAGGCCACCTTCCCGGGGGTGCTCAACAACGTGGTGGCCGGCCGGATCGCCAGCCACTTCGATCTGCACGGCACCAACCACACCACCGACGCCGCCTGCGCCAGCTCGCTGGCCGCGCTGTCGGTGGCCGTCGCCGAGCTGGAACTGGGCCGGGCCGACCTGGTGATCGCCGGCGGCGTGGACACCGCCAACGACATCGGCGCGTTCATGTGCTTCTCCAAGACGCCGGCGCTGTCGCCGACCGGGGACTGCCGGCCGTTCTCCGACGCCGCCGACGGCACCATGCTCGGCGAAGGGCTGGTCATGTTCGCGCTCAAACGGCTGGCCGACGCCGAACGCGACGCCGACCGGGTCTACGCGGTGATCCGGGGTGTGGGCACCTCCTCGGACGGCAGCGGCACCGCGATCTACGCTCCGGCCGCGGCCGGCCAGGCGCGGGCGCTGCGCCGGGCGTACCGGGAAGCCGGCTACGGCCCGGACACGGTGGAGCTGGTGGAGGCGCACGGCACCGGCACCCGGGCCGGCGACGCCGCCGAGGTCGCCGCGCTGCGCGCGGTCTTCACGGAGTACGCCCCGGTGGATGGCGGGCCGTGGTGCGCGCTCGGCTCGATCAAGTCGCAGGTCGGCCACACCAAGTCCACCGCCGGCGCGGCCGGGCTGCTCAAGGCGGTGCTCGCGCTGCACCACCGGGTGCTGCCGCCCACCATCAAGGTGGCGCGCCCCGACCCGCAGCTGGACCTGGAGCACAGCCCGTTCTACCTCAACACGGCGGCCCGCCCGTGGGCGCGACCGGCCGGTCACCCCCGCCGGGCGTCGGTGTCCAGCTTCGGGTTCGGCGGCACCAACTTCCACGTCACCGTCGAGGAGTACGTGCCGGGGGAGGGCTGGGGCCGCCGGGCCGGGCGCTCCCGCTGCGCGCCGACCGAGCTGGTGCTGCTCTCCGCCGGCTCGCCGGGAGAGCTGCTCGACGCGGTGCGCCGGCCGGCTGATCGGTCGCTGGCCGCCATCGCCCGGGACAGCCAGGAACGCTTCGACGCGGCCGCGCCGGTGCGGCTGGCCGTCGTGGCGAGCGACCTCGACGACCTCGCCGGCCGGCTGGCCCGCGCCAGCGCCCAGATCGAGCAGCCCGCCGTCGGGCCGTCCTTCGCCGCGCCCGGGATCTGCTACGCGGCCGGGCCGGCGGCGCCCGGTACGGTCGGGCTCCTCTTCCCCGGCCAGGGCGCGCAGTACCCGGGGATGGGCGCCGACCTGGCCATGCACCTGCCGGCCGCGCAGGCGGTCTGGGACCGCCTCGGTGGGCTGGTCTTCGGCGGCCGGGCGCTGCACCGGGTGATGGTCCCGGCGCCGGCCTTCACCGACGAGGACCGCGCCGCGCAACGGGCGCTGCTGACCGCCACCGAATGGGCCCAACCCGCGCTCGCGGTGCACAGCCTGGCGCTGCTCGCCGTGCTGCGCTCGCTCGGGGTGGCGCCGGGTTCCGTGGCCGGGCACAGCTTCGGCGAGCTGGTCGCGCTGCACGCCGCCGGTGTCTTCGACGCGGACGCGCTGGTGCGCCTGGCCCGCCGGCGCGGCGAGGTGACCCGGGACGCGGCCGCCGCCACGCCGGGCGCGATGCTCGCCGTCGCCGCCCCCCGGGAGCGGGTCGAGGAGGCCCTCGCCGGTACCCCCGAGGTCTGGCTGGCCAACCACAACGCGCCGGACCAGGTCGTCCTCTCCGCGACCCCGGCGGCGGTCGCCGCCGCGGAGGCGGCGTTGGCCACCCGTGGGGTACGCACGCGGCGGCTGGCGGCGTCCGCCGCGTTCCACAGCCCGCTGGTGGCCGCGGCGAGCGACCCGCTGCGGGCCGCGCTGGCCGCCGTCGACCTCGCGCCGCCGGAGATGACCGTCTACGGCAACGCCGACGGCAGGCCGTACCCGATCGAGCCGGAGCGCGTGCGGCAGCGGGTCGGCGCGCACCTCGCCTCGCCGGTGCTGTTCACCGACACCGTCGAGGCCATGTACGCGGCCGGCGTGCGGACCTTCGTCGAGGTCGGGCCGGGTGCCACTCTCACCGGCCTGGTGGGGCGGATCCTCGGCGACCGCGAGCACCTCGCGGTCGCCCTGGACCGCCCCGGCCAGCACGGCGTCACGGCCCTGCACGAGGCGCTGGGCCGGCTCGCGGTGCACGGCATACCCCTCGACCTCGCCGCGCTGTGGGAGGAGTGCCCGCCGCCGGTGGACACGGTCGACCGCGGCCCCCGGATGATCGTAAAGATCGATGGTGGCAACTACGGCCGGCCCTACCCGCCACCCGACGGCGCGTCCGTGCCGCCCGCGTCCGCGCCGGCGCCTGCCGGATCCGCGCCGCCCGCGTCCGCGCCGGCGCCTACCGGATCCGCGCCGGTCGTGCCGGTGCCCGCGCCGGTGTTCGCTCCGGCGGGCCCGGACCGGCAAGGATCCACTGTGGATGAGGCGCTGCTGCGGGTCGTCGAGGAGAGCAACCGGCAGAACGCCGAGGCGCTCTCCGCCTGCCAGCAGGCTCTGACCGAGGCGTACCTGGCGTATCTGGCGTCGTCGGAGAGCACGGTGGCCGCGCTGCTCGGGCTACCCGCCACCCGTGCCCCCGCCCCCACCGATCCCCGGACCGACCCC
Source organism: Actinomycetes bacterium KLBMP 9797 (assembly GCA_037414955.1). GTDB lineage: Bacteria > Actinomycetota > Actinomycetes > Mycobacteriales > Micromonosporaceae > Phytohabitans. Next base: position 17,691 of record JBBEWH010000096.1, read on the forward strand.
ATGATCAAGGCGTCCTTCAGGTCGTCGGAACGCGATGCCGTCCGTGTGGAGGCCCCCCGCACCGCGTCGATCAAGGAGAACCACGCCGATCAAGGGCTCGGGCACTCGGATCCGAGATCAAACCACGTGCCTGAGCCCTTGATCGGCGGGCAGGACCTTGATCCCGGAGGGGTGCTCGGGAAGGTGTCCGCTATGACGGACGCCGAGTTTCAGGCGTACCTGCTGTCCGTGGTGGCGGACAGCACCGGATACCCGGTCGGGCTGCTGAACGTGGACATGGAGTTGGAGAAGGACCTCGGCATCGACTCGATCAAGAAGATCGAGATCCTCTCGGCCATGAACGATCAGCTCCGGGACCTGTCCCGGGACGAGCTCGCGGAGCTGGCCACGCTGCGCACGCTGCGTCAGGTCGGCGCGAAGGTGCGCGAGCGCCTCGGCGGGCCATCCGCGCCGGATCCGGCCGCTGCGCCAGCGGTGGCTGCTGGGCCCGCCCCGGTGACGGCGCCGGATCCGGCCGCGGCGGCCGCGGTGCCGGACGAGCCCGGCGGGGTATCTGGGACGCCGGCGGGGTTGGACCGGTATGTGCTGCGGGCGGTGGCGGCCGAGCCCGACGGGGTACCCGTGCCGGGGTTGGGGAACGGGGTGCTCGCGGTCACCGACGACGGCGGCGGGGTGGCGCGGGCGGTGGTCGAACGGCTCGCCCGGCACGGAGTGCGGGCGGGCGTCGTCACCGACGTGCCACCCGACGCGGCCGGGGTGCTGCTGCTCGACGGGCTTGCCGACGTCGCCTCGCCGGAGGCGGCAATGGCCGTCCAGCGGCGGGCTTTCCAGGCCGCGCGGGCCGTCGCGGCACGGTTCGCGGCCGCCGGCGGCGTGTTCGTCACGGTGCAGGACACCGGTGGGGAGCTCGGGCTGGCCGGCGTGCCGGCCGGCCGGGGCTGGCTCGGCGGTCTCGCCGCGCTGGCCCGGACCGCGGCCAGGGAGTGGCCGCGGGCCTCGGTCAAGGCCATCGACTGCGCCCAGGCCGGCCGGTCCGCCGGGGCGGTCGCCGACGCGATCACCGGGGAGCTGCTGACCGGCGGGTCCACCCTGGACGTCGGGCTGCGCGCCGACGGCAGCCGGTGCACGCCGCGCGCCGTCGCCGCGCCGCTGCCGGCCGCGCCGGGCTCGTCCGTCCATATCGGACCCGACTCGGTGGTGGTGGCCACCGGTGGGGCGCGGGGCATCACGGCGGCGTCCCTGGTCGCCCTCGGCCGGGCGCACCGGCCGCGGCTGGTGCTGCTCGGGCGTACCCCGCTGGATCCAGAGCCCGCCGGGCTGGCGCCCGCCGCGGACGAGGCCGCGCTGGTCCGGGAGCTGGCGCGGGAGGCGGAGCCGGACGCTCCGGCCGCGCTCGCGGCGCGGGCCCGGCAGATCCTGGCCGCCCGCGAGGTGCGGGCCACCCTGTCCGAGCTGGAGCAGGCCGGCGCTACGGCGCGGTACCTGGCCGTGGACGTCCGCGACCCGGCGGCGCTGTCGGCGGCGCTGGACGGGGTACGCGCGGAGTGGGGGCCGGTGACCGCGCTCGTGCACGGCGCCGGCGTGCTGGCCGACACGCTGCTCGCCGATAAGAGCGACGACCAGTTCGACCGGGTCTTCGCCACCAAGGTCGGCGGGCTGCGCGCCCTGCTGGCGGCCACCGCCGCGGACCCGGTGGCGACCATCTGCCTGTACTCCTCGGTCGCCGGCCGCTTCGGCAACGCCGGCCAGAGCGACTACGCGATGGCCAACGAGGTGCTCAACCTGGTCGCCGCCGAGCTGCGGGCGAGCCGGCCGGGGTGCCTGGTCCGGTCGATCGCGTGGGGACCGTGGCAGGGCGGGATGGTCACGCCGGCGCTGGCCCGGCAGCTGGACCGCGCCGGAGTCCCGGTGGTGCCGGTGGCGCTCGGTGCGCAGGCGTTCCTGGCGGAGCTGGCCGGTGCCGGCTCCGGAGCCGAGCCCGGCGGCGGGGACACCTGCGTGGTGATCGCCGGGCGGGGCGGTGTGGAGCGGCTCGCCACGGCGGCCGCCGGATCGGCGGGCGGGCACCCCGGCCCGGTCGAGGATCCGGCGCCGGTGGACGGCGGCCGGTCGTCGGTGGCGGCGCTGGCCGGCGACGGGCGCGTCGGGCGGGCGCGGTGAGCGCGCCGTCGCCCCAGCACCTGCCCCGGGCGCCGCGGCTGCCCTCGGTGCTGGCGGACGTGCCGGCGGACGTGTCCGTGGACCCGTCTGTGGACGTGTCCGTGGACCTGTCCGCGGATGCCCCGGCGGAATCGGTGCCGGCCGCCGGGTCCGGTGCTGCATCGCCTGCCGACGTCCGCACCGCGATCGCCGGGCAGCGCCAGTGGGTGACCGAGGCGTTCCTGGAGCATCAGCGCCGCCAGATCGAGGTCTTCCGGGCATCGCTGGAGGCCCGGGAGCGGACGTTGGCCGCGCTCCTCCCCGCCACCCGCGCCGCCGGTTCGGCGCCGTCCGGTGACGCCGCGGCGGGTACCGACATGGAGCTGGCCGGGGACGGCTGGTATCTCGACAGCACCGGGCGGGTCGCGGCCGGGCTGCTGCTGGCCCTCGGCCCGGCGCACGCGTCGCTGCTCGGCCGGCTCGGCGTGAACGGGGACGCTGCCGTGGCCGGCGAGCGGCCCTACCGGCTGCTCGGCTGCGTGCTGACCTACCACGGCAGCCCGCCTCGGCTCGGCGAGACGGTGCGGACCGGCACCCACCTGGAGCGGCACCCGGACCATGGCGATGGGCCGGCCTTCGCCTTCCGGCAGGAGTGCCGGGTCGGCGACGATCTCCGCCTGACCGTCCGCAGTGGACTGTCGGGCTTCGCCACCGACGCGGAGGCCGCCGCCCGACTGGGCTCGCTGCCCGGTGCCGGTTGGCCACTGCCCGGCGAGGGTACGCCGCGCCGGTTCGGGCCGGAGGCGGTGCGTGCGGTCGCGGAGGGGCGGCCGGCCGACTGCTTCGGGGCGAGCTGGACGGCGACCCGGGCGCACGTGCGCACTCCGCGCATCGACGGCGACCGGCTACTCCTCCTGCGCGAGGTCACTGAGATGCTCTTCCCGGTGCCCGAGGTGATCGACCCGGCCGGCGGACCGGCGCGCCGCGGCTACCTGCGCGCCACGGCGGAGAGTATTACGACCCCGCCAAGATCAGGGCGTCCCTCTCGTCGTCATAGCTACATGAGGGACGCCTTGATCATGGGAGGTGGCGGCCTCCTCGACGGTGGCGGGGCTTCTGAGGCGGCCTTGCTGTGGCACGGCTGCCTGCAGGCGATGGCGTTCTACCTGATCGCGGCGGGCCGCACCGTCGACCGGGACGGCTGGCGCTTCGAGCCGGTCGCCGACCGCCCGGTCGAGCTGCGCTTCGGCGCCCGGCCCGGCGGCCGCCGCGTGGCGTACGAGGTGTTCGTCACCGAGGCGCCGGACGGCCCGCGGCCGTCGCTGGTCGCCGACGTGCTGTGCACAGTGGACGGCACGCCCGTCCTGCACGCCCGCGGCGCGGCGCTGCGGCTGGTGGCGGACTGGCCGCTGGAGCACTGGCGGCTGCTCGGGCCGCCGCGCGTGCAGGCCACCGGCGAGCCGGTGCCGTTGGCCGCCCTCGGCGGACTGGTGGGGCACCGGGACGAGCCGGCGGGCACGGTCGTGCACGGGTACCGGCAGTTGCTGGCCTCCGCGTGGGGCCGGCCGTCCGAAGTGGTCGGCGACGCCGCGGTGGACGGCAGTCCCCGGGTGTGCCGGCTGCCCGGCCCGCCGTACCTGATGGTCAGCCGGATCGTCGCGGTGGACGGGGAGCCCGGCGAGCTGCGCGTCGGCACCCGGGCGGTGGCTGAGTACGACGTGCCGGAGGACGTCTGGTACTTCGAGCAGAACGACCGCCGCACGATGCCGATGGCGGTGCTGATGGAGGTGGTGCTGCAGCCGTGCGGATGGCTGGCGGCCTACGCCGGCAGCATCCGGGAGGGCGACACCGATCTGCGCTTCCGCAACCTGGACGGCGCGGGCACCGTGCTCGGCGAGGTGCGGCCCGGCACCCGGTGCCTGCGCAGCGAGGTCGAGCTGCTCAGCGTCGCGCGGCAGGGCGAGGTCGTCGTGGAGCGGTTCGGCATCCGTTGCCTCGCCGACGGGGTGCCGGTCTTCGAGCTCACCGCGGTGTTCGGGTTCTTCCCGCCGGCGGCGTTCGATCACCAGGTCGGCATGCCGCCGTCCACTGAGGAGCTGAGCCGGTACCGGCGGGCCGGTGGCGACGTCGTGCCGCTGCCCGGGGCCGGCGTGCGGCTGGCCGGGCCGATGCTGCTGATGCTGGACCGGGTCACCGGCTACTGGCCGGACGGCGGCCGGGCCGGGCTCGGGCTGCTGCGCGCGGAAAAGGACGTCGACGCCGGGGAGTGGTTCTTCACATGCCACTTCTTCCAGGACCCGGTCTGGCCGGGGTCGCTCGGGATCGAGGCCATGTACCAGCTGCTGCGGTACTACCTGGTGCGGCGTGGCGCGCCGGCCGGGCTGCGACGGCCCCGGTTCGAGCCGGTCCTGCCGGGCCGCGAGCTGACCTGGCGGTACCGGGGCCAGGTCGTGCCGGGCGACGGCGTGGTCACGGTGGAGATGGAGATCCTGGAGTACGCCGAGGACTCGGGTGGCCGGTACGCGGTCGCCGACGCCTGGCTGTGGGTCGACGGGCGGCGCATTTACCACGCGACCGGACTCGGCGTGCGGGTCGTCCCGGGCGGCCCGGCCGTCCCCGCCGAGCCGGGATCGGTCGTGGTCGACCGGGTGCTGGAGCCGGCACGAGACGCCTGGATCAACGATCATTGTCCATCCTGGACAGTTCCGACGCTGCCGATGATGTCGATTGTGGACGTCCTGGCTTCGGCGGCGGCCGGCCACGCCGGCCACGCCGACCACGCCGGCCACTCCGCGCCGGACGTGCTCGGCGTGTACGACGTGCGGCTGCGGCGCTGGCTGCCCGTGGAGGAGCCGGTGCGGCTGCGCACCGAGCTGGTACCGGCGCCGGACGGCCTGCGGGTGCGCCTCCTGACCGCGCCGGAGGGCGCCGTCGAGCCGGCCTTCGAGGTGGTGGCGACCGGGACGGTACGGCTGGGCACGCTCCCGTCCGGTGCGCGGCCCGCGCCGTTCGCGCCGCTGATCGACGCCGCGCCCGCGCCGATCCCGTACGAGACCGGGGCGATCTTCCACGGGCCGGCCTTCCAGTACCTGACGTCGGTGCGTATCGGCCCCACCGGCTGCACCGGCGTGCTCGACGCCGGCCGCGGGCGGGTGCCGCGGGGGCAGCTTAATCAAGGGTTGCTGGACGCGGCGCTGCACGCGATCCCGCACCATGGCCTGTCCCGCTGGGCGCCCGAGGTGACCGACGGGTGGGTCGGGGTCCCGCACCGGCTGCCCAGTCTGGAGTTTTTCGAGCCGCTGCCGGAGGCGGGCCCGGTCGTCGCCGAGGCCCGGTTCGCCGGGTTCGCCAAGGACAACCCGCTGCTGGTCCAGATCGACATCCAGCTGCAGACGGAAGGCCGGGTGCTCGCGGCGATGCGGATGGTCGAGATCCTGCTGCCGATGTTCGGCTACGGCGCGGTGTCGCACGCCGACCGCCGGGCCTTCCTGCGCGACCGGCGCTATGTGGACGGATGCGGTCTGTCCCGGACCGTCGACGGGGCCACCCTCCTCACCGCCGACGAGGTGGACGCCACCGACCGGTTCCCCAACCGGGTCGCGCCGGTCTACGGCCTGCCCGCGGGGTCGCGGGGCAGCGACCACGTGGCGGTCATCGCGGCCAAGGACCACGTGGCCCGGCTGCTGACGGTACATCCGAGCGCCGTCGAGGTAAGCGCGGACCTGGACAGCGCCGAGGTCGCCGGACACCCGCGGACCCGCCGCGCCATCCACGTCGAGCACGACGGCAACGAGGTTCGGGTCCGGTCCGTGTGAGGCCCTATGGTGGCGACGTGACGAAGTTCCTGTGGTGGTAGACGAGTCGACCGCTGTCCGGTCCGTGGAAGACCTCGACCACTGAGGCGACGACGAGCGTCGAGTCACCGACGCGCACGTGGTGCAGCGGCGTGCCACGGAGCGCGGCGACCGCGCCGGGGAGGATCGGCTCCCCGGACGGCAACGTGCGCCAGCCCTGTTCGGGGGTGAAGCGCGGCCCGTCCGGGCGGGAGAAGTCCCGTGCCAGCTGCACATGCCGCGGCCCCAGGAGGTGGACGACGAAGCTCGACGCCTCGCGGATGACCCGCGCCGACCTGCTCCCCGCGACCGAGAAGGACAGCGCCGGCGGCGCGACCGACACCGACGCGACGCTGGACGCGGTCAGCCCCACCGGCCCGTCCGGTCCGGCCGCGCTGATGACCGCGACGCCCGTCGGATAGCGGCGAAAGGCGCCTTTCAGCTGTTCGCCAAGGCACGTCCCCGGATGTTCCGGCATGGCGGCTCCTTTCGACGGCTCCGCCGCGGACGGTAGAACGTCAACCGTGGTTGAGGTCAACCGCTCGATCCTCTGTGGGCACCGTCACTGGATCTCGCTTTGACTTGAAGGGCGGTTGAGGTTTTAGCGTTCGACGGGTAGGCCACGAGAGAGGAAGCCCCCATGCGACTGTCACGCCTGTTCATGCCACGCACCGTGGTGAGCGCTCACTGCGACCTGCCGTGCGGTGTCTACGACCCGGCGCAGGCGCGCATCGAGGCCGAGTCGATCAAGGCGATCTGCGAGAAGTACCAGGCGAACGAGGATCCCGAGTTCCGGACCCGGGCACTGATCATCAAGGAGCAGCGGGCCGAGCTGGTCAAGCACCACCTGTGGGTGCTGTGGACCGACTACTTCAAGGCGCCGCACTTCGAGAAGTACCCGCACCTGCACGGCCTGTTCAACGAGGCGACCAAGCTGGCCGGCGCGGGCGGCGCGAAGGGTGCCGCGGACCCGGCCGTGGCGGACCGGCTGCTCGCCAAGATCGAGGAGATCTCGCAGATCTTCTGGGAGACCAAGCAGCAGTGACCGGATCCTCCATGATCAAGGCGTCCCGCAAGTCGTTCTAACTACTTGTGGGACGCCGGGATGATGGTTTGGGGGGGGGCA